>CASFPN010000018.1 GCA_949296425.1 uncultured bacterium
GATAATTCCAAAAGAAAAAACATAAACATAACCTCCCTTGCAAAGGGAGGGGGACCGCGCAAGCGGTGGAGATAATTCCAAAAGAAAAAACATAAACATAACCTCCCTTGCAAAGGGAGGGGGACCGCGCAAGCGGTGGAGGGATTTTAACATGAAAAAATTCTTTTTAACAACAGCAATAATGTTACTGATATCTTTACAAGGATTGTGTGCCGATGTAATTCCACAGAATGTAAGCCTTGAAAATACAAACACATTCGGACTTTATCAGGTTCCTTCAAAAATGACTTTATACGAACAACCGTCTGAAAAATCACATATTCTCCACAGCATAAGTTTCAGCGGCGAAAAAATTTTCCCTCCGGAAATAAAAGCAGACGATCTGTTTGTAGTATTTATACCGTCCAAAAACCTGGGGCTTCTTGCCGTATCTGATGAAACTGAAGAGTGGGTTCAGGTAATTTATAACAATAATACGGGCGCAAAAGGATGGCTGAAAAAAGATGAAGACCCATACAGATTTATGACCTGGGTAATGTTTTACAATATGTACGGACGGAAATACGGATTAAAAATACTTAAAGAAGCTCCTGACAGCGTAAAAGATCTTCACACATCAACTGATGACAAATCACAGGTTGTCAGTACAATAAATATGCCGCAAAAAATAAATCTAAACGTCATCAGGGGCAACTGGGCACTGGTAAGCGTTTACGATATAGACAGGGTGCCCAAAACTGGTTATGTCAGATGGCGCAGTGATAATGGGGTTAAATATTATTTTCCGAACCTTAAATAGAGATTAAGAAAATAAGCATCAACCAGGCTATTTTTTATCAGCATATATTCCATATCTTCTTTACAATCCGAAAAAAAAGCTCGACAATAAGTTGTGTTTGTTGTAGTGTAAAACTACATGCAACTTGATATAAATAGCAAAGGAGAATTATTATGCAGGTTATATTGAAAAAAGATGTACAGAACCTCGGTGAAGCAGGCGACATCGTTAATGTAAAAGACGGTTACGCAAGAAACTTCCTGCTTCCTCAATCTGTTGCAGAAGTAGCTACTAAAGGCGCTTTGGAAAACAGAGAAAAGAATTTGGCAAGAATTAAGGCTAAACAAGAAAAATTACACGCAGAAGCTTTGGAAACAGCTAAAAAAATCGAAGAATTTGCAAAACTTGAGCTTTCCGCTAAAGCAGGAGAATCAGGCAAATTGTTCGGTACAATAACTACAAAAAAACTCGCTGAAGAACTTCTTGCAAAATCAGGTATTGAAGTTGACAGAAAAAATGTTTCTTTAAATGCCCCGATCAACAAAGTCGGTGAATACAAAATGCTTATCAAACTTACTTCAAAAGTAAAATGCGAACTTGACGTTGTTGTTACAGCTTCCGAAGTACTCAAAGAATCAGTAGAAGAAGTTGAAGAAACAACCGAAGAATAAGGATATTTGATGGCTGACGATTTGAAACTCAACTGTCTGGCAATCGGATCATTGCCCTATAAAAATTTAGATGATGCGATGGTCGTTGTAACAAAAGATTTCAAATCAATTCCTTTCTGGCCGCAATTGCCTAAAATAAGTAAAAACGAAGATATGATTGTCCAATTTTTGGAAAACATGCCTTCGTTTTTTTTCGATAAAAAATCAGGCAAAACTTATCTTGAAACAGAAAGCGACAAATTTTTTTCAGATATTGAACAATTCTTCTGCGATTATGAAAAAATTATTTCTTATACCTCCCTTGCAAAGGGAGAGGATCCGCGTAAGCGATGGAGAGATTTACCCGACGCAATAGAAAAATATGCTATAAATTATTCTTTATCGTTTCCTAAATTCATTGATATAGTAAAAGAAATAAAACCATCATACGCCAAAGGCCAAATTGTCGGGCCTTTCACGCTTGCCGCAACTCTTGTTGACAAAACCGGCAGATGTGCAATATATGATGAAACATTAAGGGAAATTATCGTTAAAACCCTTACAATAAAAGCTTTATGGCAGATTAAACAAATCAAATCCGCAAACAGCAATACTATCCCTATAATCTTTATTGATGAACCCTCAATATCACAACTTGGAACATCAGCATTCATAACAATTACGCACGAAGAAGTTATTTCAATGTTGAAAGAAATTTCAGATATAATAAAAGCAAACGGAGCTTTAAGCGCCATCCACTGCTGCGGCAAATGCGACTGGACAATACCTGTAAAAGCCGGAGTTGACATAATTAATCTTGATGCTTACGCTTATGCACAAAATTTAAGCCTTTTTGATAATTATCTAAAACCTTATTTTGAACAAGGGAAAAAAATTGCTTGGGGAGTTGTTCCAACGCTCAATGAGGAGTTGCTTGAAAAAGCCGATTTAAGTAAAATGGTTAAGATTTTTGAAAAAGCTGTAAACTATTTGACTGAAAAAGGAATTGATGAGAAAATTATTATAGATAATTCTCTGATAACTCCTTCCTGCGGTGCAGGCTCACTAAGTGAAGCTCTTGCTCTAAAAGCAATGGATTTAACAAAACAATTATCAGAGAGTTTGAAAGAAAGGTATTTAATTTGACATTTAAACTGGCATTAACAGGAAAAAGCGGAAGCGGAAAAACAACAATAACAAAAGCGTTTTTAAGAATTTTTCAGGAATATTTCCCCGATAAATCAATACTTTTGTTTGACAACGATTTAACCGGCGAACTGGGGCACAGCTTCGGACTTGATATAAGAAACACAATTTACGGAATAAGAAGCGGGAAACACGAATATAAAACAGGAATCCCCGAAGGGATGAGCAAACAGGAGTTTGTTGAATGGGCAATGGAAGATATTGTCGTATCTTTGTATGACAATGTAGATATAATTGTTTCATGGTTTGTCGGCTCAAAAGATTGCCGCTGTCCGATTACAGGACAGATAAATGATGCTGTTTTAAAACTTTTACAAAGATATGATATCGTAATTTTTGACTGCGAATTTGATCTTAAATATTTAAACCAGCTTGTTGATACGGATATAGATACAACACTCATTGTTGCAAACCCGACTGATGAAAGCGCACATCTTGCCAAGCGTATTGAAGAATTTAGTGCAAAATACGCTGCAGGAAACCAGCTCGGGGTTATAATAAATAAAGTTGAAAACACCGATTTAACCTCCGTTTATGAACTTTTAAAACGGTATGACTTAGATGTTTTGGGTGTCGTCCCATTTGATGATGATTTAACAAACAAGTCAATTGAGCGCGAGTCAAAACTTGTTCAGGAGGCAATAAAGCAGTTTTATTTCCGGTTAAATTTACCACAAATAAGGGAGTAAAAATGGCAGTTATTTTAGACGGTAAAAAATTAAGAGATAAAATATTTGCAAATCTTAAAGCAAAGACTGACAGCATGCCTGTCAAACCGACGCTTGCAGTAATTCTTGCAGGGGATAATCCGTCAAGCATAATATATGTAAACAACAAAAAGAAATGCGCTGAAAAACTCGGGATAAATTCCACTGTTATAACTTATTCATCGGATGTAAAAGAAAGCGAACTCCTTAATAAAGTCAATGAACTTAACAACAATAAAAATGTAACGGCAATTCTTGTACAGCTTCCGCTGCCTGAGCATATTAACCAATTTAATATAATAGATGCAATAGCTCCGGAAAAAGACGTTGACGGACTTACTACTTATAACAGCGGCAAACTTTTTTCGGGAGAAAAACCTTTTGTTTATCCATGTACTCCAAAAGGTATAATGTTATTACTGGATGAATACGGTATTGAAATTGAAGGTAAACACGCAGTTGTCATAGGACGTTCAAATCTTGTGGGCAAGCCTGTTGCGCAGATGCTTTTGAACAGAAATGCAACGGTTACAATGTGTCACAGCAAAACAAAAAACCTCTCAGACATAACAAAAACTGCTGATATATTAATTTCAGCAGTTGGGAAAAAAATTATAGGGGAAAATATGTTGAAAAATAATTGTGTCGTTATTGATGTGGGAATTTTCAGAGATGACCGCGGAAAAATATCCGGCGATGTCGATTTTGAAGCAGCTTCAAAAATTGCTTCATATATCACGCCTGTTCCAGGCGGTGTCGGTCCTATGACCATTGCATCATTGATGTTGAATACCGTTGAACTTGCCGCAAATAGTTAACTTTGTTTATTCCATACATTCTGATAAGAAAGGGTGAACAAATTTACTAATCTTGAGTTCCGGCGCTTTCGCTTTGAATGACGGTCATTTGTCTGTTTAAGACACTGGACTGAGAATTGGATTACCTGCCGTTACTAGCTGCCAATCAGGTTCAATGTGCAGGAAGATTTAATGTTGTTATTTACAAGGTTCTTCAAGCTTGAAATCTCATTTTCAATCAATGTAATCTGTGACTCAAGTGAATCCTGCCTTGTTTCAAGATATGATTCCGTTTGTTGAAGTTCTACATAATACGGATCATTCTCTAAATCACCATCATCTCCGAGGTCTTCGGCTCTCTCACCCATTTGTTTGGTAATGTAGTTAGCTCTGCTCATTATAATCGTCTGTTCAAATTGCAGCTGGCTCTTCTGCAATGTGAATAAATTTTTCTGTGCATCAATCGCTAAAAAAGTCATCTCATCTCTCCTTATGTTTGTACTCTCTTACACATATAAAGTATTTTTAAAATCTCCAATTTCACAAAGTGTATTTTTTGTTACATTTATTTACATAATAAAAATTATCGGCAACTAAAAACAAACTAATCGTACTTTATTTGCCTCCGTCGGGCCTTACAGGGGCACTTTTGGCGGCAAAAGTGCCTCAAAACCGGCGACACACATTCACTAATAATTTGCAAGGCTCAGCATACAGGCGTGTAAACTCGTTTTATAATCCGTCATGCTGAACTTGTTTCAGCATCTTTTTATCGCTCAAACAATACACGCCTTTGACATTTCCTTCGCCTGCAATTATTGCTCGTTCCGTTATCGTCGCATTATTTATTTTACGTGTGCGAATGCACACAGTAATGACTTATTGTCTTAACGTCCTATTGACTTATTGTCTTTTGATAATTTTTGTTATGTCATTTTTTTGTTATAATAAGCGTAGAAAGAAAGGATGTACTATGGCAGACAGAATTGTATCAGGTATGCGCCCGACAGGAAAACTACATTTCGGACACTATTTGGGTGTTATTCAAAACTGGGTTGAACTACAGTATAAATACGAAAGTTTTTTCTTCGCGGCTGACTGGCACGCACTTACAACTAAATACGACAAAACAGAAACCCTGAAAAATGACGTCAGAGATGTAATTATAGACTGGCTTGCCTGCGGAATAGACCCGAAAGTTTCAACAATATATGTTCAATCTCTTGTTCCGGAAATAGCCGAACTTAACATATATTTAGGCATGATTACCCCGCAAAACTGGGTTGAACGTGATCCTTGCCTTAAAGATATGGCAAAAATTTTAAGAACAAAAGAAGGCGCCGGTTCACAGATTAATTACGGATTAATGGGATATCCAGTTTTGATGAGTGCTGATATTATGATGTTTAACTCAACATATATTCCAGTCGGAATAGACCAGGTTGCACATATCGAAATTACAAGAGATATAGCCAGAAGATTTAATAATATCTACAAAACTGATTTCTTTAACGAACCAAAACCTTTATTAAACAACTGCTCGTTAATCTGCGGATTAGACGGGAATAAAATGGGTAAATCTTTCCAAAATGACATAAAAATATCGGATACTGATGAAGTTACCGCAAAAAAAGTCATGACAGCAATAACTGACAGAAGCCGAATGAGAAAAGATGACCCGGGACATCCAGATGAATGCGAAGTTGCATTTAAATACTGGCAGATATTCGCTGCACAGGACGAAGTTCAAACAGTCAGATGCGAATGTGAAAAAGGACTTAGAGGATGCGCTGATTGTAAACGTATGTTAGGAAAAGTTATCAATGAAAAATTTGCGCCTATAAGAGAAAAACGCAAATACTACGAAGAACACCCCCAAGAAGTTGACAAAATTATCAAAGAAGGCTCTGAAAAAGCCAGAGAAGAAGCGCAAAAAGTTATTAAAGAAGTAAGAAATATAATCAAAATGTATTAAAAAAAACACCGGGCAGACACAAAATAAACGGAGTAGTATTGTGTCTGCCCGTAATCCGCGACTATGACTGCGGGTTTAAAGGAGTATCCTTTCATAAAAATAGCCGTTATACAACGGCCATATCAAATTTGGTAAAAGGTTAGTGTGTAGGAGAAAATAAAGAAAAAGAAAATGGTTTATATCTCATGTATTCCACTTTGTGAGATATCTTTAACATATATTAAGTATATATTTTACAATTATTAATATTTCTCTCTAATTCACAACCATAAATGATTTTAGACTTCTGCCTGCACCGTCTCCCACAGAAGTTACATTATATTTGTTAAGATAGTTCATTGAAGTTGAACTTCCGCCGTCAAACGCCATTGCCCTGTCCCAGCCAAGTTTTTTTACATATTCATGAACTTCATACATATCCATCGGATGCTCGTCAGTTATTATTAAAATATGCGCATCCTCACCTTTCAAGCCTATAATTGTTCTTGCTGTTTTGTGAAGCACGGAACAGCTCTCTCTTACGACTTCACCGTCTTTTTTTACAACAAAAAATTCTTCTTCAAGTCTTAACTGCGGGTATACAAGAGGCCCCCCTTGAGCAGATGTAATCAGTGCACAGCCAAAATCAACAGAACTTTTGTGCGGCACTATTTCATAACGGTATTGACCTCTGTCACACTCAAGAACTCTGAATTCTGTTCTGTTAAGTATTTTTTCCATATTCTTGCGCAAAACCGGATTGTATAAAATTGATTCATTAAACTGCGGATCTTCCATTGTTACTCTGTCAGACACAATATATGACATAGATTTTTGATTTGCCGGGTCAAAATAACCTGCATTAATCGTCAATTTTGCTTTCGCCCTTTGATGGGCTTCTTTATTGGTTATAAGACTTTCCGAGCTGACAAATTTTATACGTTTTTTTATTTTGTCGCCTTTAAGCACAATATGATAAATTCCGTCATTGTACGTAACTTCAATAGGATCGGCAATTGCCGTATTTGAAAGCAGTAACACAGAAATAAGGAAAAACAATATTTTTTTCATAATCTATAAATCCTTTGACTTGTAAAAAGCTACAATTGCACAGAAAAATGCAAAGGGCGGAAAAATTGCAGTAATAAGCGGGTGCAGTACACCTTTTTCTGCCAGAAGATCAAAAAACGGCAGTGTTATATAATAAAGGAAAATACAGCCGATTGCAATCGTAAAACCGACCAGTCTTTGTTCACGCGGCTTGCTGAATCCGAGAAGCGTTCCCATTATAGCAAGCAAAACACAAACAAACGGATGGAAAAATCTCTGCAGATATTTGTTCAGCATATATCTGTATTCTTCATCCAGACCTTCTTTTTTAAGAAGTTTTATATAATTTTTTAAATCATGATTATTGATTTCACGTTCTTTTTTTACCGAATATGTCATTAGAGTAAAGGCATTTTTAGCAGCTTCGCCTTCCAAAATATCCATTTTAGGAAGTGTCGCAATCTCAGTAAAAATCCCGTCGCCGGAAATTTTGTACTGCGTAATATCATATAATTCCCATTTTTCAGGAAGATTTTTGCCTGTTTTAGCATAAAAAATATTTTGCAGCTGATGAACATCTGAATACTGCTTTTTTGAAAAATCAAGAACAATCACATTATACATTGTATCTTTTGAAAACTTTGATATGACAACAGCACTAACCGGCACACCGTCTTTGTCCTTTTGAGTATAAATATACTGGGTTGTGACATAGCCGCCCCTTAATGCAATGGATTTGTTGACCGACATAGGAATAAGTTTATCATAAGTTACAAAACATACCCATGTCACAATAAGACTGAGAACAATAACCGGTGCGGCAATTCTTGAAAAAGAAAGTCCGACTGCCCTGAAAATAGTAAGTTCCGAATCTTTGCTTAATTTATCAAAAGTAAACAAGGTGCCTAAAAGCAGTCCGACAGGAAAAGCCTTCCCTAAAATTTTCGGAAGCTCGTAAAACAAGATAAGAATAGCTGTCTTAACCCCGTATTCACCAGCAAGAGTTCTTTTAATGGTATTCAAAAGCATCTCCGGTGCAATCCATACAACGGTAAAAAGCATAATTGCGACAATTGTCGCCAGCATTACCTGCATAAAAATATATCTGTCGTATATTGTTATTTTCGGAAATATTTTCATTACAGGGCAAAATCCTTTCCTAAATAAAATTCCTTTGCAACCGGATCAACGGCAACATCTTCACTTTTGCCTTGAATTTTAATTTTTCCGTCGAAAATTACATAAGCTCTGTCTGTAATGGAAAGAGTCGCCTTAGGGTTGTGATCTGTAATCAAAACACCGAGCCCTTTATCTTTTGAAATTTTTCTGATGTTATCTTTAATTTCTCCTATTGCAATCGGGTCAATACCGGCAAAAGGTTCATCAAGAAGCATGAAATCAGGGCTCGCTGCAAGTGCTCGTGCAATTTCAACCCTTCGACGCTCACCGCCAGAAAGTGACACGGCAGCATAAGAGCGCAGCCTTGCTATACCAAATTCCGTAAGCAATTCTTCAAGCTTACGTTTTTTCTCATCAACAGTCAATTTCTCATTCATCTCAAGAACAAGTTTAATATTGTCTTCCACCGAAAGTTTCCTGAAAATAGACGCTTCCTGCGGCAGATAGCCTATACCGGCTCGTGCCCGCTCGTTCATAGGCCAGGAGGTAATATCTTCTCCGTCCAGCAATATATGGCCTTTATTCGGTTTAACAAGTCCCACAACCATATAAAACGTTGTAGTCTTGCCAGCACCGTTCGGGCCTAAAAGACAGACAACTTCGCCTTTGCTCATTTCAAAAGAAATATCATTAACTACACTTCTGTCGCCGTATATTTTAACAAGATTTTTAGCCTCAATTCTCATTCCATACCCCTTTTGTTCACAGCAATATTGTACTTGAAAAAATTTTTTATTGCAATGAAATAAATTTAAATCAAAACAGGTGCTATGGGATAAGAGATTCCAAGACAGATCTGTCTTTAAAATCTCTTTATCCGACACCTTAAACCATGGCAAACAGTGAGCTTTCTTACTTTATTTTACAAAGAATGTAGCATTCACTGTGGCATAAATCTTTACAATACCTTTTTCTATAGATGTTGAAGAAGCTTTTGCCTCAGCCATATCAGCGCTGCCAATATTTGCGGCAAGCATACGGTATTGAGGAGTTATGGAATTATTTGCACTGCAGCTGACATTCAATGAACGAACTCCGGTTATTGTTGTAGAAGCGGCTTTTGCAAGCAAATCGCCTCTGCTTCTTGCCTTTTGAGTAGCTTTTACAAGCAGCTGGTTGCATTCATCATCATATTTTGAAACAGAAAGAGCAAGGTTATCAACATTTGTTGCACCTAAAGATATTGCTTTGTCAATCATTGCCCCGACTTTGTCAATAGATTTTGTATGTATTACAACAGTGTTAGAAACCTGATATTTATCCAGATTTCTTTTATTTCCAGAATATGTATAAAGCGGAGATGCACTGTAATTTATGGTTTTAACGTAATCTCCGTTTGAGGAATTTATCATACCTTTTAATGCGGCAATAACTTTTTCCGAAATTTCTTTATTTTCGGTTGTTGCCTTTTGCAGAGATTTGTTGTCATAAGTTTGCACAGCAATCGAAATATCCGCTACATCCGGAGTAATTTCAGTATTAGCAGATGTGCTTACTGATACAAAACCTCTCTCAACAGCTTCTGCAACAGCTTTTGTTGACATTGGCGAACATCCTAACAACAAACCTAAAACTAATGTAGTTAATAATACTTTTTTCATACGTTCTCCTTTTTATTTTCGGATTCATCTTCCGATTTATCCTGTTTTTCAACGGGTTTTGCGGATTTTAAAATCATGGAATTTATTGCTCTGGCTTGGGAATGAAGTTTAACACGTTCCAGAACTTGGCGCATTTCTTCATCAGTTAACCTGTCGGCAGCATTAAAAGCAACAAGAAATTTTTTTCTGTCATTTATTATAAATCCGGATATTGCAATAATTGCCCACAGCAACAATCCTTGATAAATATTTATTGCAGGAATTAGCAAATAAGATGCCGCTAAATTCCACAAATGCATTGCTACAAATGCGGGAAATGCAATAAAACCTGCGACAAGACATGATGCTATAAATATCATCATTAATATACCGCGCAAACCTGATACCTGTACTATTCTTGTTCTTCTTTTCATAAATCCCACACTTTCTAATTTATCATGTTCAGAAAATCATTTTCTGTCAATATTATAACACCTAATTTTTGAGCTTTGTCTAATTTTGATCCGGCATTTTCTCCGGCAATAACAAAAGATGTATTCTTTGACACGGATGATGATGTTTTCCCGCCCATTAGCTTAATTTTTTCGGAAGCTTCATCACGCGACATACTTTGCAATGTTCCTGTTAAAACAAAAGTTTTTCCTTTAAGTTTATCTGAAACATTTTGAATCGGCGGTGCCGGTTCAACACCCAGAGCTTTTAATTCTTCAAGCATTTTGATATTTTCGGGCTTTCTAAAAAAGTCATATATATCCTGAGCAATAATTTCACCTATACCTTCAACTTTTGACAAAGCCTCAACCGAAGCCGACATTATGTTTTCAAGTGTTCCAAATTCCTGCGCCAGTACACCTGCTGTTTCTTTGCCGACATTTCTTATGGTAAAAGCCGTCAAAAAACGGGGCAAAGAACGGTCTTTACTTTCCTGAATTGAGGTATACATATTAAAAGCTGATTTTTCTTTAACAAGATCCAGCTGCATAAAATCCTGCATTGAAAGTTTATACAAATCTACGGGAGTTTTGACAAACCCCTTATTATAAAGCTGTTCTATAATTGACGGCCCTATTTTATCAATATCCATTGCATCTTTTGAAACCCAGTATTCAATCTTTGCACAGCGCTTTGCATGACAGTCCGGATTGTCGCAGTAAAGGTTTACTTCTCCTTCATGGATATGCAGTTCAGAGCCGCAAGAAGGACACTTTTCAGGCGGGGTGTATTGCGGAAGCTTGTAATGTTCTTCATCCTCGATCACTTTAACGACTTTTGGGATAATTTCCGCTGCTTTTTTTATATAAACTCTGTCGCCTATTCTTACGTCAAGCCTTCCTACTTCATCAAAATTATGAAGGCTTGCGCGCGACACAGTACTTCCGCCGAGCTGCACAGGTTCAAGTATGGCAACCGGAGTAATAGCACCTGTTTTTCCCACACTTTCTTCAACTCCCAAAAGTTTTGTAGTAACTTCCTCCGGCGGAAATTTAAATGCAGTCGCCCACTTTGGTGCACGCGACGTAAATCCCATTTCCTGCTGAACAGCAAGCGAGTTAACTTTTATAACAACACCATCTGTTGCATAATCAAGAGTAAAACGTTTTTCATCCCATTCCTTGCAATAAGCTGTCGCTTCCTGCGCATTTTGACAAAGTTTTATATTTGGGTTCACTTTAAAACCGAGTTTTTTTAAATACATTATGCTTTCATAGTGAGTTTTTGGCGAAGTTTCAATATTACCCGTAAAAATTGCCGTATAACAAAACATTGACAGATCTCTTTTTGCCGTGATTTTGCTGTCAAGCTGCCTGATAGAACCAGCTGCGGCATTACGAGGGTTTGCAAAAAGTTTTTCGCCATTTTTAAGATTTTCCTGATTTAATTTCTCAAAAGACTCTTTCGGCATATAAACTTCACCGCGAACCTCGATATCTACGGGCTCAAAAAGCTTTAACGGAATTGCTTTTACTGTTTTTAAGTTATTTGTAATATCTTCTCCGGTTATGCCGTCGCCTCTGGTAACTCCGCGCACAAATATTCCGTTTTCATAAGTAAGAGCCATTGCAAGCCCGTCAATTTTCAACTCACAAACAAGCTCTTGCTCCCCGTATTCTTTAACAATTTTTTTATACCAATCCTCTAAATCTTCATATTCATAAGTGTTATCAAGACTGTAAAGGCGATATTTATGTTTGTGCGGAAAAAATTTTTCGCTCACTGAACCTACACGTTGCGTCGGACTGTCAGGAGTAACAAACAAAGGATTTTCTCTTTCAAGTTTTTTAAGTTCGGCAAACATCCTGTCATACTCAAAATCGCTTATGGAAGGATTATCCTCTACATAATACTGATAATTTGCCTTATTTATTTCATCTTTTAAAAAATTTATTCTGTCGATTACCATAATTTCTCATCCGCCATACAGGCATAAATTATATTATCATCAATAATTCTCTGATAACTTTTGCAGCAACTGCTGTTGAAACGCCTGAAGGATCATAATCCGGAGCAAGTTCTACAACATCGGCACCTATTATATCAAAATCTTTTAAATATTCAAACCACCCGATAAGCTCATTAAACTGCATACCACCGCTTTCGGGAGTTCCTGTCCCGGGCATAACCGACGGATCCAAAACATCAAGATCAACAGTTACAAAAATCTTTTTATCTTTTAAAGCATCAAGCCCTGAATAATCTGATATCAGTGTGTTATACCTTCTCATAAACTCCCATTCTTCTTTCATACCTGACCTTATGCCTATTTGTCTTATATTTTCCGGTGAAATAATATTTGCAATATGACGAATTACAGCTGAATGTGACATTTCTTCACCCAAGTATTGTTCACGCAAATCAGTATGTGCATCAAAATGAACAAGAGCCAAGTTCTGATAAAAACCCGAAATTGCCTTAATTTCCGGCAAAGTAACAAGATGTTCGCCGCCTATTCCAAATAATTTTTTACCGTCTTTATAAATTTCGCGGACATTTGTTTCAATTAAATCAAGTGATTTATATGTATTTCCGAGCGGAAATTCCAAATCTCCCGCATCGTGAAAATTTACTTCCTGAAGATGTTTGTCAAAACAAGGTGAATAATCTTCCATCCCCCAGCTTGCAAGCCTTATACGCTCAGGAGCAAAACGTGAACCAGAGCGGTAAGAAACTGTTCCGTCAAACGGCATACCAAGCATTATGATATCCGATTTGTTATAATCTTCATTCTGTCCTATCCAATTTCTGTCCAAAAACGGTCCGCTCAACATAATTTTTCTCCTTATTTCTGTAAATAAAATTCTACAATAAAACAACAAATTTTTCAAAATATTATGGTATAATAAATTAAAAAATATCCCGATGAAAAATAAAACTGATGTTCCTTACTCTTTAACAGAAAATTTAAAAACAGAATTTAATGAAAGTTTAATTCCTTATGTTGTAAATATCTCGGTATATTCAAATATGGACAAAAATTTTTATAAATTAATCAAACCTTCGCTTGTAAAAATTATTTGAATACTTTATATTTGTATGTCATCCTGAAATCATTTCACTATCTGAGTTGAGATGCTGAAATAAATTCTGTATACCAAAAGTTATAAAATTTAAATAGCTTGCATTTTTTAACTTAATCATTAAAATATAAAGTATGAAAAAAATATTGTTGCTTCTGTTATTAACTTTGACGGGAACATTTGTAAATGCAGCAAATGTGGATTATGAACAAATATATCAGGAACTTGAAAAACCGGACTTTTCATTCGTTCATAATGTTGATCCGGGCGAAATCTACGATATGCAAAATACCTCCTGGTCTCCATATCCGCTTTTCAGACTAACTTCTCCACTTTATTTTAAAGATATTATTATTGAACCCGGTTATTATCTTTTGACACCCCGCGAGCACAAAGGTAACTGGTATATTCTTTTCAAAGAACAGGGAAAAGTCAGGTATATAATACCTGTATACAACAGAGAAATCGTTCCTTTTGGATTTTATGACGAAAATCTGCCGAAACCTAAACTTACTCCGTCACAAAAATTCCATATAAAATTCTTTGACTTTGTTGGTAAATATGTAAAAAGTTCACAGAGAAAACCGGCTCCGAACACCTTCCTTGAAACAACTGATCTTGATAATAATTTTATCTCAATAGTAATTTACTGGGGTGATTACAGATACTATATGGTATTACGCACGGTCAGACTGTAAATTTAATATCTAAGCTTCATCGGAATCGTCCATATCTTCATCTTTTTTAATTTTGTCTACAACCATTTTAGCCATTTCTTTAGCTATAATATGCTGAGTTGTTTCAGGACAATTTCTTAACATTGTCATAGCAGTTTTCAAGGTTGAATCAATATCATACCAGCGGCCTTTTCTGTTATCATCAAGTCCTGAACCGACTGCATTTATAATATCTTCTACTGCTTCAAATTTTTCATTTTCAATATTGTGTTCAATAATTATTTTTATCAAATTTAAAGCTATCTTTATTTGAGTTTCATCGTCTGATTGTTCAAGAGTTTGGACAGCCTGTGACAAAACAGGGTCTTTATCATACCAGCGTCGGTGGTGATTTGTGTATTCTTCTTTCATAATGCCTCTCCTTATTTCAATACAATTATTATGAAGGCTTTCACCAAATATGTCAAGAGGCAGCATGCGTGGCTAATAGGTTTTCCCTGCTTTATCCCTGTTTAAAGGTCACTCCTTTATTTCCCTTTGGGTATTCCCAGCCCAGAGAAGAACTTTCACAAGCAATTCTGCATGCACCGCATTCAAGACAATTCTCAAAATTTACTATTAATTTTTGCTTAGCTTCATCCCATTCATAAACTTTTGCAGGACATATTATTGTACAAATTTTTGATTTACATATTCTGCAGCATTCTTGAACAGGCTCAAGATGAGATTTTGTATCCGGTGTATATTTTACTGTGTATAGTTTATCTTCTAAATCACTCATTTTATCAAAACACTCCATAATAACTTAACTGCAGCCCATAAATCTTTAAAAAGCTCTGATATTTTCCTTTCTGTAAAGAACGTTTTTATAAATTCATGGTATTTCTCGCGTTTGGGAACACTGTCAACAGAGGTAAACATTTCAAAAAAAGAATTAATTTTTTTAGGATAATACCCGAGAAATTCACCTGCTCTTTCCCCTATTCCGCTCATAAGATCTTTGTATGTTCTTAAATCTTTTATAATAAAAGAATTTTCAAGTTCTTCCTGATATCTTGCAAGCGCATGTTCGGAAAAATCCCCCTTTCCTAATGCAATAACAGCAGTTTCACCTGCAAGCTTTCCTGATATCATAGCGAGATTTGTGCCCTCCCAGTGCAAATTATTCACAAAACTTGCGGCATCACCGCAAACCATTACACCGGCACCGAATAACACCGGCACTTTCTTAAACCCGCCCTCCGGAATCAAATGCGCGGAATATTCAAGCAATTCACCGTCTTTAATCAAGGGAGCAATTTGAGGATGAGTTTTCATTTTATCTAAAAGTTCATAGGGTTTCACGCGGTGTTCAATAAGTTCGCTCAGAGTAACCCCAAGCCCTATGCTTACAGAATCCTTGTTTGTATACAAAAATCCAAGGCCTAACATACCGGACATAGGCCCGCCAAAAATCTCGTATATACAACCCTCATCAGAATTTACATGGAATCTTTCATTAATTATATCAGGCGGAAGTTTTATTACTTCTTTAACGCTCAAAGCAACATCTTCCGGTTTTAAATCTCCGCGCAAACCGATTTGTTTGGCAAGAAGTGAATTAACACCGTCAGCTAAAACAACGATATCGCAGAAATAGTCCTCTAATTCCGTTTTTACTCCTATAACACGACCGTCTTCGACAATTAATTCTCTGACAACAGTTTCTTCGGCAAGGACAACCCCCTCTTTTGAAGCTTCTTGGCTCATCCAACGATCAAATTTCCCTCTTATAACAGAATAACTCACAGGGTCTTCATGTTTTTTCTTATATGAAATAACCGTAGCATCATCATTTCCTAAAAGTGCATATTTATGCTCAACTGTTTTTCTTTCCAAAGGTGCTGTCTTTTCAAAATCAGGAAACACTTCACGTGTAGGCTGTGTATATATGGCACCGCCAAAAACATTTTTGCTCCCTGAAAATTTTCCGCGTTCTATCAATACAACATTTTTACCAGCTCTCGCAATAGTGACAGCGCATGAAATACCGGCAGGGCCGCCGCCGACAACTATTACATCAACTTTATTTTCTTCTCTCGCCATAAAACCACCAAAATTCTTTACAACTAAACTATACACCAAATTTTATTCATTGTAAAATAGTTTATATGATTATAACGGCAGGCAAATTTAAAGGACAAAAAATAACCTCACCGGATGAGGGTATAACACGTCCTACGCTTTCAAAAATCCGAATGAGTATTTTCAACACTCTGCAGTCCTTAACAGACTTTGAAGAAAGTTCTTTTCTTGACATGTTTGCAGGCTCCGGTATTATGGGACTTGAAGCGCTTTCAAGAGGGTTTGCAAATGTAACGGCTATCGAAAAAAATCCTAAAGCCGCTCAAATTATAAAATTAAATTTTAAAAAGTTTGAGCCTTACCCAAATTTAATAATCGGTGACAGCATAAAAATTGCGCCGAAACTGAATATGAAATTTGATGTAATTTATATTGACCCGCCGTACTTTTCAGGGGTATACGAACAAAGTCTTGCTGCTGTTTTAAATATTACAGGGAATATAATAATACTTGAACACGTTACAGATATTGAATTTAGCGGCTATACTGTAATCAAACAAAAAAAATACGGAGACAAATTTATCACTTATTTGCACAAGTAACAAGCAAAAAAATATCCGGATGAAAAATCATCCGGATATTTTTTATACTCATAAAAATGTTATTTAACCATTTCTTTGAATTTTTTACCTGCTGAAAAAGCTGGAACTGTTTTAGCGGCGATTTTCAAAGGAGCACCTGTTTGAGGGTTTCTTCCTGTTCTTGCAGCTCTTTTACGCGGTTCGAATGTTCCGAAACCAACCAAAGTAACTTTTTTGCCTTTTGATACAGTTTTTTCAATTGTTTCTAAAGTTGCTGCAATGATGTCAGCAGTAGCTTTTTGAGAAACTTTTGCTTTTTTTGATACTTCTTTTACTAATTCTTCTTTGTTCATTATGAACCTCCTTTTAGTTTGTGCATACAGTAATTGAAACCATTCTCTCTCCGCATGCTTTTTAATATCGACAAAATTTATTATAGCATTTTATTTAAATTTGGCAAGTGTTTTTAAAAATTTTTTTTATATCTTTTAAATATACACTGAATTTGCGGGGATAAGACAGGCACAAAACCTTTAACTGAGGGGCATTTTATTAATTATAAGAATCTTCGTTAACCCTTGCAAATTTAACGTCTTTGTAAAAATATTGAAGAATTTGATAAGCATTGTAACCCTGTTTTGCAAGATTATTTGCACCATGCTGCGACATGCCGACTCCATGCCCGTTCTTTTTAACATTATCATCAAATGACGGGACAGAACGCAAATAAGGCAGAGAACTTCCCCAGTTATCAGCATTTGTCTGCCCGCCTGCAGAGGCAGAATAGTAGGCATTTATAACCTTCATATTGTATGTCAGAACAATTCCTTTAGTCTGATCAACAGCATAATTTGTATCAACTGTTTCTTTAGAAGCTCCGCCATAAGCTTGATCTTCCGGAGTATCTTTCAAATCATAGCCAAATTTAGCACGTTTGCCCAAATTAGCCAACGCATAACTTCTCGCGGCTATTGCCTGAGCTTTATGTGCTTCTGTTGCCCACCCGGAAGGCATTTCTGAGGGAACAACCCCTTTTATGTAATCTTCAAGCGGAACATTATTTATAACTGTAAGCTTGCCGTTTTTATTTTGAATCATTATAACGCCGCGGTACCACTTTCCCTTGGCGCTCACAAAGCCTTTATCAAATGTTCTTACAACTATATTATCGGAATCAATTTTATAATAAGTTCCGTTATAAAGTATTGCCATAAGATTGTGATAAGGCTTTATAACATATCCTTTCATTGCTTCCAAATCACATATTGTATGGTTTGTATTTGCATCAATAATTTTGCCGTCTATTGATGTTCCTACAGCAGTGGAATCAACGTCAGTTTGCAGCCCTATTTTGATTGCAAAACAAGGATTTATAAATACAAAATTACATATTAAAATTGAAAATAATATTATAATCTTCTTCACGCCTTTATTATAACACATATTTAAATAAAAGTGTTTAAATCATTAGATTGATTTATATAAATAATATCAAATAGGTTTCCAGGCTGTGTTATATTTTACTACTTTAGCCGGATTACCTGCTATAACGGTATACTCTTGTTCAAAACTTCTGGTCACAACGCTTTTTGCACCAACAATAGTATTATTCGGTAATGTTACCCGTTTTGTTAAATACACATCTTCTCCCAGCCACACATTACTACCGATAAAAACTCCCTCGCTGCAGTCCAAATTTTCACCCGTTAAATTATTATAAATTTTGTGCGGAAGTTCACCGGTTCTTATTTTAATATTCGAGGAAAACATACAATTATCTCCGATATAACATTTGTTATCCGGATTATAAATATAAAATATAACATAACCTGCTGACAAGTTTTTACCAGCTTTTAGCTCAGCATTTTTTACATAACTTGATTGGTTCCCAACCATAATTTGTGCGTTTCCGAATCCAACTAAATCCTCAAATTTAATATTGTTATTTTCCCCGTTTATCGTAATATCAAAATTTGATTTTACCTGGGCATTTCCTATAAAAATATTATTATTTTTACCATTTATGATTATATGAACTTTTACATTTTCGGATGCAATAAAAATTATGTTGTTATTTTCATCAACACAGTTTTTGGAATAATCATTCATTCTAAAATTGAATTTTATCCCCAAAATTGATATCTTTAATCTTGCAAACTCTCTTTTTACACTTATAAAATTAAAAAAATTGAATTCGGATAACTTTATCCTTTTCACACAAGTATTCATTTTAAAATGGTAATATACAAAAACTAAATTGTAATTAGACAAAAGTATATTATTTTATGCACGTATTTGCAAATTAGCCTTAACTCTTTTGGATGTTGTTTCACCTAATTTTTGACCGGTTGAATAAGATGCCATTGAGCCTCCCACAAAAAGCAATCCCTTTACAACAGCTCCGGCCTTACCATTTAATTTATGTTTTTCCAAATATTTAACAACGGGTTTTATTAATTTAGATTTAGAAATAGTTTTAACACATTGCTGAACATCTTTTGATTTTATAATTTTATCATAATTCGCTTTAATTGCCCTCTCTCCCGCAAACATTGCGGATAATGCAGCAACTTCCGTTATACCTGTTTCAAGCTTATTATCCGACATTGCAGTTTTTACTGCACCGGATGCACAAATTAAAGGATTAACATTTTCAGAAGCGAACTTCAATGCTTTACCAGCATAATCAAATGCTTTATTTTCTTTCGCAAGGTCAGAAAATACGCTCAATGCACTTCTTGCAGTATTAGCAACCATACCGTCATATTTGGCAACTTCCTGAACAAGACCGGCAGCCTGCCCTGCTGCAACAGCACTTCTGCCGACATCACCGTTTCCAGTTTTGTCGACATTTCTACAGGTAAAAATACATGTTGCTACCGGACTAAACACTATAATACACCTTTTTTACTACACTACATTAATATAAAGTATTTTTTTTAACAAAAATTGCCAAATATAACATTTTTTTTACATTTGTTACAAACTTAATGAACAAAAATAATATTTCTTCGTTCTATTGATAACGGAGAAAAAACTGTTATAATATAAATTATGAAAAAACTACTTGTCATACTCGGATTATTATTGTTCGCAGTCAATGTCCGGTCGGAAGAATTGCCTGATATTCAGCTGTATATAAGAGATTATGATGCAATCGAAATTCCTACCGGTACATTTATTCCCGTCATAAACACTCAGGAAATTTCAACCCAATATTGTTCCGAGGGTTACAAGGTAAAATTTATCGCAACAAACGACATGTACCTTCATGATACAAATATTGTTCCAAGAGGAACGGAATTTTACGGCTACA
Source organism: uncultured bacterium (assembly GCA_949296425.1). Lineage (GTDB taxonomy): Bacteria > Cyanobacteriota > Vampirovibrionia > Gastranaerophilales > Gastranaerophilaceae > Stercorousia. The sequence goes on from CASFPN010000018.1 coordinate 20,076, forward strand.
TTGAAAAAATTAACGCGCCTGTGGTAGGAACAAATGCCGCAATGAAAATTAAAATTACAAAAATGATTTATAAAGACGGTTATGAAGTGCCAGTGAGAGGATATTTATACACCTCAAATAATAACATATTCGGCGGGGAGCTTACACCGCCTGAAAAATATTTGAGAATTGCACAACGGCAGCAAAGAGTAAAAAGAACAACTCTGCAGCTAAGACCGGGTAATGTACGTCAAATGGGTAAACACACAACAATTGAATCAGGTTCCGATCAGATAATAGTACTGACAGACCCGGCAATGATAACCCATACCTTAACAAATTGACTTAAATTTAAAGGTAAAATAAAATATATATAAAACAAAAAGGAAGGTTAATATGATGGATAGAAAATTCGCAATTACTATAACTGCACTGCTTTTAACAACAGGAGCAGCTTTTGCGGCCCCGAATTACAATTACGGACAGAATTCACCTGCTCCGCAATATCAGCAAAATTTTTATCCGACACAAACTTTAAGCGGAAACCAAACACTGAAAGGCAGAGTTGTGACTGTTCCTGCTGGTCAAAGTTTCCCAGCTGTTGTTACAACCCCTTTAAGTTCAGCAAATTTAACAACCGGTCAAAATGTTTCTATTGCTCTCGGGTCTGATTTTTACTATAACAATAATCTTGTTGCACCCGCGGGCAGTTCTGTGACAGGAACCGTTCTTGAAGTTTCCAAAGCAAAACACGGCAGCATGAACGGCAAATTGATGCTCAGATTTACACAAATAGTAACTCCTTACGGCATACAAATTCCAATTTCAGCAGTTGTTAAAACGAATGACAACACAGGAGTGTTAATAGGCGGAACAAAAATGGATGTTGCTAAAGATTACGGCAAAGACGTAGCAGTTGGAGCCGGTGCAGGAGCTTTGGCAGGGGTTATAATTTCACCTCTTGCCGGCGGAGATATAGGTAAAGGTACAGCTCTGGCCACAGCAGTAGGTGCAGGCGGCGGTCTAATAAAATCTATATGGGATAAAGGCAATGATGTTGAAATCCCAGTAAACTCAACAATCGAGCTTGTACTTACCCAACCGATTACTGTTAACCCTGCAACGTTTAATACAAATTACTAAGTAAACCGGGCGATAATTTTATTTTTGTTTTAAAATAGAATTAATCATACAGAATTTTTAAGGGGAGAAAATGTCCTTATTAGGGAAATATACAGAAAATTTTATAGAAGATGACGAGCGGGAAAACAATACAGGTTACACTACACCTGCAGTTTTGAAAAACGATGAAGACATAAGTCTGAAAAAATCAATTCTAATTTCGGCAATACTTCATCCGACAGTTGTGGGTATAAGCTGGCTTATAGTAGTTATCCTTGCTTTAATGGGAATTACATTTACAATTTTTGAAAAACCGAAACCTAAAGTTAACGATATTGAATTTGTACTTGTGGATAAGGAAGAAACACCCATCAATAAAAATACACCATACCGCGCAGATATAAATTCACGTGCCGGCGGACACCACGATCCGACAAGAAAGGTATCCATGCCATCACCGGCCCCCGGAGCGCCAAAAGCGGCTTCACAGCCTGCTAAACAAGCTGCTGCGAAACCTGCTGCGGCACAAAATCCGCTTCAAAAAATAGTTAAACAGGTAACCCAGCAGGTTCAACCATCAACTCCTGCTCCGAAAAAACCTGCACAACAAGCAGCTCCCGGGCCTAAAAAACCTCAAGCCGCAAAACCTGCACCGCCGACAGCAAGACCGTCATTAAAACCGCCTTCAACACCTCGTCCTGTTGCACGTCCATCGAGTCCTTTTAGCGTACCTGTACCAAAAGGAGGAACAGGATCAGGCAGATATTCAACAGGCCCTATCAGCGGTTCGGGCACTTCCGCCAAAGGCGGAGGAGGCGGAAGTACAGCTTCTTCAGGCTCAGGATCACATGCTCCGGCGCCGTCACTTGCGCCGACAGGTAGTTCCGGAACCAAGCTTGCCAAAGGCGGAGGTGGAGGAACAGGCGGTATTGGCAATCCAGGCCCCGGTAATCCTAACGGACGCCCCGGTATTGACGCCATCAGAGAACCAGATTTCGGTCCTTATATGAGAGAATTACAGCGGCGTATAAAAATGAACTGGGATCCGCCAAAAGGAAACGAAAGCAAACGTGTTGTTCTGCTTTTCAAAATCGCTAAAGACGGAAGATTACTTTCCTGCAGCGTGTTTAAATCTTCAGGACTTCCCGGAGCTGATAAAGCAGCAATAAATGCAGTTCAGGCAACAGCACCTTTCAGACCGCTGCCTGCAGAGTTCAAAGGTAACAGTATTGATATTCAATTTACGTTTGATTACAACGTATTTGGAGCATCTGGATACAATTAGAAGCCAGGAATACAGGAGGGCAAGAAGGCAAACAAAAGATAAATCTTAATAAAACAGATGCGAGGGATAAAAGAATACAAAACGAGTCCGCAATGACAATAATAACCCGAGTGCATTAACAATATAAAGCCGATTACAAGAGTATAATATAAAATTCTTGATTTTCAGGTAAAAGGCGATTTGTAAACAATCGTAAGCTATGGCAGAAGAAAAGAAAGGAGATTACGAAAGTTTTTAAAGCTAAAAAGATGCGAGGGACAAAAGAATACAAAACGAGTCCGTTATGACAATAACAACCCGAGTGCATTAACAATATAAAGCCGATTACAAGAGTATAATTATAAAATTCCGATTTACCGGTAAAAGGCGATTTGTAAACAATCGTAAGCTATGGCAAAAGAAAAGAAAGGAGATTACGAAAGTTTTTAAAGCTAAAAAGATGCGAGGGACAAAAGAATACAAAACGAGTCCGTTATGACATAACACCCGAGTGCATTAACAATATAAAGCCGACTACAAGAATATAATTATAAAATTTTTGATTTTCAGGTAAAAGGCGATTTGTAAACAATCGTAAGCTATGGTATAAAGAAAAAAAAGAGAGGATAATTATGGAACTACTACTAACATCAATTAAAATGGACTGGCCGGTATTACTGCCGATTTTGGTCTGCTCAATTCTGGTTGTTGCAGTCGTAATCAACAGATTTTGTTTTTACAAGAAAAACAAAAGAGATGTTGTTTTATTCATTCCCAGATTGCAAAAAGAACTGGTAAAAAACAACCTAGACGGTGCACAAAATTTAGCCATACAATGCGGCGGAGTTATAGGAGAAGTAACGGAAGAAGCTGTCAGAATTTTTTCGGAACAAAAAAACGGATTTTCCCGTTCTTTTGATATTGCAGCATCATTAGCCTCCAGAAAACTTGAAAGTCATTTGACTATCTTAGGTACAATTGGCGGTGTAGCTCCGTTTTTAGGTTTGTTCGGAACAGTTGTAAGAATTCTTTTTACCTTCCAGGATCTTGCAGCACAGGGAAACCAGTCAGCAGCTGTTGCATCAGGTATCGCATCAGCCTTGATTGCTACAGCATTCGGTCTTGGAGTTGCCATTGTAGCGGTAATTTTTTACAACTCATTCCAATCAATTGTAAAACGTTATGAAGACGACTTTCAGCTAATCAAGTTATTATTCTTGAGTTTTGTAGATTCAAATGACGAATCAACAACACCGAGCAATGCAAATATATCGCTGTCTTAACAAGATACTCGGGCACTAAGTTTTTAAGATACTAAGTTCGTAAACTCCTAGTGTCTTAGCACCTTAGTTTCCTAACAGCTTCAACTAAAAAGGTATAAAATATGGCAATGAAAACTAATAAGGGTAAAGAAGCCCTGTTCACAGAAATAAATATCACACCTTTGACAGATATTTTTCTGGTGCTGTTAATCATTATGATGGTCGTAGCCCCGACCTTCCAGTCAACAGACAGTTCCATAACTATCCCTGAGATTAACAGCGGAATTTCTATTGAACAGAAAAATGCAACAGTATCTGTAACAAAAGACGGAAAATTGTATTTGAACGGTAATCCTGTTACGGATGAAAATCTTACAAATGAACTTCTATCTTTAAAACCTCAGCTTGAAAAACCGGAACTGGTTGTAAAAGCTGATGAAAAGGTGAGAAGTGCAAAAATTATGGAGATTATGAACGCAGCACAGGATGCCGAGTACAAAAAACTTATTGTTGCAGGTGAACCGTTGAGCAAAAAAGAACAAAAGAATCTTGAAGAAGGTAAAAAGATATAATTTCCTGACTTCTAAAATACAAATGGAGAAAATATGGCACGAAACAGAGATACATTTAATGAAATAAACATAACACCTTTAACAGATATCTTTCTGGTTCTGTTAATCATTATGATGGTAATAGCGCCTATGCTTGATCAGCAGGGGTTAAATTTGACCGTGCCTGAAAATGTTGCCGAGGAACAGGTTCAAAATAAAGAAACAAAAATTATGACAATAATGGTTTCTGCAGACGACAAATTTTATCTTGACGGTGCTGAAGTTCCGTCAAACGAACTTGAATCCGCAATATCCGCTCAGGCAAAAAATTATCCTGACGGACTTTTGATAAAAACCGATGCAGATTCATCCCATGGTGCTATGGTTAGAGTTATGGACAGTGCAAGAAATTCCGGAGTTACAAGCATATCCGTAGATCAAATCTAAACATTCCATTGTGGATTTCCGTCTGCAACGTCAAAGAATTTTTGCATTTTTTCTGAAACAGACACATCTTTTCCTTGCGGAAAAACACTGTTTGGACGTGTCATATCAACCTTTGCCATTTCATCAAATTTATTTATTCTCTCTTTTATTGCCTCAAAATTTATTATTTTCATATAACCCTCTCATATAAAAAAAAATTCTGCCAGCACGAATTTCAGTAAATATTTTTTTATTTACAAAACTTTATCTTTTAAAAGTCGAGAAACTCAGAAGGCATAAGGTCAAGTTATTTTCTTGAGCCGAGCAGACATTAATAAACCTGCCTTCTTGTCCTTCTGCCTTCCAATACAAACTTATTCATCAGATAACTATAGCTATTTTTCCGCTTTTGCGTTATAATAAAAAAGTTAAAATTTATTGAGAGAGGTATTTTTAATGAATAAAAGTCAATCTGCAGGGATGTATATAGTACTGGCAATTGTTGTATTGCTTTTTGTTTCATCCGTATTTTTGTCAAGTCCCACAACAAAGGTTACGGAAATTTCTTATTCCAACTTTTTAGAACGGCTTGATAAAGGAGAATTCAAAAAAATTGAAAAAGCAGATGACTTTTTATTTGCAATACCAAAAGTACAGCCAAAAACAGAAACTCCTAAAACCATAGCACCTTCAATGGAAAATCCTTTTGGTGTTCCGGCAGAAAAAGCTCCGGCTTTAAAATATAAAGTTTTAACACCGACATTTGATCCGGATTTAATGAAAAAATTGGATTCTTCTGATGCTGAAGTACAGATTACACGTGCTTCGGATTCTTCAAAGACACTGGGGAATATTTTAAGCTACCTTTTGCTTCCTATATTGTTCCTTGTTTTTCTTGCCGTTATGGCAAAAAGTATTCAGGCCGGCGGCTCTCAGGCAATGTCATTCGGCAAAAGCAAAGCTAAAATGCTTCTTGACAGTAAGGTTAAAACAACATTTAAAGATGTTGCCGGTATAGATGAGGAAAAGAAAGAATTAGAAGAAATTGTAGATTTCCTTAAAAACGGCGACAAATACATAAAGCTCGGAGCAAAAATTCCTAAGGGCGTACTTCTCGTAGGCCCTCCTGGGACAGGTAAAACTTTGATGGCCAAAGCAGTTGCAGGAGAAGCAGGAGTTCCGTTCTTTTCTATCAGCGGTTCTGATTTCGTCGAAATGTTTGTCGGTGTCGGTGCAAGCCGTGTAAGAGATTTGTTTGATCAAGCAAAAAAACACCAGCCCTGTATTATATTTATAGACGAAATTGACGCTGTCGGACGACAAAGAGGGGCAGGTATGGGCGGCGGCCATGATGAACGCGAACAGACATTGAACCAGCTTCTTGTTGAAATGGACGGTTTTGATGAAAATACAAATATTATCGTAATCGCTGCGACTAACAGACCCGACATCCTTGATAATGCACTATTAAGACCCGGAAGATTTGACAGACAGATTTACATAAATGCACCTGATGTTAAGGGCAGAGAAGAAATTTTAAAAGTCCATTCCAAAAACAAGCAGCTTGACACTGGAGTAGATTTAAAAACACTTGCAAAACGCACCCCCGGATTTACGGGAGCTGATTTACAAAACTTACTAAATGAAGCAGCACTTCTTGCTGCAAGACACAACAAAGACAAAATATCTATGGACGATATTGATAATTCAATCGACAGAGTTATTGCCGGTATTGAAAAGAAAAGCAGGGTAATGACAGATGAAGATAAAGAACTTACATCCTACCATGAAGTTGGTCATGCTCTTATTGCAAGACTTTTAAAAGACGCGGATGAACTTCACAAAGTTTCAATAATTCCGCGCGGATGGGCGCTTGGAGTCACCTGGACAAAACCAAAAGACGAAAAAGTACATACCAATAAAGCGAAACTCCTAGCACAAATTACCGTATCTTTAGGAGGACGTGCCGCTGAAGAAATAGTTTACGGGAAAGACAGAGTAAGCACAGGAGCTTCTCAAGACCTTATTAATGTTACCAATATTGCAAGAAAAATGGTTACAGCATGGGGTATGTCAGACAAATTAGGCAATATGGCTTACGGTAAAAATCAGGAAAACGTATTTATGGGCAGAGATTTCGGACACCAGAGAGATTACTCTGAACAGGTGGCATTTGAAATTGACGAAGAAATGAAACGTATTGTTGACGAAAAATATGAAGAAGCTAAAACAATACTAAATAACAACAGAGATATGCTAGAAGCTATTTCAAAAGAACTGCTCGATAAAGAAACTCTTGATGCATCGGAATTTGACGAAATAATGAACAGAGTGGAAAGTGAAAGACAAAGTTAAATATATTCTGGAAGCTCCAATAAAATCACTTCACAAAATTATAGACAAAGATTGTGATATAACAGGATTGATAATTGAAGAAGAAGCCGATAAAAAAATTTTAAAAAGGCTTCTTCCTAATATTAAAAGACCTGTAATGCTGAGATGTACAGGAGATGACGCAAAAGATAAAGTATTGCTGCCGCAATTTATTGAACTGCTTGACAGGGAAAGTATTATTGCATACGCAAATGAAAATACTTACAAAATTATTTTGCCTTTTGTAATAAAAGGCAATCATAAACTTGTTATCCGTACTCCGATAGATATCAATCTTGCCAAAGAAATGAATATTTTAGCATCAGATTTAGGGCTTGCTATGGATAAAATAATTATAGATACCGATATCGGAGGCTTAGGATACGGTTTTGAATACGGCTACAGCATTATGGAAAAAATAAAACTGGAAGGCATAAACGATAAATACCTTAATATGCCTCTGATTTCTTTTGCAGCGGAAGAAACAGCAAAAACAAAAGAAGCACGGGATGAAAAATTAGGGATTTTTCTGGAAATCGCCTCAGCATCAGCCGTAAAAGCAGCCGGAGCAGATTATATTGTTCTGACCAAACCTGAAGCAGTAAAAACCATGAGGGAATTTGAATGACAGAACTTTCAGGACTGCAAATTTTTAAATATCTTCCGGCCGCAAAAAAAACTGAAAATACAAACTGCAAGCAATGCGGCTCTCCAACCTGTATGGCTTATGCTCTGAAACTTGCCAAACATCAGACAGATATAGAAAAATGTCCGTATATTCCTGATGAACTAAAAAAAATTTATATTGAAAATTCCAAGCAGCCCCAGAAAACTGTTGAAATTCAAGGAGTAAAAATAGGCGGGGAAAACGTACTATACAGACATGAAAAAACCTTTATAAACAAAACAGCGATTGCTGTTGTCATTGATATGTCAAAAGCTGACTGGAAAGAAAAACTTACAAGGGTACAAAATTTTGAGATAACAAGAGTAAACGAACATTTAAAAATTGATTTAATAATAACTAAAAACGGCACTTTAACGGATACTATAAGTTATGAGGATTTAAAAAAACTGCCCCTCACAGAAATTGTTGACGAAGATTTTAAAAAGACATCTGAAAAACTTGTCAAAATTAGACACAAAGCAATTCTTGAAAAAGATGAAAATTATTCAGCTCCTGTTTATGTATATTTCAGCCACAGCGATGATTTGAACAAGCTTTGTGCAAAAGCGGGCTATTATATTTGCAAATACGCAAATATGCTTGTATTTGAAGACTTTGACGAAAATATGATGGCAGCTATTATGAGCCTGCGCCAGAATATCTTCACGGATCCTCAAAAACCTTTGCAGGTGGAATCAAAAATTTATGAATTTAACAACCCTGATGAAAATTCTCTCATCTTTATGACAACAAACTTTGCACTGACATTTTTTGCAGTTGCAAATGAACTTGAAAGCCTTCCTGTACCGTCATATTTAATTGTAATTCCTGCAGAAGGCATGAGTGTATTGACTGCGTGGTCAGCAGAAAAATTCACTGCAAAAATTGTTGCAAATACTCTGAGAAAACTTGATTTTGCAAGCAAAGTTAAAAACAGAAAAATCATTATCCCAGGACTTTTAGCTCACATGAAAGAGGAGCTGGAAGAAGAAATAAACGACTTTGAAATAGTTGTAGGAACAATTGATGCCTTTGCTATAGGTGAATTCGTAAAAAAGCTGGATCTCTAATCAGGGGTAAATTCTAGCAGATCGGAAATTTTGCAGTTGAAGTATTTACATAAAAGATCAAGAGTTCTTAATTCATAAGCCGTTGTCTTGTTTGTTCGCCATCTTGACAATGTATTTGTGCTTATGCCGGTTTTAGCAGAAATATCCTTTGCTGTTGTTCTATGACGCCAAATTAAATCATCTAAATTACAAGTAATCATACCTTAAAGTATAAACTTGTTATTATAAACTTGACATTAATCACCTTATTGAGTAATTTGATTACTATATATAGTAATCAAATTTAAAGAAGGTTTATATGATTTGGAATATTATGAATTGGATACTCGAGCTCGAAGAATATTTTGTCCTCACAGTAAAAAAAATTTTTTTAATTAATATCCTTATGCAAATGGAAAATATTATCCCCGATAATACAATTTACCTTTATCAACTCAGGAACTGGCAGTTCGATCTTGCGGATATAATAGAATTTTATATATAATAGCAAAAAAATTTCTGTCCTAATTTCATATATAATATAATTGAAAAGGGCAGATATGAAAATTCAAAATTCACAAAGTCGGACAAATTTTAACGGTCTTTATTTCAAAAAAGTTTCCCCTCAGATAGAGGAAGCTTTTAGAGAATGTCCGGCAATCAAAGATCTTGCCAAACTAAATGATGTATTTATTTCACAATTCACCCGCAAAGTAAAAGAACCTTACGGGAAAGTAATTGAATACGGTTACAAATGCAAAGTTGTTTCTCCGTCAAACCTTTTCTCTCGCAAAAAACGGGTTATGCTAAAAGGAATATCAGAATCAGCACTTGATTTATCACAATACAAAAACAAAAAAGAAGTTAAACAAGCTATAATTAATGACCTATCCGAACAAATAAGCTATCTTAAAAATTTCAGAGATTTTATTGAAAACTTTACTAAAATTGAAAAAAAATATTAAAAATCAAATTATTTTTGCAAAAGACAGAAAATAATCGGAAATTATATTCACAAGCATAGGTAAAATCCAAACCATTATAGCAGCGCCAAGTACAGGTTTAAAAAGAAAACTTAACTGGAAAACGTTTACCTGAGGAGCCGTTTTAGAAATTACCCCGAGAATTATATCCTGTCCAAGAGTCGCAAGCAAAACCGGAGAAGCTATTTGAAGCCCCATAAATAAAACATTGGAGGACAGCTCTACCAGATAATCAAGGTTAACAAGTTTAGAAAGCGGAATTAATGTCGCATCAAGCGGGAAAATTTCAAAACTTCTAATCAATGCGCTTAATAACCAATAAACACCGCCAAGTTGAATAAAAATTAACAATCCTAAAAATGAAAAACATTTGCCGACAATTGAAACCTGAGAAGATGTCGTAGGATCTAAAACCATTGCGGAAGAAAGCCCCATCTGCATATTAACCATATCACCGCCGGCATCCACAGCAATTAGTATCAACTGAGCAACATAGCCGAGCATTGCACCGACCACTATATTTAAAAATACGGAAAGTACAAAAGATTCCTTTATTATTGTCAAATCAGGCTTTACAACACATGTCAAAACAATTGAAAGAATCAAGGCAAGGCTCAATTTCACCATCCCGGGAATTTCTTTACGGTTAAAGACGGGGGCAAGTCTGAAAAATCCCAGAAGTCTTGCAAATATGAATATTCCAGCGGCCAAATACGCATTCAGCATCGGAAACATCTTCATTAATTCTGTGATAATTTCTTCCAATCAACTATCTCCCAAGTATTGTATTGGTTTCTACAAAATCAGGTTTTGGCATCGGAGTCCGCGGACTCGGCAAATACTTAACTTTTTGTTGGTTATCTATATAAGGAACCTTACCGGGATTTTTCATTATTTCATCTATAGACGGCTGGTTATTAAATCTGTCAGTCATCTCATGCTCAAACGGAGATGTGTATTTATAATAATCAGCAGGCAAAACATAAGAATCATTTTTTGATACAAGGTTAAATGCCATTGCAAACCCGTCCGTTACAAAACCTTTCAGCATATTAATAAATCCTATGCCGCCCATAACAATCACCAGAAAAACCCCGAGAATTTTCGGTGCTGCAGCTATTGTCTGTTCCTGAACCTGTGTTACAGCCTGTAAAATACCCACAACAAGACCTATACCCGCTGCGACAAGTACACAGGGCATTGATATCGCAAGCATTATCAAAAAGCCTTTTGCTAAGTATTCAACTAAAACTTCCATTTTTTATTTCCTCATAAAGCATCTTATCCTGTTTATACTTATTTCCTCTCAACGACTCAGGAGAGTTAGCGAGAAGATCGTCAGTTGTAACTGGTTACAAGCCCCTGTACAATCAGTGCCCAGCCGTCTACCGCAATAAATATCAACAGTTTAAATGGCAAAGATATAATTGTCGGCGACAGCATAAACATACCAAGCGCAAGCAATATATTTGCAACAACAAGGTCTAAAACTATAAACGGTACAAAAATAATGAACCCGATTTCAAATGACGTTTTCAATTCACTTATAATGAATGCCGGAGCAACCTGCCATACAGTAATCTCATCAGGAGTTTTCGGGGCTGTTCCTTTTGACATTTCAACAAAAAACGCCAGATCACTTTCCCGGGTCTGTTTCATCATAAACTCTTTCAAAGGTTTTGAACCTTCGTTTATTGCCTCAACGATGTTCTGATTTTTGTGGTAAGGAACAGAACCCAGCTCGTACATTTTCTGGAATGTTGAACCCATTGTATAAAATGTCAAAATCATTGCAAGCCCAATAATGACAATTGAAGGCGGAACCTGTTGCGTTCCTAAAGCAGTTTTTAACATTGAAAATACAATCACGAAACGTAAAAAACTCGTCATACAGCAAAATACCAGCGGTAGAAGCGAAAATACCGTCATAAGTATTAACATTTGCAGTACGGGATTCATATCTTTTATTATAGTATCCATTATAGTATCCTTTTTTACAATTTATTTATCAGGTCTTTAAATACTTTTTTAGGTTGATGAGCTTTGTTTATACTGACAATTGACGGGAGTTCGTCAACACTGTGCGTATTTTCAGGCTGAACTTTTTTTAAATTCTCATCTGTTATATCAAGTTTTGAAATAAGCGCTGTTTTGTCAACATCAGATGCCACAAGAAACCTTTCATTACCAGCACGAATAACATAAAGGTTTTTGCGGGGACCAAGACCTATACAATCTTCAATATCAAGAAATTTTGATTTTGATACCGAACAGTAAGAGAATTTCTTATAAACAAAAACAGCAAGAAAAATTATACCGATCATTGCCGCTGTATAAACTATGAAATTTATCAAATATCCGCTCATTTTTACCCTCTCAGTTAATTTCGGTGTCTGAAATTGTAGTATTTCCAATGTCAAACCGTTATCCTTAAAAAAACTTTGTAAACAACTTCCTGCCCTGTTGCCCTATATTGTTCGTTATATATCTTCATCCTCCAGCTCAAAATCGCTGTAGTCAAATTCATCCTCCTCATCTGCCGGTTTTCCGTCCGCCTGTACAGGCGCCTGCTGGTTATTTGCCTGTTCAACGGCAGGCTCTGCGGCTTGTCCTTCAATATCTGCCGGCTGAACAGACTGCCCTGCAGCCGACTCTTTTGCAGGCATTTGTGCAATCACTTCTTCCACCTTCACACCGTACCTGTCATTTACAATAACCAGTTCTCCGCGCGCAATGGGTTTATCTTCAACGCTCAATGTAACTTTATTATCATATATTGAGGTAAGGTCTACAACAAGCCCTTCCTCAATACTTTTTAACTCACCCAGTGTAATTTTTACTGTATCGAATCGAGCACTCATCTCAACCTCGATACTATCCCAGAGATTTGTATTCTCTCCTGCCATATTGTCTTCTCCTCCTTCGTTTTCCACCGGTATTACCAGTCCCAAATTCGGGTTTAAATTTATTTCTTTCTCATAATCCTTAAACTTCATAACCATGTGATTTATGTTACTGTTATCAAAAACAACAATGTCATCAACATCAATATTTTTTACATCCACAAGCTTGAATTTTGTATTTCCTACTTTTATGGCAACATCTATAACACTTCTGGAAAAATTGCCGTAATCGAACTTATCACCTTTTGAAACAACTGTTTCCGGCTTCAACAGAACTTCCGGTAAAGTTATTACAAACTTTGCGACCTGATTTTTTTCAATATCTTTTAACAAAAAATTCAAATGAACAACATCAAAATTAGTTCGTTTCAAGGTCGGCGGGGGCGGGGAAAGAAATTTTGACGTCATATTAAACATATAATCATTAAATGATGTTATAATTTTAGCTTCCAAATCAGTTAGTTTGTTAAGATTAAATTTTGAATTAGGTTTTCCTAAAACCTTGTCCAAAACAATTGCGACAGCTTTTTCCGACATACGGAAAAACATATCATGTAGCTTATCTATTCGGATTTTTGTAACAAAATATGCATCTTTATCCATTAAAGTATTTATATTTTTACTAATTCCAGCCAGAATAAACTGAAATCCGGGAAGAAAAAATTCATCACAGGCAGCCTGAACGGCAGGCGGATAATTTTTTTCAAACCAGCTATACTGCGCATACAATTCTTTATAATCTATTGAGTTGATTTTTTGATTAATCATAATTAATCTGCTATCCCTTGTTCAAGTCTGTAATAATGAGCTTTCCCCATAAATACAATAGACGATTTAATAACACTGCACATCAATCATTTAATGGATATTTTAGAAAAATCAAAAAATACAAAAGAATAAGATTAAATAGAGAGTTTTAATATTAAATAAAAATTTTACCACGGATAATCTTCTGTCATCTGCCAGTTATCATACATTATTATTCGCGCGGAACAAGTTGCTGCATCATAGTTGTTCTTTTTGCTGCAGCGCTGTTTGATAAATTCTTCCGTCTGATGTGAAGCACCGGGTACAATTCCTCGTTCCGTTAAAGAGAAATTGAAAAAATCTCTCCCGTAAATATTGTTTTTTTTAGGCCCGTTCAAATCAACATATATATTATTTGACATTGATACAAACGTACCGTCATTTATAAAAAAACTTATTCTGTTGTCATCAGAATTATCAACTACGGCAACCTCTTGTTTTCTTGCTCCTGTGCGCGTCTGCCATGGAAAATTTTCCGAATAACCGCATTCCTGAAAGGTTAAGCATACATCAGCACCGTTCAAATAAGGTTTCCAGTATTTGTTGAAAAAAGCATTAGCGCCTATATCATCTTTCTTTTCCCAGTAAGCATATTCATCATTATAGTATTCCGACAGTTTAAAAGCCTGGTTTAATACGGAATAAGTTTTTTTCAACCGATTTAACGTCACATCTTTTTGACGTTTCGCTATTAACACAGGCATAGTCATCACAATTACAACACCTATGATGCCGAGGGTAATGAGAACTTCAGCAAGGGTAAAAGCGCATTGGCGTTGATGATTCGGCAGATCTACGTGCGTAGTAGCTTTTACAAGGGTAAAGACGTATTTGCGTTGACTGACCGGCAGATCTACGTGCGTAGCACCCTCGCAATGACAGGATACTCCCTCCCTGATTAGGGAGGGTTGGGGTGGGTATTGATTGTTACCCATCCTCTTATCCTTCCCTAATAAGGGAAGGAAGGAGGTAGTTTCTGTTAATAGCCTATCTTCATATCTTCTTATCTTCTTAACTTCTAAACTAGCTTCGCATCTATGCC
>CASFPN010000019.1 GCA_949296425.1 uncultured bacterium
GATAGGATAGGATAGTATAGGATAGTATAGGATGTCTTGCTCCTGTAGCAACTTTTTGACATTTTGTACTTTAATAAATTGTAGGTAATTAACAAATGAAAGGAAAACAATATGCCGATAGATAAAGTAGGTTTTTCAGGACTAGAGCATACGTTGCCGCTTTCTTCCCAATCCAAAAGGGATAAATCAGAGAAAGCATCAACAACCCCCTCTGATAATGAAATTTCCAATGCTTCAAAATATATGATAGGTGCAGCTGCATTAGCGGGTGTAGTAGCACTTGGTATCATCGGTCATAAGAATAACTGGTGGCGTAAAGCCTCTCAAGCAGCAGAAGATTTGAAACCGAAAATATCGCAAGAATCGCCAGAAATACCGCACACTCCTAACACCCCACGTAAAGTAGATACGCAGGTTGATTATTCAAATATTAGTACAATCAAAGGAAAACGTATTAATTTAAAAGATAAATCTGTTATAATAACACAGACAGACAAATCAGGTAATGTAGTCAGTGAATTTTATTCACGGGATGGCAGGACTGTTTGTGAAGTAAACGAATATGATCCGACAACAAAGAAGCACATACGTACAATCGGCGTACGTAAAGATGGTACTCGTGAATACATCATAAATCGAGCTCAGGAAAGTAATCATGCTGTGATGACATACTTCCGAAAAGACGGCAAGACACCTGAGTCCATTCGCACGCTCGATTCGAAAGGTAAACCTGTTAAGATAACTTACTTGCGAGAAGACGGTAAGACACCTAAGCTCATTGCCAACTTCGATTCGAAAGGTGAACCTGTTGAGATAACTTTCTTTGGAGAAAATGGCGAGACACCTGCTGCTAGAGTCTATAGAGATACAAATACCGAGAATGATTGCAGCAGAGTAGAGATGCTTAATCCCGATGGATCGTCTAAATGTGTTTTTGATATTACGTCTGATTCTAATAAATTTGATATAATAAGCGGTACAATTACTGAGAAGGACGTGCCTTACATCGAAAAAATATTTGATGAAATTGATAAGCTGTTGTAATAGTAAGTAATAATTATATGAAACTAATTTGTAATGGATTGACCTTATGGTATTAGACATGCAAGAAAACAGTTGGTCTATTTGGGAATTATATCGCAGTTTATACCAATTATGTGTGAAAACGTCATGCTGAACTAGTTTCAGCATCTCATAACAGTTAGACCCTGAAACGAGTTCAGGGTGACAATTTAGATATTGTTTTGTGTAAACTGCGATATATCTCCCGTCTATTTTATATGCAGTAATACCATAAAGGTTAATACTATTACAAGTGAAATCAAACAGGTAAGCCCGACAAAAATCCAGTAGAGTGAAACTTTTTTCTTATTTGTTTTGCATACCATAACAGATGACTGTTTTTTGAATTTTTTCGTCGGCTTCGATGCGGTTTTCTCTTTCTTAGAGACTTTGGCGCAGGTAGATTTTTGTTTTGTTTCCTTGTATCGTTCGGCAAGCGTTTTGTTTTTTTCGCCCGTCAGCATAAGTTCCGTATCATATTGAAGCCGCAAAATATCCTGACTTTTGCCTTTATAATAAACGCAATAGCTTATCGAAGTTTCAAAGGCTCGTTTAAGACATTCAAGCGCTGTTATGCCGTCTTTTTTTACGGAAGATGAATGAACGGCAGAGTTGCCGTGTTTTTTTAGAAAGTACAGATCAGTTATGAATTCCTGTTCTTCTGCCCTTCCCGTTGAATAATCTTTGAGTGTTGACAGCATTTCATCAAAAGTATTTTCAGTTGTACGGTTTTTACCTAAAACTTTTTTACATAAATGTTCGCCAAACCGTCTGGTCTGGGTCATACATTGTTCAAAATATTCATCTCTGTATAATTTTTCGGCATCCGATATTATTTCAAACAAATTTTTATCAACTTTTTTCAGAAAATCAAAGTTTGTTGCCATAAAATAATATTACTTTTAAAAAATCCTTATAAATCAATCAAAAAGCTGATACAAAAATCCTGCTTTGTCTAATTAAAGAAATCATAAAAATTGTAGAACTGCAGCGGATATTTTTTTGTCAGATTTTCAAGAAATGTGATATATTGCTTTTGGAGTTCCGCCAATTTTTCTCGGCGTTTGCCCGTGAATGCAAATTTTTTCAAATAAATTGCATATCTGCCGTCTTTTTCTTTTGTGCAAATAATAAAATACACAGGTACGTCAAGTGCAAGTGAAAACCTGAATGCACCTTCCGGGAAATTTGCTTTATGTCCTAAAAAATCAGCACAGAAAACTGCTTTTGGATTTTGTGCTGAAACTCTGTCACCCGCTATAAAAATAATTTCACCTTCATCAAGTTTATGTTTGACTTCTATGGATGTCGTCAAATCAATATTTTCAACAGGATAAACATTTACAGGGTTATCCGAAGCAATTTCCGATAAAAAATTTTTAAAAATTTTACACTGATTAACTTCCAAAAACATATTGACCTTTATCCAGTCAATTTCAGTTCCTGACTTAAAAAATGTTCGCATAGCGTTAGTGTTGCCAAGGTGTGAACACAGGAAACAAACTCCTTTTTTTGCATTAAAATCATCAAATAAGATTTGTTTTTCCTGTTCATCAGTAAAATAAATATTTTTTACACCGAAATTATCAGTGGATATTTCCATTATGTCAATGAGCATATACGCGTAACTCAAAAAATGTTTAAATGCCTGAACAATGCTCCCGTTTCCCGTTGCTATTTTCTGGAATTTTTGAGAACATTTTCTGATTGCCGTAGCACCTGAAAATGCAAAAAGAGTTACGAAAAACACGATAAATTGAACTGTTTTTTTGCCGGCAATCTTGTAAATATACCACAGAAGCATTAACCTTTTGTGTCCTGCTGCCTGTTCTTTGACTTCATACCATTTTAGCATTTTTTTAAACCCACCGTAATTATACAAAACCTTTTTGGCTATATGCGCACCGCTTCCAACAATGTGTAATCGTGTATTCCGATATTTTCATGTTTTTTATTAAGTTTCAAACCGGCTTTTGCTATCAGTTCAAGCATACGTTTCTCCGTGTACATTCTGCTTTTTCCGTTTGCCATACAGGTAAAATACAATGAAATATGGACAAGTGAATACTGCGCCCCTTCAAAAATCTGTTTATCCGTAAACGGTTCCAAAATAAATATTTTTGTATCATCTGTCATTGATTTATTTATATTAGTCAAAATATGAATTATCTGTTCTTCTGAAAAACAGTCAAGAAACTGGCTCATAAATACTGCGCCTGAAATTTCTGGCATGGAATTTTTGAGGACATCAACACCATAAAATTTCAATCTGTCATTTTTTAGATGTTTTTTTGCTTCTTCTATATTTTCAGGGAGATCAACCATATTGACAATGCAATCTTTATCAAATTCAAGGCAGGCGCGTTCAAATTTCCCTGTATTACCGCCAATGTCAAAAATTTGGGTCGGTTTATCCTGAAAAATTATCTTCAAAACCTCATCAAAACATCTGTCCGAATAAAAGTGGTCAAATTCAAACCAGCTTTTTTTCATATCACCCGGCAAAAATTGCAGTGCATTATAAATTGTTTCGTAATTGCCGATAAATTTTCGACATCCAAGAGGTTCTGATGCCTCAAATGAATTTGCAAGCTCCGATGCTCCGAGATAGCAGACATCTTTGACAAAATTAAAGTTTACTCTTGTCATTTCGTTATTTAAAAATGCCGATGCAACAAGAGAATTTACAAATTTTTCTTCTGTTTTTACAACCAGACCGCAGCAGAGGGCAACTTCCAGCAAAGTTTCCGCAGCGTATTTTGAAATTTTACAATGTTCAATTATTTCATCAACGGTTGATGGATTTTCTTCCAAAAACTCCAGTATTCCAAATTTCAGCATTGCATTCACTGCCTGAAAAGTCATGGGAGCAAATGCAATTTTTTGAGCGTCCGCCAGCGCTTTAACCTGCGGTGATATATGTCTTTTTACTCGTCTGTATCTCATATTTTATCCTCATATTAGAAGTCTGAAAGCCTTGAGACAGGGAGTCAAGCTGTTTACTGTAAATAGGCTGCCCTTTGAGCTTCTTGCCCTCTTGCCTTCTGTATTAATATTACACTAAAAATATATGAACTCAAAAGCCCGATTGCAAGAACCGTTCCAAGTGAACTTACAAGTTTAAATCCTGCACATGCCAGCAGCACAAACGAAAATACACTTGTTAAACATGACATCAAAACAGCATCTTCAAACTTTTTGGCTCCGGCAAACCTAAATACCGAATAATCTAAACCAAAACCGATTATCAAAAATATTGCAAGTATGTGGAAAAAATTAACGGGACACTTGAACAATCCGAGCAATCCGAATACGAAAATTACCGCACATATTGAAGGTGAAATTATTTTTAAAGCTGATTTAAAATCATAAATTTTCGAAAGTAAAAGATACAACAATCCAAAAATAGGAAGCAAAAGACTTAAACATATCAACCGGCATTTTCTTATCTGGGATGAAATATCTTTTTGAAAATTAATCGGTCTTATACCGTTTATTTCGCCGCCTTCATAGTTGTAGGCAATAACAATTGAAGTATTTTTATCTGTTAAAAAATTGTTTTTAATAAACGTAAAATTATCACCTGCTTTTAAAAATCCGTTTCCGAAATTTTGAGAAACAAGTTTATTCCTTTGCGTTGCAGGCAAAAATTGTGCATATTCATCAAGTTTGTCTTTGTATAACTGTTTTCGTAAAGTTTGGTTTTCCCTCTGGCGTTTTTCAGACGGAACATATTTGCTCAATGATTGGAAACTTACATTTTCTCCTGTTAATTTGTCTTGAAGCGCTTCTTCCCTTTGGAGCATATCTTCAAAATTACTGCCCTTTATAACAAAAATTGATAAATCACCGTTTGACTTTACAAGCTCCCCGAACAGTTTTTCGGCATTAACCAGGAATTCAGGCGGAACATACATGTTTTTAATATTGTCATCAAATGTTGTTCTGAAAATTCCGGTTAATGCAAGAATACAAACAGTACAAAGTATAATTTTCCCGTATCTGTCAGAAATATTCAGGTGTTTGATAGTGCGTTTTTCTGTTTTCAGCTTTTTACAGAAAAGCGGGTAAAACAGAACTACAATTGTATAAACAGTTGTTAAACCTGTTATAGTAAATACTGCAATCTGTTTTAGAAGAATAAAATTTGCAAATAATAAAACCACAAATGCACTAACCGTTGTCAAAAGACTTACGGTTAAACTTTTGAAAATTTCTTTAACAGTATCTTGTCCTTCATCAGATACAAAGTAATGAAGCGAATAGTCAACACATATCCCGATTAATGTGGTTGAAAATACAAATGTCAAAATATGAATATCTTTAAAAATCAATGATGTAAGTGCATACCCTGTAAAAATTCCCGTTCCTATACTTAAAGCAATAGGAATTAAAGGCTTTAATGACCTGAAATACCCGAAAACAAGCCCCATAACAAACAATGTTGATAAAATACAAATCAGGTTAATCTCAAACATTGAGCGGCTGCTTGCATAATATGAATGTACAGGCGCACCTGTAAGATATATTTTTGTACCATCTTTTGAAAGTTCCTTTTGTGTGTCGACAAGAATTTTTATTTCATCATTCAAAATTGTAGGAGAAAGTGCAAGATTATCATTAACCGTAAGCATTACAAGACTGTAATATTTTCCATTGTATTCAAATGGTGTAAAATCAGAAACCCCTGTATTTTCAGACAAATTCATCACAAAATCCGTCAAAAGCAAAAAAGGATCATCTTCAATTGAGCCTATTGGCTGCATTATAGGGTTATATAAAGCTTCCAGAGAATTTTCTTCAACTTTTTCATACTGTTTTGTCTTTAAAAGATTATAAGTTTTTGCGGATAAAAGGTTGTTATGGTATTTTTCGTAATCCGAAATAACCCCGAGAACATCCGTATTTGAAGTGTGCATTTTTTCTTTGTCAACTTTGCTGTAAAAAGTTTTGGATATTGTTTCCGATTTTTCGGGGTTATCGCTTTCAACAATTACGTTAATACGCGCGGAAAATCTTGTACTCAAGTCAACGAGGACATTATCTTTTTGTGAAAACAGTGCTTTTAAAATATTTGTTTCAGTTCCGGCAGGTCTGAATATTACCGAAAGCCCCAAAGCAATAAGTATTAGAATAAAAACTATTCTTAAAGTATTAATTAATTTGTTGTGCATTGTTGAAAAGAGATTTCCGTTATTCCGTTTTTAATTGTTGATATTTTAATAAATTTTATGTCAGACTTGCCTTTTATAATTATATCATGAAGTTGTGACGAGACAGCCGAATCCTTTTTAGGCTTCAAACCGATTGTCCACAAATCATTTTCTTTCATAAAATAAAGGTCAAAATTTTTATCCAGATATGCAAAGTTTTTGTTCGACACAGCCTTCATAATTTCGTTAATTTGTTTGTTTTTTGCTGACGTATAAGAAACAGTGGATTTTATAGGGTAAAGGGTTTCAAAAATTGCACCTTTATTCTTTATAAATTGAAAATTTCCGCCGGATTTTAAAGTTGCAGATTCAAGGTGTTTTTCCTGTATAAATTTACATGAAGCGTTTTTGAGTTCAGGCATATTATTAGAAATTTCTTTACTTGTTGACGGACGGTTGAAGATATCAACCGATGCAAAACAAAAATTCACACTGCAAATAATTATTAAAAGACAAAATAAAAATCTATTCATATTTTTCCAATTTCTCCACAAATTTATCCGGCGCCTTGTATAGACTTTCACCTGTTTTTGTATCAACACATATCTGCATACTTTTTGCTTTGAATATAAGTTCATTTAATTTGGCATCGTAAATTTCGTATTTTATAATCAAAGCGGGCTCGTATTCCATAAGGGTTGTAACTATTTTTAATTTTTGCTCAAATTTTGCGGATTTAATGTACTTCAAATCCATTGTTGCAACAGGATATGCAACTCCGTCATTCATCATATCAGTATAAGTGTAGCCGATTTTAGATAACATATCACATCTTGAATCTTCGAGATATTTTATATAATTACCGTGCCAGACAACATTCATGGGATCAAGATCATAAAACGGAACTTTCATATACATTTCTGTAGAAATCTTTTTCATAAAAACATTATAAAACAAAAGTGCCTGAAGAAAAAATTTTATCTTTATCAGAAAATTTGAAATCAACGGAATTTTCTTTTCTCACAAGACTTAGATACACAATAGTATCAGGTTTTATTATTGATGAAAATTTAATTTTCTTAACTTTTTCCGGAATAAAATCAAGGTTGAATGTATCTTTTATAAATTCTTTTGCAAAAAAGAGCTGTACAACTCCAGGCAAAATCGGGAAGCTTGTAAAATGTCCTTTGAAAAAATTGCTGTTATGCCCGAACACAAGACTAAAATCCGCACAGGTTGAAGAAATGTTAAAATCTATAATATCCGGATATGTAACATTTGTATTAAAAATTTCTTTTATTCTTGTCCCGTTTACTTTGCCGGCATTAGTCAAAGGCAGTTCAAATAAAAACCGCCATCTTTTGCAGTGTATTAATGCGCCGGTCACATCGGAGTGTGCATGTCTATTTAAGATTTTTGTTACTGCAAATTTCCCTTTTTCAGACAGCAGTTTACGTCCTTTTTTATTAAGTACAACAGCGGCACAAAGTTTATCATCAATCTTTAAACAATATGATTTTTCAACTATCTCATCAGAATTCAAATTTTTCTCTACAGAATCAAGCAATATTCGTTTTTCATAAATTTTTACAATTCTGTCATTGCGTCCTTTAACAAGAAATCCATCTTTAAAAAATTCCAGATTGTCATTTAAAACAATTTCCGGCTCGGAAAAATACGGCGATTTTACAACAATTTTGCCGTCTTTATTTTCCATTTTTACATTATCAAATATTTTTAGATGCTCTTTATGTGACTTTCTGTATGCTACGGTTCCTGTTTCAGTGCAGCCGTAAATATCTGTTATCGGACATATATTTTCAAAATACGCAAACACCTCATCATCGAGATTTGCACCTGCCGTAATTATCATCTGTGGTTTATATTTAAACTTAAACTCATACTTTGCAAGTTTTGCCAGAAATGAAGGACTTGTTACAAAAACATATTTACCGTAATCTTTCAAATCTTCAGGATAAAATACTTTTTCAGGTTCTAAACGGCAACCTGTTACGCGTGCCAGCATAACAGTAAAGATTGCACCGAACATGTGTTCGGGATTGACAGTTGAAACAATCACCATGTCTTTTGATATTTGAAAAAAATCTGCCATATCCTGAGCTTCCGCAACAAGATTTTCATAAGTTTTTTTTACAATCTTCGGTTCTCCTGTTGTGCCGGATGTATAAAAAATCTGCGGGTTTTTAATGTTTTTCATGTTTTTTGTGCCTTGCTCTCAAAATTACTCTTATAATATATTCTACCCCGAACATCAGCCCTAGTGCAATATATGAAATACATGCATTATATAAAGTCCAGATTTTATCTGCCATAAAAACAGTTGCTATTGATATTGACAGATTTACAAACAAAAACACGCACCAGACATAAGTCAAGTTTCGCGTGTAATTCTTTGTAAAATCATCAAGTACGCCGCCCTCCATTTTTTTAGCGATTTTTTGAATAACTGTTTCCCTGCAAAAAAGCGATGCAAAAAATACGCAAAAAATGAATGAATTTACTATTACAGGATAAAATTTCAAAACATAAACCTTACTAAAATGAAAAAGCAAAACAATACATAAAGTGCCCAAAAACGGTAATAAAGGTTTAAATTTTTTTATGTAAACGGCTGCTTGAACTCCTGACATCTTGCCTTCCGTTCGCTATTAAACCAGTTTTTCAACGGCAGTAACGACATCATCCAGTGTGTTAATCTGTTTAAAATTTTCAGGCGGTATTTTTTTACCTGTAAATTCCTGCAATTTAACTGCTAAATCAACTGCATCAATGCTATCAAGCTCCAGATCTTCAAAAAGATTAGCTTCCGGCACAAGTTTTTCAGACTCAATTTCAAAATCATCGGCCAGAATACTCTTTAATTTGTCAAAAATATCATCACGGGTGTATTTTGCCACTATAAAATTCCTTAATTTTTTTTAGAAGCGTTACAGCTTCTTATATAATCAGCTATAGTCTTAACAGAGTAAAAATGTTTTTTATTTTCTTCTTTGTCTTCGCTCAAATCAACATGATATTTTTTCTTTAGAGCCATACCGAGTTCTAAAGCGTCGATGCTGTCTAAGCCGAGTCCGCTGATAAACAACGGCTCATCATCATTAATATCATCAGCTGTTATATCCTCTAATTCAAGCGATTCAATAATTAAATTTTTAATTTCTTTTTCCAAGCACATCTTAATTCACCTACTAATATTTATAACTTAATTAATTAGTAAAGTCAAATATTATCTAACGTTTACATGATATTGAAGATACTAAGGCGCTGGGGCACTAAGATACCAGAATTAATCGGTGTGCTTTAGCGCACGTAAAATATTTACTCTCTCTCTAACTCTCTCCAAAGGATAGAGGACTAATAAGATAACAATAACAAAATAATTTAACTGTTTCCCTCTCTCGGGAGAGGGATTAAGGGAGAGGGTTTTATTATATTGAAACCATGTGCTGCTTCTCCAAAATGCATCTTTTCGGAAGAACTGCCGAAATGCAACTAACTCATAAACTCATGTTTGATTTTTTCCGAAATTTCTTTTCTCAGCTTAATTTCGGATTTTTCAGAAAATTGTGAAAGCTTAATCGGTTCAAGCTGGGTTATTGTATAAGTTATTACCCTCTCTCCGGCGTCATAAACAGGCCTGTTTTTCTGTAAAAACGGATAGTCACATTCAATTTTTACAGGAACAATGTCTGCGCCAGTATCAATTTGCAACGCAGCAGCTCCTTTATGAATCTTTAAATCTTCACCCTCAACAGTCCTTGTTCCGGTCGGAAAAATTACAATGTTATAATCGTCATTCAATGCTTCTTTACAAATTTCCTTAAATTCATCAAGTTCAACATTATTCGGAATATAAACGTTTTTAACTATGTTCTTCATATAAAAATTATTTAAAATTTCTTTTTTGGTAAGACACAGAGAATTGTCATAAATTCCGATTAAAATAACGATATCTATAAAAGAAGGATGAGTAGCAACAATAATCTTTCCCTTCATCTGCTCAACGTTATGCTTTGCAATTTTGATAAGTCCGACTGAGATTAAAACACCTGTATACCATGCCCACAATTTATGAATAAAATGTGAAAAATATTCTCTTTTCTTTCTCCCTTTTATAAAAATTCCACCGGCCGGTATAAGTACAAAACTCAAAATCAAAGAACCGATACCGAATATTATAAAAAGCATTAAAACAAGAAAACCGCGGACAAATCTATTCATTTACCCGCTCCAGAATATAAAGAGGAGAAATGTAGCGTCCACCTTTTAGAAAGTCATTAAAACTGTTAGATGGCAGATTTTCCCGATTTTGAACAATCCTCACATGTTCTCCCTGTTCAAAATCAATCAGCATTGAAATACTTTCAAATCTGTCTACTGATTCCGCATAACAAAAAAGAGTTTTTTCCTTATTCATCACAGCATCCAAAAGTCCGGCAGAAAAACTGTCCGCGCCAGCCGCAATTGAATTGTAAGATGAATGCAGGTTATTTATAAGCGAAAAAAGTCCGATGGTGGAATTGTGAACGGAAAAGCTGAAACCTGTTGGAGAAATTTCATTATCCTCATGTTCTTGCTTAATAAGCTTTACAACACGTTCCAATTCTCCGTAGCGTGAGGCGTAAACAAGTTTAACATCTTCTCCGTCATAGCATTGCAAAATTGTACTTAAAGCAATCTTGCCAGCAGGCGATAATTTTCTGCGCATCAACATCGGAATTTGCGACAGATCAATATTTTCTCCGGTTGAATGTGAAATCTTTTTTATATAAAATTCCAGCGTATTCATGGTAACATATTAACATGAACGGAATTTTTATTACAGACGCAAACGGAATTTTTGCCGAACATTTAACGCCTGATGATACAATCGTTAAGGGTAAAAATTTTTATTTCGGCAAAATTGAAAAAGATTTTCCTCCGATAAATGAACCAAAATATGACCTGCGCTGTAACAGAATTTTGAAATACCTTGTTGATAAACTCGATTTGGCGGGGTTTGAAAAAGATGAAATCGGAATTGTTATAGGAACTACGAATGCAGGCATCGGAGAATTTGAAACAACAGATAACAAGCACCAGGCAGAACTTGGCAACCCTGCAGAATTTTTAAAATGGTATCTTGGCACAACAAATTATGCAGCAGGGGTTTCTACTGCCTGTACCTCAGGGATTAAAGCTTTTTCTACAGCCGTAAAACTTCTTGAGAATAATGTTTGCAAAGCCGTAATAGCAGGCGGTGTTGATGCAATTGCGCCTATGCCCACATACGGATTTCATGCGCTGGAGGTTTTATCGCATGAAAAAACAAATCCGTTTTCCAAAAACCGTTCGGGAATAAGTCTTGGCGAAGGCGGCGCTGTGTTTTTGCTGACACAACAGAAGGCAACAGGACAGGAGGGCAAGAGGGCAGGCTGTTATAAAATTAATCACCATCAATTAAAGGCGGAGAAACAGTTTTTTGCAAATAAAATGAACGGAATAGATGCAGAGTATTATATCCAACTGCTTGGCATCGGAGAAACATCAGACGCTTATCATTCGGCAACTCCTGATCCCGAAGGCATTCAAGCATCAATTGCAATTCAGGCAGCACTTGATAGTGCAGGATTAAAGCCTGATGACATAGATTACATAAACCTTCACGGAACAGGCACAATATCTAACGATTTAATGGAAGCAAATGCAATTTACAAAATTTTCGGGAATAAAGTTCCCTCAAGTACCACAAAACCTTTAACAGGGCATTGTCTGGGTGCTGCAGCAAGTGTTGAAACATATATTTGTTATGAAATTTTGAAAGGTCAAAGGGCTTTGCCAATCCATGAGTTTGACGGAGAATACGATGAAACTCTGCCGAAAATCAATCTTGTTAACAAAGATACACCGCAAAAAGAAATAAAAAACTGCATGTGCACTTCATTTGGTTTTGGCGGTACAAATGCGGCTATAATATTAGGGAGAGGGTAAGAAGATATGAGAGTAAGCGATTTACAGGGAATTGATCTAGAAAAAATATTGCCGCATGACAGACCGATGATTTTGATTGACAATATTTTAGAAGTCGATATGGATAAAAAGTTTGTAAAAGCTTCTGTCACAATTAATGAAAACAAAATATTTTTTAATAAAGAAATCAACGGAATATCTTCTCTTGTCGGAATTGAGTTTATGGCACAGACAGTCGGATGCTATTCATATTACAAAAACGGGGAAAAAATTCCCGAAATAGGTTTTTTACTGGGTTCAAGACTTTATGAAAACACACTTGAAAAATTTGAAAACGGTAAAACATATACTATCACAGCGCAGGAAATTTATACTGATAATGAACTTGTTTCATTTGAATGTTTAATTTATAATGATGGCAAAGAGGTGGCAAAAGCGGCGGTAAATGTTTTCCAGCCTGCCGATGCCAAATCATATTTAAAGGAATTATAATGGGTGAAAACAGTTCAAAAAAGGTTCTTGTAACAGGTTCAAGCAGAGGTATAGGAAAAGAAATCGCGCTGTATCTGGCAAAAAGCGGGTTTGATATTGATGTTCATTATGTAGGCAATCAGGCTAAAGCAAAAGAAACTGCCGATGAAATTAAAGCGCTCGGCCAAAATGCGGAAATTTTAAAATTTGATATTAAAAACAGGGAAGAATGTACAGCCGTTTTATCTGACAGGCTTTACTACGGAATCGTTTTGAATGCCGGAATTGCAAGGGATAATGTTTTTCCTGCGCTTGAAGGTGAAGAATGGGACGAAGTTATTTCAACAAACCTTACAGGGTTTTATAATGTTCTCAAACCGCTTGTAATGCCGATGATTTCAAACAGAATTAAGGGAAGAATTATTACATTGTCATCTATTGCCGCACTTTCAGGCAACCGCGGGCAGGTAAATTATTCTGCCTCAAAGGCAGGTATTATCGGAGCGACAAAATCACTTGCACTGGAGCTTGCAAAACGGGGAATTACAGTAAACTGTATAGCTCCGGGGGTAATTGATACGGATATGATAAAAGATGTTCCGCTTGATGAGGTAAAAAAATTAATTCCTATGAAACGATTAGGTCAGGCTAAGGAAGTCGCAAGCCTTGCAAATTATTTGATGAGTAAAGACGCTTCATATATAACAGGGCAGGTAATTTCCGTAAACGGGGGGCTTTATTTATGACAAAACGTGTAGTTGTAACAGGAATGGCACTTACAAGCCCGTTAGGAAGCGATATTAATACGGTATTTGCAAACCTTGAAAAATTTGAAAACTGTGTTGAATATGACAAAGACCTTGACCAATATCAAAGGTTGAATACACGACTGTCAGCACATGTTAAAGGTTTTGAAATTCCTCCGTCTTATAACAGAAAAGTTACCCGTACAATGGGGCCTTTATCAATTATGGCTGTCAGAACGGCTGAGCTTGCGCTTGAAGATGCCGGGCTTTTGGGCGATGAAATTATAACAAACGGGCAGACAGGTGTGAGTTACGGATCTTCATCCGGTTCGCTGGATGCAATAATAGATTTTTACGGAATGCAGGTTGATAAAGTGGTCAGAGGGCTTAATTCAGGTTCATATGTGAAAATGATGCCTCATACTGCCCCTGTTAATATCTCGCTTTACTTAAAGACAACTGGACGTCTTATCACCAGTTCCACAGCCTGTACATCAGGTTCAATGGGTATCGGATACGCCTATGAAACAATCAAAAACGGTTATGAAACAGTCATGATTTCAGGCGGCGGTGAAGAACTCCATGCAACTGAAATTGCTATTTTTGACACACTTTATGCAACAAGTTTGAAAAATGATACTCCTAAATTAACACCCTCGCCGTTTGACAAAAACCGTGACGGGCTTGTACTGGGTGAAGGTGCCGGAACTTTAATTTTAGAAGAATATGAACACGCAAAACGCCGCGGAGCAAAAATTTACGCAGAAATCATAGGTTTCGGCACAAACACTGACGGAACACATATTACAAACCCCAACAGAGAAACAATGAAAACAGCGTTAGAACTTGCCCTGAAAGATGCAAATTTGACGCCTGACAAAATAGGTTACGTAAACGCTCACGGCACAGCAACAATTCAGGGAGATTTAGCGGAAACCTGGGCAACAGAACAGGTATTCAAGCGCTTTGTTCCGGTTAGTTCCACAAAAAGCTACACAGGTCATACGCTTGGCGCCTGCGGGTCAATTGAGGCGATTATATCTATTGAAATGATGAACAGGGGCTGGTTCCATCCGACATTAAATTTAAACGACATTGACCCTGAATGCGGAAAACTTGACTACATCACAGGACAGGGCAGAGAAATAAAAACAGATTATATAATGTCAAACAACTTTGCCTTCGGCGGAATTAATACGTCATTGATTTTCAAAAAGATATAACCTTTTGTCCGATGTAATAATTTTTTAAGACTTTCAAAATGGTTGTATGAAAATTCAACCGATAAAATATACAAATCTTACCCCTAAAATAGTTAAACAGTCTGAAATTCAAGTAGCAGGTGAAAGCAAGATTTCCGAAAGATTGAAAATGGCAGCAGCGTTGTCCCTGCCGTTCATAATCTGCGAAATTTCATGCAGGGTTTCAAAAAAACTTAATTCAGGAAAATCATAATTTATTTTTTAAAGGTGTTCTTTACGTAAATAGTGTATTTGTCCTGACCAAAGTGCGAGAAAGTTATTCTGCCTATGGATGAAGCTTTAAAAAGTCCGCCTACCGGAGAAAATTTTACACTTTTCGGCTTAAATGAGTATTTGTAAAAATATTTGTCAGTATCGTTTAAAAGTAAAAATTTCTTTTTCTCAAATGCAGGTTTTTTGACGGTTAATTTTTGATCCTTAAACTGTGATATTGTAACAATTTCCGCATCAGGGAAAATTTCTTTAATCTGTTCTTTTGTTAACTCTTTTTCTTCAAAAAATTTTCCGTTATAAACGAGTTCAAAGATTTTTAAATCTGCGTTGTGACAGGAGATTAAACGCCCGTTAAACAAAAATTCGTAATCCGAACCGAGCATAATTTCATTATTCATATTGTAATATATGGAATAATTGCCTGTGCCGGCAGAAGTTTTTTTAGTTAAGGCAATTCCATCTTCAAAAACTCCGTCTTTATGCCAGGTGTTTGTGGAAGGCGAATAAATAACCTGATTGTCGTTCAAAACAGGTTTCATATTTCCTGCAAAAACAGGTGTACTCAATAATACCAAACATAACGCCAAAATAATTTTTTTCATATAAACCCTTTCGTTTTTTTTTATTAATATTAACATAAAAATCTCAAAAATTTTATACAATTACCTGATTAACCTTCTCTAATCAGTGAGTAAGTTTCCGTGGAGAGTGAATGTCAGAAAGTTATGAGTTCAAGCTGATTTAGGTTTTGTCCTGCTGAACTTGTTTCAGGATTTTAAAAATGAGCTTGATAAAAAACGCTTCGATATGGATAAAGTAAGATGGTCTTATTCCCAAATGTAACGAAATGTAAAAACGAATTTAAAATGGCTGAAACCCTTGATATAATTCTCATAGGATAGGATAGGATAGGGGCAAGTATTGTAAAGAATTTCGGGTATCTGCCGTTACTCCATGAGTACTAAAATGGAGTAATTCAATGGGCTTATCAGCGGGACAAGCAAGATTATTAAGCATCACAAGCAGGAAATCTGATTGTGAATTTCAGTCAATGGGTTTATCTCATCAAAAGATAGCATTGTCAAGAGAGCTTGCTGAGCTTTCAAATGAATACCAGAATTCTTTAGACAGAACCAAATTAATATATGATTACTACGGCACGGGCGATACAAATACCCAGTTAAGCTACGGAATTTTAATGACCCCTTCTGTATTGAACGATTATATGCCGGTAACATTAACAGATACATCAGGCCGCGTAACCTTGAACAGCAAATACGCTGCCGCAGCTCGTGCTGCAGGCATTCCGCAGGAAGGCTTAGGTACTTTGCCTTCTGAAACTATGCGTAATGCTTTTGTTACGGGTTTGTGTGATGCCGGCTTAATTAACAGTTTGACTGCAGATACAATTAAAGGTCTTCCTTACAATCAGGCAGCAGGTTTTGGAGGCGGGATGACAGTTGCTGTTGAAACTGACAGTGGTAATATTTATGATTTGGCTGAAATTCTTGGTGAAAACGGCAAAGAGTATACAATCAGCAGAAGTGATTTTGACGATAAAGAGGTAATAAATGCAAAAGATGATCCTCAATATGTTCGTGACGGCATAAAATTTGTTACGAATGAAAGCGGAAGTTACAGTCATGGCGAAACAGATCTCTCATTTACACTTGTTGACTTGTTGACAGGAGATACACAGTATATATTAGGTTATGAAGGTGTTAGGGGTGAACAAAGTCCGGTATACGGTGTTTCCTTAATGCAGAATTATTTTCTTGAAGGCTCCTCAGGCGGGGAAAATTTTCTTGAGTGGATATATAATGAATTGTCTGCAGTCTTAGATTTAGGTGATGGGCAATCAAGTAAGGCTCTTGAATATGCGCTTACGCAAACACAAAAATTACTTGTGCCGAATGAATCAAGATATGAAGCATTTTTTGGTGCTGATTTTAAGAAAGATACAGATGAAGAAACCCAATATACAGCTATATATAAAGGAATGACCGAGTATGATGTTGATGAATATCTTTCAGAACTCGGAACTATGACCAGAGGTGAGGGCAGTTGGGATGAATATTATCAGCGCTCGGATGTTGAACAATCTGCTGATCATGTTGGCTTTGTTTATATAGGTTCAGGCAAGGGCGGCGGTGATGACGGTAACGACCACACCACCGGCGGTATATCTCTTAATAACATTGCCAAAGCTTTTATTACCTTTTTTGCAGACGCTATGGAAGGTATAAACGATACAGATGCGAATGGTATTGAGAAATACTATGTTAAAGTAGGGTCTACCTCCAATAACCGTCTGGTAACGAGTGACACATTATACCAGTATACCTGGATAACAGACACTTCTGTATCCAGTGATGATCTTGGCCAGGCAACCTTCTATGATGCTTTGTTCAATCAAATATGCGCAAATGGCTGGACAGAGGATAATAATATAGAAGATAAAGAATATCTTCAGCAAATGCTCCAGAGCGGCAAACTGTTTATCACAAAAACCAAAGAAGACGGTTACTACTATCAGGCCAATTACTCAACAGACTCGTACATAAAAGAAATAGCTGACGAAACTTACATTGCTCAGGCCGAAGCCAAATACAACACAGAAAAAGCAAAATTGAATTCCAAGGAAGAAACCCTTGATCTGAAAATGAAAAACCTTGATACAGAAATTTCTTCTCTGACAACTGAATATGATACAGTAAAAAATACGATTTCAAAAAACATAGAAAAATCGTTTAAACGATATAATGCGTAGAATCTCCCCCTCTGTCATGCTTTGAACAGGGTATCGCAGTCAGAGAAATTCATGTCAGTTTCGCAGGTTGTAGCATTGGGATAATAATACATTATTCTGTCAAATGTTTTTACACATATCGTCATTCTTTACAGAGCTAAGAATCTCATAAAACTACAATCCTGCGATTCTTCGGGCATTGCCCTCAGAATGACCATGTAATTTAATGCAAAACACAGGTGCCTACGTGCGTAGCACAAAAAAGGAGCCTCAAGGCTCTGGCAGAAACAAAGAAAGGCTGACAAATGCCGGCGAACATGGTAAAAAAGGAGCCGCAAGGCTCTGGCAGAAACAAAGAAAGGCTGACAAATGCCGGCGAACATGGTAAAAAAGGAGCCGCAAGGCTCTGGCAGAAACAAAGAAAGGCTGACAAATGCCGGCGAACATGGTAAAA
>CASFPN010000020.1 GCA_949296425.1 uncultured bacterium
CGACGGACAAGTTTTATTACATTCGCAGCTACAGGTTCGTTTATTTAGAGTAAATCCCGAGGAACATATCTTGAGACAGTTACAGCTGCAGGTTCTTTTATCTAAAACAAATCCTGATGGACATGTCTTATTACATACACATCCGCAGGTAGAATTGTCCCAGGTAAAGCCGCTTGAACATGTTTTATTAACAGACGGGTCAGCAACCCAGTTACCAGTTGAATGATCACACATTAAACCGCAATAATTTACACTATCATAACTTTGGCATTCAAAATAAGTTTGTTTACAACCACAAGACTCGTCATCCCAGGTATAATTGGCCGGACAAGTTTTATCAAATCCGGGAACATCTACCCAAGTACCGGTTGTAGTGTCGCATTCTTTACCGCAAGGTTGCGCGCCGGTACAATTTATTACGACCGGAAGACAACTGCATATTCGCGAATCAAGTCTGTAGCCTGTTGGGCATGTTTTATTACATTTACAACTGCATATTCGCGCATCAAGTCTGTAGCCTGTTGGGCATGTTTTATTACATTCACATCTGCAAGTATTTTTGTTTAAGGTAAAACCTGACGGGCAGGTTTTATTACATACACAGCTACAGGTATTTTTGTTTAAGGTAAAACCTGAAGAACATGTTTTATTACATTCGCAGCTGCAGGTATTTTTGTTCAAGGTAAAACCTGAGGAACATGTTTTATTACATTCACAGCTACAGGTATTTTTGTTCAAGGTAAAACCTGAGGAACATGTTTTATTACATTCACAGCTACAAGTATTTTTGTTTAAGGTAAAACCTGAAGAACATGTTTTATTACATTCACAGCTACAAGTATTTTTGTTCAAGGTAAAACCTGAAGAACATGTTTTATTACATTCACAACTGCAGGTATCTTTGTTCAAGGTAAAACCTGAGGAACATGTTTTATTACATTCGCAGCTGCAGGTATCTTTGTTCAAGGTAAAACCCGAAGAACATGTTTTATTACATTCACATTTACAAGTATCAGGGTTTATGGTCTTACCTTGTGCTTGACACAGTTGTTTCTGGAATGTTGAACAACCGGAAGGCTTAGAAGGCTCAACAATTGAAACCTTCCTACACTCACAAGTTCCATCAGCCTTAAACAATAGTGTACCACCCTCAGCAGCACAAGACTCTGTAGTATAACCGCAGCCCGGCTTAACCAAACCGGGGTCGCAATTTTTACAGCCAATAGCACTGTAACATTTTTTGTTTGTATAATCACACATAGCTGAACATGAACATTGAGTACTGATATTCGCGGCATAAGCTGATTGTACTATACTGTACTTTATATTTCTAAAAAACTTTACAAATCCGCTAGTCTGCGATTTTTTTTGAGCTTCGGATAAATAAACAGGAAGAGTTGATGTATAAGTTTCATCATTTTCGTTATAGTCAGTAATCATCTGTCTGGCAACATTTTTTAAAGTGCCATACCCTGAATAATATGTGTAGGTAATAACAGAATCAAGTTTTGCCTTAGTAACACCAATAGTTATGGCGACTATTACTGAAATAATTAACATTACTATAATTACTTCAGTTAATGAATAAGACTCTAAAAGCCTTTTAAAAAGCTCAGAAGAGCCCCTCCCCCGACTTTGAAACGCACTTGCAATACGGTTTTTAGCCATAATTAAAAATCTTTTCATCTACTTAACTCCTGCTTTTATTTATATGATATCACTATACTTTTACATATTAATATATTAATATAAATATAACAATATTTTTCACCTTAATGCAAATTTATTAAAAAATATTAAAAAAAGAATACCCGCATCAAGGAGTCAAAATACGGGTATTAAATCAGTAAAAGAGACATCAATAACAATATGAACCATTTATAAAAAAAGTCAAATTTTTCTGGATATTTTTTTTAATTTATTCTATAATCCTCTTATGAGAAGATTTTTCAATATTATTTTTATCATGTTTATAACTGCAAATTGCGTATTTGCAACAACACCATGGCAGCAAAAAAAAGAAGTAAGCAAAATTATTCAGTCAGAACAGTCTCAGAATATTACTAATCAAGCAAATATTCTGTATGCAGAAAATGATATTAAAAACGCATTCAACCTTTTTTTAAGCATACCAGAAGAAGAACGCTCCGCGCAAAACTGGCTTTTACTCGGCAATATTCTGCAGGATCAAGGCAAAATTGATGAAGCCGTTTTTATGTACAACAGAGCAATACAGGTTGATGAAACTTTTTATAAAGCATATTACAATCTAGGCAACATCTATCTTCAGGACGGACGCCCTAATATGGCAATTGAACAGTATAAAAAAGTTATAAAACTAAAACCCGAATATCCTTATGCACATTATAATCTGGGATGTGCTTATATAAAACTCGGGAAACTAGGAAAAGCAAAATACGAAATCCTGACAGCAATCGATCTCAAAAATACTGTTGCGGATTTTCACTACAATCTTGCATATATATACAAACAACAAAAAAAAGAAAAACAGGCAAAAATATATTTGGATTATTACAACAAATTAACGGAAAATCAGATTTAGAGGGACAATGTACAAAGGTATAATTTTTGACTTTAACGGAACACTATTTTTTGATTCCGAAAAACATCTTGAGGCATGGCGTGAATTTTCCAAACGCCTTAGACCTTACCCCTTCACAGATGAAGAAATGCGCAATTATATGTTCGGAAGAACCAACGAAGATATTATCGCTTACCTGACCGGAGAAAAACCATCTTTGGAATTAGTAAAAAAACTAGCGGAAGAAAAAGAAGCAGTCTATCGCGACATGTGCAGAAAAGATTATAAAAACACCGTACTTGCCCCCGGAGCTGTTGAATTTCTTAATTATCTGAAAGAAAACAACATACCACGCACTATTGCAACAATGTCTGAAAAAAGCAATGTTGATTTTTATATTGAAGAATTTCAGCTTGCAAAATGGTTTGACACTGACAAAATTGTGTTCGATGACGGCACAATCCCAGGGAAACCAGCGCCGGATATTTATATCAAAGCCGCAAAAATTTTAAATCTAACACCTGCAGATTGCATAGTAGTTGAAGATGCCCTCTCTGGCATTGAATCTGCTAGGACAGCCAATATCGGAAAAATTATCGCTATGGCTTCTATGGAAAGCTCCGATATATATAAGAAAATTCCGGCTGTTTCGCAAATTATTAAGAACTTTAATGAAATTGATAAAAATATTTTAGAAATTCCATGTTACAATAGTTCTATATAAAAATTTATACAAAGAGGAGAGTGTATGGAATTTATAAATCAAATATTATCTTATTTAATCAGCTTTATTGAGCACATAATAACACTTATGGGGCCATGGGGAATAAGCTTGCTAATGGCAATAGAATCCTGCAACATACCGCTTCCAAGCGAAGCAATACTTCCATTTGCCGGTTATATAGTAAGTAAAGGAGAGATGAATTTTCATGTAGCTGCATTTGCAGGCGCCTTCGGCTGTGTACTTGGTTCAATCCCTTCATATTATCTGGGTTATTTCGGAGGAAGAAAATTTGTTGAAAAATACGGGAAATACTTTCTTATTTCACACAAAGATCTTGAAGAGGCTGACAAGTGGGTTGAAAAGTACGGAGACTGGGCCTTTTTCTTATGCAGAATGCTGCCTGTTGTAAGAACTTTTATTTCGCTTCCTGCAGGAATTTTAAAAGCAAAAAAACGTATATTTTTCACACTTACTTTTTTAGGCTCGCTTGTGTGGAGTTATGTTCTGGTATACGTGGGAGTCAAAATGGGGCAGAATATGGAAGCCTTCAAACACATCTGGCATAAGTTTGATATTGCCATAGTTGTTATATTCGGAGCCTTAGGGGTTTTGTATATTTATAAACACATTAAACATCTTAAGGAATCATAATGTACCAGTTTGCTTATGATACTTTAATAGGCAAAATTTGTATAGCTGAAAATAACGGGGCAATTACAGATATTTCTTATAACCTCCTCAATTTTGAAATAAAAGAAACTCCGTTGATAAGAAAAACATACAAAGAACTTGATGAATATTTAAAAGGGAAACGCCAAACATTTGATATTCCGCTGGAATTGCATGGAACTCCGTTTCAAATAAAAGTTTGGGAAGCATTAAAAAAAGTTCCCTACGGCAAAACAGCCAGTTATAAAGATATCGCAAAAGCTATAGGTAATGAAAAAGCTTGCCGTGCCGTGGGCATGGCAAATAACCAAAATCCTGTTATAATTATTATCCCCTGTCACAGAATTATAGGTTCAAACGGCAGCCTGACTGGTTATGCCGGAGGTTTAAATATCAAAAAGAAATTACTGGAAATTGAAGGGATTAAATAATAAAACTTTTATTATCTAATTCCTTTTCAACTTTCTTTAACTTTAATTTTTCAGGTTTTACATCAATATATTTTTCAGGGTTTCTTCTCAAATTGAAAAAACTGACTTTCGATATAAGGTCAATAAGTTTGTCATAGGTTTCACCGGTAAAAACATAAAGAATTGAGTTTTCATCATCCTGTTTTTTAGAAATAACATTTAAATCATTTGAATATTCATCGAATTTCAGTTTAATCCTATTTATATCCTGCGCAGAACCTTTAATTTTTATAAATCTGCCAAAATCGGGGTTATATCTGTTTGAAGTCTGGGGTAAAATCTGCATTTCATTCTCCGGTTAATTTATACACATTATATTAAATCCGCTAAAAAAAATTTTTGCTATTTTATTTTTTTTTAAATACAAATAAAGTAAAACTTAGATATAGCAATAAAAAAGACCCATCTGGGTCTATTCTTAAAAATGGGGCGGATGATAGGACTTTGTTCGAACTCTTTAACAAAACTTTACAACCCGTTTTATCATCTCCGCAAATAATCATCCTTTATTCGGACATAGAAAATTATATTAACGGGGTTGAAAAATAAAAATAAATAATTTATAATAGAAACACAGGGTGGTAGTTTCTCAAGCTACCGGATGCCTTGTAGAAAGTCTAACGGTTCTTATCTATTAAGATGAGAGCCGTTTTTTAATACGCATAAAATCAAAAAGATTAAAAATAATGCTAAATTGAAATTATCCATATCGACCCCCTTTCTAGTCGGGAACTAACCCGAAAGTCTAATTAAAATGTCAGTCAGTTTCCATAGAAAAGGCATCTTTTACCCTGTGTTGAATTATTCAATGTTCAAATTGATTTATTTCTAAAAATCATTATACAATAAATATATTAATAAAAAGATGCGAAATCGATGGAATTACTGTTGATATAGAAATAGAGGACAGTGAATCAACTAAGGAAGAACAAACTTTAGCTTTAATGAATTTATTGAAATTTTTAGTGGAAGGTCACATTGGTAATTTAGTGAAAAATAATGCTCCAAATGAAGATATAAAAAGTTATAAAGAATTATTAGAACTAATCAATAATTATCTGGGATATAAACAACAACTTTAAAGAGTTCGAATCCCATTAGAGGTTACTACATTTTTTCAAAAATGCTCGAACTCTGAAATTCAACATTTGCAACAAAAAAGACCCTTTTGGGTCTATTCTTAAAAATGGGGCGTCTGATGGGATTGTCTTGCTCGGCGGCGTTAAACGAGTCTGCGTGTTTTGCTTCAGTATCTCATACTTTTGCAAAACACTCCGCTCTCTGCCGCCTCCCGCTCGAACCCTTTTAAAGGCTGCGCCTTGATGGGTTCTCACCCTCATCATGCGCATTAAAAAACTCCCTTTCGGGAGCTCTCAAAAATGGGGCGTCTGATGGGATTCGAACCCATGCATATCGGAACCACAATCCGAGGTCTTAACCGCTTGACGACAGACGCCATTAGTTACATTTTTATATTACCATAAACATTATTGAAATCAAGACTATTTCACTTAAAAAAAGTTCTGCCTTTTTATGACAGAACTTTCTTTCTTATTATATTATGATATTTTAACTTATTCTCTGAAACATATATCCTATTCCACGCGCTGTAAGTATAAGCTCAGGATTTGCAGGATCAGTTTCAAGTTTTGAACGTAATCTTGATATATGAACATCAACCACTCTCGTATCAATTCTGTGATCAGGTGGATAAGCCCATACATGCTGTAATATCTCGTTTCTGGAAAAAGCCTGCCCGGAATTGTTTACAAGAAGCTCTAATAAGCTGAATTCCATACCTGTCAAACGTATTCTTTCATTCTTTCTGAATACCTGACGGCGTGCAGTATCAATTTTTATATTACCTGTTGTAATAACATTTTTTGTAACCTTACCTGCTGGAGTAACTGTTTCTCTGTTATTAGTACGTCTTAAAACTGCCTTAACACGTGCTTCCAGCTCCTTAGGGCTGAAAGGTTTGATAACATAATCATCTGCTCCAAGTTCTAATCCTGTTATTCTTTCAGAAACATCACCTAATGCGGTAAGAATAATAATCGGAACATCAGATGTTCTTCTGATTTCTCTGGTAACACCATAACCGTCCATTTTAGGCATCATAACATCCAAAACAACCAGATCTGGGTTATACTTATTAAATGCCGCAACGGCTTCTTCACCGTCCTGAGCAGTATAAACATCATAACCAGCCATTTTCAGTCTTGTTTCCAATATTCGTCTGATACTAGCTTCATCATCAGCTAAAAGTATTCTTTGACGATCTTCCGTTTCATTAGGCATTTCTGTATTTTCAGTCATAGTCTTCATTTCCTTTGTTCAAATAATCTAACACCATTAACAAAAATATAACACAAACATAAAATATTACAAAATATTTATTTTCTTTAATATTTGTATCTATATATTAATTTAATTTACGAAAAATTGCAAGTACTTTTTTTGAAAAATTTATCCGATTGTCTGAATTTTAAGAATAGACACATAGGTGATGTATTTCTTCATAGTATTAATTGTAAGATAAAGTTTAAATAATAATATGAAAGATAAAGATAAAAAATATCATGAAATTATTTCAGCTAATATCAAAAAATTAAGGAAGTCAGCAAAACTTTCACAAGAATCTATGGCTGAAAAATTATGCTGTTCTCGAGAATTCATTAGCAGAGTAGAAAACAGGAAAGAAAAAGTCAGTCTGAACATGCTTTTGAAAATAGCTGATTTATTCCATATCAATCCGAGCAAAATGTTTATACAGTCTTAGATACCAGGTTTCTGAAATGTTCAAGATCTTCTGGGGTATCAATACCAACAGGTATAAAATCAACAATAGAAGTCTTTATTTTCATCCCGCATTCCAGTGCTCTTAACTGCTCAAGGCTTTCGGTTTTTTCTAACGGGGTTTGTTCAAGTGAGGTCATCTTTATCAATGCTTCACGTTTGTAGCCATAGATGCCAAGATGGCCGTAAAAATTACCTGTTATCGGATTCCTTTCATAAGGTATTTTAGACCGTGAAAAATACAGTGCAAAACCCTTTTTATCACGCACACATTTAACAAGATTCGGATTATTAAGTTCTTTTTCGTCTTTAATTAAACGAAGGAGAGTTGAAATATCAGCATTTTCATCTTCTTTAACATTTTTTATAACTTCATCAATAGCAGACGGCTTTATTAAAGGCTCATCACCCTGCAGATTAACAATATAAGCAATTTCTGGATGACGTATAACAACTTCTTTTATTCTGTCAGAGCCGCATT
This sequence comes from uncultured bacterium, assembly GCA_949296425.1. GTDB lineage: Bacteria > Cyanobacteriota > Vampirovibrionia > Gastranaerophilales > Gastranaerophilaceae > Stercorousia. Next base: position 7,686 of record CASFPN010000020.1, read on the forward strand.
TATGCTCTGTTGAAGTCATTTCAACATTTCCGCCAAAACTTTCTACAGCCTTAAAAATCCTCTCATCATCAGTCGCTACGATAATCATATCAGCAAGTTTTGCCAGTTGAGCTTTTTCATAAACCCATTGAATAATAGGTTTGCCTTCAACTTTTATCAGTGGTTTTCCTTCCAATCTCGATGAACCGTATCTTGCCGGAATAATTATAGCAGTCTTAGTCATATTTTCCTCCTTTTAAAATCGTCATAAATTGCAGCTCAAAACCCAAAAGAGAAGCCACTCAAATACATTAAAACTCTTTTTTTAGAATCAGAGCTACCCATTGATCTTGATGAGCTTCTTCTATCAATTCCAGATTATGTTTCTTTACAGCCTCTAGTACGACAGACTTTTTTTCATCCAGAATACCGGATAAAACAAGAATTGCACCGTTGTTCATAATATTTTTCAAATCACCCATGATTTCAGCCAAAACATTATGAAGAATATTAGCAAGCACAAAATCAAATTTTTCAGATATTTTGTCTGCCGTATTTAATTCAAAGTCACATTCAGCATCATTTTTTAGGGAATTTTCTTTTGCAATATCAATTACTGTATCATCATTATCACAACCGTAAACATAAGAGGCGCCAAATTTCTTGGCACAAATAGCTAAAATTCCGGATCCTGTACCGATATCAGCGACTTTAGCCCCTTCAGACATATATTTTTCGATTGCTTTCATGCAAAGCTGAGTTGTTTGATGTGTACCGGTTCCAAAAGCACAGCCTGGTTCAAGCCTTATAACGATTTCGTCCAGTTTTGCTTCATATTCAAGCCAATCAGGAACTATCACAATTTTATCTGATACATGCGTAATATCCCATTTTGCTTTCCATTTTTTTGACCAATCCTCATTAGGTTTATCTGAAATTACAAAATCCCAGCTTCCGAGTTCCGCATCCGAAAGTCCGCGTGATTTTAAAAGTTCACGTTCCTCCGCTAAAATTTTCCTTATATGAGATTCAGAAACGAGTTCAGAATGACTATCCGGATTAAGAAAAACCTTTAAAGTTCCTTCGGTTGTAGATATCATTTCCAAATCTTTATAGGTTTCTTCTGCAAGAACAACTCCTTCACAGGGAAGATTTTCAAAACAAAACTCAGATACAATATCTTCAATATCGGGATTAATTTTTATCTGTAACTCTGTATAAACAGCTTGCTTTTCTTGCATTGTAACCCCTAACCTTCAAGAAAAGCACCCATTTTTCTGAATTTTTGATGTCTTTGTAATTTTAAATCCGCTGATGACAGTTTAGAAAGTTCATTAAGGCTGTAAAGAATAGTCTTTTTCATATTGGCAGATACCTCATCATAATTTGTATGAGCACCGCCAACAGGTTCTTTAATTTCACCGTCTATAATATCAAATTTTAACAAATCCTGTGCGGTAATTTTCAATGCATCAGCAGCTTCTGCAGCTTTTGAAGCATCACGCCACAAAATAGAAGCACATCCTTCTGGAGAAATAACAGTATAATAAGCATGTTCAAGCAAAAACACTTTATTTGCGACTGCCAAACCTAAAGCTCCACCGGAACATCCTTCTCCTGTAATAATAGCAATAACTGGAACCTCAAGTTTTGCCATATCACGCAGATTAACAGCAATAGCGCCGCCTTGATTAGTTTCTTCGGCACTTATACCAGGGTATGCCCCCGGGGTATCAATCAATGTAACAACAGGAATATGAAATTTATTCGCATGTTTAAACAATCTCAAAGCTTTTCTGTATCCTTGCGGCTGAGGCATTCCAAAATTGTATTCAAGGTTTTCTTTTGTTGACTTACCTTTCATTGTACCGATAATCATAACCGGCTTTCCGTCAATTTTAGCCAAACCACCTATTATAGCTCTGTCATCCATTCCTTCCCTGTCACCGTGAAGTTCAATAAAATCTTCACAAATATGGTTAACATAATCCATAAAGTTTGGTCTTTCCGGGTGTCTTGCAATTTGAAGCTTTTGCGACGGTTTTAAATTTGAATACAGTTCTTTTCTGTAATCTTCCGCCTGCTGTTCAAAAGTTTCGATTTCTTTATCTAAATCCATGCCTGACTCCAAACTTATTTTCTTTAATTCTTCAATTTTTTCCTGAATTTCTAAAATCGGTTTTTCAAAATCCAATACTGCTGTCATAATTTAAAATCCTCTTATTGTCCAACTTTATGCATTTCCAAAATATTAGCCAGCGTATCACGCAAATTTTTACGGGAGGAAACAACATCGACCTGACCATACTTCAATAAATACTCGGCTGTCTGGAAGTCAGAAGGGAGTTTTTGTCTTATTGTCTGTTCAATAACACGACGTCCTGCAAAACCGATTCTTGCACCTTGCTCAGCAACAATAATATCACCGAGCATGCCAAAACTCGCAGTAACACCGCCGAATGTCGGTTCTGTCAACAAGTTTATATATAAAAGGCCCTCATCGTCAAGTCTTGAAACTGCACAGGAAGTTTTTGCCATCTGCATAAGGCTTAATGCGCTTTCCTGCATTCTTGCTCCACCTGATGAAGTTATAGCTAGAACAGGTAATCTTAATTCTATTGCTTTTTCAATAATTCGTGTAACTTTTTCTCCGACAACACTTCCCATTGAACCGCCCATAAAATCAAAATCCATAACGGCAACAGCAACTTTATTTCCTTTAATTGCGGCAATACCGGTTATTACAGCGTCATCCAGATTTGTTTTTTCATGAGCTTTTTTCAGTCTGTCTTTATAACTTTCGGTATCTACGAATTCAAGAGGATCAGTCGGCTTAATATCATTAAACAGCTCTTCAAAGGAATTTTCATCAAAAAGCTGTTTAATCCGTGTTCTTGCATTAATTCTGAAATGATAGTCACATAAAGGACAAACCATATCATTTTTTACCAAATCTTCTTTCAAAAGCTGGGCATCACAGTGAACGCACTTTGTCCACAAATTAGGATCCATATCCAATTCCACCCTGCCTTCCAGCTCACGCCTTTGAATTTGTGCTTGTTTACGTTTTTCAAACCAATCTTGTACTGTCATATTTATATATCCCTTGAAAAAATATTTTTAATACAAACTCATTATACTCAAAAAAAATTTAATAGCAATTTTTTACATTTACGAACTTTAAGAAAAATATAATGAAAATTAATAATGTAAAATATAATTCATATAATCAAGCAACATTTTTGGGTCTTTCATTCAGAAAGTTTAAACAATTCAAATTATTTGATGAAATACATTGCACTTTCAGACCTAAAAATGAAAAAATTCAAGATTGTGATTATTTTGTAAGGATAGAAAACGGTTATACAGATACTGATTTTTCTATAAAAATTGATGATGATGATTTTAATGGAATCGGCAGCAGCACTCTTACATTAAAAGATGATACAACATTGTATAACGGTAATATAGATGTTATTTCTCAACGAAAAAAATATCGCGGCGCAGGTTCTGTAATGAAGCTGGGTGAAGTTATTACAATGCTTGAAAATAATATCGAAAAAATTGAATTATATTCACTTGGTCAGGCTGTTTATTTTCATTCAAAATTTAAATTCAGACCCGCATTAACAAGCATTGAAGATCTGAAAACTTATATAACTGATGATATTCTCTCAAAAAGAAGCGACAATAGATTTAAAGAAGTGTGCGATTTAGCGCAAGAGTGGCTAAATAAACCTGAAAGCGAGAATTCTCTTGAAGAGGGAAACAGTATCCTTTACAAATACCTCCAAACAGTAAATGAATTTAAATTAAACAAAAATCCTGTATATGAAATTATTCCGGGATTTGATATGGTATTGACACGTAAAAATATATTAGATAACAAAGATTATTTTAACAGTTTATTTAAAAAATTCGGGATTGATTACCAAATTAACGATCAGTCCGCTTATTAAGAAAAAATTTTTTCATATCCTCCGAAATCTGAACATTTTGAAGCGCCATATGATACTTTCGGAGATTTGCAATAGCTTCCTGTTCTTCCAACAAATCTCTTTTAGGTATTTTTATTGATTCTTTTACTTTTTCAAATTCAGTCGGAGTTTTTTTGTTTATAAACTTAGCGATAATTTCATCAATATTACTTCCACCTATGCTGTATTTTGAGGAAACTTCAGCGGTTGTAGCTCCCTGGGGGAGTGTATAGAGCCAGTTAACAGTCAATACATCTCCTTTAGAAACGGAGTTTATACCTTTTTGATGGGGTGTGTACATAATATCCGCCGGATTATGGCTGTGCCCCAAACCTATTGCATGGCCGATTTCATGCAAAATAGTATGATAAACTTCTCCTTCATCCATATAATCTGCATGAACAAGTCCTTCTGTCAGCCCGATAGCAACTTCCGCGCTGTAAAGTCTGTTTGAACCATCATAATTAAAGTAACAATGTCCGAGAGCTTTACGTTCAACTCTTTTCCAATCAACATTAACGTTTGATTCCAAAAGTGTGTTGACAACTTTGAAAGCAACTCTACCTTTTGTTGCATTCTGCCATTCATCCAGCGCTCTGATAACCATTTGTCGGTATTTGTATTCCTGCCCCTGTTTGGAATAAAATTTCATAGGAGCAATAAAAACCTTCAACGGCATAAAAGTCCAGCGCATTATTTTTCCGTTTTTTAAAGATTCAGCAACATAAGTGTACTTTTGCATATTTTTATTATATAATAAATGTTAAAGAATTGCTATATTTTAAGACTTAGGAGAGAAACTTATGAACATTATGCAAATGATGAAACAGGCGCAAAGTCTGCAAAAAAAATTAAAAGATACGCAAGAAGAACTTGCTAAAACAGAAATTACCGGCGAAGCTGCAGGCGGAGCCGTAAAAGTTGTATGCGACGGTCAGGGTAAGTTTAAATCTATTTCATTGAGTGCAGAGGCAATAAACCCGGATGCTCCGGATTCGGTTGATCCCGAAATGATTGAAATGCTCGAAGATGTAATATCTACAGCAATATTTAATGCCAGCGACAAGGCATCTAAAGAAATGGAAACTAAAATGAAAGCCGTAACCGGCGGAATAAATATTCCGGGGCTGAATTTATAATGATTTACCCAAAATCAATAGCGGCACTGATTGAACATTTTCAAAAATTTCCCTCAGTCGGTCCGAAATCTGCCCAAAGAATGGCATTCTATCTGCTTAGAATGCCATTAACTGAGGTAGAAAAATTTGCCCAGAGCATGATTGATGCAAAAGAAAACACAAAAACATGTGAAATATGTTTTAATTTGTCTTCATCCAGCCCATGTGAAATATGCTGTTCTGCGCAAAGGGATAAATCCACAATTTGTGTTGTCGCGGAAACTAAAGATTTAATCGCAATTGAAAAAACAAATGAATACAAAGGCTTATACCATGTTTTACAGGGTTTGATTTCTCCGATGGACGGCATTGGCGCTGATGATATCAGAATTAAAGAACTTCTTAACCGGCTTACAAATACCGAGGTAAAAGAGATTATTCTTGCATTAAGTCCGTCTGTTGAGGGAGAAGCTACAAGCCTTTATTTAAGCAAATTAATAAAACCTTTCGGTATAAAAATTTCACGCATTGCATTCGGCCTCCCTGTTGGAGCGGATCTTGAATATGCCGATGAAATAACTATTGCAAAGGCTATTGAAGGCCGGCGAGAACTTTAATTCATGGTAGGGCAGAAATGCGTAATAGGATTTAATATCCTATTCTTATACCGTTTATATATGAAATATGACTTTTATTTTACAAATGTTAAATAATAAACATAAAAATTTACGTTATGAAACATTTTGCGCCATAAGGCATGGTTTATGCTACATTATAAAAGTAATGAGACACATATTATAGTTTATAGGAGATTAATGAATGTCGGAATATCTGAGCAAAGAAGAGATTAAACAATGGAGAAGCTCATTAGAAAAGATTACATTGGAAGAATATGCTGCCAGATTAGGGAAAAAAATAGAAGAGGCTAAGCCTACAAATGATTTAATAGATATCGTTTTAAAGGGAAAACCTGTTATTTCATCTGAAGATGACTGGAAACAGCCCCATGCTGAAAGACTTAGTGCAATAGCTGAACGTAGTTATGAACGCGAAAGAGAAATTGCACCAAGTCCATTTTCAATACATAAAATGATTGCGGAAGAAATTCCGGCAAAACAGACAAAAACATCAACAAAAAAGAAAGCTGCGAAACAAACAACTAAAAAAGCTACAACTAAAAAAACAGTTAAAAAAGCTGTCGTTGATGAAAAAACAGACTCACTAAGAGATGAAGTCAGAATTGTCTTTAATAAAGCGCTTACAGACAGAGAGCAAAAAGTTTTTGATCATTTTGCCCAAAATAAAGGCAAAATTGTTTATGCAAAGGATCTTGCAGCACTTCTTGATTTGCCAAGAGATTATGTTTACAAATACATAAAAAACCTCAGGGCAAAAATCGAAGGTGACAAACTTGAAAACGCTGACAAAGGCGGATTTATACTCAAGATTTAAATTTATCAGGTTATACTAAAAAAGAACTCTTTTTATTGTAAAAAGAGTTCTTTTTTAGTAATTATCTTCTTAATAATACATTCATTCCGGCAATAAAGTAATTTTTAACTTCCTCCAAAGATCGAATGCGAGAGAGCATCTTCAGTATATATAAAGGTCTTAAATAAAAACGTCTTATTGCGGATTTATGCAATTCAAATACTCTATCTTTTGATAGGGCATGAGTGTTAACTGCAGGGTAGTAGTAAGCATTTTCAAAAGAGGTTTCCTTATCAAATAAATTATGTTCTTTTGCGTAATTATAAAATCTTGTACCAGGAAGCGGTGTTGCTGTGTAAAAACTTATAAAATCACTGTCAAGTTCAATTGCAAAACGAATAGTTTCTTCGACAGTTTCTTCTGTTTCCCACGGAAGCCCGATAACAAAATAATTATAAATTCTTATTTTAGCCTTTTTAAAAACTTTTACTGTTCTTCTTACATCATCAAGGGTAATTTTTTTACCCATCTTTTCAAGCATGTATTGCGAACCGCTTTCAACTCCGATACTTACAAGACGACAGCCTGATTTATACATCATTTCAGCCATTTCTAAATCTGCAGTATCAGCTCGTGTGTTTGCAGACCAGGTAATTTTTAAACCGCTGTCAATAATTGCCCTGCACAAATCAAGAGTCCACTGTTTATCCAGATTAAAAATATCAGACCAGAATAAAAAGTTTTTTATATTATATTTTTCAACACATTCTTTAATTTCCGCAACAATATTTTGAGGACTTCTTCGTCTTACTTTAGCACCGGATACTGGAGTTGCCAGACAGAAAAAACAATGAAAAGGACATCCTCTGGCAACCTTGATTGTTGCCTGCACCTTATTATTATCCGGACGTCTATAAATACTATTATCGACCAAATGACGTGCAGGGAAAGGCAGAGAATCCAAATCCTCTATAAAAGGTCTTTTTCCTGTAAATTTGAAATCACCGTTTTCCTTGTAATAAATCCCTAAAATATCCGCTTTTTGTTTTCGTTGTAAAATTTCTTTTAAAGTTTCTTCAGCTTCCCCTAAAATTCCAAAATCCAAAGCATCATGCTCTTTCATTATCCTTTCGGCAAGAGTAAGGAAAGCAGCACCTTTAGCAATAGTTATAACATTAGGACAGATATTTTTAGCTTTTTTCACAGCCTCCATATCATGTTCCAGTGTTGGGGTTGCAATATTAACAACAAGATAATCCGGTTTAAATTCTTTTAAATCTGATTCGAAATCACCCCCTTGACTATAATCCCGAATTATTGCCGTCAGGCCTACTTTTTCGGCTATAGCTGCGAGATACATCAAATCCGACGGAGGCAAGGGGGGGATTACAATCAAATCCCTTGTGGGCTGCTGGCAGCGATCTTCTCTATTCAAAACAGGTGACGGTGGATATATTAAAAGAATTCTTTTTTTATTCCTTTTCATATATTAAACCTTTTCATTAACGGTTTTTGCAACAAAAGCTGCGACTGCAAGACATATTGCACCTATTAAAAATGCATATTCCCAGTGATAATTTATATAATCAGAGCCCATTGTAAATGAACATTTTGAAATTATCCAAGCAACAAGAGTGCATACAAATACCTGAGGTCCTGCTATAAATATATTAAATATACCCATTACCGAACCCTCCGTTCCTTTTTTAATAAACTGAGAAAGCATTGCAAAAGGCAAAGCGCAAATACTAGCCCAACCAATACCTGCAACTCCCATTAAAACTGCGACGGCTTTAGGCTGTTTTGCAAAAAACATGCCCAAATATGCAAGAACCATTGTTATCAAAGATATTATATGCACCTTTTTATTAGTATACTTCGCGGACAAAACCCCTATTGGAATTGCAACAAGAAAACATACCAAGTTAAATATTGCAAAACAAACAGATGAAAAATTTGTTCCGGTTAACATTGCCCGGGAAAAAGTTTCTCTGGAAAATTCATCCACAGTTGTCAAATCAGGAACGCAATATATCGTATGGACAGCATACTGTGTGAAAAATATCATCATACACATAGTACCTATCCAAGTAAAAAATTGCATTGTACAGATTTTTGACACTTCAGGAGACATGGCAAAAAAGTTTTTTAAAGAATCCAAAAAAGACGATTCTATCTTATCAGCGACAGCAACATCTTTTATAATATCTTTTCTTGAGCGGTATTCTTTAATAGTTATGCATGTCCAAGTCATTGCAAGCGTAAAAGCAAGAGCTGCCATTATAAACTGGGCTTCTATTGACATCTGATATCCGAACGCCCATTTTAAAAACGGAGCAGTACCGGCTGCGATTACAGAACCTAAACCTATAGCAAGGCTGATATAAGAATTTGCAATTGAGTACTGTTCTTCCGGCACAACATCCGGAACAAGTGCTCTATACGGTCCCTGAGCAACATTTACGCATGCATCTATAATCCATATCATTATTGCTGCAATAAAAAGCGCAGTTAAAGGAGGCAGATTTATTCCGGTAAAATTATGAATAAAATCAGCAACAGTTGAAGAATTAGGGAAAATCCACAATGCAACTGAAGCAAGTAGAGCACCACCTAAAAGATAGGGTCGGCGCCTTCCGAAAGGAGATACTGTTTTATCGCTCAATGCACCGACAATAGGCTGGACAACCATTCCCGTAAACGGCCCTGCGAGCCATATCAACCCGTATAAAAACGGGGAAGCTCCAAGACTTTCAGTAACAGGCCCTGATAAAATTATTCTCATCTGCCAAGCAAACTGTAGTCCCAAAAATCCTAAAGCAAAATTCAAAAATTGTACGGTGGTAAATTTTTTCAAAATATTATTATCTTCCATTAATGATCTCCCCAATGTAGTCCGTATATTTAAGAATACTACCAATAAACAGTCTGGTCAAGCACTTATTTTAGTATTACATATAAATGCGATTATATTCCATAAAAGCAATAAAGTAAGTATTAAAGATAAAAACCATATATATTTTCCGCTTTTATAACCTTTATATAAAACACAAAATATAATTCCCGCAAATAAAATTGTCATTATAATAACGAAATAAAAATCTTTTAACAAATTAACATTTGCCAGAATAATTAAAGAAATAACTAAAGGTATATATAATGTAAACAAAGAACAAAACACCGCAATAATAGCTATACAATGAAACCGGATATTTTTAAAAAAATTGCTTAATTGTTCATTAGAAAACACTATGAAATCCTCTTAACAGCCGCATCAATTAAGCCTTTAAATAGAGGATGCGGGTGTTCAGGACGGGACTTAAATTCCGGATGAAACTGGGATGCCACAAACCAGTCGAGTTTAGGTAATTCAACGACCTCCGCAAGCATTCCGTCCGGCGACATGCCTGAAAATACCAGACCGGCATCTTCAAGTTGTTTTATATATTCATTATTAACTTCATATCTGTGTCTGTGACGTTCGGAAATTTCTTCTTTGCCGTATGCTTTAGCAGCTTTGGAACCTTTTTTCAAAATACACTCATAAGCTCCAAGCCTCATTGTTCCGCCGTAAGCGTGAACATTTTTCTGTTCAAGCATCAAATCAATAACCGGATACTGTGCATTTTCATCAAATTCAGTTGAATTTGCCCCCTTCAGCCCTGCAACATTTCTGGCATATTCAATTACGGCACACTGCATTCCCAAACAAAGTCCCAAAAAAGGAATATTATTTTCTCTGGCAAATTTAATAACATTAAGTTTACCTTCAATTCCTCTAATTCCAAAACCGCCGGGAACAACAACAGCCTGAATATCTTTCATAAGTTCTTTACATTTAGCTTCATCCATGCATTCTTCAGAATTTATCCACTTAATATCAACAGCAGCCTCATTGGCATAACCGGCATGCTTTAAAGACTCAACAACCGATATATAGGCATCAGATAGTTTTGTATACTTTCCGGCAATCGCAACTTTTATTGTTTTCTTAGGATTTTTAATCCTGTCAACGAGTTTTTCCCACCCTTTCAGATCTGCTTTACGTTGTTGAACTCTCAGCATATCGAGAACAACATAAGCCATATTTTGCGCTTCAAGCGCCAGAGGGACCTCGTAAATACTTTTCATATCACGACATTCAATAACAGCTTCTTTTGCAACCGAACAGAACAGCGCTAGTTTTTCACGTTCTGTTTTAGGTATTGGTCTTGTAGTACGGCAAACAAGAATTTCAGGTTGAATACCGTAACTTCTTAAAACATTAACACTATGCTGCGATGGTTTTGTTTTCAATTCGCCGGAGGTCGGAAGATAAGGTAACAATGTACAATGTATGGACAATGCATTACCAATGCCGGCTTCTGTTTTAAATTGTCTTATTGCTTCAACAAACGGTAAACTTTCAATATCGCCTACTGTTCCGCCGATTTCTATCAATTGAAAATCAGGATTAAACTGTTTTGTCGCACTCACAATACGTGCTTTAATTTCATTTGTAATATGCGGAATAACCTGAACTGTCGCACCAAGATAATCACCGCGGCGTTCTTTTTTTATAACATGTTGATAAACACTGCCTGATGTAACATTGTTAAATTTCCCGAGCGAAGTATCCGTAAATCTTTCATAATGCCCCAAATCCAGATCCGTTTCCGCTCCGTCATCAGTAACAAAAACTTCGCCATGCTGAAACGGACTCATTGTTCCTGGATCAACATTTATATAAGGATCAAATTTCTGGTTAATAACAGAAAAACCTCTTGCTCTTAATAATCTTCCCAAAGATGCTGCTATAATACCTTTTCCTAAAGAACTTACAACACCGCCTGTAATAAATATGTATTTAGTCATTATTATCCCCTTATTAGTTTAACAGTTAAAGAGTTTAATGAATTATATATTTTAAATCTTTAACAAGTAGACCGTTCAACTATTACCCCTAACAAACTAGTTGATTTTCGGCACTTTAAAGAAACCGTTTTCAACATCCGGCGCATTTGCCATTAATTCTTCTTTGCTGATTTCCTGAACAACTTTGTCTTCACGCATCACATTATAAAAATCAATAACCTGACACATTGGCTTAACATGTGCCGTATCAACCTCGTTCATTTGATCAACATATTTTAAAACATCACCTAACTGTTTTGTGTAAAGTTCTTTTTCTTCTTCTGTTAATTCCAATCTTGCCAGTTTTGCGACATGCTCAACGTCTTTAATTGTAATCATATTCTCTACTCCATTATGTTTTAATATTACCACAAAAAAAACGGAATGAGAAAAAAATATTACATAAATTTAATGATTTCTAAAATAAAAATATTATGATATAATGCTAATAATGATTGGAGATAATTTTGTTGGATAGTAAAGAAAAATTTAATGATATAGATTCGCAGATTCTTGCCTATAAGGCTTGTCAGGATGAAAAGAAAAGAAGAATGCTGCATATTAATATTGTTGAAAACGCTATGCATCTGGTAAAAAAAATTGCAGGAAGCATTTCTGCACAATCAGGCATATCCAATGAAGATTTGGTTCAAGTCGGATCTATAGGACTTATTAAGGCCATTGAATTTTTTAAGCCGGATAAAAATGCCAAATTCAAGACTTACGCATCTTATTTTATACGCGGAGAAATTAAGCATTACCTAAGGGATAAAGCATCAATGATAAAGGCTCCCAGAGAGCTTCAGGAACTTGTATTTAAGATTAGCTCTGCCGTTAAGCAATTAAAAGGGAAAGGCTTTGAAGACCCAACAGAAGATCAGATAGCAGATGTTGCAGGTATTCCGGTAGAAAAAATACATGAGGTTATGGAAATTGAACTGTGTAAAAGTACTTTATCACTTGATCAGGCTATATCTTCAGTCGATGATGATGATTTAACTTTAATTGATAAAATTCCGGCAGGAGATTATCAGGATTTTATGAACTCTTATGAAAATAAAATTATGCTTGCAGAAGCAATTAAAAAACTACCTGCGGACTTACAGAAAATTATCGAATTAAGCTATTATCAAGACTTAAATCAGCGTGAAATTTCGGAGAAATTAAATATTTCCCAGATGCAGGTTTCAAGAAGATTAAAAAAAGCAATCAGTAAAATGTATCAAATAATTAAATCTAAGGACGAGAATTAAAGGAGAGATATTAATGGGAGCATTAATTGTAATATTAGCTTTCGTATTTATAACAGGTTTATGTATCGGAAGTTTTTTAAACGTAGTAATTTTGAGAACTTTGAGTGAAGAATCAATTGTATTTCCGGCTTCAAAATGCCCGAAATGCCAATCTCCCTTGAAATGGTGGCATAACATTCCGCTGCTTTCATATATCTTATTGAGAGGCAAATGCGCTTTTTGCAAAGAGCCCATAAGCATTCAGTATCCTCTTGTAGAACTTTTGACAGGCATAATTTTTACTTTGCTTTTTATGAAATTCGGTGTAAGTTTTCAAACGCTTTATGTATGGATTGTTTCTGCATTATTTATAGTAATAGCAGGCACGGATATAAAAGAAAAAGTTGTTTATGATCTCCATACATACATTCTCGTCGGACTCGGACTTTTATATGCGGTTATAGTTACAGTAATTGCAGTAACACAGATGCATTATGCCGGAACGACTTTAGAATTTACAAAATACGTTTTACTGAATAATCCTATAACAAATTCTATTCTCGGAATTATTGCAGGTATTTTAATTCTGGAAATTTGTGCACGTGCCGGCTATTTGGTTGCAGGCACAAGAGCTTTTGGCGAAGGCGATACATTTATTGCAGCAGCTTTGGGTGCAATATTCGGCTGGCAAACTCTTATAGTAATACTGGGGCTCGGAGTATTGATACAGGTGGTAATTTTTCTTCCAATATTTGTAAAAGGACTTGTTAAAACTAAAGACTGGAAAACACTCCTTGCTTTTTCGATATTTGTAATTTTTGCAGTAACATTTTTCGCATTACAGCACTACAGGCTAATTACTCCGGATACAATGATAATTTATACAATATGTTCGTTTGTACTGGCAATACTCGGGCTTGTATCCTGTTTTCTTATCTTTAAGGGGCTTAGAGAGCATCCCGAAAACAGAACATACATGCCATTTGGACCTGCAATGGTTATTGCGGCATTTATTGCATTGATTTTATAAAACAAAATTTACAGGAAAGTTTTAAACAGACAAAATCTTTAACGATTCTTTTAAAATTTCCTCAGCAGATGCCTTATCGTTCAGTATTGCAAGAGCTTTTGAAATCGCATTCTGTATTTCTTTTCTTTCATAGCCCAGAGATACAAGAACCATCTGCGCATCTTCAACTGCCCTGTCGTCAATTTTTGCGGGAGTAATTGATGTTATCTTTATGGGTTCTTTTGTTTGATAATTCATCAATTTATCTTTTAACTCAAGAATAATTTTTTGAGCAAGTTTGGGGCCCACGCCTTTTGCGCGCGTAAGCTCTTTATAATTGCCGTCTATCACAAAACCTATTAGCTCTGAGGATTCAAATTCATCAAGTAAAGTCAATGCCATTTTGGCTCCTACGCCTGATACTGATGTCAAGATATTGAATATATCTCTGTCCTCTTTGTGCAGAAAACCGCAAAGGCTCATTTTGTCTTCTCTGTGTAATAAAACAGTATAAATTTTTACATCGCCATCCGGTATATGCGAGAAATCACGTGTTGTGACTTCAATAAGATAACCGATACCAGAAGTTTCAACAGTAACATAAGTTCCCTTTGATGAATTCGTTTTTCCTGCTAATATCCCTTTTATATAATCGTACATCAGCTCTCCCTTAAAGTTCTTCTTATCGCAGCAATATCCTGGTCAAGGTTCTTATTTGTTTTTAAATCATCCCGTATTTTTTCATAAGAATAAAGCATGGTAGTATGTTTTTTCTTAAAAAATTCCGCTATATTTTCAAAACTTTTCTGAGTAAGCTCACGGGCTAAATAAACGGCAACATGCCGTGCAGAAGAAACTCGTTGATTTCTTGCTGCACTTAAAAAATCATTTAAAGAGACACCATAATATTCTCCAACAGCTCGTGCAACTTTTTCAACAGTAATTTCCTGACGTGAAGCTTCACAGTTTAAAACCTTTTTAGCAAAAGCCAGTGTCAGTTCCGTTTTTTCAATATCGGCATAAGCACTGACCTTATTGAATGCTCCTTCCAGCTCTCTAACGTTATTAATAAAATTTTTCGCAATATATTCAAAAACATCAAAATCAGCTTTAACATTTGCCTGTTCTGCAAGGTTATTCAAAATTGCAACCCTTGTTTCAAAATCAGGAGGCGTAATATCAACCATCAACCCCATCTCAAAACGTGTTCTTAACCTGTCAGGAAGGGTCGGAATATCTTTAGGAAGCCTGTCGGAAGTTATTACTATTTGTTTATTTTTATTGTGCAGGCTGTCAAAGGTATGGAAAATCTCTTCCATAGTGTATGTTTTACTCTCCAAAAATTGTATATCGTCAATCAAAAGCACATCTACATTTCTGTATTTCTGACGAAATTTATCCATTCTGCTGTTTCTGTCATTACCGCCGCACTGAATATTTTTTATAAGTTCATTAACATATTCTTCAGTTTTAATATATTTAACTTTTAATTTCGGTTTATTAAAAATAATGTAATGCCCTATAGCCTGCATAAGGTGAGTTTTTCCAAGTCCTGATGCTCCGTAAATAAATAATGGATTATATTTTTTTGCAGGATTTTGGGCAACTGCAAAAGCTGCAGCATGTGCAAAACGGCTGTTTTCACCTACCACAAAGTTTGAAAATTTATATTTCAAATTCAAATTAGCAGAAGACTGCATCTGAGCAAGATTATCAAGAATTTTTGATTCTTCTGTTTCGGGCAGAGTTCTTTTCGCCTTTTGTAGTTCTTTTTTCTTTTCTTTTTGATACTTGTCTGCAAGTTCTGCGTCAAACGTAATCTGATATGATACGTCCCTGCCGAGAACTTTTTTTAATGCTTCTAATATCTGGCTGTCATAGTTAGCTTTTATGACCTGAGGGGCAAGCGAATGAACAGTTAGAAGCGAAAAAATATTTCCGTCATAGTCTGCCGGTTCCAATGCATCCATCCACATTTGAAATGCCGGGGCCGGAACATTTTCTTTTAAATCATTTTTAACATCACTCCAGAGATTTTTAACTTCCAAAACATCCATAAAATAATTTTACTATAAAAAAATTACATGAGAAAATTGATTATGCAAATACAGATATCACTAAACTATATACAATTTTAAATAATCTTATTATAGCATTATGTTCAGGTTCTATTTCATATAATTTATCAACATCCAGCTCCGTTCCGTCTGAAAATTTAAAATTTTCAATCCTTTGTTCCTTAGACTTATACCAATTCTTGAGTGTTAATGAATTATCGTTATTTTTAAGTGTAAACACAAGGTCATTTCCTTTTCTTTTAATAACAAAATCTTCTCTTGAAAGTTGCTCGGAAAAAATTACGGTATCATTGCCCCCGTCAACAAGAATCTTTCCTTTATCAACCCACTTGTCTTTGTAATCCGATATCCTATTATCCCAATACCAGCGTTGAACTCTTAATTTGCCGTATTTTTCATCTTTAACAGAATCATTTCCAACGCCTGTATAAATATAAATATCGTTTCCTCCACCGCCTTCAAGCAAATTAAAACCTTCTGCACCGGCAAGAATATCTGAACCGTCTTCTCCGTAAATTCTGTCATTCCCGAATCCGCCATGTAAAAAGTCATCTCCCGAACCGCCTCTTATTAAATCGTTACCTCTGTTACCATAAATTATATCAGGGGTATTTGCTCCGCTTATTCTGTCATTTTTTAATGAGCCGAAAAGATGCAGCGGTGTTTTTCCATCGGATTTTACATTCTTAAAATATTTCAAATCAGAACCGGAATTTGAATAAGTTATCAAATGCGCACCATAGCCGAAATGTTTTATTGCAGAAGCTAATTTGCCCGTATTAATTGTTTTGTCACGAACAAGTCTTTGAAAAATTATATAGGAAGCTATATATGAATAACTGTCTGTCATATTTTTAATTATATTTTCATATACTTTTTCACCGGGAATCAATTTATTTTGAGCGTAATCATAGTTTATGTCAAAATTTTTGCCAAAACTTGTCTGAGCTATAAAGTCAACATAAAGCATATCCTTGAGCAATTTATATGCATTTCGAATATTCTCAGGTTTATACTTCTCTATTTCCTCCTTCGGTATTTGCATAAATTTAGTCAAGATAAATTTTTGCATTGACAGCTCTGTTTCTGTTGTTCCAGTCCACATGGAAAGCAGCTTATCAAAATCAGCATAAATATGATTGGCAGAATTCATCGACGCTAATTTTTTTATAAATTGCCTCAGATATTCATCCTGAGAAGCTCTGAGCTGTAAATCATCAATTCTTCCAAAACCATGCAGCCACGGTAAATCAATCACATCAACTCTGATAGAATAATATTTAGCCGATGATTCATTTTTAACACGCTCATTAGCTGCTGATGATAAACAAAAACAAAATAAAATGAGTAATACCAGAAATTTTTTCATATAACCTACCCTTACACAAATAATTTATACAACACAATCGCACATGAAACAGACAGGTTCAACGACTCAACATTGGATGTCATTTCGATTTTAACCTCTTGTGTTGAAAAATTAATAAGTTCATCTGAAAGTCCGTCAGCTTCTGAACCAAACATTACAACAACCGGTTTATTAATGCTGAAATTTTTCAAAAATTCTTTTGCTCGGGGCAGGGTTGCAACACGTTCATAATCGCCAAAAACAGATTGAAGCTCTTTAAAATCTTCAATATAAACAACGGGGATTTTCCATAAATTTCCGACAGATGAACGGACGCATTTGGGGTTATATAAATCAGCACATTCTTTACCGTACAAAATGACCGCATCAACTCCAAACGCCGCAGATGTTCTCAAAATAGTACCCAGATTTCCCATATCTTTAATATTTTCAAGCAAAACGACTTTTTCAGCGCCACTCAAATCATTAATTGCATAATTCTTTTTGATAGCAACTGCAACAGCATCAGGAGCAGTATCTGTTGTGGAAATCTTCTTCAAAACAAGTTCGGTTGTAAAAATAGCCTTATCAGCAAGAAATGCGTATTTTTTAACATCAGACACAAATGCGTAATCAATCACAATTCCCGCATTAATAGCTTCTTCAATACATTTAAAGCCCTCAAGGAGAAATTTGTTCTCTTTATCACGGTATTTTTTCTGTTGAAGTTTTACGGTTTCTTTTACCAGATCATTATTTACGCTTGTTATTTCATGCATTTTTTATAAAACCTCAAATTCTTTAAGCCACTCTTTTTCCTGCTCTGACAAAAGCGAAAAATCAATAAGTTTTTTTTCGTAATTCATGTGAACAAAAGAACGAATTTTACCATCTTTCATATAGCAGGAATTTTCAAGCCTTACGCCGAAATGTTCTTCATTATAAAGTCCGGGTTCAATTGTAAAACACATATTATCTTTAATTTCAACTTTTGCCATCTCATTTTTGCTCAAATTGGGCGGGTATTCATGAACACTTATTCCTATACCATGCCCGAGCCCGTGATTAAATACAAACCCCTCTATTTCGTTTTCAGAATAAATTTTCCGGGAGAATTCATCAATGCTAAATCCATCCACTGCATTTTCGGTTTCGTTTCCTTTACAAGGAAGGCTAAAATTATAAGCATTCAAAAACATCTTCAAAACTGTTGTATAAACTCGTTTTTGAAGTTCAGAAGGTGCACCTTTTACAAACACTCTTGTGATATCGGTTGCAAGCCCATGTTCGTAATATGCTCCGCAGTCAATCAGAACAAGACTTCCATCTTTTAAAATTTCATCTTTTGAACACTTTGAGTAATGCGCAAGAGCAGAATTTTTATCTTTTGCAACAATTGACTTAAAACTTAAACTCTTTGCCCCGAAGCGTTTAAATTCTTTTTCTAGCTGCTGGGCAATATCAAACTCAGAGATATTATCATTATTTTCAATATAATCTCTTATTGCTTTTACTGCCATATCAGTACGTTTGAAAGCTTCCTTATAGTGTTTAATTTCATCATCAGTTTTAACAGATTTCATCAGCTTTATCGGACTATTTTCAAGAATTTTAACTTTATTACCTATTAACGCAAAATCATAGGCATTTATAGTTGATTTATCCACAAAAATATTCCCGGTGAAACTTTCAACAAAATCATCTATTTCATCTATCAAACGGGCTCTTTTATTGATTATTAAAGCCTTTGAACGAATTTTAGCAGAATAATTTTTTGAAAAATCTCTTAAATTAAATAGATAAGAAACTTCCTCAGGATTTGTTATTAAAACAGCTCCGTCATAATTTATATTTTTCAATTTTTCTTCAACGGAAATACCTTCAATTTTTACAACATTTGTGCTGTCATAAACAGCGTCCTTAGAGATAAAATCATTATCAAAATATTTTAATTGAATCCCTTTATTTTGAAGATATTCAACACGTTTTTGAGAATTTTTCTTTGAAAAAATACCGAGCATCTCTCCTTGAGGAATTTTCTTTGCTAACTCATCAAGAAAAATTTGCCCTGTTTGAAGTTTAACAACTGTTACAAGCTTGTGGTCAACTTCCTGGTCTGCCTGAATATGATACCTTCCGTCAACAAACAAAAAAATATTTTCAGGAGTAATAAGAACATCACCGGTTGAGCCGGTAAATCCCGTAAGAAAATAACGGGAATTTTCGTCAAGAGGAGTGTATTCTTCAAGATATCTGTTTGCGGAGTTTACAAGAAGATACGAAATTCCCTCATCTTTCATAAACTCGCGCACTTTTTCAATAATATTAGTCATCAATAAAGCCCGTTAATTGAATTAAATGCCACCCGAATTGTGTTTCAACCGGTTCAGATATATCCCCGATTTCTTTCAATTCAAATGCCGCATCTTCAAAAGGCTTTACCATAACACCTTTTTTAAAAAATCCTAAATCTCCTCCTTCATGTCCAGATGGACAAAGGGATACTTCTGCTGCAACTTTTGCAAAATCTTTGCCGTTTAATATATCAGTTCTTAGTTTATCAGCTTCTTCTTTTGATTGTACAAGAATATGGCTTGCCCTAACTTCTCTGCGCATAACAAAACTCCTTATTTTCTTTTTTTTTTACAAAAAAAAGTTAACACAAAACCTAATTGTTTTCAATACATAAAATAAAAAGACTTGTCCGGTAAAACCTGACAAGCCGTTGCATATCAAACATAGAGTCTGTATATAATGTTGTACATAGTATTTTGTTGGGAATAAGCTTGTTATATTTTAAACCAAACCGCTCAAAGAACAAATCTTGTCGCAACCCCGAAAAAAGTGCCTGGATATAACAAGCTTATGTATATATAATACCCTTTTTTCAGCATGTTTTCACCACTCGGGAGAATAACTTTTTAAAATATATTATAATTTAATAGGACTAATCCAAAAGTATTAGCCAAAATAATTATATGCGCTTGCAAAAAAAAATTTTTATAGTATATTAAAAAATATGCGGAAGTAACTCAATGGCTAGAGTACCTGCCTTCCAAGCAGGCTGTTGCGAGTTCGAGTCTCGTCTTCCGCTATTTTTGTACTTTGTTTTATTTTAAGCAGGAGATATGTGCATGCTTGATGAATTATTAGCCTTTGCGGATAAGTTTGATAAAATATTAACAGCATTTAAAATCAACCTTATTGCCGGCACAATTATAAATCTTGTAATAATAATAGTACTTTTTAAGCTGACAGATATTTTTACAAACAAGCTTAAAGAAAAATTTATTAAATCAGGCGAAAGTCCGTTACCTGTAGAACATATTATACCTGCTATCGGGAAAGTAGTTAAATTTCTTATTGCATTTATAATTATAGCTTCGTTTTTACAAAGCCACGGTTATTCATTAACTTCATTGATTGCCGGCTTCGGAATCACAGGGTTAGCTGTCAGTTTTGCTGCTCAGCAGACAATATCCTCAATTTTCGGAACAATAGCACTACTCGGGGATAAAGTTTATAAAATTGGGGATTATGTAAAAATAAATGATCTTGAAGGAACTGTTGAAGCTATAAGTATTCGCTCCACCAAAATACGAAACCTTGAAAACTTTGTTGTAACAGTGCCGAACGACATGGTAGCAAACAGTATTATATCCAATGTATCATGGGCAAAAAAAAGAAGAATTGATGTAATCTTCGGAGTTACTTACGATACCTCTGATGAAAAACTAAAACGTGCGATGGAAATTATTAACGAATCAGCTGTTGCAAATCACGATATATATCATGACTTCAGCACTTTTATGCATGAACTGGACAGCAGTTCAATTAACATAAGGTTCATAGGTTATGCCAAAACAAAATCGTATGATACTTTTGTTAAAATAAAAAGTGCGTTTCTTTTTGACGTAACATCACGTTTCCGCAAAGAAGGAATAGAATTTGCATTTCCTTCACAGACTGTTTACATGGGTAAAAATGAAAATTAAAATTCTTGCTCTCGGGAAAATTAAAGAAAAATTTCTTAAAGAAGGTATTAACGAATTTTTAAAACGACTAACAGCTTATACATCTTTAGAGATTGTTGAAATCCCTGCCATAGAAATCAAAGATGAAAATCTGACGGAAAGAATTCTTGAACAAGAGGGGGAAAAAATACTTTCAAGAATTAAAAAAGAGTCATTTGTAATTACACTTGAAATCAATGGCAAAATGCTGACATCCGAAGAATTTGCAGCAAAGATAGAAGAAATTGCAAATGGCGGAATTTCCGAAATTATTTTTGTGATAGGCTCTTCCTGCGGAATTTCAGCAGCAGTATCAAACCGTGCGAATCTAAAAATAAGCTTGTCAAAAATGACATTTCTTCATCAATTTGCACGGCTTATACTTATTGAACAAATCTATAGGGCTTTCAAAATTATAAAAGGAGAAACATATCACAAGTGACTATTGTCCGATACTTTGAAGCATTTGGTTTGTAGAACTGCCGCCTTTTTCAACCATACTTGCCCCGCTGCCGCTGAGCCATAAAGGCTTATTTAAAGCAGAAATAAGACGGAATTGAAAAACATCATATCCCCATTTATTCGGACCTTTTTTACCGTTTATATCTATTGCAAATAACTTAGTGTCCTTACCATACCAAACAATAATTGTTCCATCTGCCAATACCCATATATGATTTTTGGTATGAATAGAATTTTCACGCCAGTTCGTAGATCCTGATGTTGCATTGCCGACTTGTTCTTCGTCAAAATCAGGGTTATTTTCCGCAACTATAGTATCATATCCCTTATACTCAGGAATACAGCCGTCTGCAACTCCGTTGCCTTTACATATCTTTATTAATTTCAATGTTTTTTGCAATTCATTTCGAAAAACATTGCAATCACTACCTTGATTTGTAGGATTTTCCGCCTCGCCCCATTGAACACAGTTGCCGTTTTCATATTTTAGACAGGGAGCTCCTACCCAGTCATGACCATAATAACACATCGGATGATATCCCAAATTTACTTCAGCCTGACGAAATCCGTTAAAAACAATGTTGTAGGCGTGTTTAAACTGATTTTTTAAAATATGTTTTTGGACATTTGCACTTATAACGGGTAAAGTTATAGCTGCGACAACACCTATTATGCCGAGGGTGATGAGAACCTCTGCCAATGTAAACGCGCATTTACGTTGCTTGTTCGATAGGGCTGCGTGCGCAGCACCTTTTACAAGGGTAAAGACGTATTTACATTGACATTTTACAAGATTTAAATAGCTTGACTTCCGGACATCTTGTCTTATCTCTAGCTCAGGAGTGCCCCCCCCCCGAAGGACAAGCTGTTTACAAGATCTTGTTTTAAGGCAGATAAGCTTGATAAATTACTCAATTTCTTCATACAGACTCCTTTCTTAACTGGTTAATATTATAACAAAATTTACGATAATTTTCAACTGCATTCCTCTATTTGACCTAATATAAAAATTTTAATATGTGGTATAATGAGCCTGAAAGTAAAGGAGATAAAAAATGAGAGAGTTTGAATTTAATCTATCCATGGAAGAACTTCAAAAACGCACAAATAAAGATTATCTAACAACAAAAAAAATGCTCAAATGTGATGCCCCTGAGTATCTCGCACTGGCAGACGGGGATAAAGAAGCATTAAAATATCTTGTAAAAGCTGCTTATATCCTTGAAAAAATAAACATGCAGCTTGACTGCCATCACAACCTTGAATTTAAAGAATTTCTTCAAAGAGAGATTGAAAAAGGAAACAAACAGGCAGAACTTACAAAAATTCTGTTTGATGCCCAAAAAGGTATAAACGCAATTGATACAATGTCAGAAAAAATTAATCTTGCTAAAGGCATAACAGAACTTCCTGGCAAAGGTGTTTACCCGGAAAACTTATCCAAGGAAGAATTTCATAACATCCTGACAAAAATGATTAATGAAGGCAAAGTTGAAGAGGTGAGAAAAATTCTCACACAGCGCTCAGTTGTAGAAAGAAACGGAGATGAACTTATCGGAATTGATTATATTGATAAGTTTAAAGAAGATTTTGCAAAAATGGCCGATTTTCTTGAAAAAGCAGCAGAAAAATCAACAAATAAAGACTTTAACGAATATTTAATACTTCAGGCAAAAGCTTTAAGGACGGCTGATCCAATGCTTGATGCCTATGCTGACAAAAAATGGGCAACATTACAGGATACACCGCTTGAATTCACAATAACAAGAGAAAACTACGAAGATGAAATGACCGGCACAATTGTAGAAAACAAAGAACTGTCAGATCTTTTGAACAAATACGGAATTAAGCCGATACCAAAAGACTTCTTAGGCGGCCGCGTTGGAATCGTCAATAAAAAAGGCACAGAAGCATTAATGGCAATAAAAAAATATCTCCCTATACTTGCCAAAAATATGCCGTATGCTGACGAATACGAACAAAATATTCAGCCTGCAAATGTTGACACCTCACCGGCCTTACAGTCCTCTTCTCAAGGCGAGGGAAAGTTACAACAGGTAAAATTAAAACAAACAATGGTTGATGTCGATTTGGTTGCCGTAACAGGCGATGTCGGAGCATACAGAGGCGGAATTACACTTGCGGAAAATCTTCCAAATGATGACAAACTTTCCCTAACAATAGGAGGCGGAAGACGTAATGTCTACCACAGACAAATACGTTTTATAAGCGATATAAAAAAACTTCAGGAAAGACTGGATGCAATTTTAGATAAAGAGCAGCACAAATATTACCTTGATGAAGCTGACCACTGGTTTACAATCGGACATGAAAATGCTCACTCTCTCGGGCCTAAAAAAGCATGTGAAACTCTCGGCAAATACAGAAATATTATTGAAGAAAATAAAGCTGATATGGGCTCTCTTGCTTTTGTGGATTTACTTACACAACTAGGCATGTACACAGAAGAACAGCGAAAACAAATCATTGTAACTACCATGACCGATAATTTTCTAAAATCCAAACCAACAATGAGTCAGGCTCACAGAGTCAGAACAGTTATGCAGAACAAATATTTTGCACAGCGCGGAGCTTATGATATTATCGACGGAAAAATTCACGTAAATATTGATAAAGTTGTTCCGATTGCTAAAGAAATGCTCGCGGAGATTGTAAGAATTCAAATAGACGGAGATTTTGGCAAAGCAGAAAAATATGTTACTGACAACTTTGTATGGACAGACAATATGGAGCTTATTGCACAAAAATTGCAAAAAGTGAGTAAAACTCTTAACGGCAGAACAGAATCGGAACTTGCTGAAAAATTACTACAAGAATAAAAAAAAGCGGGTTTGGGATATGAACTGAACCCGCTTTTTTAATATTTATTAATCATATACGCAATTTTTATGAATAAAAAACGTTTATATATTAAAGGGGATAAAAAGGGATAAATATGAACGTTTCAAAAAAAGAAAATGTATCTGTATCAAGCTATCAAATGATGGACGGCAGTAATTTTACAGTCGGCGGCTATGAACAAAAATTAAGCCGCTCAGATGGTTCTGTTGCATTATTCTTAGGAGGCGGAACCGATTTCAAAAAAGATATTACAACTATTGTAGATATTAAAGGCACATATAATTACGACAAACAAGGAATAATTAATCAAAATGCAAGATTGAGAACAAAACTTGGCAAAGAATCAGGCACAACTCAAATAAGATATTCACCTCTTTCGGTAAATGTTCCCGTAGGCAAAAGTACAAATATTTATGTAAATCCGCATTATACCGGGCAGTTTGATTTTAGGAACAACAAGTGGACAAATTCAGCCGGAGTTTTTACAGGAATTACTCAAAATATAGGCAAGCATATTTCCATATCAGTTGAGGTACAAAGATATAATCTTCAAAATATTAAAGATAACGGAAAGCAAAATTGGGGAATAAATGGAATAGTATCATACACATTTCAATAACTATTTTGCTATTTCTTGCATCATTTCTGTTGTGCCTACTCCGCCTTTTTCAACCATATTTGCTCCGCCGCCTCTGAGCCATAAAGGCTTATTTAAAGCAGAAGTAAGACCGAATTGAAAAACATCGTATCCCCATTTATTCGGGCCTTTTTTACCGTTTATATCTAATGCAAATAATTTTGTATCAGAAGCATACCATATAATTATTATACCGTCTGCCAATACCCATATATGATTTCTGGTATGAATAGAATTTTCACGCCAGGCTGCGGCTCCTGAGGTCTGCAGAAGTATATCATCATTGTCTAAATCAGGGTTATTGTCCGCAACTATAGTATCATATCCCTTATACTCAGGAATACAGCCGTCTGCAACTCCGTTGCCTTCGCAAACTTTTATTACCTTGAGAGTTTTTAATAATGTTTGTCTAAATACTGCACAATCACTATTTTGATTTGTAGGATTTCCACCAGGGGCGTACTCAAGGCAGATGCCGGCTGTACTATCATATCTTATGCAATCAGTACCAATGTTGTCATCACCATAATAACACATTGGATGATATCCCAAATTTACTTCAGCCTGACGAAATCCGTTAAAAATAATGTTGTAGGCGTGTTTAAACTGATTTTTTAAAATATGTTTTTGGACATTTGCACTTATAACGGGTAAAGTTATAGCTGCGACAACACCTATTATGCCGAGGGTGATGAGAACCTCTGCCAATGTAAACGCGCATTTGCGCTGCTTGTTTGATAGGGCTGCGTGCGCAGCACCTTTTACAAGGGTAAAGACGTATTTACATTGACATTTTACAAGATTTAAATAGCTTGACTTCCGGACATCTTGTCTTATCTCTAGCTCAGGAGTGCCCTCCCCCCGAAGGGTTCAAACTCAGTAATATTAACAGTTTTAACTTCTTCCATCTTCAAAACTCCTTTTTATAATATAACATATCCATTATAACAGAATTTATTAACAAATTCAATATATAAAATTGCATTACAAAAAAATTTCCTGTATAATACAGGAATGGGAAGTTTACAAAAATATTATAAACAATCCGCCACTTATAAAATTTTTACGGGAATGTTCAGAGAGTTTGCGGATTTTCTGGACACATTAGGAAAAATTACACTCAACGGAATTGATGTCGCAAAATTTATTTTAAAAGGACAGATTGAAAAAAGTGAAGTAATTGAACAGTGTTACAGATTCGGGATTACATCGCTGCCCATTACATTATCAATTGTCGGAATGACATCAATTATCGTTGCTTCACAGGTTGCCCTTGAAATGGTCAAGCAGGGCGGAGGAAACTTTGTAGGACTTTTGATGACAATACTTATTGTAAGAGAAGTCGGTGTTATTATGTCAGGTTTTGCAATAATATCAATGATAGGTTCTTCAATAGCTTCTGAAATTGCAACTATGCGCGTTACTGAACAAATAGATGCCATTGAAGTTTTAAAAGTAAACCCGATTAGATATCTCTTTGTGCCGCGCGTAATTGCAGGAATGCTTATGATGTCTCCGGTTGTTATTATAGCCTCCGCTGTCGGTGTAATAGCCGGAGCAGTAACTTCAAATCTGACTTCAGGATTAGGCTACAGAGCATTTTTCGATTCTGCATGGCTTGGAATCTATATGAAGGATCTGTGTGTATGTTTGTTAAAAGCAGTTTGTTTCGGAGGCACTATTGCTCTTATAAGCTGCTCTACAGGCTACTATGCAAAAGGAGGCGCTAAAGGTGTTGGAGAAGCTACAAATAAAGCCGTTGTCTGGTCTTTTGTCGCTATCGTTATCTGGGATATGTTCTTTGCTATAGCATTTTTCTTTTAAAGAGGTACAATAAATTATATGAGTATCGAAGTAAAAAATTTAATAAAAACATTCGGTGAAAAAACCGTTATAAATGATGTATCTTTTAAAGTAGATAACGGAGAAACTCTTGCAATAGTTGGTTTTTCAGGTTCCGGTAAAAGTACAATACTGAAACTGATATGCGGTCTTATAACTCCGGACAGTGGAGAAATCATCACCTCACAAGGTGATATAGCAATGGTTTTTCAGTATTCGGCATTATTTGATTCCTTAAACGTCGCGGATAACATTGCTTTTGCTCTCAAAGAAAGAAAAGATTTAAGAAATAAATATACAGAAAAAGAAATTAAAAATATAGTTGCAGAAAAACTTGAACTAGTAGGATTAAAAGGAATTGAGAACAAATTTCCGTCGGAGCTGTCAGGCGGTATGCAAAAGCGTGTCAGTTTTGCACGCGCAATCGTAACTGCACCTAATTCAATTCTTTATGACGAACCAACATCAGGGCTTGACCCGATATCTTCAACACTTATTGAAGACTATATTGTAAGACTGAAAAAAGAAACAAATGCAGCATCAATTGTGGTTACCCACCAGATGTCAACAATTAGAAGAACTGCCAACAGGGTTATTATGCTTTATGACGGGAAAATTGTATACGAAGGTACGCCTGATGACATGCTCAAACAAAATAACGCCTATACAAAACAATTTGTAACGGCATCTCTTGACGGACCAATGCAGATGATATCAGAGAATTAAGAAAGAGGGGATAAAAATGAATTTAGAAAAACTTTTTAACAAGGAAGTAATGTCACTTGATACATATATTATGTTTCGCCTAAAAGAAATTACAACTCAATTAACACCGGAACTTAAAGCTAAAAACAGAACGCCTATCTCTCTTTCAATGGGTGCTCCAACTGCCGACCCGCCAAAAGTTTTAATTAACAGACTTAAAGAAATTCTTGACGAAGACGGGATACATACATATTCAACACCTAAAGGGGAATTATATTTCAGAAAAGCAATAGCACAAAGAATGAAAAAACGTTTCGGCGTTGATATGGATCCCGAAACAGAAATATTTTCACTCGTAGGCTCAAAAGAAGGCATTGCAAATCTGGTAAGATTTATTACAACTCCAAAAGAAAACGAATTTGAAAAAGATGTTATAATGGTTCCGGATCCGTGCTATGCATCATATTTACAATTTATAAAATGCTCAGGTGCAAAAGCCTACTCAATGCCTCTGACAGCAGAAAACGAATATAAACCTGATGTCGAAGCGATTTATAACCAAATTTTAAAAGACGGTTACAAAGCGGAAAATGTTAAGGCAATATTTATAAATTACCCTAACAATCCTATGGGAGTAAGCACGACCAAAGATTATATTAAGACTGTAGTTAATTTTTGCAAAAAACATGACATTTTGCTTGTTTCAGATGCTGCTTACTGTGATTTATATTTTGAAGAGGATGAAAAACCATTCAGTATATTTGAAATAGAAGAAGCAAAAGATATCGGTATAGAATTTTACAGTTTTTCAAAGCCATATGCAGTGACAGGCTGGCGTTTAGGCTGGGTTTGCGGGAACAAAGATGTAGTTCAGCGTTTCGGCAAAGGCAAATCAACGATTGACAACGGTATATTTAAGGCACTTCAAAAAGCCTGCGCTGAAATTTTAAATTCAGAAGACGGGGATAAATATATTACAGAAGGCAACAAAGGTTATAAGAGAAAACAGGCAATAATGGTAAAAGGTTTCAAAGAACTCGGTTGGCCTATTGATGAAAAATCGGTTCCCCATACAACATTTTACCTGTGGCTGCCAATTCCTGCCAGATACAAATCAGCTTTTGATTTTTGCGAAGATGTATTAAAAAAATCAGGCGTAGTTCTTGTTCCGGGTAATGCTTTTGGAGAATGCGGCGAAGGCTTTTTCAGACTGTCATTTGTATGTTCGGATGAACAGCTTCAGGAAGTTATAGACAGACTCAAAGCCGATGGATTTACGTTCAATTAATTTCTCTAAAACTACACTGCGCTTGAGTAATGCAACACTACTTAAGCAGATACTCTGCAGAACAACACCCGCCTGAAACCACTTCACCAACTCCGCCGGCTCCGGCAAAATATGTCATAGTTTCGGTCCCGGCATCCTTTGAACATTCACATTTTCCGTTGTTTGCGTCTTTATTATAAGTTCCCTCAGCTCCAAGAGGTAAAATTTTGTTGTTAAATACCGATATAATAAAAAAGTCGCGTCCTATTTGATTTGGCCCTTGTGCTGCTCCGTTTACATCAACAGATATCCAAGGACCGCCATGGGTGCCGCCAAGATATACAACACTGCCATCTTTTAATAAAAATGCAACATTTGCCAAACTATAAACTGCGACAGGAGTTTGATTTCGCTCATTATATGGTAGCTTTAAAGTTCCATATACAGTACTACCAATTGATATACCAGCCCAATAAAATTTAATATGAGAACTAAATCCATCATTATCACATTTTGGGTCTATATATCTGTAACACGCAGATACTGGTTGTAAAATTGCTCTAAATCTTTCTATGAATTCTTCTGAATATTGAAAAGTATCTCCGCCATATTTATTTGACGAGTCTAAAGGCATACTGCATTTACCATTAGAATAGGTGCCTTGCCTGCATACCGTAATATTCTCAGATATAATTAAATTAAAAGCATTACTTACAGTTGAATAAGCTTTTTTCCACTTTGTAATATTTTGCCTGTCCTGTATTTTTGAAATTATAACAGGCATTGTTATCGCCGCAACAACACCTATAATACCGAGGGTGATGAGAACCTCAGGCAATGTAAACGCGCATTTGCGCTGCTTGTTCGATAGGGCTGCGTGCGCAGCACCCTTTACAAGGGTAAAGACGTATTTGCGTTGGCTGATCGGCGGATCTACGTGCGTAGCACCTTTTGCAAGAGTAAAGACGGATTTGCGTTGGCTGGTCGGTAGGACTACGTGCGTAGCACCTTTTGCAAGAGTAAAGAGTATTTGCGTTGACTGACCGGCAGATCTACGTGCGTAGCACCCCTCTCCCGGGAGAGGAAAAATTTTTACGATACTTATTAGTGCCTTAGTGACATAGTATCTTACGAAATTTAAATTGCTTGACTTCCTGACATCTTGACTTATCTCTAGCTCTGGAGTGCCCCCCCCCCCGAAGCTCTGCAAAAATTCTCTTGAACCTTTTTTCATTCGCAATTACCTCCTGAGAAATTATAACATATTTATAAGATATATTCAATACACAAAACCTGTCTGATAATCAGACAGGTTTTCAGTTATATATAAAATCTGGCAAATTTAATATAATGCTTCTTGCCGGGTTAACAAGAATTGAATCTATGAAAGTGCCATTAAAGCTTTCACAGATCTTGCATTGTCTCTGACCTCTTCATCAGAATGCATATTTACTGTATCTTCAAGAATTTTAATAGCTTCAGTTTTATCATTCAATGATAACAATTCATTAATTGTGCTCATAGCAACAACTGTTGACATGTCATTAATGCCTTTACCCTTATTGGTAATAACAATTTTCAACGAATCATGAACATTTTTCTTTACAAGAGCACGTGATGTCATTTCTCTTATAGCATCAATTTTAGAATTTGTTCCTACATCTTCAAGAATAGAAATAGTTTCGGGATTTTCATTCATTCCCAAACCTTCTATAATATTAGTTACATTTTTTACAATCTTTTTATCTACCATTTTCTTAAAACCTCCCTAATTAAGCTGCAGCTTCCCATGCCGCAATATTATCGGTTAACAACTGTCTTGCTGCAGTCATATCTTCCATCTTCGCAACTGATTTTACAGTAGTACCGCTTGATATCAAGTCAGACATGGAAGTTCCAAGAACATCTTTCACAGAATTGTAAATAGAAACAGCTTTTTCTTTAGCCGGAGCAAAAGAAATTTCAATACCGTTCAGTTTGTTCCAGCCGTTTACAACATTATCTTTCATTCTGTGGCCAAATGATACTACAGAATCGATAATGTTTTGAAATTTCTCGCCGATTCCTGAAATAGAGCCGACTAAAGCGCTCGCTTTAAGCTTTCCTGTAAAACTCGGCTGATCATTTTTCTTTGTTGATGATTCAAATACGTCTGCGGTCAAAACATTACCTTTAAATGAAGAAGCAGCAAACGGATTTGAAGAATTTCTCTGAGTGGTTGTTTCGTGCTTGCTTGTATTGAACAAACGTTCACGAATTGATGGGATTGATAAATTTGCCATTGTTCTTATCCTTTCATATTTTATCGACTTTATAAGGATATCATCATAATTTTTATAATGGCTCAACCTTTTGGTGTATTCTTGTTTGAATTTCTTATACTTTAGTTGTAAAATAACAAACAAAGGATACAAATTATGGGATATGAAAATTTAGATAAAGTAATTGAAACAGTAAGGGCTTTACGTTCACCGCAAGGGTGTGAATGGGACAGAGCACAAACACACAAGACTTTACGTCCAAACATGCTTGAAGAAGCTTATGAAGCAGTAGATGCTATGAACTCAGGAGACACAAAGCATCTAAAAGAAGAATTGGGAGATGTACTGCTGCAAGTGCTCTTACATTCACAAATCGCAGACGATGAAGGTGACTTTAATCTTGATGATGTTGCAAAAGAATTAAATGAAAAACTTATCCATCGCCACCCGCATGTTTTCGGGAATGCAAAAGTAAGTTCAACTCAGGATATTTTGAATAACTGGGACAAATTAAAGCAAGAAGAAAAACCTCACAGGAAATCAGCCATGGACGGTATTTCCAAATCACAGTCAGCTCTGATGAGCGCGCAAAAAATAAGTAAACGGGCAGTCAAAAAAGGCTTTGAATGGCCTGATGAAAATTCTCTTTATGAGTGTATACACTCTGAATTTACGGAATTCAAAGAAGCTGTTAAAGAAAAAAATTCCGAACATGCCGAAGAAGAAATGGGTGACATTTTATTTGCGGTTGTAAACCTTGCTAGATGGAACAAAATTGATGCAGAGCAGGCACTTTTAAAGGCAAATAAAAAATTTGAGGCACGTTTCCGCAAAATGGAAGAATTAGCCGAAAAGCCGTTAGAAGAATACAATTTTAGGGAATATGATATATTATGGAAGCGGGCTAAGGAAAATCTCTCTTGTTAATTGTTAACAAATATTAAGCATAATTACCCTAAAAAAGCAATTTCTATATAAAAAAATCCTTTATATAAATATACAGGAAAGAGGATAAGGTTTTATGAAAGAACAGGAATTGAATACTTTAATGTCTGTAGTATCAGACCCCATAAATAATGTTTACAAAATTAATTCAAGAAAAGACTTGGAAGAAATTCAACGTATTATAAGAATATTTAATATTTCTGATCATCAGCATAACAAACACACAATGCTTTCGATTAAAAATCTTGCCACTTTCAGACTGGTATTGAGTAATAACTAGATTTTAAGCAAGCCCGAAAAGCAAATCGCATAAACGAAAGTTCCGTTAATAATTTTATTAGCGGGACTTTTTGTATTATTGTATAATTGATTTTATAATGAAAGTAAGCTAAAATCCTTTTATGGCTGACAAAATTCTGTTAAAAACAAATAATTTATATATTGAGTACAAATCTGACAAAGGCATCTTAGGCGGTAAAAAGACAATCCATGCAGTTAACGGAGTTTCACTTGATATTTGTAAAGGTGAAATACTTGCAATAGCCGGTGAATCCGGCTGCGGCAAATCCACACTTGCAAAAGCATTAATACAACTCGAGCCAGCAAAATCCGGAAAAATATTCTTCGGTGATAAAGATGTTTTCTCGCTTACGAAAACCGGAATGAAAGAGTTTAGAAAAAATGTTCAAATGGTTTTTCAAAATCCATATGCAAGCCTCAATCCCAAAATGAAAATAGTTGATATTCTGAAAGAACCGCTTGAAATAAACACCGATTTGACACAGGAAAAAATACTTGAAATCGTAAAAGAAAAAATTAAACTTGTCGGACTTGATGAGAACTGTCTTGAACTTTATCCACATGAGTTTTCAGGCGGGCAAAGACAGAGAATAGCAATTGCACGTGCTCTTGTGCTTAACCCCGAATTTATTCTTGCGGATGAACCGGTAAGTGCTCTTGATGTCAGCATTCAAGCTCAGGTTATAAATTTAATTAAAGAACTTAATGAAAAATACAAAATTACTTTCCTTTTAATTACGCATGATATGAGCGTAATAAAATATCTTGCTGACAGGGTAGCCGTCATGTACCTCGGAGAAATTGTCGAAAGCGGAAAAACCGCGGATATATTTTCAACCCCGCTTCATCCTTATACCAAAGCACTTCTAAGCTCTGTTCCCCAACTAAATAAAGCAGTCAAAAAAATTGTTCTGAAAGGGGATTTACCATCTCCGGCTGACTTGCCTGAGGGGTGTAAATTTCATACCAGATGCCCTTATGTTATGGACAAATGCAAAACATGCATCCCGCAAGAAAAAGGCGGCAGTCACAAAGTAAAATGTTTTTTATATAATTGACATTAGTTACGGCAGACTTACCCAATAGCCTTTTGTTTCATCGTCAGGATTTATATCATTCATAGCATACCAAGAACAGCCCAATCCATTGCCTTTCTGAGATGAATCAACAGAACAGGGGCTGCCTGCCTGAGAAACCGTTGAATTAACATCCGAATGCTCGGAATTAAAGTTATTTTCTATATCTTTAAGTTCATCTTCAGTATATTTTTTTGACATTTTTACAGGTAGAAGCTTATCATTACTGTCTACCCTGAAAACAAATATATCATGGCCTACCCTGTTAGGGCCTTTTTTAGCTCCGTTAATATCAACTGTTATATTAATAACCATGCCATTTATATTCACACTGCAACACGAACCGTCAGGGAGCTGGCGATCTGGATTATGATTACCTAAATCTATATATGCATCAGCAGTATTGGAATAATTTCTTACAGGCTTATCGTATTTACATTGCCCGGCCACTTTCAATTGTTTATAATATTCATTCTGAAATTCCATTTTATGAGGATAAACTTTATTCGCAGCATCATAATCGGCGAAAGACAAGTTTAAATTTTCAACTCCCAGACTTTGCTTTGTATATAACAAAGCCTGTGATTGAACAGAATAAGCTTTTTTAAACGCAGTTTCCAGCTGCTTATTTTGAGTCCGATTTATTAAAGTAGGCATAGTCATAGCCGCAACAACACCTATGATGCCGAGGGTGATTAAGACTTCCGCAAGGGTGAACCCGTATTTGTGCACAAGTGAAGTGTGAAGGAATGAAGACAATTTATTACTATGATGTTCCATATCACTATTATGACATAAATTTGCTATTTTTACAAGAGTTAGGGAACATTTGTGTTTTGGGGACGAATGAGTCTTTATCTCTAGCTCAGGAGTGCCCCCCCCCCGAAGGGTTCAAACTCAACAATAGTAACAATCTTAGCTTCTTCCATCTTCAAAACTCCTTTTTATAATATGACATATCCATTATAACATACCAATAATTTTTTATCAAGCTGAAACCGATTGACAGCAATAGTCTATAATAGTAAGATTAAAATATCAGATACAGGAGAGAGTAGTATGAAAAATGAAATTAAATCAGTCATTCTTGCTGCAGGCAAAGGCACAAGAATGAAATCAAATACATCAAAAGTTCTTCACAAAATCTTTGAAAAACCAATTCTTGGGTATGTTCTCGACAATTCAAAAAATATCGTAACCGAATCTTTTGTAATTGTAGGACATCACGCAGATGAAGTAAAGGAATTTGTAGAAAAAAATTACACTAATACAAAAACCATTTTGCAATCACCGCAATTAGGCACAGGTCATGCTGTTTCAATGGCCTGTACGTATCTTGAAAACTTTGACGGACAGGTAATTATACTTAACGGAGATTTGCCGTTAATGACGGAAGAAAGCATCAGAAAATTTGTTGAATATCACAATTCAAAAAATTCCGACCTTACAATAATGAGTACAATACTTGAAGATCCCGCAAATTACGGCAGAATTATCAGAGAAAAAGATGATTCTTTAAAATGCATTGTTGAAGCAAAAGATGCGACACCTGAAGAAATATCGGTTAAAGAAATTAATGTCGGAGTCTACCTGCTTAACTGGAGCAAAATTAAACATGCATTCTCGCAATTGACACCAAACAATGCGCAGGGAGAATATTACCTGACGGATATTATCAGCTGGGGCAAGAAAAACAATCTTAATGTCCACGCCTATATACTTGAAAACAGCGATGAAAGCTACGGTATAAATTCACGCAAAGACCTTGCCTATGCAGCAAAAGTAATGAATGACAGAAAGCTGAATTCATTGATGGATAACGGGGTTACAATTGTTGATCCGGCTTCTACATGGATTTCCGAAGATACAGAAATCGGGGCAGATACAATAATTTACCCGTCAACTTATATTGAAGGCAAAAACAAAATTGGGAAAAATTGTAAAATAGGCCCCTGTGCGCATTTACGCGGAGATGTTGAAATTGATGACAACTGCAAAATAGGTAACTTTGTGGAAGTTAAAAAAGCAAAAATCGGTCATAACACAAACGCAGGACACTTAAGCTATATCGGCGACAGCGAGCTGGGCTCTCACATAAATATCGGAGCAGGTACAATAACCGCAAATTATGATCCTATTACAAAAACAAAAAGTAAAACAATTTTAAAAGACAACGTAAAAATAGGCTCAAATACCGTGCTTGTAGCACCTGTCGAAATCGGCGAAGGTACAAATATCGGAGCCGGAAGCGTAATCACAAAAAACATAGGCGAATGGGCACTTGGAATCACAAGAGCACCACTAAGAATTCTTGAAAACTGGGTGAAACATTAGAATGATAACCAAGGCTGGGCTTTCAGCCGGACAAGAATATAATTTGGATAAATACTGATTATGACAACAAAAGAGATAAAGTGGACAATGTTTGTAATCACAGCAGTCGGCAACTTTATAGCCATGCTTGATTCAACAACTGTAAACCTTGCATTATACCCCATGTCCGTTGATTTGCACGTAACTATGGGACAGATTCAATGGGTTATGATTGCATATATGCTTGTATTAACCGTATTTTTACCTTTTTTCGGCAAACTCGGTGACATACTCCCGAAAAACAAACTTTATGCAACAGGGTTCTCATTGTTCGCACTAGGAGCATTTTTAAACACAACAGCAAATTCATTCGCACTTTTAATAGCTTACAGATGCCTTGAAGCTCTGGGGGCTTCCATAATGCTTTCAAACGCTCAGGCAATTATTGCGACAATCTTTAAAAATGAGCGCAGAGGGAAAGCACTCGGACTTAACGGCTGTCTGGTTGCTATCGGCGGAATGAGCGGACCTGCTCTGGGAGGGATTCTGCTGAATTATTTCGGATGGCACTCGGTATTTATTCCATGCATTCCGGTTGCACTTGCTGGGGCTTATTACGCTTATAAAGTTCTTCCGCATCACAGCGTTACCGACAAAAAAAATTTCAAATTCGATTACAGGGGATTTTTCTATTTTACGGTAAGTTTATTCGCGCTTCTTCTTGCAATATCGGAAGGACACAGCTGGGGCTGGAATTCACTCAAAATTATAATTCTCGGCATTGTTACACTGATTTTCGGTGTTCTTTTCTATATCAGAGACCACCACATTAATTATCCGCTCATTGATTTTTCACTTTTCAAAATAAGAACTTTTACGTTCGGAAATCTTGGCGTAATGACTTCATACATGGCAATGTACACAAACAGCATACTTTTGCCGTTCTTTTTGCAGGAAATTTTAAAATACAATCCGCTTGTAACGGGACTATTAATTCTTCCGTATTCTCTAACGCTTTCATTTATCGCACCTGTTGCAGGAAGATTATCAGGCAAATATGGAAGCAGATATTTAACCCTTGCTGGGCCAATTGTATACTGCATAGCGCTTTTGATGTTCACTTTGTATGATAAAAATGCCACTATGTGGCAGCTTGTACTTGCATCAGGAATAATGGGAATTGGAAACGGCTTATTTCAATCGCCTTCCAATAACGCAATTATGACAAGTGTTGAACACGGACATGTCGGGCTGGCATCAGGAATACTTGCACTTTCAAGAAATATGGGGAATATCTTAGGTGTAGCTGTAACAATTACACTGTTTGAAACCTTCAGAAATATTTTTCTTGAATCTGGAAAAGTTTATGACATAGCATTTTTGACAGCATACAGAACAACAATGTGTTTTGGAATATTTTTCGGACTTTGCTGCCTGACATTTGCGTTTATTGCTTATAAAAAAGATAAGTTCTCTGTATAAACTATATTATTGGAAGCAAAACACAAACTAATTTTAATTTCGTAGCCTCCGGTGGGTGCTACGCGCACGGCGGTCGCTTTTATGGAAAAGCGACGCAAACCAGCGGACACGTTTCACTCGCTAATAATCCACAAAGGCTCTGCTTTAAGGCGTGTAAACTCGTTTCACTCAAACAATACACGCCTTTGACATCTGCATCGCCTGTGCTTATTGCTCGTTACACTATCGCCGCCCTACAAATGCAAAGTTCGGCTGTTAACGTAGTGAACAATCAATGTTTGCGAAACGACAACAAGCCGGCTATTGTTTGAGCGCAAAATTTTTAGATTCTGAACCAAGTTCAGAATGACCAATAAGCGAGTTTAGCCGGCTTAAGTTGAGCAATTACAATTGATTAGTGAACGGAGCGAAAGCCGGGAGCTTCTTTGCGGTACTTTCTTGTCGGTACAAGAAAGTACCAACAAGGTGTCTTTAGCAGATTGTTTTGCTTCCAATAATATAGTTTATGTAACTTGCTATCTTTACAAACTCTTAACTTGCAAATAAATTATTACTGATATAATATAAAAGTGTACAATTTACACTAAACAACTTATAAATGGCAGGGAATTATGACAAATCAGAATGAAAATATAAGAAATATAGCAATTATCGCCCACGTTGACCACGGTAAAACAACGCTTGTTGATTGTCTTTTACGTCAGGCAGGAGCTTTCAGGGCTAATCAGCATGTACAGGAAAGAGTTTTAGACAGCAACGATCTGGAGCGGGAACGCGGAATTACAATCCTTTCCAAAAACATTTCAATTAACTATAAAAATACAAAAATTAACGTCGTTGACACACCAGGTCACGCTGATTTTGGCGGAGAAGTGGAACGTGTATTAGGTATGGTTGACGGAGCGTTGTTAATCGTAGATGCGGCAGAAGGTCCGATGCCGCAGACAAGATTTGTTTTATCAAAAGCTCTTGAATTAGGTCTGAAAATAATTGTCGTAATAAATAAAATTGACAAGCCGGCAGCAGAACCTCTAACAGCACTTGATAAAGTTTTTGATTTGTTTACGGAATTAACTGACAGAGAAGATTTAATAGACTTTCCTTTCATTTTTGCAAGCAGCTTAAACGGTTTTGCAATAAAAGATCTGGATGATGAAAGAAAAGATATGATTCCGCTTCTGGACTGTATCTTAGAAAACATTAAACCGCCTAAAGGTGATCCTGAAAAACCTTTCCAATTCAGAGCTACAACGCTTGACTACAACGATTATGTAGGAAGAATTGTAATCGGCAGAATTGAAAACGGAAAAGTTAAATCACAGGAACAGGTTTGCGTTGTCCATGCGGACGGAAGTCAGGAAAAGGGAAAAATTACAAAACTTTTCGGCTTCCATGATTTAGGGCGTGTTGAAATAGAAGAAGCATTTGCAGGCGATATTGTCGGAATCGCAGGTTTTTCAGATATACAAATAGGTGAAAGCATTTGTTCTTTAGCAAATCCTCATCCGCTGCCACTTATTAAGGTTGATGAACCGACTTTGCAGATGAATTTTTCAGTAAACGACAGCCCGTTTGCCGGTACTGAAGGGAAATTCGTTACATCAAGACAGCTAAGAAAAAGACTTTATGATGAACTTGAAAAAAATGTAAGTTTACGTGTAGAAGATACAGACAGTACAGATGTTTTCAGAGTCTCAGGCAGAGGCGAACTCCATCTTGGAATTCTAATTGAGACAATGCGCCGTGAAGGCTATGAATTTCAGGTTTCCAAACCGGAAGTTATTTATAAAACAATTGACGGAGTACAATGCGAACCTTATGAGAATCTTGTTGTAGATGTTCCGGAAGGTTATGCAGGAAGCTGTATAGATAGGCTTTCAGGCCGAAAAGCCGAAATGAAAGAAATGAATAACAACAAAGGAAGAACTGTTATGGTTTTCCATATTCCGGCACGCGGTCTTATCGGCTTCAGAAGCGAATTTATTAGAATGACCCGCGGCGAAGGGATTATGTACCATACATTCCTTGACTACAGACCTTATGCCGGCGATATTCCGCGCCAGAGAAACGGTTCTATTATTGCACACGAGCAGGGAGAAGCAATTCCTTATGCTCTGGCTCAATATGAGGACAGAGGCGTATTCTTCATAACCCCAAAAACAAAAGTTTACCGCGGAATGATTATCGGCGAATGCAACAAGCCTCAGGATATCGTTGTTAATATCTGCAAAACAAAAAAATTAACCAATATGAGAAGTGCAACCGCTGATGTAATGGTAACATTACAGGCTCACAAGGAAATGTCACTTGAAGAATGTATGGAATATATCAGTGACGACGAACTTGTTGAAATTACGCCTCAAAATGTCAGAATTAGAAAAGCGGATTTAACAAGAAAAATCTATAATTAATTCTTTATTATTCAGTCGAATTTGGGCTGCTAATAACCTTTTTCAAGATGTTTGCCGGCAGAAATAAATGCTTGCCAGAAAACCGAAAGAAGAATTAACAGCATACCTGTATAAAATGATACGGATAACTCCTGGCCTTCGCCAAGAAATATTATTGCAAGCAATATTCCGTATATAGGCTCAAAATTTCCGTACAAACTGACGGTAAATGCCGAAAGAGTTCTTAAAAGTCTTATCTGTATAATATAAAGACCTATTGTACAGAAAAATGTTAATATAAAAAGGTAAGAACAACTCATTAATGACGGCAGTTCAAAACTCATATTGCCAAATAAAAGAAAAGCAAATACCACTGCCGAAAGGAACAGCGTTCCGCCGAAAAGTTCGTAAAATAACATATTTACAGAGCTTTTTTCAACAACACATATTTTATTTAAAATTGTATACAAAGCAATTAACAATGCAGAAATGACACCCAGAATAATTCCTAATCGGAAATGTGTATCTATATGAAATATCAAACCAATACCGGCGACTGCTATCAGACTGCATAAAACATTGTTTTTGCTAAAAGGTTTCCTTAAAATAAGCGGTTCCAAAATTGAAGTAAAAAATCCTTCAAGGGAATAACAAACGACACCAACAGCAACATTAGCAAATTTTATACTTGCAAAAAAGAATAAAAAATGTAGCCCTAAAAGCATACCCAATCCGCACATTTTTATAATATCTTTAATTTGTTCTTTAGG
Organism: uncultured bacterium; assembly: GCA_949296425.1. Taxonomy (GTDB): domain Bacteria; phylum Cyanobacteriota; class Vampirovibrionia; order Gastranaerophilales; family Gastranaerophilaceae; genus Stercorousia. Next base: position 48,076 of record CASFPN010000020.1, read on the forward strand.
AAGTTTTTTGATAAAAAACAAAATTAAATACAATATGCCGAAAGAGATCAATAATCTGTACCACACAAGATATATCGCATTCAGTGTAATCAATTTACCGAGAATACCTGTTAACCCGGCAAGAATCAACGAAATATGTAATTTTACATATTCTTTTCTCAGATTAGTTTCCATACTAATATTATGCCCGCAAAACATAATATTGGGCAAATTTTATTTTAAAATTTCCTTATACATATTCAGATATGCCTGCGAACTCCTTCCCCAAGAAAAATCTGATTCCATAGCAGATTTACGCATAGCATTAAATGTATATTTATCCTGATAAACCCCAAGCGAGCAATAAACAGCCTGCATCATATCCCATCCCGAATATCCCCAGAATTTAAATCCGGTAGAATCATTTAACGGATATCCAACAACTGTATCTTCCAGTCCTCCGGTAGCTCTAACGACAGGTAGAGATCCGTATTTCATAGCTATTAACTGACTCAAACCGCAGGGCTCAAATTTTGAGGGCATCAAATAAAAATCACTACCCGCGTAAATCTGGTTTGCAAGATCACCGCGATAACCAATATAAGCACGTATATTCAAAGAATTATTTGAAAGCCATATAAGAAGATTTTCATAATCCTTTTCTCCGCTGCCCAGAAATACAAAGTCAGCATCAAGACTTTTTAATTCATTTTCAGATTGACGTATTAAATCAATTCCCTTTTGACCGACTAATCTTGAAATCATAGCATACATCGGTCTTTCCGGATTATATTTAAGCCCGAATTCTTCGCAAACTTTTTTCTTGTTATCTTCTTTATATTTGAGTGATTTCACATCATATCTCTTGATAATAGATTTATCAGTTTTAGGATCAAAAACGTCATAATCTATACCGTTTAGGATTCCTGTTAATTTGTGCTGGTTCATTCTGAGAGTATAATCCATCCCCTCGCCATATTCACCGGTCAAAATTTCCTTTGCATAAGAAGGCGAAACCGCCACGACTTTATCCGAGTAATTTATTGCACCTTTCATCCAGTTTACTTTTCCGTAATGCTCAACACCCCACTCGTTATATACAATGTCTTTGCGCATATTTGCAAAATCCAGAACATCTTCAAACCAGACACCCTGATATGCAAGATTATGAATTTCAAAAACACATTTGGTATTTTTCCAAAAATCATCATATCTGTAATTACTGTGAATATATACAGGAATCATAGCCGTATGCCAGTCATTTGCATGAATTATGTCAGCTTTAAAATTTAAAAGCTTAGCATATTCTAAAGTCGCAAGTGAAAATGCAATATATCTTTCATGTTCATATTTAGGATCAAGCCATTTTGGATAAACTTCTTTAAAACAGGAGAAATACCAGTCATTATGAATAAAAAATACATTAATATTTGTACCAGGCAGCTTACACATAAACAATCTGAACTTGTGTCCCATCCGGTCAAAAGTAAGCCACATTTCTGAATTTTCCAGTTCCTTTATCCCGTATTTATTAAGATCTATAAGCCCGTGTAAAGGTGTAAAAATAGCGATTTCCGCGTCTTTTTCCAGATATTTAGGCAGGCTCCCAACAACATCAGCCAATCCTCCGGCTTTTGAAAAAGGTGCAACTTCTGCTGCCGCAAATAAAATTTTCATTTTGACTCTCCTTGTTCAGACAAAAAATCAGATACTGAAACAGTATTATCACCGGCAGAAGCATCATTTTCATCAATTGCCTGTTCCGTTTCGTCATCTTCTACAGCCACATAATGGGCGGCATCCGTATCAAATTTAAAATTAATACCGTACTTGGAAGCAATATATTTTGCATGAGCCATACAAATTTCAGCCTTATCATGCTGCTTCTTAAACATCATAACTTTAAACATACTGTATTTAAAAAGCAATAAAATATACTCACTAGTTATGTTATTTCTTTCTAGCTGAATCAATGAATTATTAATAATACCAAATGAAACATCATATTTATTCTGTTTCAGATGCAATTCACTCATTACGTACCATGCAATATACAAAAGAGTTGTCATCCCGTTGCCGCTTGTGGTTTTTATTATTTTGTAAATTATTGAATCTGCTTTTTTATAAGAATCAAGCTGAATATAAGCATACCCGATCAACAAATCCGCAAAAAGTTCAATCTGATGAAGACGGTTTATTTTGGCGGCAATCTTAGCTTTATAAATATGCTCAGCAAACTTTGTATAATCCCCGTCAAACATTAAAAATGCATTTATTATATTAATCAAAGCATTTCCGAATCTGTCACTTTCTGATACCTCAGATGTTTTTACGGAAATCGGACGTCCATGGATTAAATCCTCAAGAGCAATAAATAAGTCATAAGATTTGGGTATAAAGTCTAAATCTTTACGCACAATTTCTAAGAACTGAGCAACATTCCCTGATAAAATTAAAACATTTCCTAATGCAACATATCCGACAGAATCAACTATTAATGCTTTAAAATCTTCATCCGTCATATATTCGGGCTTTAAAACATTTATAGATTGCATATTAATCATGTTCAAAACTTTATACCCTATGTCAAGCGAATCCATCAAAGCGCCGACATTAAACAGGATCTGAATATGAATCAATGACATCAGGAAAAAGTATGTATTAAAATTTGCATCCGCCGGGTTGAGCGAAGAAACAGGCAATAGAGAAAGTACTTTATGGGTAAGTTCCAATGCATGGTTGTAATCTCCCGTATCTAAAGCACCGTTTATCATCTTGTTGCATAGAAAGATTATTTTATCAACATCTTTTGCTTTTTCAAGATTTTTTAAAGTTTCTTCCGCGATTTCTGATGTTTTTTCCGGAACATACTCGTAAAGATTGTTAGAAATATCTTCGTATAACTTCAATTTGTATTCACTCAAAGCAGCTTGCTGCTCTGGTTCTTTATTTAAATCTAAAAGTTGCAGTATTTTGTTGGTACAATTTAAATATGAACTGAAATCACCTAGAGAAAGATTTATTTCAGAAAGTTCTTCCCATTGCTTTTTCTCATTTTCGGTATCATCCAAAAGCCCGTATAAATAAGCTTTTGCAGGACTTGGCATACCTTCCACAAAAACCTTTTCAAAAAGTTCATGTGCAACATCTTCAAGATAAATTTTACTGATAGTCGTTAAAAGATTGTCGCGCAAAAGATTATAATTAGGGAAATACAAACAGTTATTATATTCATAAATGTAACCCATATCGGAAAGTTTTTCTATAATCTCAGCTTGATGTTCATAACCTAGACTTGCAACAGTATTCATATCAATACGAGTACCGAGAAGCACAATTGACGTCAAAAACTTCATTGCATCAGCATCATCCTGTAAAAGATTTAACCTTCTTGCAACAAGCCTTGACAAATTTGAAGGGATAATTATTGTTTTAGGATTAATCATTTCAATGCTGTCTTCATCTGCAGAAAAAACCCCTGACTCTATCAAATACTGAATTGCAATGTCTATAAACAAAATACTCCCGCAAGCGTACTTGGCAACTCGCTGGAAATAAAAATTATCCAGAATATTACGGTAATAAATCTTATTTTCCTCAATAAGTTTTTCAAAAGGGGTAGGCTTGAGATTAATCTCTGTGTAGTAAGGTTTACTTAAAAGAAAATGGCAGTCTCTGTGCAAAGAAAACTTCTTATCATAACTTATAAGGAAACTTACATCAAGCTGTTCAAATGATTCGAATATAAATTTCAAAACATCATAAGAACTTGCATCAATTTTATCAAAATCTTCAATAAATATAACTGTTTTCGGAATAATTTGCAGCAACGTCATAAATATATCAAAGTATACAAATCTTGTATCTTCGGTATTTTCAGTTTCGCGTTTATTCAGAGTTATCAAATCTTTTATCAGACCGTCAGGGTCAACAGACTTAAACATTGAAAAATCATTTTCATTAAACAATTTTTGAGAAACCGTGTATTCAAAAATAGCAGAAACTAAATCTCTAAAAAATGAATAAGGAGAGTATTTCATCTCATCATAACACGTAATTGATATAATATTGTTAAACTTGTTTGTATCAGAAAGAGTATTAAGCACTTTTAAAGAATACGGTTTATAAAGTTCATCTGTCTTAATTGCAACAATACCTTTAGGGATTGTTTGAAACTTATTCAGAATATGGTAAAGAATATCAACATTTTCAGTCCGCAGAAATTCCGCATTAATTTCGTCAAAATTTATTGTTTCAATATCGTAAATTGCATCAGGATCTCCGCCGGATTCAAGATTACTCAAGGCTTCACCATCCAGCTTGTCCTGCTCTATAAGCATATTTTGGACAAAATTCGGAATTTTTATTTCTTCATCATCTTCTTCCGGATATTCAACTTTTACAAACTCTCTCAAATCAAGTTCATAAAACATTTCCATCTCATTATTGACCATTACTGAATTTAGCGGTGAAAATTTATAATCTCCGTCAAGAGCACTGCAAACACTATCATCAGTCAAAACCTGAAAAGTGTTAAGAATTTTTTCTTCTTTTTTCTTGCCCGATTGATTTAACAAACTTATGTTAAAACCTGAATCAAGATTATAAGGATCATCTTCTACACTTCGTTTCATAAGAAAAATATTGCATCTTACCGTTGCATTTTTTTTCTGGGTTAGCTTTGCATTCATGGAAGTTATCTGGTTCAAAAGAGCAATTGCAGCATTAACAGAAGTTTGTGCTGAAGAATTAAATGTATAATCTTTCCCGAATCTTATTACATAAGTTTTACCTATTAGCTGACGGCGCAAACCTATAGATTTTGCATAATCACGAATAATTTTATCAAGATTTACTTTAAATTTATTCAAAAGTTTAACCGAACCTAAAAGATCTTTCATCTCATCAATGTTCGGGAAATCAATTGTCATCATCACAAATTCATCTGAATTCGACTCGTTCAGAATAACGCTTTTTTCCGTATCAAAACCGCATTTTTTACATTTTTTAGCACCTGTTTGATTTATTTTTCCGCAGTTATGGCATTTATTGATGATAACATAACCGCACTTTTTACAGGTATTAGCTTCATTGATGGTTCTGCAAACAGGGCATACTAATTTAAGCACCTTTTTGCAATTAGGGCAAACCATAGCATTATCATCAATTTGTAAACCGCATTTTGGACATTCCATAAGAAAATTATACCACGCATTTCTGGTTAGTACAAGAAATTAACCTAATTATTATATCTTATACCGGCATCTTTCATTCTTCTTATACATTCTTTAATAGTATCAACATCTTTTGTTAGAGCCACACGGAAATAACCTTCTCCGAACTTACCGTAACCGTTTCCGGGAGGCACTACAATATTTGCTTTTTCAAGCATAGAAGTTACAAATTCTTCGGACGTCATGCCTTTCGGAACAGGAAGCCACAAATAAAATGTAGCTTTTGAAGGCTTTACATCCCAACCCAGTTCTCTAAAACCTTCTTCTGCTGCATCTCTGCGTTCTTGATACATTTTATTTAAATTTTCAATGTAGTGCGAATCGACGTTGAAAGCCGCAACTGCTGCCTCCTGAATAGCTTTAAACGTACCTGAATCAATATTATTTTTTATTGTGCCCAAAGCTTTTACAGCCTGAGCATTGCCGCAGACAAATCCCACTCTCCAACCTGTCATGTTATAAGATTTTGAGTGAGAATAAAATTCTAGAGCAACATCTTTTGCACCTTCAACCTGCAAAACGGAAGGTGCCTTATATCCGTCGTAAGTCATTTCAGAATATGCCATATCAGAGCATAACAAAATGTCATATTTTTTACAAAAATCCACAGCTTTTTTGAAGAAAGTCAAATCAGCGACAGCACCTGTCGGGTTGTTCGGATAATTCAAAAACATAATCTTTGATTTTTTAGCAATATCTTCCGGGATTTTATCAAAATCCGGCAGATACCCGTTTTCTTCCAATAAAGGCATTGCATAAGGTGTTCCGCCTGCAAATATTGTAGCATTGTGATAAACAGGATACCCAGGATCAGGGACAAGCGTATAGTCACCTTTATCTACAAAAGCAAAAAATACATGTGCAATAGCTTCTTTTGAACCTATATTTGCAAGCATTTCCGTATCAGCATCAAGTTCAACGCCGAAACGTTTTTTCATCCAGTCACAAGCTGCTTTTCTAAATTTTTCGGTTCCGTTATAAGGAGGATAATCATGATTTTTCGGGTTATCAATTGCTCTGTGCATTTCTTCAACAACCGGCTGCAAAGTCGGTTTATCAGGATCACCGATACCAAGACTTATTATATCTCTGCCCTGAGCTTTTGCTTCCGCAATTTTTCTGTCTATTTCAGCAAAAAGATATGGGGGAATTTTTTCCAAACGTTCTGATACTTTCATGACTTCTCCTTCTTAATATTCTTTCCTTACGATTAATTTTATGATATCATAAATATAGAGGAAAGACAATGAGTATAATTGCGGACGATAATGATTTTAAAAGCTCGACAATAGCAGAAAAAAAGAACCATTCGGTAGTCAAAAGGGAATGCCTTGACAATGACAAAAATTTTGAAAACTGTATAAGGCCTAAAACTTTTGACACCTACATAGGCCAGTCCGCACTGAAAGAAACACTGAAAATTTCCATAGAAGCTGCTAAAAAGCGGGGGTTACCGCTTGACCATCTGTTATTTTACGGCCCGCCAGGGCTTGGCAAAACGACTCTGGCAGGGGTTATAGCAGAACAAATGGGAGTGGAGATTAAAATTACTTCGGCCCCTGCACTTGAAAGGCCCAGAGATATTATAGGCATTTTAATGTCTTTAAAGGGTGGAGAAATATTGTTTATAGACGAAATTCACAGATTAAATAAAGTTGCGGAAGAAATTCTTTATCCTGCAATGGAAGACTTTTTTCTGGATATGACAACAGGCAAAAGCCAGACTGTAAAAACACTCCGCATTCCGCTTCCTAAATTTACGCTGATTGGGGCCACAACAAAGGCCGGAGAACTTTCAGGGCCTCTGCGCGATCGCTTTGGAATAATACACAGACTGGAATTTTATACGGAAGAAGAATTGTCACAAGTTATTAAGCGTACTGCAGGAATTTTAAATATTGATATTACGGAAGAAGGAGCACACGCAATTGCAAAACGTTCCAGAGGCACTCCGAGAATTGCAAACAGATTAGTTAAAAGAGTTGCTGATTATGCTATTGTCAAACATGACGGGAAAATAAGCGAAGACGTTGCAAATAAGTCATTAGATATTCTTAAAATAGATAATTTCGGGCTGGATAACACTGACCGAAGTCTTTTAAAACTTATTATAGAAAAATACGACGGCGGTCCTGTCGGTATTGAAACTATTGCAGCTGCAATAGGAGAAGATGTCAGAACAATAGAAGATGTATGCGAACCGTTTCTTCTGCAGGCAGGTCTTTTACAACGCACCCCTCGAGGCAGAAAAGTTTCCCCGGCAACATACAGACATCTCGGTTACAAAAATATTGACATGAGCGAACAAAAAAGTTTATTTTAACTATTCAATCAAATATTTATAACTGCATCCCGCACCTACAGCTTTATATACATAATCATAAGCAGATATAGCTCCGCCTTCAAGGGTTTTATATTTGCTGTATGCATTGCCGGGATGAAAACCTACCCAACTATATTTTGGATGAGTATAATGCATATCGCATAAATTTTTATTATAAGTTACTGCAATACTCAATTAAATCTGTGATATAATATTATCTATGGATAGAAAAATTATTACAACTAACAGAAAAGCTTTTCACGATTACATTATTATTGAAAAATATACTGCAGGAATTGTTCTTACCGGAACTGAAATTAAATCAATACGAAAAAACGCAATTAATTTAAAAGACAGCTTTTGCAAAATAGAGGATAACGAAATTTTCCTCTACAAATGTCATATTTCGCCGTATGAACAGGGAAACAGATTTAATCACGATGCAGAACGGGTGAGAAAGCTGCTTTTGAATAAAAAAGAAATTCTGAAAATGCAAACTAAAGTAAAACAGGACAATTACACAATCGTCCCGCTTGAAGTTTTTTTGTCACACGGGTTTGCTAAAGTAGAAATAGGGCTTGCCAAAGGTAAAAAGCTTCATGACAAACGGGAAGATATTGCAAAAAAAGATCTGAAACGAGAAATGGACAGAGCCGGAAAAATAAGGTATTAAAATTAATCAAACGCCTGTTATGTAAATTCCGCAACGCAAAGGAGTAAAAAATGAAAGTCGTCATCTTAGGCAAAGGAGAAATGTTATCTAATCTTATTGAAGGAACACTTGATGCAGGATGCAAAATCTCCGGTGTTTTAAGATATGAAAGAACTGTAATGCCAAAATTTCTGCTTGGTCTCAGAGATTTTTTCAAAAGCTCCTCAGATGTAACTATTATCAAACAGCATAAATTGCATGAAATTAAATGTTGTTCTGCTAATTGTGAAGAATTCAAAAAAGAAATAATCAAGCTTAACGCTGATATAATACTTGTTGGGACATGGCATGAAAGACTCAAAAAAGATATTACAGAACTTCCTGTAATCGCCTGTGTCAATGTACATCCGTCATATCTGCCGAAATACAGAGGACCGAATCCATATTTACAAACAATTCTGCACAGAGAAAATTACTCAGGGCTGACATTTCATCTTATGAATGAAGACTTTGACAAAGGTGCAATTCTTGCACAGAAAAAAGTTAAAATTTTTCCTGGCGACACAGGCAAAGAACTTAAAGAAAGAACAGTTTTTCAAGCAAGACTAATGTGCGCCGAACTATTACAAAAACTTGGTTCAGGACTTGTTATCCCTGTTGAGCAGAATGAAAAAGAAGCCTCGTATTATCCGAATATTAAACCTGACGATATGATGCTCAATTTTGAAAAAGAATCAGCCGAACAAATTCATGCCAGAATACGAGCTTTCCATCCCTGGCTGCCCTGTTATGTAAGTTACGGGAAAAAATTTTTTATCCCGAATCCTTACAAACTAAAAATTGTCGATGAAATTCATACCAAATACTACCTTGATAAACATAATATAAAAAATCCTAAACCCGGCGATATCATACATACAAACTTCAAATCACGCGCAATTACAGTAATGTGTAAAGAGGGTAAATCTTTAAAAATGATAGGAACATATTTATACGGATTTCTAAACAAACCTTTTACAAGTATATTTATAAAACATATATTGTAATATAAAAGTTTATTATTTGTAATTAAATAATATTTATGGTAAATATATAATTATTTAGGGTATAAGGATAAGTTGATGAAAGTTGTTATATTAGCCGGTGGATTAGGGACACGCTTAAGTGAAGAAACCAGACTGATTCCGAAACCGATGGTTGAAATCGGCGGAAAACCTATTTTATGGCATATTATGAAAATATATTCTTATTACGGATTTAATGAATTCGTAATTTTAACAGGATATAAATCTCACATTATTAAAGATTATTTTGTGCATTATTACCAGCAATATTCCGACATTACCGTAGATATGGTAAATAACACCGTAGATATTCACCGAATGCAGACAGAACCTTGGAAAGTTACAATGCTCTATACCGGACAGGAAACTATGACCGGTGGCAGGATAAAAAAAGCCCGGCAATATATCGGAAATGAACGTTTCTTGCTGACATACGGCGACGGCGTTGCTGATATTGATATTAACAAACTTATTAAATTCCATGAATCATCTAAAAAAATTGTTACAATGACAGCCGTCCAACCGTCCGGTAAATTCGGCGCAATTGTTATAAATGATGATAATACCATAACTTCATTTAAAGAAAAACCTGCCGGCGACGGATACTGGATTAACGGAGGATTTTTCGTCTGCGAACCTGAAGTATTTGACTATATTCCGCAAGGGGATGATGTGATATTTGAAAAATTTCCGCTTGAAAATCTTGCAAAAGATAAAAAGCTTAATGCTTACAAACACAGCGGTTTTTGGCGGCCGATGGATACTTTAAAAGATAAAAATGATTTAACTGAAATGTGGAAGAACAATAAAGCTCCGTGGAACATTTGGAACAAAGGATTATAAAATGCAAAAAAAATATATAATTTGGGCTCCGCAATATGATAAAAGCAACGGGATAAGAGTTCTTTATAAATTACATGATGCGCTCAGAGAAAAGGGGTACGAAGCGTATATCTATTCTATTCCTTCAGAACATAAATGCAATTACATTACAGATTCACAAATAACAAAAGAGATGAGAAAAAATGATATAGTAATTTATCCCGAAATAGTTGTCCATAATCCGTTAAGATTTCAGAATGTAGTCAGATATGTTTTGTATTATCCCGGCAAAAACGGCGGGACTGATGAATATGATGATTATGAAATGAAATTTACTTACCTCAAAAAATTTTACGACAATGTTGATGAACTGTTCATTTCAACTCTTGATACGAAAATATTTTATAAGGATAATTCCGTTAAAGACAAAAACTGCTATTTTATATACAAAGGCGGAAAATGGAAAGACATTCCGGAATTTGACAACATGATTAAAATTACAATGCAATATCCTGCAACAAAAGATGAACTTTCAAAATTATTAAGAGAAACCAAAACATTATACTCCTATGATGATTGTACACAACTGCTTGATGAAGCAGTTCTTTGCGGCTGTGACGTTAAAATTGTAAGAGAAAACGGTTTCGAAAACTTTCACAGCAGCTATAAAGAACAGTTTGAAAATGCAGACAGGAATTTGGAAAATTTTATAAAGAAAACCCAAAAGATGAATTACACAGAAAAAATAAGAAAACCTCCGATTATTTCAAATACGATTTTTTACACAAAAGAAAACTTAAAAATTTTATTGTATAAATATATTTTCCATAATAAAAAAAGAACTTATAAACATATTGTAAAAAAATTCTATCACTCAGTAAATGCGTATAATTATAAACCACAAGGAATATAAATGCTTATCAATACATACAAAAATAAAAAAGTTTTTTTAACAGGCCACACAGGTTTCAAGGGGAGCTGGCTTGCAACGTGGCTAATACATATGGGGGCAAAAGTCTGCGGTTATTCGCTTGAGGCAGAAACAAATCCATCTATGTTCAATGAACTAAAAATTGCAGACAAAATTGAACATTCCGTTATCGGAAACATTCTTGATACAAACAAATTAGAAAATACAATGAAACAATTTAAGCCGGATATTGTTTTTCATCTTGCTGCCCAACCGCTTGTAAGACTTTCATATTCACAACCGCTTCTCACATATCAAACAAATGTTATAGGAACATTAAATGTTTTGGAAGCAGCAAGAAAATGTCCCTCAGTAAAAGCTTTTGTAAATATTACAACTGATAAATGTTACGAAAATAAAGAAGTTAAAAGAGGCTACAGAGAAGATGATCCTATGGGCGGGTATGATATGTATTCTTCCTCTAAAGGATGTGTGGAAATAATGTCGTCTTCATATCGCCGCTCATTTCTGCAGGATAAAAACACTTATGCAATGGCAACGGCAAGAGCGGGCAATGTAATAGGCGGCGGCGACTGGGCGCTTGACAGGCTTATTCCGGATTGTATAAGAGCAATTAATCAAGAGGTTGATATTGAAATCAGAAACCCTGTTGCGGTAAGACCATGGCAGCATGTTCTTGAACCTTTGTCCGGTTATCTTTTACTGGGACAAAAACTTCTTGAAGAAGGTAAAAAATTTGCCGACGGGTTTAATTTCGGTCCGCATGGTGACTGTGTTGTGACTGTTGCGCAAATTGCAAAAAAGATTACTGAAATTTATGGAAAAGGTAAAGTTATAATTGGAGAAAAAAGTCCTTTGCATGAAGCAGGTCTTTTAATGCTTAATATAGAAAAGGCTGAAAGAGTATTAGGCTGGACGCCCTTATATTCACCTGAACAGGCACTAGAACTAACAGCTGAGTGGTATAAACATTTTTATAACAAAGATTGTAATATGTTTGAATATACATTACAACAAATCAAAGAATATGAAGGAAGCATAAAGTGGAACAAGAATTACGCAATAAAGTAAAAGATGCAGCAAGAGAATATTACAGGAAAGTTTACGGGCAAAAAAGAGAGTTTGACTATATTCCTCCAAGCGGAAAATTGCTAGGCGAAGAAGAACTTCTTAATATGATTGATGCTTCACTTGATATGTGGTTGACAGCAGGGAGATTTAACAGAGAATTTGAGAATAAATTCGCAAAATATATGGGAGTAAAATATGCTCTGTCAACAAATTCAGGTTCAAGTGCCAATTTGCTTGCATTTTCTGCTTTAACATCACATAAACTCGGGGAAAAAGCACTTAAAAAAGGGGATGAAGTTATTACAGTAGCCGCAGGCTTTCCGACTACAATTAATCCTATTATACAAAACGGTATGATACCTGTGTTTGTTGATTGTGAAATCGGAACATATAATATTGATGCCGATAAAATAGAAGAAGCAATAACAGATAAAACAAAAGCTATTTTTATTGCACATACACTGGGTAACAGCTATGACCTTGATAAGATTACCGTGCTTGCAGAAAAATATAATTTATGGGTAATTGAAGATTCTTGCGATGCGTTGGGCGGTGAGTACAAAGGCAAAAAAATCGGAACAATAGGCCATATAGGAACATTCAGTTTTTATCCGGCACATCACCTGACAATGGGAGAAGGCGGAGCAGTAATAACTAACGATCCGCTATTATACAAAATAATAATGTCATTCCGAGATTGGGGCAGAGATTGTTGCTGCCCGCCCGGGAAAGATGGTGTTTGCGGAAAAAGATTTTCACAACAGCTGGGAAATCTTCCTTTTGGTTACGATCATAAATACACTTATTCACATATAGGCTATAACCTCAAAATTACTGATTGGCAAGCTGCATTAGGCTGTTCACAGATAGATAAACTTGACAATTTCTTAAAAATTCGACGCAGAAATGCGGAATTATTAACAGAATTACTTTCGGATTTGACTGATTACTTAATACTACCCGAGGTAAAAGAAGGGGTAAAACCGTCGTGGTTCGGCTATCTAATCTCGGTCAAAGAAAATGCTCCTTTTACAAAACAACAACTGGTAGAATATCTGGAAAACAACAAAATCGGGACACGTCAACTATTTGCGGGCAATATCTTAAGACAGCCTATGATAGTTGATAATGATATTAATTTCAGAATAGGCAGTTCAAAAGTTCTAAATTCAAAAGAATTAAACGAAGAATATTATAAATTACTGCCAAATACTGAATTTATAATGAATCATACCTTCTGGGTCGGTACATTTCCGGCACTCGGAGAGATAGAAATTAAAAGGATTACAAATGCTATCCATACTTTTATAAATAAAAAAATTGGAGTTATTTAATAAATGGAAAAATTAAAAGAAGTTCGAAAAACAATTGTTGAAATGATACATAATGCAAATGTTTCGCACATTGGTTCAGCTATGAGTATAGTAGATATATTATATATGCTTTATTTTAAGGTAGCAAATATCACAAAGCAAAATATTAAAGATCCAAACAGAGATATTGTTATTCTTTCAAAAGGTCATTCAAGTGCAGCACTTTATTCGGTTTTATACCATAGAAATTTGATAACAAAAGAAATGATTGATAATTATTCAAAAGACAATGGAAGCTTACCATGCCATATAGATAAGGAAAAATCCCCTTTCTTTGAAGTATCTACAGGATCATTAGGACATGGTTTATCACTTGGTGTAGGTTTTGCTTTAGCAAAAAAAATAAATAAGAATACAGGCAGAGTATATGTAATATGTGGCGATGGTGAAATGAATGAAGGTTCTGTGTGGGAAGCTATTATGTTTGCATCAACACACAAACTTGATAATTTAACTTTAATTGTTGATTTTAATCACTTCCAAGCATTTGGCTCAACTAATTCTATAATAAATCAAAGCAATTTAGAAGAAAGGTTAAAAGCGTTTGGTTTTGATGCTCATACTATAAATGGACATGATTTCAAAATGATTGAACGGGCACTAATGTATAGAAGTTCTCTCAAATACTTAAAACAACCTGTTGCAATTATTGCTAATACAGTTAAGGGTAAAGGTGTTTCCTTTATGGAAAATAAACTTGAATGGCATTATAAATCTCCAAATGATGAACAATTAGAAATTGCACTTCATGAAATTGAGGAGAAATATTAATGAGAAAAACATTTATAAATACTTTGATAGAATTAACAAGAAAAGATAAAGATATAGTTTTAATAACTCCTGATATGGGCTTTTCAGTATTAGAACCATTTTTTGAAGAATTTCCAGAACGTTCTTTCAATGCAGGTGTTGCTGAACAAAATGCAATAACTATGGCTGCAGGATTAGCACTTGCAGGGAAAAAACCTTATGTTTACACAATTATTCCATTTTTAATTGAAAGAGCCTTTGAACAAGTAAAACTTGATATTGCCTATATGAATACAAATGTTAAATTGGTAGGAATTGGTGCAGGTTTTACTTATGGCTCAGCAGGTGCAACACACCATGCAATAGAAGATATTGCTTTAATGCGTGCATTACCAAATATGATGATTTGTTGTCCTGGGGATAATAACGAAGCAGAACAGATTGTTCGTCAATCCGTACTAAATAATAAACCTATGTATATAAGAATTGGACGTCATAATAGAGGGGTTATTAATAATGAAAAAATTAAAATAGGAAAGGCATCAGTTATTGAAAACGGTGAAGATATAGCAATAATTTCAACCAGCAATATGTTGCCTGATGCTGCATATTATTGCAGGCAATTAAAAGAACAGGGTAAAAAGCCTTATTTAATCAGTATGCATACGGTTAAACCGCTAGATAAAGCTCTTATTTTAAAGCTTATAGATAAAGGCGTAGAAATTCAAACAATGGAAGAACACTCTATAATTGGCGGATTAGGCAGTGCAGTGGCAGAAGTTATTGCCGAATCAGGTAAAGGTGTCAAATTCAAAAGAATAGGTATCCCTGATAAATTCTCGCATTTTATCGGCAGTCAAAAATATATTAAAAAGCAGTTTGGACTCTACTACGGTGAGGATTAAATGAAAAATATATTATTAACCGGTTCAGGAGGCTTCATCGGATCTCATTTAAAAATACACTTAAAAGATAAATTTAATTTACTAACACCCAGAAGTTATGAATTAAATTTACTCGATAATAATTCTTTAGAAAAATTTTTTTGTAAACATAAAATTGAATTTATTATACATTCTGCTTCTTGCGGTGTTAGAATAACACCCGATGCAACATTAGATGATGTTGCAAAACCTAATATTCAAATGTTTAATAATCTTGCAAACTTTGTAAACAATAACTGCCCTATGATAACCCTTGGTTCCGGTGCGGAGTATGACAAATCAAGGCCTTTAATCCATATTAAAGAAGACGAATTCGGGAAATTTATTCCAAAAGATCCGTACGGATATTCTAAATACATAATTTCAAAAGAAATTGAAAAACGCGAGCATATATTAAATTTACGCATATTTGGGATCTACGGGCAAAATGAACATTGTTCAAGAGTTACCAGTTCTATTATCAACGCAAATCTAAAAAAAGAACCAGTAATATTAAATCAAAATGTTAAATTCAGCTTTATTTGGATTGATGATTTTTGCAAAATTGTGGAATATTTTATAAATAACAGAACGGAAGAAAAATTTTTGAATATTGCCGGCTCGGAAAGTATCGAAATTGTAGATTTAGCTAAAATTGTAAACAATTTTTCCGATTATAAATCAGAAATTATCGTAAAAAAGGATGGATTAAACAACGAATATACTGCTGACAATTCAAAGCTTATGAAGGAACTGAATGAATTTGAATTCACAAGTTATGAAAAAGGATTAAAAATTTTGTCAACATATATTAAAAAATCTCTTATCTAAAAAATTTTGAGAGATATATCACAGTTTACACAAAACAATATCTAAATTGTCACCCTGAACTCGTTTCAGGGTCTAACTGTTATGAGATGCTAAAACTAGTTCAGCATGACGTTTTCACACATAATTGGTGTAAACTGCGATATAATTCCCAAAATTTTAAATATAATTTAAAATTTAAAATTTCTTTCGCCTTTTTCAATTTTTTCCAAGTTTTCTTTTACTTTATTTTTAATTTCTTCTGATTCAATTTTTTCAATTTCCTGCAAAATCAGGGCATCCCCGACTTTTCTTGTTTCAGGTGACGCATAATCAGCCAAATATTCTTTTAAAGTCATAATTGCATTCGGCTGACAGAAGTTATGAATTTGCTGGCTTTTACAAATTTCCATAAATCTGTCGCCTGTCCTTCCGCTGCCGTAACAAGCAGTACAAAAGCTCGGCAGATAACCGAGTTCCATAAGCCATTTTAAAACCTCATCTAAAGGTCTTCTGTCAGAAACATCAAATTGTGCTGAATCATCTTTTTCGGGCATAGGTTTAAAATAGCCTCCGACACTGGTTTTAGAGCCGCCTGATATCTGAGAAATACCAAGATGCAGCATACGTGCTCTGCATTCTTCGCTTTCTCTTGTTGAAATTATCATGCCTGTATAAGGCACAGCAATCCTGATACAGGCAACAATTTTTGCAAATGTGTCATCATCAATTCCATTGTCAAAAGTTTGAGGATCAATATCATCCGCTTTTTTAATTCGCGGAACACTTATTGTATGCGGTCCTACTCCAAATACAGCTTCTAAGTGTTCAGCATGCATTAAAAGTCCGGTAAATTCATACCTGTAGGATTCCAGACCGTACAAAACGCCTAAACCTACATCGTCAATACCGCCCTGCATAGCTCTGTCCATTGCTTCTGTATGATATTTGTAATTATGTTTTGGACCTGTCGGATGGAGTTTTTCATAACTTTCTTTATTATAAGTTTCCTGAAACAAAATATAAGTTCCGATACCTGCTTCATGCAGTTTTTTATAATTTTCAACGGTTGTTGCTGCTATATTGACATTTATACGGCGAATAGCACCGTTTTTATGTTTTATTCCGTAAATTGTTTTTATGGAATCCAAAATATATTCAATCGGATTGTTAACGGGATCTTCACCGGATTCAATTGCAAGGCGTTTATGTCCCATATCCTGAAGTGCTATAACTTCATTTTTTATTTCTTCCTGAGTAAGTTTTTTTCGCGGAATATGTTTATTTTTAGCATGATAAGGGCAATAAACACAACCGTTAACGCAGTAATTTGACAAATAAAGAGGCGCAAACAAGACAATTCTGTTTCCGTAATAATCTTTCTTTATCTTTTCGGCTAACTTAAATATCTCATTATTTTTTTCTTCATCATCACATGCCAGAAGAACTGAAGCTTCTCTGTGTGTTAAACCTTTTCCTAATTTTGCTTTATGAATTATTTTATCAATAAGATTAATATTATTTTTATTTTCATCCGCATATTTCAAAGTATCAAGAATTTCTTCATGACAAATAAATTCATCGGCATCGTGTGATTTTGGATTATACATAGCCTTCCTCCTAAGTCCAACATCATGATAAACCTGTAAAAATAAAAAGTAAAGTTATCTTGTGACAATACCGCCGCCAATCAAATGGAGATCGTTCATATCATAAAATACACATGATTGTCCTGATGTAACGGAATTTACCGGTTCATAAAAACTCACATCTGCACATTCATTTATAATTCGGATATGAGCTTTTCTTGGAGTCATATTATAGCGAATTTTTACCATCGCGTCAAATTCATCCGCTTTTAACGGATAAGAAAAACTTAAATCGCAAGCTCTGAGAGCCTGTTTATAATTATCTTCTTCTCGCCCGACATAAACAATATTTTTTTCGGCGTCAATATCAATCACATAAAGAGGATATGGAGCGGCAATTCCGATTCCTTTTCTCTGCCCTATAGTGTATTGATAACATCCTTGATGCTCTCCCCATTTTTTACCGGTTAGAATATCTATAAAATCGCCTTTTTGAGCCCCGAATTTGTCTATCAAATATTTTTTTGCAGTAACCGGCTTTTGAATAAAGCAAATGTCCTGGCTTTCCTTAGAGTCTTTTGGAGGTAAATCATTTTCAAAGGCAATTTTTTTAACTTCTTCCTTATCATAATGATAAAGAGGGAAAAAAGTTTTAGACAATTGTTTTTGTGATAAACGATAAAGAAAATAAAGTTGATCTTTATGTTCATCTTTTGCTGGATAAAGTTTATAAAAACCTTCAATATATCTAATATCGGCATAATGTCCTGTTGCAAAAACATCAGCACTTAATTGATTTATTGCGTAATCAAAAAGAAAACCCCATTTTATAAACTCATTGCACATTATGCAGGGATTAGGAGTATAGCCGAATTTATAAGAATTTTCAAAATACCTGATAACCTTATCTTTAAACAATTCAGTCACATCACAGATATAATGTTCAATTCCGAGTTTTTCGGCAACTCTTGTTGCATTTTGAACAACAGCCCGAGCAGAATCAGTGTTAATCATTTTTCCTGTCAGACCTATAACTCTATATCCTTGCTGTTGTAATAAAAGAGCCGCAACAGAACTGTCAACCCCTCCGCTCATAGCAACAACTGCTGTTTGTTTAATATTATCCATAACTAAATTATACAACAAAGAAATTATTAAGGCAGACAATCGAAATAAGTTTTAGAACTGTCATACGGGCATTCATTTTTCAAAGCATAATAAGAACAGCCAATGCCGTTTGCTTTCTGGCTTGAGGTCAAATTACACGGGTTTCCGGCTCTTTCTTTAACGTATTCTTTGCCTTCATCGTATTCTATATTATCAAGCTCTTCATCGGACAATATTTCCGGCTTATTAGTCGCAGCTGCCAGAGCATCATTTTTAGAATTTATCTTAAAAACAAATATGTCATGTCCTAATTTATTAGGTTTTTTGGAACCATTTGTATCTATACCTGCATAAATATTCCTTTCATTTATTTCAAAACTAATATAACTTCCATCCGGCATAGCGTAAGTATTAAATATAGAACCACCAATTCCTGCAAGATCATTAACAGCTACAGATTGTTTATTATTGTATGTTTTTATAATTTCACCTCTTTTTCGGTCAACGAAATTTTGAGTCACTTTATAATTAGAATTTATACCTTTATTTATCAAACTTTTAAACAAAATCTCATAACATTCTTTAGCGTGATCATATGGCTTACCGCTGTTGATATCATACGGATAGTATGCACAATACTGTGCAAAATTATCAATTCCTGAATCAGCCTTTGCTTTTAAAACAGCCTGAGAAACAACAGATATTGATTTTTTGTATTGAGTTTCAAGTGCTTTGTTTTGGAATTTATGAATTAATGACGGCATTGTCATAGCAGCAACAACACCTATTATGCCGAGGGTAATGAGAACTTCTGCAAGAGTAAACGCGGCTTTCTTTTTCATTGAAGAGTGAAGGGGGGAAACATCTATTTTTTCCTTCTCCATTAATCCCTCTCCCGAGAGAGGGAAAAGATTTTCGATAATAGCTTCGCAACTTTGCCTCTTGGCATCTTTGTATCTAATGAAGAGATGCTGAAACAAGTTCAGCATGAAATTTCTTAAACAAGCTTGACCTCTTGTCCTCCTGCCTTCCTGACCTCGGGCTAGCCGAGATGTGCCCCCCCCCCGAAAGGCTCAAGCTCACTATTTATAACGTTTTTAGGCTCTTTCATCTTTTTCAACTCCTTATTTATTAAACTATATATTATTATATACTATTTTTTAACTTTTTTCAAGAACCTATTATGAAAAAATATTATATAAAGCCGAGCCAAATAATAAGATTCCTATTATTATAGCAACGACAGATGCAAACATAACGGCACCGGCAGATATATCTTTCGCCATACCCACAAGTCTTGAATATCTGTTATGGAAAACAGCGTCAAGAGAAAACTCCACAGCAGAATTCAACATTTCCGTAACTATTACAAATGCAATTGTCAAAAGCAATATACAAATTCTTTCCAGACTAAAATCCATAATTTTTGCCAATATTAAAACAGCCATGGCAATACAAAAATGTACCCGTATATTTCGTTCGGATTTCAGTACGATACGCATTCCCTTTCTTGCATTTTTGAAGGTATTTGTAAATCCTTGCTGTTTAAATTTTGTCATATCCGATACTTTCCAGCGCTTTATTTTGTAAATCTATAATAAAATTATAATCTTCTTCACTCTGATGGTCAAATCCAAGTAAATGTAATATACCATGACTTATAAGAAACAGAAGTTCATGTTCTTTTGTAATTTTTTTCTTTTCCGCCTCATCTATAACTTTATCAAGAGCTATTATAACTTCACCAAGATTTATTTCTCCGTCAAAAATAAATTTTTCATCACTGTCCGCAAAAATTGCAAATGTGATAATATCCGCCGGGTAATCCTTGTTTCTGTATTCTTTGTTTATTTTATGTGTTTTTTTGCTGTCACAGTATAAAAAGTCAAAAGAAATCGTATCATAGTCAAAACCTTTTAAACAACATTTTTCGTAAACATCAGGGAAAGAAAGATAATATTTCAAAATCGAACGCGCATTATCTATAAAAGCTTTTTCATCAATTTCCCAGCCTTCGTAAATGTTTTCACTAAATATATTAAAATCAGGCATTTTTATCCTCATCAGACTTTTGAGGGTTTTCTTGTTTTTTGTCTCCCTCAAGCTGTTTAATTTTATTCTCTAAATCTTCATCGAGCAGCTTTGCCGGCATGTTTATTTTTTGTTTTTGCAGTTCTTCCGCGAGATTTTCCTGATACTTAATCCTGTTATGCTGCATACCGCGCAGAATTCTTGAAAATGTTGATGCTATTGTTTTTATATCCTTCAAGGTCAAAGGGCTGTCAGATAACTGTCCGTCATTTAACCTTTCAACAATAATTTTATTAATCATTGATTCAATTTCTTCCGGCGTCGGATTTTTCAACGATCGTACGGCAGATTCCACAGCATCAGCAATCATCAAAATTGCTGTTTCTTTAGTATTTGGTTTGGGACCGGTATATCTGAATTGTTCTTCTTTAACGTTTTCAACACCTTCTTCTTTGACCGCCTGATTATAAAAATAACTTGCAAGCCCTTCTCCATGATGCTGCAGAATAAAATTTTGAATAACCTGAGGAAGATGATATTCTTTAGCAATTTCAATACCGTCTTTAGGGTGTGCGGTAATTATCATTTTACTTATTCTGGGTGTAAACTTGTTATGAGGATTTTCAATCAAGAAATAAGATTGGTTTTCTACAAAGAACAAAGGTCTTTTAAGCTTTCCTATATCATGATATAAAGCTCCTACTCTTGCAAGAATAGGATCAGCTCCGATTGCTTCTGCGGCAGCCTCGCATAAATTTGACACCATAAGGCTGTGATGATAGGTTCCGGGAGCATCCATCTGAAGACGTTTCAAAAGTTTCTGGTTATGATCACCCAGTTCTGCAAGTCCGTATGAGGTAATAATTTTAAAAGTACTTTCGAACAAAGGCAATGAACCCAATGTAATAATTGAACTGACAATTCCGTTCATAAATATAAATGCCACATCTTTCAATATAAGAACATTATCGACATCTATAAGACATTTCTCTAATATATAAATACTCAAAACAATTATAATGCCAGCAATTGATATGTTAAATCCGATTTTAATTAAGTCAACACGTTTTGCATACTTTATCTGCGACATTAAAATTACAGAAAAAATAGTCAACAAAATAAATGTTACAACAAATTGTATATTATATTGATACCCTACGGCCATCACTGATAACATCATAACAGAAGCTACAAGAGCGATTCTTGAATTCGTAAATATAGACATTAACATTAAAAATGCCGGAACAGGAAGAACGTACGGGGAAAAACCTACAGGAAGCACTACTCCTATTAATGCCAAGAACATTGATAAAATAGCTGACAAAGATATATACCGCGGTTCCAGATAATCTTTTTCGAAAAATTTCATAAAACCCAGAAACAATGCAGTAGCAATAAAAACAATAACATAAATAGCAGCAAGCCCCTGCCAGTTAAGTTCATAAACATTATAACCCGCCTGACGCAAAGCATCCCTTTTTAATCTTGTAACAGGTTCACCTTCAAAAAGTATTTTATCACCTTTTTGAAAAACTACTTCATAAGGTTTTACTGAATTTTGGGCATTTTTTCTTGCAATTTCCGTTGCAAATTCATCAACAACAAGATTCGGAACTATTACCTGTTCCAAAAGTGCAGTAATAACAGAAACCTGTCGTCTTGAAACATTTGACACAAGGTTATTTAAAATAATTTTGTCAATATTATCTTTCTCGTAGTCTTTTTCTGTAATTCCTGCATGCAAAATATTGGTAAGTGTCAAAGACGACTTGTCAAAAACTTCATGAAGACTGTTTTCATCAGCTTTAAGCAAATAATTTATAATAAAATCACGTTTTGTATTATCAGAAAGGTCAAATAATATGCCGAGTTCTTCTTTTTTTACGGACTCTTGAACATCTTTGCGGCGAATTTGCATAATAGAAGATTGAAGCGTCTGGAGATTTCCTTTAATAAAATCATCTTCAGCCGGAGCCATAATCGGTTCAATCTTTTGAGCTACCTCTTTTTTATGTTGTTCGGTACGCTTAACATCTTCGACAATCAAAGTTTTTTGAGCAATAATATCACGTTTGCTAATACCGTTTTCAATAATATTTTGAAAAAAGAAATTTTGCGACGAAATAATTGCCGTTATAATTACAGTAAATGCAAAAAATGAAATGATTTTAACCGTTTGCACCGATGTCAAAGCATCTTTAAATTTTGAAATAAATTCCAATTTTGCCATATATAAAATACCTATATTTTTAAATTAATCTTAATATATTTTATAACTTCCTAATTTTTTTTCAAGTCTTGAAGCTTTAACCGGTTTTGAATATCTTCAAGAATCTTTCTATTGATTGAAAACAGTTCAGAAAGTACTGCTATAACACCAACTTGTACACTTATAATTATAAGAATTGCGGACAATATTAAAGACTGTATATGCCCTGCTCCGTTTCCGGAAAAATAAAACCATAAAAAACGAATTCCGAGTAACGCACCTGGAATAAAAAATAAACATGCAAGAATAAAGAAAAACCTGAAAGGACGATATATTACAAACATTCTGAGCATAGTAAAAATTGAACGCATAACATAATCAAAGATATTTTTTACAAGCTTAGACTCTCGCAAATCAGGATTTACATTGACCGGCACACACACAAGCTGCAAACCTTTTGCTTTTGCCTGAATAATTGTTTCAAGAGTATATGTATAATTATCAAAAACATTTATCTGAACAGCTGCATTCTTTGAAAAGGCCCTAAAACCACTGGGGGCATCTTCAACAGACGTTGAACTTATTAAGCGCATAACCCAGGAACCGAGTTTTTGGAGTAATTTCTTCATAAAAGAAAAATGTTTTATTTTTGAAACAGGTCTGGAACCTATAACAATATCAGCATCATTATTTAATATAGGCTTTATAATATCTTTAATATTATCTGCGCTGTATTGATTGTCCGCATCAGTATTAACAATTATATCGGCACCCAATTCCAGAGATTTTTTTAACCCTGCTACAAAAGCCTTTGCAAGTCCGCGATTATGTCCCATTATAACAAAATGCTTAACTCCACACATTTTTGCCGTTTCAACAGTTTTATCCGTTGAACCGTCATCTATAATTAAAACATCAATTTCATCAATTCCCTCAATTTTCTTTGGCAAAGCATTTAATGTTACAGGTAAAGATTCCTGCTCATTGTAACACGGAATTTGAATTATTAACTTCATAACTATCCTCTTTTAAATTTTCCTTTTTATTATATAATTAAAGAGGGATTTTGACAATCGTGAAAAAACATTGGGCAATATCTGGAATAATTCTTTTAGGCTTAATATTAAGACTTATTTGTATTAACAAACCTGATGGATTGTGGAACGATGAGTATGTGAGTTATATGATTGCTGCTACTCCGTTTGCAAACGGCTTTTTTGATGCAGTAAAATCACAATGCCACATGCCTTTTTATTATTTATATCTGAAATTTTTCATGACAATATTCGGGCAAAGCGACATGCTTTTAAGGCTGACATCCGTTCTTGCGGGGATTTTATCAATTCCTGTAATGTATCTTATCGGGAAAGAAAAGGATAAAACTACAGGTTACTTATGTGCCGGAGCAGCCTCAATAAGTTCGTTTTTAATCTATTATTCACAGGAAGTTCGGCTGTATTCGGTATTATTCTTATTTTCAGCACTGGCCTTATTGTACACATTCAGAGCCATAGAATTTCCTGTTAAAAAAAACATTATTCTGTATTGTATATTTAACTTTTTAATTCTTTTTACGCATACAATAGGGTTTGTATTTGTATTTTTTAATTTGATATTTTTGAGTGTTAATTTATATGGACAATTCAAAGACACCATAAAAAAAATCTGGATTACAACAGGAGCATGCGCAATAGTTTTATCTCCACTGGCTGTAAAAATATTCATGACCCAATCTTTTTCGCAATGGTGGGGGCATTTTTCAGCAGCAAAAATCGGATTTTTATTTACGGATTACTTTTCGCCTGTTTTAACTAATCTTACAAATTCTCCGGACAATCTGTTTTATATGCCGAAAATGGCTGTATATATGTTTGTTCCAGCTTTAATCGCGATATTTTGCATTATTAAATCCATTATTAAAAATAAATTTAATCTTCAATTATTTTTAATAGCATTATTCACAACTACAGTGCTTATTATTGCTTCAGTATCAGGAAAACTTGTATTTATTACAAAATATTCTATAGAAATTTATCCTATACTTATATATCTTGCCTGCTTCGGCGCATCTTCCATAGATAAAAAAGCACTCAAATATTCATTAATTACACTTTACTGTGCAATTTCACTCTGGTATATTATACAGGCTCCCTATTCGGCTCCCAAAATGCGGCGCCCCGAAGGACATAAAATTGTCGCAGAATTGCTGAAAAATTCCGAAATTAAAAAAAATGACATTATTTTAATTCAATATTATGCAAAAGAAAGATTCTCAAAATATTTTGATTTTTCAAATTACAGAGTAGTTTCAATAAATAAAGGGAATTTCCCGAGCTATCTGTCTGCAGGGCATAATTACAAAGAAATACTTTCAGAAGGAAAAAATATTTATAAAAAAACTTTCTCAAATTATGATAACCCGTATTTTGAAAAAAAGCTTAAACAGGAAATATTTGATAAGCTTGAGCCGGGGCAAAGTGTTGATATCATAATACTAAACAGCGTGGCATTTATTAATCCCGAAGCTTTAGTTCAAATATCTCAAGACGAAAAGCAATATCAAAATCAACCGCTTTTATTTTTAGTATTTTCATATTTAAAAAATAAAACATTTTTTGAGATGGCAAAAAACCTTGCTATTACACGTGTAGAGAAGAAAGGAAGCTGGACTTTAATAAAGTTTACAAAACTTAATAATAGAGGGCATGACTAGCAATTTTTATTCTGTTTAAACCTCTATATATATAGAGAAGATTTCATGATGATGTGTAGGTAAAAAAAATGAAAGTTGAAAAAATTAATCAAAATTATTCTGCATTAAGGCTGCAGTCAAACAATTCAAGGGCTGCACAAACGCCTTACTTTACAGGTAACCTGAAAAATGAGATAACGGAGCTATTGCCTAATAAAACAGCAATAAAAGTAATGGAAAAGTTAAAATGGCTTAAAGGCGAAATCGGGGGAATATTAATAACAGCTCTTGGAACAGGTGCGGTAGCCCCCATTTTTATTGCTTATAACCCGTTTGTAAAAGCCCCGGAAGGAGCTACTGAAAAACAGAAGGAAGACGTAGAAAATACAAAAAAATATACAGCTATGAGGCAGCCTGTTTCGGCAGTATTAGCAGTTATATTTCAAACAAGTATATTAAAACCGATAGATAAAGGGCTTGAAATTTTATTCAATAACCCCAAATACGCCCAAAATCTCTGGGTAAATCTTGATCAAAGTACACTGAATAAAAAATCTTATATGGAAAAAATCGTCAAAAAAGAGATGAAAGCAGAGGGTCGTGAATTTAAGAATAAACAAGAATTTGAAACCGAACTTAACAAAAGGGTTGAAGCAAGGCTGAACGAACAAATAAACAAAACAGCAGAGGCCTTTGGCACCACCGGAAAAATTACAATAGGCAGCCGCACTGTTGACAACCAAACAATCGCAGAAATTATAAACAAATCAATAGATAATTATATAGATGATGCAAATAACCTAAAAATAAATGATGCAGGACTTGATTTCTACAAAAGACGTGCTACCATTCTGATTAAGAATGAAGAAATATTCGAAAAATTATTTAATAATAATAATCTTCCTAATAACGGAAAAGAGATTGCTGATTACTTAAAACAAAAAAACCTTGAAATTAAAGATCCTGACGTAAAACTAATTCTAGAAGAAATAATTAATGCACCTGAAAACCTTCGCGCAAGCAGATGCAATAGAACTCTTGAAAGAATTAAGAAAATAAAAGAGGCTTGCGAAGGAACATTCACTGAAGAGAAATACCTTCAAACAATGATAGATACTAACAAGGATTTATCTAATATTGTTGAACAACTTAAAAAGTGCAAAATAGATAAAGTTGAAAATGCTACAGAGAAAACAATACAGGAAGTAATACGACAAATTGCCGAATGCTGTCAATATGAAACTAAGAATCAAAGGCTTGCGACAAAAGTCCAATCAACCGCAACCTTCCAATCATCATTAGATAAATTATTAGAAAATATCCGTAAAGATATTGTAAAAGGTTATAAAAAGGTCTTGGAAGAAAGATACAAAGGATTTAACCAGATTTCCAAAATTGCAATAGGTCTTTGCATTACACTTCCTATAACATGTACCGCCCTAAACTGGGTATACCCGAGATTTATGAAACTTTGTTTCCCTAAACTTTCGGGCTGTAAAAAAGAAGATGCTGCTTCTCAAAAAACAGCAAAGAACGGAGGTGATAACTAATGGCTTCAGTAGGATCCGTAAGTTCTAAAATAATAGGAAAAATTACAGAATTTAAACCGGTACAAAAATGCTGCGACTATTTCAAAAAAGACCCGGAAAAAGCAATAGCTTATTCAACAATTGCCTCAGTTGTCGGCAAAGACGGTATCGGATGTTATATGTATGTAAACCAGAGTTTAAATAACAAAGAAATCCCTGAAGATAAAAGAGGCTTTGTAGCAGCTCTTGACTTAACAAACGGGGTTTTAATGATTCTTGCTCAACTCGGTTTATTCTTTGGAATGAGAAAACTAAATGAACCGCTATTTAACAAACTTTTCCAAAAATCATTTGATAAATGCGGTCAGGTTTTCAAAACAATAGCAACAACAATCAGGAAAAACCAAAAAGATGCAGGATTCCCAGTTTCAGGTAAGCAAACAATAAAAAAAGACTATAAAGAACTAAGAAAAGACTGTCTGGATACATTCAAATTTGTTACAGAGCTTGCTGCAGCCACAATTCTTGCTAAACGTGTAATTGTTCCGTTTATTGCAACACCTCTTGCTCAAAAAATAAAAGATAAAATGGATCTTAAAATTGACAGCAAAAAACCCGCATTGCTTGACAAAGATGAGAATGACGATGATAAACATTGTGATAATACCGGCAAAACAGAAGAAGAACATCGAGAAGAATTGCATGACTATATAAATAAAATTCACAGCAATACAAATCTCCTGGCTAAATATGCAAAACACGGAGTTTCTCCGTACTAAAAATATAAATCAATACAATAAAAACATAAATTAAAAAACCGTTTTAATTACTTAAAACGGTTTTGTTTGATTTAGCTTAAGTCTTAATTCTCTAAACCTTGAAATATCCTCCTGGGTTCTGCCTGATTCCTGAAATACAGCCTGAGATGAAGGATGAACCATTAAAACATAATCCATGTGGATTTCAAGAAAATTATATTTTCTCGGGGACTGATTTGAATTTCGCGGATAAATTTCCGCATTAGTAACAGCAAGAAAACGGCGTTCTCTATCATTCAATAAATCAGTTAATTCTCTGTTTGTATTTGTATATTTTGAAACATGAACAACACCTTTAATGTCATGATCTGCTGTTAATATACAAACTTCTATTGGTACTGTATCCATATTTTTAGCCATTTTTTTAATCCTTTAATATAAAAAACTTGTAATTATAATACTACATTTTAAATAAAAAGTCCAATTGTTAATTTATACTATTATCTCTGCCTACCTCTGATTCTTCCTCCATAAGCTTCATGAACATCCACTATTGTAATGAAGGCTGTTTGATCAATATTTTTAATAATTTCTTTCATTTTAGCCAGCTCCAGTCTTGATACAACACAGTATACGATAGTCTTTTGAGTCCCTGAATATCCGCCGACTCCATGCAAATATGTAACACTTATATCCAATTTTTCAATAAGCTCCTGTCCGATTTCATCAGCCTTATCACTTATAATTTCAATGGATTTTGCAGAGTTTAGACCTTCAAGTACAACATCAATAATTCTGAAAGCGATAAAATAAGTTAAAACCGCATACATAGCTCTGTTCCAACCAAATACAAGACCTGCTGCACCATAAATAAAAACGTTAAAAAGCATTATCCACTCACCGACTGAAAATCCGAATTTTTTGGATAAAACCAGAGACATAATTTCCGTACCGTCAAGCGAACCTTCATTTTTCAAAACAAGACCAACTCCGGTTCCTAAAATAATTCCGCCAAAAACAGTAGATAAAAGTAAATCATCAGTTGTCGGCAAATGATGGGTTGTAAAAATATTTAGAGCAAGAGAAAGCATTCCTATAGCATAAAATGTTTGAAGAACAAATTTTTTACCGATTTTATTAAAAGCGAGAAGGAAAAACGGGATATTTATGACAAAAATCAGCAAACCTAAATTCAATTTTGTCAAATAACTTACAATTATAGAAATACCGACAATTCCGCCGTCAATAATATTGTTTGGTACTAAAAAAACTTCAAGAGCAAATGCAGCAATAAAAGGGCCTATTGTAAGAAAAAACAATTTATTCAGCAATGATAAAAAAAGTTCTTTTTTCGTTAATTTTCTTTCTGGCATAATCTATTACTCTCTTGTTCTATTTTCTAGACTTTTTCTTATAGTCATAAAGTTGTTAATTTTAAAAATTGTACGCTTATCTTCATCGGATTTCTCTTTATAACCAAGAATATTTTCTAAATCTGATTTCAAAGTAACCAGATCTTCATATTTTTTTAGAGTTCCGTCAATTGCGATAGAAACGTCACCGGTTTCTTCCGAAACAACAAGACATGCTGCATCACTTACTTCAGACATTCCTATAGCCGCTCTGTGTCTTGTACCGTACTTCCAGCTTAATTTAGGATCCTCTGTTAACGGTAAAAGCACACCGGCAGAAATTATCTTATAATCGTTTATAACAACAGCTCCGTCATGAAGCGGAGTATTTGGATGAAATATAGTAAGTATAAGCTCTGTTGACAAATCAGCGTTTAAAATTGTACCGACATCTGTGTAAGTATTGCTCAAATCACTTTGAAAGACAATCAAAGCTCCGGTATGCGACTTAGATAAAAATTTAACACTTTCCACAAGCTCTTTTACTACATCAATTTTCTTCTCTTTTATTTTAGCGTTATTGGAGTTAAACAATTTGCTGACAAAATCAACCTGTCCCAAAAATCCGAGGAACCTTCTTAATTCAGGCTGGAATATAACAATCAGACTTAAGGAAACTAAAGTAACAATAGCTTTTAAAAACATTCCAATAATTTTCAAATCTATAAGTAATAAAATTTCGCTGAATATCCATACACATACAAGTATTAAAATACCTTTTACAAATTTTTCGGAAGACGTATTCTTAATAAATTTACGATACAAAAACAGCAGTAAACCTGCAAGAAAAACTATTTGGAGAAAATCAACCCAGTTAAATGTCAGCTCTAAAGCTTCAATATATTTTAAGATGTATGTTATAATATCGTTTATCATTTCTCTTTCAGCCTGTCAGGTATTACATCATGAGATATCAAATCTTCAAGAGTCTCTCTTTTTACTATCATATCAGATTGTGAATTATTTACAAGTACCATGGCAGCTTTTGGCACCCTGTTGTAATTTGACGCCATAGAGTAATTATATGCACCTGTATTAAAAACACACAGTATATCGCCTTCTTCCGGTTCGGGCAGACTTATATCTTTAATCAATATATCTCCTGATTCACAAAAACGACCCGCAATTGTAACGGTATTTAAAGAAGATACTTCTTTTTTGTTTGCTATTTGCGCAATATATTTTGCCCTATACATTGAAGGACGCGGATTATCAGCCATACCACCGTCTACAGCTATATATTTTTTACCTTTAGGAACCTGCTTTGAACTTCCGACAGTATATAAAGTAACACCGGCAGTTGAAATAATGCTTCTTCCAGGTTCGATAAATAAGGACGGAGCATCTATATTATATTTCTTAATGCAAGAAGTAAGCCTTTTTATTATAATATCCGCAATTGCATAAACAGAAGGCGGGCAATCATCTTCAGTATATTTTACGCCAAGACCGCCTCCTACATTAATTTCATCCAGTTTTAATCCAAACTTTTCGTCAATTCTTGCAACTTCTTTTACAAGAATTTCTATTTCATCACCATAAACAGAAGTTTCAAAGATTTGAGAACCTATATGTGCATGAAGTCCATGAAGTTTAAGATTTTTGTACTCATTTAATATAAGCTCAACAGCTTCATCAATTTGAGTTAAATCAAATCCGAATTTTGAATCTAAGTGACCTGTTTGAATATATTCATGGGTATGACATTCAATTCCGGGTGTAATCCTCAAAAGAATATCAACTATTTTGTGGCGGCTACTTGCTATTTCATTTAATAACGAAAGTTCGAAAAAGTTATCAACAGAAATTCTTCCGACGCCAAATTCTACAGCGAGCGTTAATTCATCAAATGATTTGTTATTTCCGTTAAACAACACACTGGACATATCAATACCGGCTTTATATACGGTATAAATCTCCCCTGAGGACACAACATCAAAGCCAAAACCTTCATCAAAAAGAAGTTTTGAGGTGGCCATAGTGCACAAAGCTTTTGATGCAAACATCATATTAATTTTAGGATAAGCTTTAAAAGCTTCTTTATAATCTCTGCAGACGCCTCGTATCGTCTGTTCATCCAATACATATAAAGGGGTCTCGTATTTTTCGGCCAGTGCAACAACATCACATCCGCCTATTTCAAGGTTTCCCGCATCATTGATTTTTGCTGTTACAGGTTTTAATAACTGATTTGTGCTATCCATTTATGTCCCTTCTTATATTTTTAGGATAACATAATTAATTTAAAATTAAAATAGTAGAAATAGTGTAATTATCAAAGAATAGTAAACCATAAGGTTACGCGGTTTTAAAAGACGGAAATAAAATTCTTTTGTATCCTCTCCGCATACAAAACTTTTTAAGGATTTATAAATATCAAATACAAAAGGAATCAATAAAAAAGTCAGCAAAATAAAATAATTTTTAATCAAAAAAGCTAAAAATAAAGTAAATAAATACCCCAGTCCGTAAATAACAAATACACCCTTTATTGCCTTGTTTTTATCACCTATTCTGCAGCACAATGTCCGTTTGTGAGAATACATATCGCCTTCAAAATCTAAAATCGTGTGTACATATAAAAGCCCGACTGTAAACATTACAACAGCAAGTGACAACACAAATACTTCAAAAGAAAAATTTTCCGTCATCACAAAATAAACACCTTCAAAAAGCAAGGGACCAAAAGCAATACCGACAGCGAATTCACTCAATCCCTTCTGTGACAGCTTAGCATACAAAAGAGTAACGGCACCACCGGCCAATGCGAGCCATAATACCGGCAAACCCGAACGCACAAGAAGTATTAAACCCGACAAACAAGCTACAATACAGTACAAAATTACAACTTTCAAAACATCGTTTAATGTAGCTCTGCCGTCTTTTATATATGCACACTTACATTTTTGGGAATTATTTGTTAAATTTTTATAATCCATATAATCATCAAACAGATTTGTTGCAAGATGCGCAAAAGCTATACCGATTAAGGCAATAAAACCGTTTAAAATATTTCCGTTTTCTTTCACAGAATAAACAAAAATCACAAGCCAAGAAAGCAGGGTCATTGGCAATGAAAAAATTCTTGAATTTTCGAGCCAAAAAGAAATATTTTTTATCATATTAAAATACTTTCAATTCCTTTTACATCCTCATAACTTGCGCCTGCTTCAAGAATTTCTTCTGCAGTCAGTCCGAACAAAGTAATAAGTGAATATGCTTCTTTTTTATCTGATTTTAATAGTCTTGCGGATTCAATTACTGCCTCTTCTCTGGTTAAATTTGTAAATTGCAAATTTTTTCCTTTGTAAATAATCCGTTTTTTAGATTTTCCCACGGCTATTTTACCCCCAGAGCAAGAAGTGCAGCGCCTATCATACCCGAATAATTACCCGCAGATGCTTTCACAATCCTGAAAGGTGTTGTAACAATTTCTTTATTGGCTTCTTTTTCCAGATAATCAATATCTACAAATTCAGCCATTGAACCCGATAATACTACACAATCAGGATCAAAAATATTTGCAAGTCCTATTATACCTTCTAATATATCATTCTGCCATTTCTCAAGAATTTTTTTCATCAACGGTCTGTCTTTGTTTGCGACAACATCATAGGTTGTTATTTCAGAATCACCGGAAATTTCTTCGGCAGTTCTTTTTAAGCCTGTGCCGGATGCATAAGCTTCAAAACAGTCATAACTTCCGCAGGTGCATTTTCTGTGCTTATCCGTACGCATTTTAAAATGCATTTCCCCTGCAGCTCCGTTTTTACCTTTATACAATTTATTATCCAGAATTATTCCGCCTCCGACACCTGTACCTAAGGTTAGCATAATAGAGTAAGGCATTTCCTTGGAAGCTCCGATAACATGCTCCGCCCATGCAGCTGCATTCGCATCATTTTCAACAAAAACAGTCTTTTTACTTAAACTTTTAAAGTCCATGGCAGGATATTCTTTTGCAATGTTGCCTGTTGAGCCTAAAATTCCGTTATTTTGATTATTAACAGCACCGCAAGTTGAAAAAGCAATTACATCAACCAGATCTTCGTACTTTTCAATAATTTCTTTAAAAACAGCTTTTATTTCATTAAAAGTTTTAGGTGTTAAATATTTCTCGACTTCTGAAATAATCTCGCCTTTTTCATTCACAATTGCGCTATAAATTTTTGTTCCGCCGACATCTATCGCAAGTGCTTTCTTTGCCATACACTATCCTCTCTGTATAAATCTTTTTGTAATCAACTGCGGCCTTGTGATTGCCGAACCTATTACAACACAATGAGCGCCGATTTCAAATGCTTTATCAACTTCCTCAGGCTCCCAAATGCGTCCTTCAAGCACAACAGGTATATTTGTATTATTTACAAGCTGTTTTAAAAGTTCAAAATCAGGACCTGAGCCACGATTTTGTGAAAACTGTGTATAACCGGAAAGTGTTGTTGACAATATATTTGCACCGAGTTTTTCAGCATTAATACCTTCATCTACAGTAGAAACGTCTGCCATTGAAACACGTTTGTTAATTTTTATATATTTAATCAAATCTTGAAGTTTCTCACCATTGGGACGTTCTCTCATTGTTCCGTCAAATGCTACAATATCCG
Source organism: uncultured bacterium (assembly GCA_949296425.1). Taxonomy (GTDB): domain Bacteria; phylum Cyanobacteriota; class Vampirovibrionia; order Gastranaerophilales; family Gastranaerophilaceae; genus Stercorousia. The sequence goes on from CASFPN010000020.1 coordinate 81,939, forward strand.
CACCTGCTTCAACAAGACTGATAACATCCTTCAAAGTCGGTGTTATATACACTATTTCCTGCCAGTTAGAAGGAATAACATCAGGTTTGGTAATACCTATAACCGGAACATCAAAAAGATGCTTTGCATTTTTAACATCTCTCACCCCTGCAACTCTAAGCCCACCGGCACCGCCTTTTACAACGGATTTCATCATTGCGACCATACATTTTTCAAGATACAAAGGTTCCGAAGGCATTGCCTGACAAGAAACCACTACTTTATGTTCCAAACGTTTAATTATATTCATATATTAAATATTAGCACAAATAGAAAAAAAGGAATATAATAAAAAAAATGGGACATATATCGCAGTTTATACCAATTATGTGTGAAAACGTCATGCTGAACTAGTTTCAGCATCTCATAACAGTTAGACCCTGAAACGAGTTCAGGGTGACAATTTAGATATTGTTTTGTGTAAACTGCGATATAACTCCCCAAAAAATTGGAGGATAAATGAATAAACTAAAAAATTATATATTATTCGGTATTATTCTGGCAGCAGGAATACTTTTCAGACTTATCAACCTCGACAAACCCGGCGGGCTATGGTATGACGAAGCAACAATATACTCAATTGCTTCTCAACATGGTTTATCAGGAATGTATAATGCTGACGGCCACCGTTTTCTGTTATTTCCGCTTTATTATATAATATACAATATTTGGATAAATATTTTTGGAAATTCGGACTTAATCATAAGGTTAATGTCTGTATTTTTTGATACACTCGGGATTATTACGGCATATTTTGCAGGTTCACAACTGGGTAAAATTCTTAATAAAAATAACAGCAAAACAGGCTTTATTTATATGTTGCTGTATGCAATAAATTCCTCTTTTATATACTATGCTTAGGAAGCAAAATTTTATTCTTTAACATTTTTTATTATTAACCTTGTTTTATTATACTGGCTAAAATATCTAAACGACAAAATTAAAGGGAAACAGGAACAAAAAACTCTTTGGATACTGACAGTATTAAATTTGATTCTAATATCTGCCTATACTTCACAAATTCTTCTGGTTACATTGCTTTTTGCCTTTGCATGCATTTATTTGAAAAGAAAAAATTTGTTTAATATAAAAGAAGCCGTAATATATTCAATAAGCTTTCTACTTCCTCTTACAGCAAGCTTATTTTTCAAAAATTACATATCAGGAAATTTTGATGCGGTAGTTTATGACAACTCTTTTATTCTGCTCGCAATTCAAAACTGGTTTAGTCCGATGCTAAACGGTCTGCAAAATAATATTCTTAACTATCATATTTATTTATTATCACATATTCTAAAAATACAACTATGGTTATTTGTTATATTTCCTTGCAGCCTGATAGTTTACGGGATTATCCTCAATTTAAAATCCGATAAAACAAGAATTTCTTTATATTTACTTTTTACTGCATTATGTTACATTGGTTTGCACATTATTTTTACATATCTTACAAGTTATAATGTTCTTGTAAGATACACACTTCCCGTTTTACCCCTGCTGCTTATAACAGCGGCAGGCGGACTGGCACAAATTAAAAATAAAACGGTTATTGCTTTATTTATTATTATTAACATACTCGGAATCATTTCACTTACCGGCGCACCCCATATAAAAAGACCTGACGGATACAAAACCCTGGCAGATACACTCACTAAATCAGGAGTATCTCAAAACTACAATTTCATAATGCCTATAAGAGCAAATCTGCTTGATAAATATTTTTATATTAAAGGGCAAAGATACAGCATATATCAACTTACAACATCCGAGGCCCAAAAGACCTACCTTAACGAAAATGAAATTAAAAGTATTAATCAGAATAAGAGCTATAAAAACCAGTATATAAAACGTTTTCTCATACAAAATAATATTTCAAAAGAATTTGAAAATTATGTTCTTAACATGTTTTCAAATAAAAATTCTATTGTTATTTTAAAAGATAACAGTATCGCCATGTTTTCTGATGAACAATTAAAATTGATTGCACAGTCACAAAATCTCGATAAATATCCTTACCAGTTTTTAAGATTATCTAAGCTTTACAATAACATTATTAAAGTTTTCAACAAAAATTACAAATTAAAACAAAAAATTATAAATAAAAATTGGGAAATATACATATTTGAGATACAATAAATATAAAAACGGAGAACAATAATGAAGAAAAGTTTAGTCAAATATCCATACCTTACACAAGATGTTGAAATTTATGAAAGAGAAAACGGGCATAAAATAGTTCTAGCACACAAAGAAGGTGGACTGGTTAATGTCAGCACCTGGGTCAAAACAGGTTCTATAAATGAAGACGATACAAATAACGGAATTTCTCATTTTCTTGAACATTTAATGTTCAAAGGTACGCATAAACATAAAGCCGGATATTTTGACAAAACTCTTGAGGCAAAAGGCGCAATTGTAAATGCAGCAACCTGGAAAGATTATACATTTTACTACGTAACTCTGCCCAAAGGTAAAGACTGCTGCGACCTCAATCTTGCAATAGAACTTCATGCTGATATGATGCTTGACCCAGTTTTGCCAGAAGAAGAAATCGGTGCTCCTTTTGATATAAATAATCCTAAAGTAACAGACAAACGCGAACGCCATGTTGTAATCGAAGAAATCAGAATGCGCAAAGACCAGAATTGGACCAAAGTATACAACGCCTGCAACTTTAATATGTATAAAAAACATCCGTATAAACGCGATGTAATCGGGACACCTGAAATAATATCACAGGTTACACGCAATCAGATTATGGATTATTATAAAACTTTTTATACTCCTGAAAATATGACAACAATTATTGTCGGAGACTTTGACAAAGAAAAAATTCTTTCAAAAGTTGAAAAAGAATTTGACTTCAAAGGACGAACAAATACTCCCAAAAAATTTAATGAAATTGATTCTCCGACCGACCGTACAATTATTGTTGAAAATAAAGGAAAATCAAACACTTCATATATGATTATTGGATTTTTAGGTCCAAAAGCCAACCAATTAAAAGCCAATATAGAACTTGATATAATAAGTATAATTTTAGGAGAAAGTACAAGTTCAAGGTTGTATCAAAATTTAATAGAAAAGCAGTCCGAACCGGTATTTAATATGGCAAATGCAGAACATTACCAGTTTAAAGACGGAAATAATTTTTTTGTACAGGCAAATTTCAAACCTGAAAAACGTGATATTGCATTAGAACTTGTGAAAAAAGAAATCGAAAACCTTTTAACGAACAGAATTACAGAAGATGAACTTGCAAAAGCAAAGAAAAAAACTAAATCCCGTTTTGCTTATGCTGCAGAAACAGTATCGGAAATAGGAGAAACTATCGGCTATTACATGACTGTTTGCGAAGATTTAAAACTTATTGAAACCTATTTGAAAGTCGTTGAAGATATAACCGTGGATGATCTGGAAAACACAATAAAAAAATATTTAAGCCTTGATAATGCTGTTATCTCAATACTGGAACCTGAAAAATAATTGCAAGGCCCTTTCTGATTATTTAACCTACTTTCTTATGTTAATTAACGATTAAAGTCATTATAATCATGATTATAAACGTTTGAATAAAATTTGTCAACTTATTATAATAATTTGGTATGAGAGATGAACGTTTAAAAATTCTGGGCGACAATATAAGAGCTGAAAGAATGAGAAAAAAATTCTCACAAGAAAAATTAGCCGAACTTATAGATGTAAATAAGGATTCTATAAGAAAAATAGAAAGTGCTCAACAAACACCTTCCGCTTTCATAGTGTTTGACATTGTAAACGCTCTTGAAATTCCTATAGACGACTTGTTTAAAAATGTACCTGCAAAAAATATATAATATTCTTTCCTTTAGGAAGCTAGTTAGAGAGAAGGCTGTATTTAACCGATGCAAGAAGCAACAAAAAGTGAAATTCAAGAACTTGAAAAAATTAAAGAAAAATGCCTTTCCTGTCAAAAATGTCCGCTTGGCAAAACAAGGACAAATATTGTATTTTCAGGCGGTATTCCAAATCACAAACTTATGCTTATCGGAGAAGCACCAGGATACTATGAAGATCAAAAAGGAGAACCGTTTGTTGGCAAAGCAGGTCAGCTTCTTGATAAAATTTTTGCATCAGTTGGCCTGTCAAGGCAAAATGATGTTTATATATGCAATACCCTAAAATGTCGTCCGCCTGACAACCGTGACCCGCTGCCTGAAGAAAAAGAGGCTTGCAAAGAGTATCTTAATGCACAGATTGAAATTTTAAAACCGCGCATAATTCTTCTTTGCGGCCGTGTTGCAGTGCATTCATTATTAAATACAACACAAGGAATAACAAAAGTACGCGGCAAATGGTTTGAAGGTCCTTATATGTCTAAAATGATGCCAATTTTTCACCCCTCATATCTTTTAAGAAATGACTCCAGAGAAAAAGGTAGTCCTAAATGGCTTATGTGGCAGGATATAAAAGAGATTAAGAGAGTTTATTCACAAATGGACTAACCTCAACCATACATAAAACAGATTCAACCGGTATACTATTTCCTGTTTTTCAAAACAACAATTATAAAATTTCCATAGGTTCAATCACAAACTCAACAATAAATGGATCAGGAGAATTATATGCCATATCCACAACAGGTTTGATATCCTCAAACTTTTCAATTCTTACAGCTTTTATACCGTAGCTTTTGGCCAACATTATATAATCAGGGTTAGAAATTTTTGTCGCAAAATATCTTCCTTCACAGCTTTTCTCCTGAAACTGCCGTACCATACCGAGATAGCTGTTATTAAATATAAATACTTTAACAGGAATTTTATAATCAACACAGGTTGCCAATTCCTGTATATTCATTTGAAAAGAGCCGTCACCTGCAATACAAATGACAGGTTTCTTGCCTTGAGCCACAGAAGCACCTATAGCTGCCGGCAAACCAAACCCCATGGTCCCTAATCCTCCGGAAGTTAAAAATTTGCGTGGCTGGTTAAACTTTAAATACCTCGCAGCCCATACCTGATGCTGACCGACTTCGGTTGCTATAACAGGATTTTTACCTTCAAGGCATTTTTGAATTTCTTGCATTACTTCAAATGAATGAAGCTTTTCAGAACGTTTTACCGGCAGTGAAGTTTGTCTTTTTAAGACGTTTAAATAATCAGCCCAGCTTTTGTTTGCAGATATATCTGCCTTAAATTTATCTGTACGTAATTTTTCAACAATTTTAGAAAGAATGCTTCTTGCATCACCCTCAAGCTCGATTGCAGCAGGAATTGTCCGAGAAATTTCTTTATTGTTTATATCAAGATGAATAAGCTTTTTAGATAACTCATTTTCTGAAAAACAACATCTTATACGGTCATTAAATCGTGTTCCTATTGCAAATACAAGATCACTTTCTTTTACAGCTTTGTTTGCAGCTGAATGTCCGAATATTCCAATCATACCGATATAATTTTCATCATCACAGGGGAAACCGCCAAGCCCCATCATTGAAGAAACTACAGGAATATTTAAAATATGCGACAATTCAGTCAAATATTCAGAAGCACCGGCTTGAATCACACCGCCCCCGCAGATTATTAAAGGGCGTTTGGCATTACATATCTCTTTCAAAACCATATCTATATCCGGAACATACTTATTTTTCTCATTTTTTAAAACAAAAGGTTCAAAATCATTCGTTTCCGAAAAAACATTTTTTGTTATATCAACAAGAACAGGTCCGCGTCTGCCAGACAAAGCAATCTCAAATGCTTCTGTTAACACACATTCAAGATTCTCAACATTTTTCACCTGAAAATTTTTCTTTGTACAGGTTTTTGTAATATTCACAATATCAACTTCCTGAAAAGCATCCTGATGAAGAAGATTTTCCATTACCTGGCCTGTTATAACAACAAGCGGAGTTCCGTCAAGATAAGCATCTGCAATTCCTGTAACGGTATTTGTAGCTCCTGGCCCTGAGGTTACGAGAACAACTCCACATTTACCGGATGTTCTTGAATAACCTTCTGCTGCATGTACAGCAGCCTGCTCATGACGAACAAGAAAATGCTTTATATCATTCTGTTTACAGAGTTCATCATATACATTCAGCACTATTCCGCCAGGGTAGCCAAAAATAGTATCAACCCCGAGCTTTTTTAAAGTTTCTACAAGTATTTGCGCTCCAGAGAGAGTTTTTGTTATAGTTTGCATAAGAACTCCGTTTTTATAAATGGATTTTATCACAGAGAAATATTTTATACAAATAAAAAAAGATGTCCTTGCTCGGACATCTTTTTTATTATTTAGTCATTTGAAAATAATTCTTTTAACAATGACCTTTTCCTATCAACTTTTTTCTGTTGTTCACGAGCCTTTTTTTGCCTTTCCAATTGCTTTTGTCTTGCTTTTGCACGTTTTTTTGCAAGTTTCTGTTCTCTTTTTTTCTTTTTTTCTGCAAGTTTTTGCTGTTTTGCCTGCTGTTTTTGATAAGCTGATTGCTCTTTTCTGGCGACTTTACCAGTCAAATTATCAAGCCACCTTGATACAGGTCCCTGAGCTTCAGCAGCATAAACTGAAGACATACTCAATACTGCTACTGCCATAAGAGCGGCTAATTTTTTCTTCATAATAAACCTCCAAAAATTTTTACTAATCGGAAATTAGTTCGTTCCACAATTGTTTTTTCTTTTCTAATTTTTGTTGTCTTGCTTTCTGAGCATCTTCGCGGGCTTTTTTGTCAGCTTCTATCTTTTTTTGCAGAGCTTCTTGCCTTTCCAGACGTTCCTGACGCTGTTTTTCCATTGCTTCTTCTCTTGCTTTTTGCTGCTGCTGTAATTCTTTTTCTTTGTCAACAATTTTCTGTGTGTGTTTTTGAATAAATCTTTCAGTATAAGTTGAAGGTTGAGAATCTGCGGCGTAAACAGCTGCTGCTCCTGCCATAGCTAACACCAGTGATGCAATTAACAATTTTTTCATAATACACTCTCCTTTTTTATAAAAATTATTATACTAAATAAAATTGTACATATCAACTATTTTTTTTATTCCATGCTCGGCAATGTTAAAAATCTCAATCATTTGTGATTTTTCGTATGGTTCGCCTTCTGCTGTAGTTTGAAATTCAATAATTTTGCCGCTTTGGGTCAACACAATATTACTGTCAACCTGAGCATGAGAATCTTCTTCATAATCTAAATCAAGTCTGACTTCACCGTCAATTATACCTGCAGATATAGCGGCAACAGGTTCTATTATAGGGTTTTCCTTCAATGTCCCATTTTTTAAAAGTTTTTCGACAGCAAGTTTCAATGCAAGAAACCCGCCGCAGATACTTGCAGTTCTGGTTCCGCCGTCAGCCTGAAGAACATCTGCATCTATCGTTATTGTTAAATCAGGAATTTTTTCCAGATCAAGACAAGCTCTAAGACTTCTTCCGATAAGACGTTGGATTTCCTGTGTACGTCCGGAAATTTTTGTTCTTTCTCTTTGGCATCTTGTATTCGGAGCCGAAGGCAAAAGAGAGTATTCGGCAGTCAACCAGCCGCGCGGGTCATCTTTTTCCATCCATTTTGGTTTACCATCTTCAACAGAGGCTGTTGTCAAAACCCTTGTATCTCCAAATTCAACAAGAACCGAGCCTAATGCATGTTTTGTATAATCTTTAATAAATCTTATCTCACGTGTTTCGTTATTTTTTCTTTCTGTTCTTTTCATATTATCCTCTTTATTCGTAGTCCCACATATAAATCTGACCACAATATCTGCATACAGCATGATCATTCATAAATTGCAGGTCAGGAATAAATTTATATCCATCAACAGTTATTTCAATATCTCCTTTTTCGTTATATTCTTGTTTAAAATTTTTCTCTCCTCTGTAGTCGGGAGAAAACATTAATTCAAATTTATCTATTGATTTGCAATTTTTACAAATAAACATAATTTAATACTCATCATCTTCAAGTCTTGCACGCCTTATAATTTCGGGATCGATACCTCTTTTTTCTATTTTAAAAGTTTTTGCTGAAACTTTTTTAGACGATTTTCTTTTTTTCTCTATAACTTCCGAAGAACTGTCAAAATAAAGATTTTTATACCACAACGTCCAGCAGATGCTTCTTACGGGGAGAGTAAATCCGACAACAATAAAAAATACAAGCTGGCTTACCATTTCTTTACCTATTAGTTCCGGCGTTATACTTATATTAAACCTTTGAAAAACTTCTAAAGGCAAAGGCAGAGTATATGCCCAGGCTTCAAAAATTTTTCCAAGAACTCCGGTCAAATTCAAACTGTCAAATATCACAGACAGACCCGCCGGCAAAAAGTAATACGTAAAAATTGTAAGCAAAGCCATTAATAAAAAAGTTCTGGCAAATTTACCTTTTATAAGATTCAAACTTCTTTTAAAAATTCCGACAGGAGATATACCGTCCTCATAAGTGAAGACCTGAAAAATAAGCAAAAAATAAACGAAAAAGACTGCACCTATTATCCAGAATACAGGAATAAAAGAAACCAGACAAAAAATACTAAACAAAAGCCACAAGGCAATGAAGGAAAATGTTCTTTTTGTAACAATTTCATTATGCGCTGTGAAATCATAAACCCTTCCGGTATTTAAATAACCTTCCGTCATAGAGTTTATTGCTACGTATGCAACAAGATAATCCCAGAATGCTCTTGCCCATATTAAAAGCCCTGGAATAACAGTTATAATAACAACCGTTAACATAGTTGAAAAATCATTTAATGAAGTGTATTTAACAGCAAGATTTTGATAATTACGTGTAAACCAGTATGTCAGCCCGAATATCAAAACTAATCCTAAAAGCTGCCCCAAAACAGGAAAAGCCATATATAAAAGAAATTTATGAATATTTAATGCAAAAATCTTTATACCTTCAAAAAATATAAGCCAAATACTTTTATCTTCTTTTGCCATATCTCTCCTATAACAATTTTTAATTTAGTGTATAATAATTTTATTACAAATATGAAAAATTACACAAAAGAAGATTATTTAAACAAAAAAGTAAATTTACATATTCACACAACATTTTCTGACGGGGAAGCCAATCCTGTTGATATAGTTAAACAGGCTAAAGAAAAAGGTTATAAAAAAATAGCAATATGTGATCATAATACAATTGATGCGCACAAAATCATTAAAGACGAAATTCTTCTTCCTGCAGTGGAATTTGATGTCTGGTGCGGGTATGTTTTTATGCATCTTCTTGCATATAATATAGATATAAACAATAAAGAGCTTTTATCTTTTTGTGCAAAGAGTAAAAAAGAAACAGAACTTGATATAGTCAGGATATTCGCTAAAAGAAATATAAAAAAACTGATTACAGCTATACATAATGCGGGCGGAACAGCTGTTCTAGCACATCCTGCCTGCTGCTGGGCAGTCAGTCTTGAAAAGTTTGTAAAAAAATTGGTTTCGTACGGTCTTGACGGGCTCGAAGTTTACTATCCTTATGAAAGACACAGAGGAATAATAAAGTTTCATAAAGCTGAAACTGTTGAAAAAATAGCCGATAAACATAACCTTATAAAAACAGGTGGAACTGATTTACATAAAAAACATCTTAACTAATTTTTTTATTATATATATTGGATAATTCTTTTTGTATTCCTGATGAAGCTGCAGCACCTGCAATAACCCCCAATCCCATGCCGACTAATGAGCCTAATGCTCCGAAATGTTTTGCGCCCAATGCCCCAAGATATCCCATGCCGGCACTTACACTCAAAACATTAAGAGCAGACTTTCCGCATTGAAAAGCTGTCGATTTGGCTTTATCTTTAGAATTATCGCCTTTTTTTAGAGATTTTATAATTTTCGGCAGTTCTAAAAGTCCCATAAAACCGAGTCCCAATACAGTTGTCCGTTTTAAAGCCCTGCCTGTCAATTCCTTAAGCCCGAGAAAATCTTTTTTTACAATTATTTCCCTGACAGGAAGCATATTTCCATGTAAATCTTTTACAGCAGAAGTTACAGGATTTCCGTTTGATATTCCGAGAATTTTTTGCAGCCATTTACCGAATTTCGTATTATAAAGAGTTATATCGGCTCCGTATATTTTGTTTACAATTCTTTTGCCTTTTTGTGATTTTATCCTTTTAAAAACTTCATGCAAAAGAGTTCCTCGAAAAAAAGAAAAATCATGCTGAAATTTTTTGTAATCATAAGGTTTAGGTATAGTTTTTCTTGCTAATGCACAGGCTGAATGATTATATGCAGCCTTTAAATCTCTGCAATCCTCGGGAAGGTTCACAAGTGTTAATGCGGCAATTCCAACCGCCCCTATTGTATCACCGTTTTTAAGCATATCAGGAATCCCTGCAATACGTCTTGCCGGGGCAACACTATTAACAACCGTTTGTTCAACAGGTTCAAGAATACCGTTAACCGCAGCATTGTTTTCTTTTTCCTGAGTTTTAGATTTATTAATATTTACATTTTGAGCAGATAATGAAACTTGATTTAATGACACAAAAATACACCTTAAACCTTATATCTACTCATATATAAAGTATTTTTATCTGAAAAAATTGCGTTTTTAATTAATATTTCTTAAATAAGCTTCAATAAATCCGTCGATATTACCATCCATAACAGCGTCAACATTGCCTTCTTCATATCCGGTTCTGTGATCTTTAACCATTTTATAAGGATGAAAAACATAAGAACGTATTTGGGAGCCGAAGTTTATATCAGCACTTTCGCCTTTGAGTTGGGCAAGTTTTTTCTCATGCTCAGCCTGACGAATTGCAAGAAGCTTTGAAGCAAGAATTTGCATTGCATTTTCTTTATTTTGAAGCTGAGAACGTTCCTGCTGGCATTTTACAACAATTCCAGTAGGTTTATGTAAGATTCTGACGGCTGTTTCAACCTTATTAACATTCTGACCGCCGGCTCCTCCCGAGCGCATTGTATCAATCTCAAGTTCTTCAGGAGGAATTGTTATTGTTTTTTCAAAATCCTCAATAATCGGTGTGACTTCAACAGACGCAAAACTTGTCTGACGTTTACCGTTTGCATTAAACGGAGAAATTCTGACAAGCCTGTGCACTCCCTTTTCCGCCTTTGCATAGCCAAAGGCATACTTGCCTGTAATTTTTATTGTAGCGGATTTTATGCCGGCTTCTTCTCCGTCAAGTTTGTCAAGAAGTTCTACTTTCCAGCCTTTGCTATCAGCCCACCTTGTGTACATTCTTAAAAGCAGAGAAGCCCAATCTTGTGCATCAGTACCGCCGGCACCGGCATTTATTGTCAAAATCGCATCAGCTTGATCATATTCTCCGCTCAGCATTTGCTTAACTTCAAAAGAATCAAGGGCGTTTTCCATATTGTCAAGATTTTTGGAGGTTTCATTAATTAGGTCTTCATCTCCTATATCAACAGCGACCTCGCAATCATCCAAAACCTGCTGCCATTTTGTCAAAAATTCCAAATTATCTTTTATAGAACGTATTTCTCCACCTAATTGTGAAGCTTTTTTTTGATCAGACCACACATCAGGGGTTTGAAGTTCTTTTTCCAGTTTATTTAGGTCATTTAACAGCTTATCACTGTCAAAGACACTCCTTTATTTTATAAAAACGTGATTTTAAATTAGCAATCTGTTGTTTAATTTCTGATTCCATATAAAAATTTTACTATAAAAAAATATATTATTGCAATTAGCGAAAAAACTGCTATAATAAACTAAATAAAACGGAGAGAAAAATGGCGGGAATAGTTGAAAGTTATAAAAAAATTTTTGAAAACAAAAAAATGCAAGCCGGTCTTTTTATTATTGCAGTATTATGGGCCGTATGTTCAACAATGCTCGATATCGCTACAGACAAACCGGAAAATTTCGGACAAAATATTATTGATATAATGTTTGAAATTTTTGTCGGAGCATACAGTCTTCAATTTTTACATAATGCAATACACAACATAAATAACAGTGTACTTCCGTCATTTAAGGAAATTAAAAGTAATATATACTGGGATATGATAAGACTTAATATTGTATGGACTTTCTATGCTGTTATAATAATAGCCGCAGTTGTTATCATATATTTAACAACAATCCATAATTTAATTTTCCCTGTAATCACTTGCGTTATAATTGCATTTATTGCAATGTTTGCCTATTACATATATTTAGCTTATGCTGAAAATTTAGTGCCTAAAGGCTTATTCAATATTGCAATTGTATTTAAATTTATAAAACCCGCATTTAAAGACACCATAATCAAAACATGTTTGTTTATTTTAATTACTCTTTTAGCTCTGATTATATGTATCTTGATTTATGCTGCAGCCGCAATAACAGGATTTGATACAATCGGTTTTGTCGGTAAAGATTATTATATGCTTGATTTTGCAGTTATCAGCTGCGCAATTTACTTTATTATTCTAACGTGGTATTTAGCCTTTCCGTATTCTCTGATAAATACATATAAGGAAAAAATAAGACCGCTATTGAGAAAGGATGATACAAATGGCGAAAATGTGTGAAGGTTTTACAAGACTTGTTACAGGCAAAGATGCTTTTTCAAGAAATCTTTCATTATTTTCAATATGCGGCATAGTAGGACTTTTGCAGGGATATATTATGCTGACAGAAACTGATATTGTCTGGAAGTACATATTAACAGCTGTATCTCTGATATTCACTATGTTTTTAACAGGTTATGAAATTTTATTTTTAAATGAAAGAGAAACTCCGGACATAGATTTAAGACCTTTCAAACTTATGATAAAGAAAGTTCCTTTGATTGTTTTTCTGGTATGTATTCCGCTGACACTGACTTCTCTTTTTACTAAATACCAGAATCCGGCTTTCTTAACAGAAGCAATTCTTGCAGTTCCTCTTACAATGATACAGGCAGGTTTTTCTTACAAATTTGATGATAAAGACTGGAATCTGGTTTTCAAAAAATTTAAAATAAGTGATTATATACTTCTTTTTATTAAGAGAATTTGGATAATAATACTTGCTTATGCAACAACATTTACTACAATTTTCTGTGTATTTTTTGTTATAGTAGTGGCAGCGGCAATCGTATACAGGGGAGATTTAACAACTGTCGCATTTGCAATATCTTCAAAAGAATATGCTATCAAAGCAATTTCAACATATATGACAGGAGTTTTAATGGTGTACATGCTTACACTCGGAACTTTAATCTGGGATTATGAATTAGTAAAAACCTATGAAAGAGAGGAAAAATGAACGCAATCAAGCTCATTATCGACGGTTACGGAAAAATTTTTAAAGGAACTGACGCATTGTTAAAAAACATTTCGCTTTTTGCCCTAACAGGAATTTTATCTACAATTACCGTTTATTTTGAAGAAATTAAAGAAACCAAAACTATGCCCGCTGATATGTCTGTATTTTTTGCTGCCATAATCGGATTTATTATTATATCAATTTATTTATACGGGTATACATTGAATTTTATGAACAAAGCTTTTTCTGTATCTGATGAAAATATCCTCCCTGATGTTAATTTTGCTCCGGTCGGAATATTTTTTAAGGTTCTTCCTCTGACTATCGTATGGGTGCTATATACATGTGTAATTATCGCAATTATAGCACTGACAATTCCTTCAATACCTGTAATAAGCATTTTATTGGCGGTATTATTGGCAATAATACTGGTATTTGTAACATTTGTTTATGTTGCTTTTTGCGAAAACTTTGATGCGAAAGGTTTATTTGATATTACATTACCTTTTAAATTCTTAAAACCCGCAACAGGGATGCTCGTTATATTAGGTTTGTTATTCATACCTGTTGCAATATTATCTTTAGTTCCCAGCTTACTTGCAGGCATCATTTTAGGTATTTCAGGTTTCGGAGGTACAAATATTCCGGCGTATGTAGGCGGACTGCTTGGCGGCTATTTCGGACTTATTGCACAACTTGTCTGGTATTATTGCCTTGTCCAGATCTACAGAGAAAAAATTAAACCTATTATGTAACAAATGAGCGTCCTTATAGGACGCTTTTTTAATCCGTAATTTTTATTCTTCCGTCATCTTTTATTTCAACAGGCTCAGGATGTCTTTTGAAATAATTTTCAATACACTTTGTTATATCAAAATCATATTTTATTGCATTATCATAATTTTTGAGCATTGTAAAACCGTCATGCCCCTGACAGTAGTAGTCTGTCAGGGCTGTTTTATAAAACTTATCAGCTCTTGGATTGTTAATATCTATCGGATTTTCATTTCCGTTTTTGTCAATAAAAGATGCGCTTTTCAACTGTCCGTCTTTTGAAATAGTATATTTTAAGCCGGATACATGCACAATACCTGGTTTATTATTGGTGTTTACAAGCGAGCGGGCAGACACTCGCAAAGCATCAACTATTTGTTTTTCCGAATACTCCGTAACAACAATTTTGTTTTTAAACGGAGAAATATCCTCTAACCATCTGGTATCCAGATTACCTGCCTCAAAATAACCACGAATTGTTGCTGAGCCGAACAAAGCAATATCCGCATTAAGTTCATCTTTCATACAGTCACACATAAAATTTGCATGTCCGCTCGGATCTATAGAATCGTTAACCAGAGGCGGCGGAGCTGACTTTATGTGTCCGATAACACGAGGCTTTCCGACAATCTGCTCAAAAACATGCCTTGCCGGAACATTCCGTTTAAACCCGCGCGTACTTGTCACATTATTCTGAATTTTTGTTAATATTCCTTTAGGGTTAAATTCCACATTCAAAACCCCGAAAAACCTTCCGTCTCTGCCGGCCTGAGTTATTACAACAGGTTCTCCTGATTTTGAATAAAATAAATTGTATTCAGGTTTTACATTTTCCACAAGGTTATGCGAATGACCTCCAAGAATGATATCTATACCATCAGTTTCTCTGGCAATTCTTTGATCATATCCAAATCCTATATGAGATAATAAAATTATTTTATTTATCCCCTGTTTTTTTAAATTATCAACTTCTTCCTGAACATCTTTTATAGTATTTTCAATTCCGTCAACATTTAGTTCCTGAAAAATTTTTCCGTATTTTATTCTTGAAAATAAATCAACAGGAGAAATACCGATAACACCGTATTTGTGTCCGTTAATCTCCTGAATATAAGATTTTTGAACTTTTTTATACAGCGGATTATCCGGCTTTATATTAATATTGCACGCAAGCATCTTATATCCCATTTGCGGGATTAATTCTGATATATGTTCATGCATATCAAATTCATGATTTCCCATGGCTGATGCCATAATCCCCATTATATTTTGCGCTTCGACCATAACTTTATTAGCTTCGACAGGTTCTCCAAGCTGAATATCTCCTGACGAAAATTTAAGTTTATCCGTTGGTTCCGAAGGCACAAAATGATCAAAAGCTCTGGAGGCTGTTATTGTTCGTTCAATATTGATAGATTTCCCGTGAAAATCATTTATATAGAAAATGCTTGTTTTTATCGGTTTATTAGCTTCTGTTTTACCGTCCGGCAATTTGTTTTGAACTGCCTTATTTAACAAATTAGACTGTAAAGCATTTACGGGCGTTATCATTTATAAGGTTCCCTCTATCATGAAACGCCCTGAAAAAATTTTTTGCTATTAAAAATTTAAATACTTTACAAAAATTATTAATCAAACTCCATAATCTGGATTTTCCAATATTTTGAAAGTTCCAGTTTCAAAAGTTCCGCATCTCCGTCAACTTCTAAAAGAACAATACCTCTATTAAGACAAACCTGTTCTTTTGATGGGTGAAGTCCGATTCTTGTTCTTATTTCACATCCGAAATCGGTTAAAATTTTTTGAAATTCAATAGCTGTTTCAAGCCTGTTTTCTAGTGCTACACCTATTATTGTTATTGTCATATATTCTCCTTTTTTAACATATCTTATGTCAATGTACACAGCAAAATAATAAAAATTTATAAAAAAAATAACACCCGCAATCGGGTGCTATTTTTATTAATTTTTTGATGAGTTATTGATTATTTTCCAGCTCATCCATAGCTTGAAGCTGTTTTTTCTTGTAATTGTGGATTACCGCATCTACAAGAAGCTCATAAGATTTCATATTCTCAATATTCGGGAATTCCTCTTTGAGTTGTTCTCTGACCATTGCTTCCAGCTTACGTTCGTCAGAACTTGATTTTAATTCGTCAACTCCGCTAATCAACCTTACATAATCGGGAGATGATTTATCAATATTATGATTCATAAAATTTAACCAGCGAAGCTTCGGGCTAATCTGCTGTTTTAAAGTTTTTACAATCTTTAAATTTTTAAATCGGTTTAGCATTTGCTGACTCCTACCATTAATTTATTGTTTAAAATTTGATTACCTTCTTTGTATTATTTTAAAGTATCCTGAAAAAAATAATTTACTTTTTTACAAAGATTGTTTACAATTCTTTATAATTTGCTGAAATCCGCAAGCCTGCAATATTTTGATTTTAACAAAGTCAGAAGCGCAAGTCTGTTATCTTTAACATTTTCATCTTTATCCATGACAAGAACATCGTTAAAGAATTTTTCAACCGACGGATTAATTTCTTCAAGCTGCTTTAAATAAACATCATAGCCCATATCATCGCTCAACGTGTTAATTTGCTCAAGAAGCATTGCTTCGGCCGGCTCTCTGAAAAGATTTTTGTTAACTGTTTTTTTAGAATCTTCTTTCAATATTCTCAGAACTCTATTTGCACTCTCTAGCATTGCAGGCGAATCAAGCTGTGATACAACATCTACACGTTTAATATAATCTGTCAAATCTATCAGCGGATTAATATTCGCAGCACAAGCTTCCAGAACATTTTTAGGATATTTTTCAGATAAAAGAATTATCAATCTTTGAATAAAAAATTCATAAATTTCATCCGTAACTTTGCCTGAAAGCCTGTTTGTACAAGAACCTGCAAAATTTTTCACTTTATCCAAAACATTTTTTCCTTCACCTGAAACAGGAAGAAGCAGTAAAGTTTCATTGATTAATTTTGTTAAATCAATTTTCAAATTATTTGCAAGAATTGTTCTTATAATACCTAAAGCTGCACGGCGTACCCCTAACGGGTCTGATGAACCTGTCGGTTTTTTACCTTCTGCAAATACAGCGCAAATATTATCTATTTTATCTGCTATACCGACAATCTGGCCTTCTTTTGTTTTTGCAATTTCTCCGTCAGCATTGAGCGGGAAATAATGTTCTTTTATACCTTCACAAACGCATTCAGGTTCTCCGGACACTCTTGCATAATCAGCACCGATAAAACCTTGAAGTTCAGTAAATTCAAAAACAAGTTTAGTCGCAAGATCTGCTTTTGCTAAAAGTGCAGTTCTTTCTATAGTCGAATTATCCCCTGCAATAAGTTTAGATAACATAACAAGTCTTTGAGCCTTGTCATACATTGTCCCCATACCTTTTTGGAAGGTCATACCTTTCAATTCTTCAACATAACTTTCTAGAGGTTTTGCAGTGTCTTCGTTAAAAAAGAATACCGCATCATCAAGACGAGCTTTTATTACACGTACATTACCGGCTTTTATATTTTCAAATTCATCGCCGATATAATTTGTCATTGTTATAAATTTGTTGATAAGTTTGCCGTCTTTATAAAGGGCAAAATATCTCTGATGAACAGCCATTACAGTAACAACAAGTTCTTCCGGCAGTTTTAGATATTCTTCAGAAAATTCACATACCACAGGCACCGGATATTCAGTAATAAATGTAACTTCTTCCAGTAAATCATCGGTATAATAAGGGGTTGCACCCAGTTTTTCAGCTTCTTCTTGTGCTTTTTCTATAATTCTTTGTTTACGTTCGTTTTGATCGACTATTACACAGCAGTTGCGCATAATTTCGACATAGTCATCGGGATTATTAATATAAACATTCTGCTGGGCAAATCTATGACCGCGTGTAACATTTGAAGATTCTTTATCAATAATTTTTATTTTAACTTCATCTCTGTCAAGAATTGATACAATCCATCTTATGGGACGCGAGAATTTTTCATCATTGTCTGACCATCTCATAAAATGTGAACCTTGGAGTTTTAAAACAATTGATGGAACATTTTCCTGCAAAAGTTCAACAATAGATTTGCCTTTAATTGTAACTTTGGCATGGATGTAATCATCTTCAATATATAAATCTTCTGGAGTTAAATTATTTTTACGGCAAAAACCTTCACCGGCTTTTGTTAAATTACCTTGTTCATCATAAGCAACTTTTTTTACCGGACCTTTAATAATTTTTACTTCATCTTTACTTTCTTTATCCAAACCTGAGACAATCACTGCAAGACGCCTCGGAGTTGCATATACTTGAACTTCTTCAAATTCAACTTTATTTGAATTTAAAAAGTTTTCAAAACCGTTTTTCAATTGTTGAATTGCAGACGGGATAAACTTATAAGGTAATTCTTCACATCCGACTTCCAATAAATATTTACTCATTCTCTGTCCTTTTTTATGTTAATAGCTTTAATACAATTATAATTTCTGAAAGAATAATGTAAAGTATTAAGGATTAAGTGCATCTTCAAAATCTTCACTTTTATATTCAATTTCTTTCAAATCAGACGGTTGATAGGTACCATCCTCCATTTTTGCATAAATCCCGCATCTTTCATACATATTATCGGTTACTTCCTGAACAAAATTCGCAATATCCGCTCCTGTATATGATAAAATATGCATTTTAGTTGCAAAGTAATCTTTATCAATATCATCAGAAAGTTTTTTATCTTTCAAATAAAAATTCAGAATATCAAGACAACCTGCTTTGTCAGGCTTTTTAACTTCTATAAGATTTCCAAGACGACCGCTTCTTTTGATAGCACTGTCAATCATATCAGGTCTGTTTGTTGTACCTATAATTGCAACTCTTGCGTTATTTTTTTCAAGTCTGTCAATCAATGTCAAAAATTGCGAAACAACATTATTATTCGGAACGTTATTATTACCTTCTCTGCGCACAGCCAGCAGGGCATCAATTTCATCAATAAACAGCAGCGACGGCTGATTATCCTCAAGTTCCTTAAACACTTTACGCCACAAAGCTTCTGATTCTCCAAAATGCGAACGTTCTAGTTCTTTTGAATCAATTTTTATAAAATGAATATCTTCGCCCTTACGTTTTTTGGCTTCACCGATAACAGCGAGAGCGAGAAGTGTCTTACCGGTTCCTGGAGCACCGTATAATATGGTTCCCCTGTTCATCAACCCCGGAAAAGCTTCGGGGTATAAAAGAGGAAATAGAACTTTCTTTTTTACAAGTTCTATCGTATCATCCATGCCTGCAATATCAGCAAAAGTCCGGTAAGGAATATTTGTTGATTTTGTATCTAATTTTGATTTATTTTTTAAAGTATCAACAAGAACACTTACCTGATTATTTAAATTTATGCCGGACAATTGTTCAGATTTTTCAGCCGGTTTTCGTATAATAAAGCCGTTTTCAAGTTTACATCCATCGGTAAAGAAACTTTCTACGGGGAATTTTGCATCATAATAAATCAAATTTGTCTCTTTTTCCGTTTTTAAAAGCCTGAATCTGTTTTTATCAGCTGTTTCGATTAAATCATTATATTTTGCCGGAATATTATGCGTCAACCAGCAATATGAATCTTTTCTCTCATCATTTGAAAGATTTCTTGATTCTCCATGAGTATAAAAATGATTTTTATCCATCCTTGCAATCAAAAATGTATTTGACGCATTTTCTTCTTGTATGACGTACACATATTTAATATTCTTAGGATTTGGGAGAAAATTATTTTCTTTTGTTAAAGCACGTTGAACATTAAGTTTAAAAAACGCGCTATCCATATCCCCTATGGCAATTAAAGATTCATCATCCAACCTGTGTAATGTATCGCCTATTTTTAGCGAAAGGAGAATACCATTTGCATTAAGTCCTTTCAAAGAATCTAAAGTTACATTCTGGAATTCTAAACTTTTATCATCATCAGGATTTTTAGAGCAGTTATCGTTATTATCTATATCATCAGACCGCTTTACTGATTTTGCTTTATCAGATTTCCTTGAAAACCAGCCGGTGAAAGAAACATAGTCATGCGGTATTATATCTCTGCGGAATAAGTGAGGCTGAATCCTTTTATAATTGGTTATACTCTTTGTTTGATAACACGTGTTTATTGAATAAATTTTCATATTACTAATTAAAACTTAAAAAAAAATTTTTTGCTATTAATAAGCCTTTATTTTTATGTTAAAATTTAATTAATAGAAATAGAAAGAGGTATAAACTTATGTCAGGACACTCAAAATGGTCAACCATTAAACATAAAAAAGCAAAAGTGGATTCACAACGCGCAGTTGTATTCCAAAAATATTCAAGAGAATTAATCGTATCCGCAAGATTAGGCGGTCCTGATCCTGCAGGAAACTTCAGATTAAGAACTGCTATTGAAAAAGCAAAAGCTGCAGGTCTTCCTAACGACAATATTAAACGCGCAATTGAAAAAGGCGCAGGAGCAGGAGCTGCTGAAAACTACGAAGAATTAATCTATGAAGGCTATGCAGCCGGCGGAGTTGCAGTTGTAATAGAAGCCATGACAGACAACAGAAACAGAACTGCAGGTGATATAAGAAGCTTTTTCACAAAATATAACGGCAGCTTAGGGGCCACAGGCTGTGTCGGCTGGATGTTTGACCAGCGCGGCGTAATAACTTTTGATGAAAACGTGGATTTTGATAAACTCTTTGAAACTGCAACTAATCTTGATGCCCTTGATGTTACGGAAGAAGATGAAGCTTATAAAGTTTTGACAACTCCCGAAAGTTTTCAATCAGTTGTTGAAGGATTGGAAAAAGAAGGGTTTAAGCCTCAATCAGCAGAACTTGTGCGAATCCCGCAAAATACAATCGAAATCACGGATGAAAAAACTGCCGATCAAATTTTAAAATTGCTGGATAAACTTGAAGAACATGATGACGTTCAAAATGTCTATGCTAACTGCGATATATCAGACGATATTTTACAAAAATTAGAAAATTAATATGATTGATAATCTGAGACAAATATTTAAATTCCTTGACGGAGCTTCAAATATTCAAAGCATTATGAATGTTCTGGAAGAAGTATTTCCGCTCAATGCAGTATATATTTATGACCCAACAACAGAATCTTTAAGAGATTTTTCAAAAAGCTGGATGTTAATAAAATCAAAAGAACTTAACAACGTCTTTCAAAATTTGGAAAACAAAAAATATATTGTTGAAGGGAATTTTTCATACTACGCACTTTCTAATAACGGGCAGATAATAGGAATGCTTGAGTTTACTGACAAACTTCACAGCAGGCTGCTTGAATTTCTTGAACTTTCAATATTCTGTATATCTTTAAAAATTCAAAATATCATACTGAATGAACGAATGCAGAAAAATATTGATTTTCACGATTCAATGAAAAATATCGCAAAAATTATTGAAACACAGTATGAAATTAATTACATAATACCTATTATTGGTGAAATGATAGATAAATTTGTTTCAGATCATCTTGTTTATATCTTCATTGACAACAAACTTGTCTGGCCGTCAGCATGCAAAGATGAAAAAATCTACGAACTTATAAAATGTTTAAATAACGATTCCGAATATATACTGACACCAGATAAAAAAATAGGACTGTTCCCGTTAATAAGCGAGCATAAACTACTCGGCTGTATTGTAACCAAAAGTACTGACTCTTTTTTAAGTGAAAAAGAGATAGAATATCTTGAACAGCTTTCAAAACAGGCCGCAACAACAATAAACCGCGCAAATGTTTATGCTGAAATTTTAAAACATGCAACTCTTGACGCTTTAACAGGTTTTTATAACAGAAGACAGCTTGAAGAACGTATAAAACAAGAAGTTTCGGCCGCGAAAAGACAAAAAAGAAATCTATGTTCAGTTATGATTGATATAGACTTTTTCAAAAATATTAATGACAATTACGGACATGCAGCAGGTGATCTTGTCTTGAAAACAGTTTCGCGTGTAATAAAACTTCAGCTCAGAGATTACGATATAGCTGGCAGATACGGAGGAGAAGAATTCGTAATTCTTCTGCCGTTTACAAAACTTGAAGAAGCTTCAATGGTTGCGGAAAGGCTCCGCAAAACCGTTGAAAAGACTAAAATTGATATTTCGAAAATTAATCCTGATTCACATATTAAAAATATCAGTGTTACAATAAGTCTTGGAGTTCATCAATACAAACAGGAAGAAAACGAAGAAGAATTTATTGAAAATGCTGATAAAGCACTATATGAAGCTAAAAACAGCGGTCGTAATAAAGCTGTTACAAAGGAATAAAAATGATGAAAAGTTATAAAAAATTATGCAAAACTCTTGAAGATACAAAAAAACTGGCTCAAAAATTTGCCTCGCTTATCAAAGACGGATGTTTTATAAACCTGTACGGAGAAATTGGAGCTGGAAAAACTGCTTTTGTAAAATTTGTTGCTGATGCGCTTAATGTTAAAGAAAAAGTTACAAGTCCGAGCTTTGTTATTCTCAATGAATATCATACAGGCTCGATTCCTATTTACCACTTTGATCTTTACAGACTTGAAAACGAGGGAATAAAAACCATTTATGATGAATTGCGCGAGTATTCCGAGGGCAAACAGGTTACATTCGTTGAATGGGCGGAATTTAACCAAAATGAAGCACCTTTTAATCACATAAAAATTAATGTTACATACTCGGATGATGATTCTCGAATTTACGAATTTATCTCCTGGGGAAAAGATGAAATAATAGAGGGGTTAAAAAAATGATTACGCTTGCTTTTGATACCTGCCTTGATAAAATGTATGTTGTTTTAAAAAAAGACGGACAAATTCTTTCTTCGCGTATTGTTGAAAATCAAGACAATAAATATCATTCCGCATTTCTGATATCAACTTTACAGGAGATTATGAGAGAAAATAATGTAAAGCCGCAAGATGTTGATTTGATCGGGGTAAATATCGGCCCGGGAAGCTTTACGGGTATAAGAGCCTGCGTTACTGTTGCCCGTGTAATGGCACAGCAGCTCAACTGCAGGACAGCAGGCGTTTCATCATTAGAAATTCTTTCAAAAATTTCCGATAACAACCCGCTGGTTGCACTTGATGCAAGAAAAAACAGTGCTTACCTGTATTATAACGGAGAAATTAAAGGGGCAGTACCTCTTGATGAAGTTGAAGAAATAATTAAATCCGGAAATTTCACAGTAATTACCGATAACAAATTAAAACCGGTACTGGGCGGAATTTCTTATCAGGAACATTCTTATCAGCTCGGACAAATTCTTGCAGAACTTGCAGAACAAAAAGATGATGAAGGTAATTGGCGCAAATTAAAACCACTATACATTCAACCGCCTCCAATGGGAGCTTGATAGCAAGATACTGTTTTTAAGACTTTAACGGACTTTTTTCGGGTAATCTTTCGGAATTTTCCAACCGTTATTCTGAATTAATTTTGTACAAAATCCCCCTTCGTCCTCACAGTTGCTGTATAATTGCTGTTCAGTACCGTTCCAGCCGCTTGTATACGGTTCCAAAAACTTATTTTTTTGTACCTTGGCTTGAGACAACGGATTAAATAAAAAAGTAAAAGCACAAATACCACGCATTGCACGGTACTTTTCAGGAGAATAACCTCCATTATAACAATTTCTCTCCTCACTGGTGTAAAAGACTATATCATGAATAGTACCTTCATTAAGAAAAGCAAAAGAAGTTCCGTCAGATAGCTGAAAAAGCGGAGTATTTATTACGGACTTTTTAACCTCAACTATATTCATATATTTTCCTATATATCTGTTAAACCACTCAAGCCCTGGGGAAGAAAGCTTTCCGTTTTCATCCTCCGTTAAAAACACACTTGAATCTTCAAACCAAATTTCAATATCACCGTTATCAGCTATTGAACGTAAGACAGCCTGATTAAATGTTGAATAAAACTTTTTAAGTTTAGCCTCAACAGAATGATTTCTGTAATTCTGAATAACAGACGGTAAAGTCATAGCTGCAACCACCCCTATGATGCCGAGGGTGATTAAGACTTCCGCAAGGGTGAACGCACATTTACGTTTTAATGAAGCGAGCCTGTTATTGTGATGTTCCATATCACTATTATGACATAGGTTTGACTTTTTGACAAGAGAGAGGACTCTTTGGTGTTTTGGGGACAAATGAATGCGTTTCATTAAAATATCAATGCAGTCCTGAAACAAGTTAACCAGGACAAAATGTAAAGCCGCATCACCTTCAAAATTCCTGGCCTCTTGACTTATCTCCAGCTC
>CASFPN010000021.1 GCA_949296425.1 uncultured bacterium
AATAATTCCGTAAAATATGTAGTATTGTATACAAAAAAAGGAATCATTCATGGGCATGTCCGCCGCACAGGCACGATTATTAAGTATTACAGCACGAATAACAGATAATGAATTGCGCTCGCAGATGTTGACTAATTCAAAACTACGTCTTGCAGATAAATCAAGTGCGGCGAGCGAAGAATATATGGACGCTCTCAACAGTCAGCAGCTGATATACACAAGCTATGACGGTTCGGGCAATAAATTAACTCAAGCTCTTACTCCAAATACGATTTTAACCTTTGCGGATTTGAAAAACCAGTATGCTATGGTAAATTCTTCTGGGCAGATTTTAGTAAGCGGTACAGATATGAAGAATTTTGAAGCTTCTCCTACAATGACTGATTTTATGTATTGTTACGGAATAGGAAAAGTTGATAATCCTAAGTATGAAGAAGCTTTAATGGATATTTACGGAAAAAATACCTTAAATAACGGTTCATATTTTTATGAAACTTTATATGATGAAAACATTCCTTATGAATGGTCGACTTATCTTTCAGGAGTTTCTGATAATGATATTAATGCAATAAGAAATTTATTAGAATCTAAAGATAGCACAACATTAACGTCGACAGATGCTGAAACTATTTCTGCAATGGTTAATAATTGGAAAGGTCAGGTAACAACAGTAGAAAACGGTATCTTAGCAAATTACGCCAATATCGGCGGTTCTTTTGGCGCTTATGTAACGGAACTTTTGACCCCTCCTGATGAAGAGTTTCCTGATATTGAGGATTATCGTACTGATGAAGGAACTGAGCTGGCGAATAACTTTAGTTTGGCATCAAAGCCGTGTTATGTGAATGCAATAGACCGTAATAGAGATGATTGTTACATTCATGTTTTGGCTCATTTGCTTGATTTGGAAAGTTCAGATATAACGGATACCTATCGATCATACCCGACAGTCGGCTCTGACTGGGGAGATACTTATGAAACAAGTGTTGGTGGTAAATCTATTACAACTTCTCATAACAATTTAAATGGTTCAGCCATACAAACAGCTGGTTTGACAAATTCTATGGCTCCGGTATCTGAGTTTTTATGTGCAAATGACGGTAAAAATGTCTTGGCACCGGCAAAAGGACAACCTATAAATGAAAATACTTCTCTGGTAGACCTGTTATTGAGCAATTATACATTTGATGATGACGGTAATATGGTTCAAAAAACTTTTAAACAAAAAATAATTGATTTGTTCTATGTTGTTGGGAATAATGAAATTGATACTGATTTGCAAAGATCTGATGGAACATATTATTCTTATAATGATTTAAAAGAATATCTTAAAGACTTTCAAAACGATATGATCGAAACCTTGAATAAAGTTTCTGATGAGTATTATGATGCGGTAGACAACTGGAAATATAGTATACTCTCCTGGCTTGATCGTGTAGAAGCTTTACAGGAAGCCTATATATATGATGTTTCTCAAATCCCTGTCAAAGAACTTCCAGATGAAAACGATTCCAAATACCAGTGGTACAAGAATTTATGGTATCGTATGGGCGGTATAGATGAGGCTCACAAAGACGAGAACGGTCGTCATTATAAAGAACTTGATCCGAATTTGTTAAACAGCTCGGAATGGCTTGAGTTTGCACTTGAACACGGTATTGTGACATTGGAACAAGCGCAATACAACGAAAATGGTTCAACCGTTTATCCTCATATGGGCACCTATGATTGGAACTCGATAATTTACACAAACGCCTCAGATATTGTATCTCAGGAAGACAGTGCAGCTATCGCCCGTGCAGAAGTGGACTACGAAAACACACTTCGCGAAATAGAAAATGATGACAAGAAGCTGGATCAGGACTTGAAAAAACTGGATACCGAGCACAGTGCTTTACAAACTGAATACGAATCCATAAAAAGTGTTATAGATAAAAACGTAGAACGTTCCTTTAAAGCTTTTTCATAGTAATAAAAAATCCCGCTATTATAAGCGGGATTTTTTAACTATGCATTATATGCTTTAAACAGTTCTTTCAAAACTTCCTGCCCTTTGAGCATTGATTTGTAATCCAGATACTCATTTTTTGAGTGCATATTGCAAACAGTTGCAAGACCTAGTAAATACGGTACAAATTTATCATTATTAGCATTTGTTTCGTTTGCGTAGATATGGGTTTCCGCACCTGCATGGAATGATGTTATTTCAGGTTCTACACCTGCTTTTCTTGCACAGGCTTCAAAAAGTATCGGAATATAGTCATCTTCAGATTTTTCAAATGGCGGCAGATGTTCTTCAAATTCAATTGCTGCATCTGCAAGGTTTTTATGGCTTGCATTAAATTCATCAACAGTCAGCGCCATTTTCATTTTTAATTCTTCTTCTTTTTTGCGGCTCGAACTTCTTATTGAGTAACTCACTTCTGCATCGGTGTTAATAATATTGGTAACATTGATATCTCCAGCTGAAATTCCGCCTAAGTTGCAGGAGGTTATAACAGTTCCGTCTTCTTCATAGAAGACCCCCTGCGGAAGCGATGATATCAAATCCGCAATAAGTTTGGCGGCATTTGCGCGGGTTTTATCGCCGATATCAATGCCTGAATGACCGCCTTTAAAGCTGTGAACTTTAATTCTTGCTAAAGTATAGCTTGCACCTGAAACTTCGCATTGGCCTAGTGTGTCGCTGTCGAGCACAAGAACATATTTTGATTTAAAGTTTTTTAAATCAGCATTTCTTATGCCTGAAAGTCCGTTTTCTTCATCACGGGTAAACATAATTTCCAGACCGCCATGCATCATTGTTGATTTCGCAAGATTTTTGGCAAAATAAAGCGCATTTGCAACACCTGCCTTATCATCTCCGCCTAAGGTCCTATCTATTGCATGAATAAACCCGTTTTCATCCGCATAAGTTTTAACGGGGCTGTCATCGCCTATTACATCCATATGAGCGGAAAGCATCAAAGGTTCTTTTGTGCTGTCGGTTGCAGCGATGTTTATAATTACGTTTTTAAAATCATCAAATTTACATTCAATTCCGTTTTTATCACAGTAACTTTTAATCCAATCCGCAACTTTTTCTTCATGCATTGACGGTGAAGGTATTTCTGCAAGACTGCAGAACAAATCAACAAGCTCATGTTCTTTTCTTATATCTTCAATCATTATCATAATTTTATCCTCTCTCTTACAAGAGTTATTGTAACATTTTTTTTTATTTTTACAATAAGTAATTTTTTTGATATAAGCCAAAAATTTTTATTTTGTTGGTTTGTGTTGATAAATATCTGCGTTAGTTAATATCAACCACACTCACTCCGTCGCCGCCTTCAGCGTCTTCACCGGGTCTGAATTTCGCAACGTACGGGGAAGTTGATAGGAAATCCCTTACGGCTGATTTCAACGCTCCGGTTCCGTGACCGTGAATAATTGTTACGCAGGCAAGGTTTGCAAGACTTGCTTTATCAAGGTAAAATTCAAGGCTGTCGAGCGCATCTTCCACCTTGTAGCCCCGCAAATCCAGTGTGCTTGAAATGTTTGTTTTACGAAGTTCAAATTTTTCAAAGGAACTCGGGCGGTATACATTTTCTTTTTTTTCAAAAGCGGAATCGTAAGGCGCAAGCTTGTCGCATTTGATTTTTGTTTTAAAGTTGCCCATCTGAACGCTAATATAATTATTTTTATCAGGCAGAGAAAGCACGGTTACAGGCTGATGAAGTTCTTTGAGAATTAATTTGTCGCCTGTTTTAACATTGTTCCAGTCAATTTCGGCATACTTCTGTTTTTCATCAAATTTTGAAAGTTCTCCGCGGAATTTTTGTTCGGTCTGTGCAAGTCTTGCATAAGATCTGCGGGCAATTTTTTCTGATTTTTCGCGCCTGAGCTCATCAAGAATTTGTTTAATTTCTCCTTTTGCCTCGAGCAGTTCGCGGTCAAATTTGTCTTTTATAATTTTGACTGTTTTCTTTTTGTCTTTTTTTACTTGCTCAAGAGAATTTTCATATTCTTCTTTCAGATTTTGAGAAGTTTCTTTCAGGCTTTCGGCTTCTTCAAGATTATGGGCAAGTTTCGCCTGTGTTTCCTGCAGCTTTTCAACAACAAGAATTGAAGGGTCTTTTGTTGACACTACTATATTTTTTGCTTTATCTGTAAGTTCCTTATCAAGTCCTAAATTTGAAGCTATTGAAATTGCATTGCTCAATCCCGGTATTCCGATAAGCAGTTTGTAAGTCGGTTTAAGTGTTTCTGTGTTAAATTCAACAGACGCGTTTTTGAAATACGGATTAAGATATTCAAGAGTTTTTAGTTCGCCGTAGTGTGTCGTAATTGTAGATAAAACTGCATTTTGTGCAAGTTTTTCCAGTATTACCTGTGCAAGAACAGCGCCTTCCACAGGATCAGTCCCCGCGCATATTTCATCTAAAATTACAAAAGATTTTTCATTACTCTGTTTCAAAATCTCTATAATATTTGTCATGTGTGATGAAAAAGTCGAAAGGTTCTGCAAAATGCTCTGGTCATCTCCGATATCCGCGTAAACATTTTCAAACGGATAGACTTTTGCATTCGTACAGGGGAGAAACATTCCTGCTTTTGCCATAAGAATAAAAAGTCCTATAGTTTTTATGGTGACTGTTTTACCGCCAGTATTTGAGCCTGTTATTATAACTGACTTGTAATCTTTTCCGATTTCAAAGTTGTTTGTTACAACATTTTCAACGTTATCAATAAGCAATGGATGCTTCATATTTTCAAATTCCAGAAATTTATGCGTAACAATTTCAGGCTCCGTTGCATGAATTTTTACGGCATATCTGGCTTTTGCAAAATGATAGTCAATTGTTGCAAGAATTTGTTCCGTTAAAGCAAGCTCCCTTATTTTATCTTTTACAAGATAAGTCAGGCTTGCAAGAATTCTCACCATTTCAGAATGAATATTTGATTTAATCTCTCTGATTTTGTTATTTAAAGGAACTATCTGCTGGGGTTCTATATAAAATGTTTTGTTTGTAGCTGAAACATCGTGGACAATACCCGGGACTTTGCTTTTGGAAGATGCCATTACCTGAAAAACTATTCTGTCATCACGTGTTGTGTAAATTGTTTCCTGAAGGTGTTTTGAAAAATCAGGAGAATTTAAAAGAGAATTTACGGTATTTTTTAAGTTTTTTTCATTGTCGCGTAAAGCAGCATAAAGTCCTTTGAGTTCTTGGGTTGCATCCTGTTTTATATTCAAATTTTCATCAAAAGTTGAAAAAATTTTATCTTCCAGTTCTTTGTCAACGGTTAAATTAATAGATGCTATTCTGATGATTGCATCAGCAGGAAGATTTTCATAGAGAAATTTTTTGACAAGTCTTGATGTCCGCAAGGTTTTTGCAACATCAATTAATTCTTCTTCTGAAAGATAAGTTGAGCCGATATTTTGTTTTATTTTTTCCATATCGGCAACAAATTCTATCGGAATATCTGAAGGCATATCAAGGATAAATTTTGCTTCTCCGGTGCATTTGAGTTCGTTTTTGATTTTTATGATATCGTCAAACGGCAGAGTTCTAAGGCAGATTTCTCTGCTCTGTTTTATTTTTGCATAGTTTGAGAGTTTTTCCGCTATTTTATCAAATTCGAGAGATTTTCGGCTTTTTTCAATGATATCCATAATTATATTTAAAGATATAAACAGCTTAATTACAATGATTTATTAACTTTTTTTGATATTCTTGCATAAAAGATTTTTTGAAAGTAAAATATAATAAGATTCCGAAACAAGTTCGGAATGACGTTTTATTTGTAAGGGGAGAAAGATGGCAATTGAAAGACAACATGTAAAAGAACAGGATAAAATTGAAAGAAGACATAATTTTGAACCCGTTGAAAGTAATTTAACCGAAGAACAGGTGAAGCTTGAAGCATCAAGGTGCTTACACTGTAAAAATCCGAGATGTGTGGCAGGCTGTCCTGTTAACATTCAGATACCTGATTTTATAAAAGCAATTAAAGACGGGGATTTGAATAAAGCAGGAGAAATTATCCGCCAAACAAGTATGCTCCCGTCAGTCTGCGGCCGAGTCTGCCCTCAGGAAAGACAATGTGAAGGTCAGTGTGTTTTAGGAATTAAGGGCGAACCTGTTGCAATCGGGGCATTGGAAAGATATGTAGGCGATAACACAAAAGCTGAAATGCCTGAAATTAAACCGTCAGGTAAAAAAGTTGCTGTTGTCGGATCAGGCTGTGCAGGAATGACCGCTGCCTGTGATCTTAGAAAAGCAGGACATGATGTTGAAGTTTTCGAAGCCCTGCATGAACTCGGCGGGGTTTTGAGATACGGTATTCCGCCTTTCAGATTACCGCGTGTTATGCTTGACAGAGAAATTGAAAACTTGAAAGCCATGGGTGTAAAATTCCATACAAATGTTGTTGTCGGGAAATCAATTACCCTTAAACAATTAAAAGAAGACGGTTTTGATGCAATATTTATCTGCTCGGGCGCAGGACTGCCAAAAATGCTTCACGTCCCCGGCGAAAATTTAAACGGTGTATTTTCCGCAAACGAATTTTTAACCAGAGTAAACCTTATGCATGCAGGTCAGCCTGACAGTCCGACACCTTTGAAAGTCGGCAAAAAAGCTGCAATATTCGGCGGCGGAAATGTTGCGATGGATGCTGCAAGAACTGCTGTTCGTGTAGGATTTGAAGAAGTTTATATCATTTACAGAAGAACCGAAAAAGAACTTCCAGCGCGTCTTGAAGAAATCAGGCACGCAAAAGAAGAAGGCATTGTATTCAAGTTCCTGTATGCCCCCAAAGAAATTATAGGTGAAAACGGATATGTAAAAGCCGTTGCACTTGAAGTTATGGAACTTGGCGAACCTGATGAATCAGGCAGACGCAGACCTGTTGCAACAGGTAAAACGGAAGTAATGGAACTTGATACAGTGATTGTGGCGCTCGGGACAGGTCCGAATCCTATTATTCAAAAATCTGCAGAAGCTGATGGTATA
The DNA here is from genome assembly GCA_949296425.1 of uncultured bacterium. Taxonomy (GTDB): domain Bacteria; phylum Cyanobacteriota; class Vampirovibrionia; order Gastranaerophilales; family Gastranaerophilaceae; genus Stercorousia. The sequence continues at coordinate 7,005 of CASFPN010000021.1, forward strand.
GAAATAATCACTGATAAAAAAGGATATATTACAGTTGACGGTGAGACCCGCGCTACAAATATTCCGACCGTATATGCAGGCGGAGATGTTGCTCCTGTGGGTGAATCTAATGCAATCAATGCTATGGGTGCAGGTAAAAAAGCCGCTAAAGCTATTAATGAAATGTTAAAAGAGTGAGGTGTGAAGAGTGAAAAGAAGCTTAGCAATAAGCCTTGTTTTTTTCATACTTTCTGTTCCTGTTTTTGCATTGGAGCTTGATACTTCTGTTGACGATGAAATAAGAAGGACTTATGACCCGTCAAAGTTAGAGCAGACGCTTCCTGATTTGCCGAAAACTTCTCCGACTCAGACTGCTTCACCTAAGCCTGTTCAAAATCTGCCTTCCGCTCCTCCCAAAACTCTGCCAGTTATTCCTGATACAAAACCGCAGATTGGTGTTAAAAAGTTTGAAAATGATTACAAGTACGATAAATCTACTGCAATAAGGATTAAAAAAGGTACAAAATTCAGAGTTAAATCAAATTCTGTAATTTCTGATTATTTGAGAGAAGGGGCAAAAGTTTCTTTCACATCAATAAAACCTGTAACACAAAGATATATAACCGTTCCTGTCGGGACAAAATTTACAGCTGTTGTTGAAGATTCCCACCAGCCACAGATGAGCGGAAACGGAGGGCTTGTTGTTCTGATGGTTGACAGCATAACTGTTAACGGACAGACAAGAAGTGTTCACGGTAAAATTACAAAAGCTAATATGAAAAAAATCTTCTTCAATAACATGAAAGGTAAACGCAGTTATTGGAAGGGTGTTGCAAAACAGATTGATAAAGGTGAAAATTTCTATAAAAAAACAAGAAGAACGTCGTCAAAGCTTGCAGATAATCCTGTCGGAATTCTGATTTCACCTATTCCTGTTCTGACAGGCATGGTTGTTTATGCTGTAAATTTTGTTGGTTCGCCTCTATTTGCGTTATGGTCAAAAGGCGGAAGGATATCCATCCCTGCCGGAAGTGAATTTGAAATAAAATTGCTGGAAGACGTATATCTTTATTGAGGATACTAAGGCTGTAGGATACTAGGGCGCTAAGGGTTTATATTCTTATAAAACATCTTTTTAGCATATTAGTTCATCAAACCTTAAAAAACTAGATCTTGCTCTTAGAGTCCTAGTGCCTTACTATCCCAGTATCTTATAATTATAATAATTCTTTACATTATTGTAAAAATTTTAGTTTGTTCTATAATAAATTTATTAAGTGTATTAGTTTATGGTAGGACAACTTATTTTAGTGAAGGAGAGATTATGATTAAAAAGTTGACTTCTCCAAAAGCATTGATGGCTCTTTTGGCTACTATGCTAATGGGTGTTTCGCCTGTATTAGCAAGCGAAGCAGATTTGGTTGTTCCGAGTATCAAAAACGCAAGCCCAGAAAGCTTTAATTTATTGCTTATCGGTATTGCAATCTCCGTTGTAGGTTTGATATTCGGATTTATTGAATTTTTACGAATTAAGAAATTAGATGTCCACAAAGCAATGGCTGATGTAGGAAATACTATTTTCGAAACTTGTAAAACTTACTTAATCCAGCAAGGAAAATTCCTTCTGGTGCTTGAAGTATTAATCGGTTTGTGTATCGCATTTTACTTCGGTTACCTGCAAAAAATGCCTTTGACCAATGTATTAATTATTCTTGCATGGTCAGTAATCGGTATTTTGGGTTCTTACGGCGTTGCCTGGTTCGGTATCAGAATGAACACTTTAGCAAACTCAAGAACTGCATTTGCATCATTAAAAGGCAACCCGTTAAATGTTATGAACATACCTTTGAAAGCAGGTATGTCAATCGGTGTTTGCCTTGTATCCGTTGAACTTATTATGATGTTAATCATCTTGTTATTTGTTCCCGGTGAAATTGCTGGCGCATGCTTTATCGGTTTTGCAATCGGTGAATCTTTAGGTGCTTCTGCACTCCGTGTAGCAGGCGGTATCTTTACAAAGATTGCCGATATCGGATCTGACCTGATGAAAATTCAGTTCGGTATTAAAGAAGATGACCCGAGAAACCCCGGTGTTATCGCTGACTGTACCGGCGACAACGCAGGCGATTCAATCGGACCTACAGCTGATGGTTTTGAAACTTACGGTGTAACTGGTGTTGCTCTTGTTTCATTTATCTTGCTTGCTGTTGCAGGCGAAGCTAATCAGGTTCAATTACTAACCTGGATTTTCGTAATGAGATTCTTAATGATTGTTACTTCAGTTGTTTCATACTGGATTAACAATATTGCTGATAAATTCTACGCAGCAAAAACTGAAAAATTCGATTTTGAAAAACCGTTAACTAACCTTGTTTGGTTAACATCTATTTTATCAATCGCTATGACTTTCGGCGTAAGCCACTGGTTATTGGCAGATTTAGGCGGAAATTTATGGCTTGTACTTTCTGCAATAATTTCTTGCGGAACTTTAGGTGCAGCCTTAATTCCTGAATTCACAAAAATCTTTACTTCTCCGAAGGCAAAACATACTGAAGAAGTTGTAACTGCATCAAGAGAAGGCGGTGCATCATTAACAATCCTTTCAGGTATTGTTTCAGGTAACTTCTCAGGTTTCTGGATCGGCATGGTAATCGTGCTGTTAATGGGACTTGCTTATGTTGCATCAACTTATATCCCCGAAACATTGATGATTTATCCGTCAGTATTTGCATTCGGTCTGGTAGCATTCGGTTTCTTAGGTATGGGACCTGTTACAATTGCTGTTGACTCTTACGGTCCTGTAACCGATAATGCTCAATCAGTTTATGAATTATCTTTGATTGAAGATATTCCGAACGTTGGGGAAGAAATCGAAAAAGAATATTCATTCAAACCTGATTTTGACAATGCTAAGAAATACTTAGAAGAAAATGACGGTGCTGGAAATACATTCAAAGCAACTTCAAAACCTGTACTTATCGGTACGGCTGTAGTTGGTGCTACAACAATGATTTTCTCACTGATCCTTGTAATCAAATCAACTTTAGGTATTGAACCTGAAATGATTTTGAATATGTTAAATCCTTATACATTGCTTGGTTTACTATCAGGCGGTGCGGTAATTTACTGGTTCTCAGGTGCTTCTATGCAGGCTGTAACAACAGGTGCATACTCTGCAACCGAATACATTAAGGATAACATTAAACTTGGCGAAGCTGATTCAAAATCAGCTAACGTAGCAAACTCAAAAGAAGTTGTAAAAATTTGTACACAATACGCACAAAAAGGTATGGTAAATATCTTTATCGCATTGTTTGCATTTGCACTTGCTTTTGCATGTTTGTCAGCACCAAGCGGTTTAACATCAGCTCCTGTAGCATTCTTTGTAAGCTATCTGATTGCAATTGCCGTATTCGGTCTGTTCCAGGCCGTATTTATGGCTAACGCAGGCGGATGCTGGGACAATGCTAAGAAAATCGTTGAAGTTGACTTAGCTGAAAAAGGAACTCCGCTTCATGAAGCAACTGTAGTTGGTGATACAGTCGGCGATCCTTTCAAAGACACATCATCTGTTGCAATGAACCCGATTATTAAATTCACTACATTATTCGGACTTCTTGCTATGGAAATCGCAATTTCTGAAAGCTTCAGAAATGTAGCTCCGATTGCAGGTTGGATATTCTTAGTAATTGCATTAGTGTTCGTTGTTCGTTCATTCTATGCGATGAGAATTCCGACAAAATCAAAGTAAATAGGTAATTTACTAAACAAAAACTTCGCTCGATCTCAACCGAGCGAAGTTTTTTATTGTTCAATCAATGAAAAATTTTTACCTAATTCTGTTTCAAGTTTTTTTATTACTTCAGAAAGCGGAATATTAAGACCTTGTGATAATCTCCATAATGTGCTTAATTGAGGGTCTTTTATCCCTTTTTCAGTGTCTGCAAGAATAGACTTTGTAATTCCTATTTCAGCAGATAGAAGAGAGATTGATTTATTGGTTTTAAGCCTTTCTTTTTTTATCAAATCCCCCAACTTTATTTGCAAATGTTTCTTATTTTCTCTAAAAAAATCTTGCATATTTGTAATAATAGTGCTAATATTGAAACAAGTTGTGCTAATATTAGCACGAACCTGTATTTTAATTAGGAGATTACTATGAGCAAAGGATTTACTCTTTCGGAAGTCTTAATAACATTAGGAATTATAGGTATAGTTGCAGCTTTGGTTATTCCTGGTATTGTAAAAGGATATCAAAGAAAAGCTATGAAAGCACGCTTTAACAGAGCTGTTTCAGTAATAAACCAGGCTGTTATGCGTATGAGTAATGATGTTGGAGGTGATTTGTGGACATATTATACCGGTAGCAACAAAAAAGAAACAGAATTGAGAAATCACTTTTATTCTTATTTGAACGGTGATAGAGAAGTCCTTGAAAGGAGTGAGTTAAATGAGTACTTTACTTCCCTAAAGGGTTCAACAACGACTATTCACTATTGCCCTGCAGCTTGCTGCAGGAATCCGGCTCTTAATAGTTTTAAGTCAACAGATGGGATTATGTATAGTACCTGTCTTGGTAATAATGACATGGGTTTTTCTTTTGATATAAATGGTAATGATAAAGGACCTAATAAATGGGGTGTTGATTTATTTGACTTTGATTATACTTCTGAAAATAAGCTGACAAACAAGTATACAGTTGGCTATTGGACTCCCTGTTTAACTTATTCCAAAGATGGTTCATCTGGCGTTAATGATGGAATAAGTTGTACGCATGCAGCAATGCAAGATCCAAAATATTTTGATAAAATAGATTTTTAGTAATTTTATAATTTTTTGTGATAAAATCTATTATATAAGTAACAGAAAATTAAAAAAAGGAGATGTATATGGAATTATTAAGTTTTGTTAAAATTATCGGGGGGGGGGCACTCCTGAGCTAGGTAGAAGTCAAGAGGTCAAGAAGTCATGCTATTTAAAGCTTGTAAGATACTATGTCACTAAGGCAGTAAGAAGTATCGTAACAATTTTCCCTCTCTCGGGAGAGGTATTAATGGAGAAGGAAAAAATAGATGTTTCCCCCCTTCACTCTTCAATGAAAAAGAAAGCCGCGTTTACTCTTGCAGAAGTTCTCATTACCCTAGGCATAATAGGTGTTGTTGCTGCGATGACTATACCTGTTTTATTATCACAGTATAAAGATATGGTGGCAAAGCAACAGTTTAAAAGGGCATATTCTGTTATTCAGCAAGCTTTTCAAGCTGTATATGCCGATGATGGCTATATTTACGGCTGTTATTACTGGGATAAAAATCCTTATCCTTCAAGTGTTTGCGTCGAACAAAATGATGCTGGTATTTGTATTAAAACCGAAATGCCTGATGGTTCACCTGTTCCATCTAATTATACCGGAGAATATACCGGTTGTGATGATTTTACAAAAGCACTGGAAAAACACTTAAATATTATAAAAAAATGTGAGAATAATGCTTTTGCAAATGGTTGTATTCCGAAATATACAGGTATTGATACGTATTTTAAGGAGCAAGATGAAAATTTATCTGATGATATGGCTGAGCAAAAGTCGAGTGGTTGTGATGGCTGGACTCAAAATAAATTAGAAAATGAATGTACTGCCTATGTACTTTCTGACGGAACAATTATTTTATTATATCGAAAAAACTTTAGACTTTTTGCAATAGATATCAATGGAATGAAAGGCCCTAACAAGTGGGGACATGATTTATTCGCATTTGGTGCAAGAGGCAGTATAAATAAACCGCCTTATGTTGCAACAGATCTTGCATGTAATCCTACCCAGGAAGGTGGACGAAGTACGTATGTTATGTTATTAAATGCTTATAAATAAATCGAAAAGGCTCATTGAAAATAGATGAGCCCTTTATTTTTTGTTTGTGATAATATTTATTTATAGACAATTTAAAGAAGGAAGTATTATGAGTTTAACAGTATATTTAGGGATAGATGTCGGATCAGTAACTACAAAACTTGCTCTTGTTGATGAAAAAGGCAAATATGTTGACAGTTACATGCTAAGAACAGCAGGAAAACCTGTTATGGCAGTTCAAAAAGGTTTGAATGAGCTATATTCAAAAAAACTGACAGATTATGAAGTTATGGGTGTAGGAACAACCGGGTCAGGCCGTAATCTTGCCGGAGCTTTGGTCGGTGCTGATGTTATTAAAAATGAAATTACCGCGCATGCTGTTGCTGCAAGCATTAATGTTCCGGGTGTTCAGACAATTCTTGAAATCGGCGGTCAGGACAGTAAAATTATTATACTCCGTGACGGTATTGTAACTGATTTTGCGATGAACACTGTTTGTGCGGCAGGTACAGGGAGCTTTCTTGATCAACAGGCAAACAGGTTAAACGTTCCTATTCAAGATTTCGGCGCAACTGCTTTAAAATCTACTAACCCTGCAAGAATTGCAGGCCGCTGCGGAGTTTTTGCAGAAAGCGATTTAATCCATAAACAGCAGCTTGGCTATCCGGTTGAAGATTTGTTATACGGGCTTTGTCAGGCACTGGTTAGAAATTATCTTTCAAACCTTGCTCTTGGTAAGGAGCTTCTTCCTGTATTTTCTTTTCAGGGCGGTGTAGCTACAAATTCAGGTATGGTAAAAGCGTTTGAAGAAGCCTTGGGACACAAAGTCGTAGTCCCGGAAAATCATCAGACTATGGGCGCAATAGGAGCAGCTCTTCTTGCGATGGAAAATCACCAATATACAGAGGCTCCGACAAAATTCAAAGGATGGCAGGTTGGTGAAATGCATTTTCATTCAATTACCTGCGACTGCACGGGCTGCTCAAACAACTGCGAAGTTATCACAATTGTTGAAGGCGGGGAAGAAGTTCAGCACGTCGAAAAGATAAAAGATATAAAAGGAAATATTATAGCCCGCTGGGGCGGTACCTGCGGAAGATGGGATATTTCTTAATTCCGTAATATTTCTTTAGGATTATTATAAATTTGTCAATTTCCTCTTGAAAAAATTTTTTATAGAAATATAGGGAAAATTATCAAGAGGATTTTTTATGGGGATTAATGGAGTACAATACACAAATGTTTCAGCAGAGCGCGGAGCACAGTTTGTAAAATTTACTGATAAAATTGCTGCTGATGAAAATGCTTTGCTCGGTAAAATTTTAAATGGAACTATTACAACTGAAAAACAGCATGCTGATGAATATTTTAGAATTTCGAATCAGACATTTGAGGTTCTTCCCGATGAATACCGTCAATTGGCAAATAAAAAGGATAAAACTCCTGCAGAAATTCAAAAAATGAAAGATATGTACAAAAACGGATTTTTGAATTTTAGTGCATCTTATATAAAACATATTGACAGCGAGTACGGAAATAACGATAACAAATTAACTGCTGAAGAATTTGTAAAATCCCAGCTTGACGCATCTATGGAAGATGAATTAAGTATGTCTGAGCAGCGCGTAATGGCAGAGAATATTTTTTCTCATCTGGATAGAAATAAAGACGGGGTTGCTGATAAAAAAGAAGTTGCATCTATGATGTCTATGTTTGATATGTCTATCGGTCATAACGGTGATAAGGCAGGCGGTATTGACGGTAAGATAAAAGTTGTTGATTACAACGGAAAAGCTCTTAACCTCGTAAAACCGTCAAGCGAGGAAGGCGGTGCCGCAATGGACACTCAGATGGATATTATGTATAATTTTTTGTTTGGAAATAACTAAAATGTTTATGTTAAACTTTAGTTATGCAGGATTTATCAAAATCAATTTCCAATATGCGTAAAAAATACCGCGAGATATTTTTGCAAACGGTTGATGCTATAAAACAGCGTGTTGATGAAATTAAACCTGAAAATTTAGACGGTGATATTTTTGATACGTTTGACAAAGGCAGTGACGGCGAAAACTGGCAGATAGCTGTTTTAGATATGTTTGAAAATGATATTTCGCATGAAATAGTGAGAAAATGGAATGAAATTCTTGCTTACAGAGAAAATTTTTCCTGTAAAGGCTGTGCGACTTGTTGTAATCTTGCATGTTCGGAATTTTCTCCGGAACAGTTGAACCAAAAAGCTCAAAACGGGGATAAATTCGCATCTCAGTTTACAAGTATTTTTATTCCCTATGAATCAAAAGAACATGCACGAAAAATCTATCCGGAATACATAAAGCTGGTTGAAGAAACACTTGAGGACGAAAATGTATATTTTTACCATTGTCCTAAACTTACTGAATGTAAACGCTGCTCGGATTATGAAAACCGGCCTGAAATATGCAGAGTTTTCCCGGATAATCCTTTAAGTATTCTCCCGGAATCCTGTGGTTTTTATGAATGGCGCCTGCAGGTGGAACCGGTTGCGCTGATGCTGCATTCAATGGTGGAAATTATTGATTATTACAAACAGAAAATACCTGTTTGTCCAGATGTCAAGAAGCCAGGAAGGCAGGCTATAATCCTATGATAGTTCTATCCGGGTTAGATTTGCATGAAATAGAAAAAATAACTGATGAATTGAAAGCGTCAAAATTTAGAGCTCGCCAAATTCATAATTGGATTTATTTAAAGTCTGTCAAAAGTATTGATGAAATGACTGATTTATCCGTAAAATTCCGCGAACAACTTAAAGAGATTGCTCAGATTTCCAATACTCAGATTAAAGTTAAACAGGAAAGTTCTGACGGAACGTTAAAATATCTTCTTGAATATCCAGACGGAGAATGTGTTGAAACTGTTTTGATGCGCTTTGATAATCGTGCAAATTTAACAGCCTGCGTAAGTTCTCAGGTCGGATGCGCTGTTAACTGTTCTTTTTGCGCAACCGGCAAGCGCGGATTTATCAGAAATTTGTCATATAAAGAAATAATAGAACAGGTTTTGACAATCCAGAGAGATACCGGATTAAAGGTTACAAATGTTGTTTTTATGGGGCAGGGTGAACCGCTTTTGAATATGGATAATGTTTTGAAAGCTATGGAAATATTTAATGAAAATTTTCAAATCGGTGCACGCAGACTTACTGTTTCAACATCCGGAATTATTCCGGGTATAAACAAACTTGCTGAGCTTGATATGCAATCAACGCTTGCAATATCTTTACATGCTCCAAATCATGATATAAGGCGTAAATTGATGAAAATTGAAGACAAGTATCCTATGTCAGAACTCAAAAAATCATTGAAAAATTATGTAGAAAAGACAGGCAGAAGAATTACAATTGAGTATCTTTTAATAAAAGATGTTAACGATACCCTTGAAAGTGTTAAAGAACTTGTGAATTATCTTCATGATTTGAAGTGTAATGTAAATTTGATACCTTATAATCCTACCGAAAAAAATGATTATCAAAAACCTTCAAACAATTCAATAATGCGTTTTAAATCCTTGCTCGAACAATCAGGTAAAAAAGTTACTGTAAGGCTTGAGCGCGGAGCTGATATTGATGCTGCCTGCGGACAATTGAGCGGAAAGGTAAAAAATTAATGAAAGCTTTAATTCAAAGAGTAAAAAGGGCATCTGTTACTATAAATAATGAGCTTTATTCATCTATTAGCCATGGAATTTTGCTTTTTCTCGGGGTAGAAAAAAACGATGAAAAAGAAAATGCAGAAAAACTTGCACAGAAAATTTCCGCTTTGAGAATTTTTGAAGATGAAAATGAAAAAATGAATCTCTCAGTTAAAGATGTACAGGGCGAAATCCTTGTAGTATCGCAATTCACATTGTGCGGAGATTGTAAAAAAGGCACGCGTCCGTCATTTGATAATGCAGCATCACCTGAAAAAGCCGTAGAACTGTATGAATACTTTATCAAATGCCTGTCTGGTTTTAATATTCCTGTAAAAAGCGGTAAATTTCGCGCAATGATGAATATTGAGCTTATCAATGACGGTCCTGTAACATTTTTGCTTGAAAAGTAAACATGGTACTTGCAAATATTTTGCAGGCATGGTATAATATAAACATTGATATAGAGTTAGAAATCGATTTTTTATACTGAGGAGAAATTCTTATCTTTTATTAACCCGGAATTACGTTATTATTTTTAAATTAAGAGGCTTTTATTATGTATGTAAACAAGTGTATCAAATGTGGTCGTGAGTTTGAAACAAAAAACCCCAAAAGAGTTATTTGTCCTGATTGTTTATACCCCGACAAAAGTATGATGATTAACCCGCCTGACTCAGATGCCCCTAAAACAGAAACTCCAGCAACTCCGGAACCTTTAAATGGTTACAGCGCCGGTGGAACAGATGAGCCGCCAAGATATTACAGTGCAGGCGGTAATTCTGAACCGCAAAGATACCAGAGACCACAAAGAAATAATTACCAAAACAGTGGCTATGGTAACCGCAATTATAATCAAGGCGGTTATAACAGAAATAATAACAACAGAAGTCGTGACAACAGAGGCGGTTATAACAGACCTCAGAGTGGCGGTTATCGTTCTTCGCAGGGCGGTTATAACAGAAATAATAATTTTCAGAACAGAAGACCCGGCGGAAGACCTAATTTCCAAAATAAACGTGTGAAAAATAAAGGACCGAAACAACTGCTTGTAAGCAAGGAGCAATTAGAACAAATTGAAAAGCTTTATAAAGCTATGTTGCCTTTGCCAAATCCTGACTGCCATGAAGTAATCGGAGAAAAAATAGGGTTAGAGCCTAGAAAAGTATTTTTTGGGATTAATCTGGTAAGACAAAAAATGATGCTTCCGAAATTGCCGTTCCCGAAACGTAAACTTGCAATTTCTCCGGATCAGCTTTTTGCAATAAAAAATCTTTATGAACCGCTGCTTCCGCTTCCTCCTATCGGATGCCACAAAATTATTGCAGCACAATTAAAAATGGATGAGTGGAGAGTTCATGTTGGTATTGGGCTTATCCGTTCTCAAATGGGATTGAGCCGTTGGAATCAGGACAGACCTGACTTACCGGAGGAATTTAAAAAGAAAATTCAGGAATCTAAGTCAGAGGTAAAAACTGAATCTGAAACGGTTGCTGAACCTGTGGTAGAGCAGACAGAAGCAAAGCCTAAAAGAGGAAGAAAACCTAAGAAAGCACAAGAAGCTCCGGAAGCTTAAATTATGTTAAAATACATTTCTGTAGGTAAAATTCTGAACTTTCACGGAATTAAAGGCGAAGCAAAAGTCGGGTTTACAAAAAATCAGGAAGATTTTTTCTGTTCTTTAGATGAGGTTTATGTAAAAATTAATCATGATTATTTACCTCTTTCTATTGAAAGTGTGCGACTTCATAAAAATTTTGCGCTTGTGAAATTTGAGGGTATAAATTCTATCAATGATTTAATGGAATATAAAGGCGCTTTTCTCTATGTTACGGAAGATATTATAAGGGAAAATCTTGAAGAAGATGAATTTTTGATAGATGAACTGGTAAGTCTCAATGTGTATGACGAAAATAATAAAAAACTCGGTTTTGTTGTTGGTGTGTCTAATAACGGAGCAAGTGATCTTCTTTCCGTAAAAACCAATTCAAAAAAAATTGTACTCATTCCGTTTGTCAAAGCAATTGTTACTGACGTAAGCATAAAAGACAAAAAAATTGTTATAAACAATATTGAGGGGTTAATAGAATGATTTTTGATGTTCTTTCACTTTTCCCTGAAATGATAGAAAATTATTGCAGTTACAGTATAATAAAGCGTGCTGTTCAAGCAGGTATAATTACGGTAAATGCGCTCAATCCGCGCGACTTTACTCTAGATAAGCACAAAAAAGTCGATGATACCCCTTACGGCGGCGGAGCAGGTATGGTTTTAATGGTTCAGCCTTATGTTGATGCTTATGAAAGTATAAAACGTATAGAAAATTCCGTTACTATAATGCTTTCCCCTCAAGGAGAACCGCTAAATGATAATATCGTAAACGAACTTACTCAATATGAACAAATTGTTATGTTATGCGGTCATTATGAGGGTTTTGATGAGCGTATAAGAGAGATTATAAAACCGCGTGAGATTTCGCTCGGGGATTTTGTATTGACCGGCGGTGAGCTTCCTGCGCTGTGTTTGATTGATGCTGTCAGCAGAAAACTAGACGGTACTCTTGGCAAAATAGAATCAGCTGATGAGGACAGTTTTTCAAACGGTCTGATTGAATACCCTCATTATACAAAGCCGAGAGAATTCAGAGGATTAAGAGTCCCTGATGTGCTGCTAAATGGCAATCACAAAGAAATAAATGAATTTAGATTACAAAAAAGTATAGAACGTACGAAAATTAAGCGTCCGGATTTATATAAGAAATGGCTTAAAAATTCTGATTAATATAATTTTTTATATATAAAAAGCTCCCTAAAATCAGGGAGCTTTTTTATTTTATATTGCTGTAATTTAATTAGACCAATTCAACAACTTTTAAAGCATTTCTTGAAGCTATTTCAACAAGATTTGCAGCAGTAGCTGTCATTGAAAGTTCTGAATCAAGTTTGTTAATGCATGAGCCGCATCCGATAGCTGATGCGCCTGCTGCGAATGCAAACGGAGCAGTTGTCGGGTTGATAGCTGTTGCTGTCATAATAGGAAGATCAATGTTTCTTGACAGTTCAATAGTGTTAGAGAGAGTTAATTCCGCTCTTTCCATTAATCCTCTTGCTCCTTCGGAAATGTGAGAAGATGTGAAGTGACCTTCTGTTTGGATTAAATCAATTCCCATTGTTTCAAGTTTTCTTGCAAGTTCAATTTGAGCAGCAATAGAAAGTTCTCCCGGAATTGTAACGCAGAAGAATGTTCTTGTATCTCCCAAAAGATTCAATGTTTCGTTAACCAGCGATAATACCTCTTCGGCAGTGAAAGACATCCCTTTTTTGTAAAGTACGTCAAAGTTTCCGAGTTCAATAGCATCAGCGCCGAGTTCAACTGCTTTTGCAAGTTCTGAAGGTACAATTGAAGATACAAAAATCGGCATGTCTGTCATTTCTCTGATTTCCGAAATGATTTCAGGTTTAGCTGAAATATCAACAGCAGATGCACCGGAGGTTTCTGCAGAAGAAACTACTTTTTTAATATTTTCGATATCAAAATTGTCAATACCTGCAATAATTTTTACAGCTCTTTTTTCTGTCAAATGCTGTTTAAATAAATCAATTCTGCTCATTTTTTTTAATTCCTTTCTTATTATAATTAACTTTTTTTCTGAATTATACATTAAAATTGTAATAATTACAATAACTAACCTCAAAAATTTTTAAAAGACCGATGTATAAATAGTAATACATAAAATAATAATATAAACAAAGGGGATTCAATATGATAAAAAAAATAATTCGTTTTTTTATTTTCTCATTATTAATATGTTTACCGGTTTCGGCTCAAAATTTTTCGCCTGATGAACTTGTAAATATAAGTGTTTATGAAAAAATAAATCCTGCAATTGTATCAATTGATGCTAATCTTGATGACGGATTTTCAGCCGGCACGGGATGCATAATTCGTTCAGACGGCGTGATATTGACAGGCTCACATGTTATAGAAGGTGCAAATGATATTGAAGTGACAACTTATAACGGGAAGATTTATAAAGCTTCAGTTCTTGCCAAAATGGGTAAAAATAAAGATCTGGCATTATTAAAAATAGAGAGCAAAAAGCCGATGAAAACAATATCTTTCGGGAACTCGGAAGACGTTAAAGTCGGCCAAAAAGTACTTGCTATCGGCAACCCTTTCGGTTTTGCTGGAACTCTAACTTCAGGGATTGTATCAAGAATTGATTATGCAAAAGGAAGAATTCAAACAGATGCCGCAATTAATCCAGGCTGTTCAGGCGGTCCGCTTTTGAATTCGCAAGGAGAAGTAATTGGCATTTCACAGTCAATTTATAATCCTGATAACAATATTTCAAATATAGGAATAGGATTTGCTATTCCAGTCAATGATGCGAAAAAATTTATTGAAACTGCAAATCTTCAAGATACTCCGCTTACAAACAAAAAACATTTTGCATTTAAATAAACCGTTTTTAAAAATATCTAGTTATAAAATTGCCAAGGTATTAATGTTTTTTGTAAAAATACTTTATAAATATCTCTGTTTGATTTCTTTCATGTTATAGTAGTTTGTATAAAACTAAGGAGGAATTATGACAGAGTTTTATTTTATGGATGGAGAGTATGTTGAAGCTTCAAAAGCTGTAATTCCCGTCCGTACCCACGCTTTCCTTTACGGAACGGCTGTTTTTGAAGGAATAAGAGCTTACTGGAATGAAGAAGAAAAACAATTGTATGCTTTCAGAGTTCCGGAGCATTATGAAAGACTTTTAAGAAGTGCAAAAATTATGTGCATGGCAAGTCCTTATACAGTTGAAGAACATTGTGAAATCACGAAAAAACTTTTAGCAAAAAACAATTACAAAGAAGATTGCTATATGCGTCCTACTTTATATAAATCAGCTCAAAAAGTAGGCCCCGGTTTGTATGATAATAAAGATTCTTATGCTCTTATTACCAACAAAATGGGGGATTATATTGATACTTCAAAAGGTTTAAGAGTTTGTGTTTCAAGCTGGAGAAGAAACAGTGATAATGCAATTCCTCCGCGTGCAAAAGTTGCCGGTTCTTATGCAAATGCAGCATTAATTAAAACCGATGCGCATAATATGGGATTTGATGATGCTGTTGTTCTTGATGAAGCCGGACAGGTAACAGAAGGATCTGCTATGAACTTGTTCCTTGTTCAAAACGGTAAACTGGTTACTACCATGAAAACAGATAACATTCTTGTCGGAGTTACAAGAAACACAATTATTGAACTTGCCAGAGATGTGCTTGGTATAGAAACAGAGGAACGCGCAATAGACAGAACTGAACTTTATATTTCTGATGAAGCTTTCTATTGCGGAACGGGTGCTCAGGTAAGTCCGATTGTAGAAATTGATAACAGAAAACTCGGAAACGGAACAGTAGGTCCTATTGCTAAAGACCTTCAAAAACTTTATTTCGACGTTGTAAAAGGCAGAGTTCCAAAATATAAAAAATGGTGCATGCCTGTTTACTAATAAATTTCAGCCCCCGCCTTATATGAGGTGAGGGCTGTATTTAAATTGTAGATTTGCAAAAGTCGTAAATGCAAGTGAGGTAAATTTCAATTGATAGAATTTTTAGGACTCTGTGTTCAAAATTTAATCAAAAGCATAAAATACCTTTTTCAGGTACGTTTTTCTTCTGTTCTTGCTCAGGCAGCTGCAATAAGTTATGACTCGCTACCTATTTCTTTGATTATTGCGTTTATTGCGGCGGCAGTTATCACTATTCAGGTATCAAAACAGTTTTTAATGAGCGGAGCAGATACATATATAGGCGGAACAATTGCTATTGTTATGATTAGAGAAATAGCCCCCGGCTTTGTTGCCCTTGCAATAGGCGCAAGAGCTGGTACTGCAATTTCTGCGGAAATTGCCAATATGCAGGTGACTTCTCAGGTCGATGCAATGAAAACTTTAAAAGTAGATCCTGTTGGTTATTATTTTACTCCACGTATTCTTGCATCAGCAATTACTGTTCCGATGGTCGTTTTATTGGCTGAATTTGTCGGAATTGTCGGCGGAATGTTTGTATCACAGGCTACAATTGATTTGCATCCGGCAAGGTATATGAATTCAGCTTGGCTTTGGATGTCTACGCGGGATATTTACATAAGCCTTTTAAAGGCTTCAATATTCGGAATATTAATTTCTCTTGTCTGCGCAACTCAGGGGTATGAAACAAGAGGCGGAGCAAAAGAAGTGGGCATATCAACCACACAAGCTGCAATTTTATCGACTGTTTATATGCTTGTTGCGGATTTTTTGATAAATCTTGTATTTTATATCCTGTAATTTTTAGAATTTTTTGTTTAGGTCGCTATAATGTCCGAATCCCAGAAGATCGGTACATATTTTTACAGCACCATAAATTGCAAGCCCGATTGCACTGCCTTTAGACCATTTGTTTTTACCCAGAAGTGCCCCCAAACCAAGCCCGAGGGGAATTACATTATCTACAAGCATTGAGCCGAATCCTTTAAAATATCCGATTGCAGAATTTATGAATGTTCGGAAATTGTTATTAACTTCCCAGTGGAATATCCCTTTCTTTAGATGAGATGTTGTCATACTAGGGCTGGAAAGATACTGAGTATTATTAAAAGAACGCATTACAGCATTTGCATCTCTGGATTTTGAATATACATCTGACTGAAGTTTTCCGACAATATGGGAATCATACGCAATAAGACCGAGTGCAGCAACGCCTGCACCTCTGGCAAGATATTTCGTAAAATTACTTTTTACAGTTGTTAATGCTGTTCTGATACTCATTTTTACCTACTTTGTTTCGGTTTTAGATGTACTTTTTTTATTGTCTTTTACTTCAAATTCTTTTTCAATTGTAGCACCTGACATTTTCAACAGAATATTTGAAGCCTGAAGTGCATCCTGTCCGTATCCTGATTGAGTGTTTTGCATTTGTTTTAAAAGAGCTACGGTGAACGCATCTCCTGTTGCAATTCTTGAATCAAGTGCCCCCATTGCAAGAATCTTTACGGGAGTATAAGGATCCTGAAGCATTTTATTTATCAATGCATTTAAAGCTTTGTCATCTTTTCTTGAATGGTCTTCATCAAGTCTTGCAACAACCTCTTTTGCACCCATAAGTCTTACTTCTTTGTCTTGACTGTTGAGATAGTTTTCAAGATTTCTTATATAATCGTCAGTTAGTTGAACGATTTCGCGTTTTTCTGTTTTCTTTTCTTCTGTTTTATTGGTAGTTGTATTTGTTGTATTTGTTGCATTAGAAGATAATGCATTTGGATTTCCCCAGCTATTTGTATAATACCCGGAAGGGTAACATCCGCTTACGGGATTTGTGCCGTAATTGGGAGCATTAACATTATAAACAGGTGCTGTTGCACCCGGCGGGGTAACCGAAGGATTAAATATCTGAATATTTACTCCTGAGTAATTTGGAACCTGAACATTTTGATTTTGCGGCTGCTGGTATTGCGGTACGCATACAGCAGGTTGTGCCTGAACAGTTTGCTGTTGTATCGGTGTTGTTTGATACTGATTGTTTTGCGGAATTATATTTTTTTGCTGTATGTTTTGTTGTCCGACTGAATTTTGCATAATAAACTACCTTTTACTGCTACCTTATATAAATAAAGTATTTTTGTTTCAATTTATTGCGCTTTTTTTAAGAAATATTAAATAATTTTTTTTATTTTTGCATGATGTCTATAATAAAAATATGGGCTCTTATGAAGAAAATTATTTATCAAATCGTCCGCAAAGACTTTGTAAAATGTGCGGAAAATGTTGTCGTGTCGTGACCGCGCAAAAAACTTATGAAGAATTAAAACGAATGGCTCAAAGTGGTGATGAAGGTGCAAAAGATTTTTTATCCATATTTGAACCGTATAAATCAATTTATGAAGCACGAAAAGTTGATGCCGGGATTGTTGATAATATTATAAACAGATTAAAAGAGGACGGAAACTATGTCGAGAAAGATATGACATTTTATCGCTGTAAATATTTGCAGCCTGATAATTTGTGTGGAAATTACGAGGCCAGACCGACTCTTTGCAGATATTTTCCGTCTTCTCCCTGGGCGATTGTCCCGCCAGGATGCGGTTATGAGGGTTGGCTCTTTTGGAAAAGAGAAGAAGACAAACAAAAAATCAGGTTAGCTAAAGAAGAATTGCTTGAATTGAAGCTGCTTGCCGGCCGTACAAAAGATGAGCAAACCTTAAAAAAGATTGCCGCTGTTGAACATAAAATTCACAAAAATATTGAATTATATAAAAAATACGGTTCCGAAAACTGGTAATAACCTGTTTCTTCTAATAAGGGAGAGGAATTTTATTGCAGCAATAATTTATCCAGTTTTTTCTGGTAAAATTCCGTGTTAATATTTAATTTTTCTCCGATATCAAGAAGCATTTCCACAAACCTGCGGTTTACAGAGTTTTTATAGCCTGCATCTGATTCCAATATATCGCCTATTCTGTGATATATTTTTGCAAAATAAGTATTTTGTGCTTCGGCTATATCAATCTGTAATTCTAGCTTTTCAACCGTATCAAAGATTTCCAGCAAAACTTCGGCCTGCTGGATTTCAAAGCTGTGAACAAGCCTGTTAACATTTTGCAGAATTTTTTTGCTGAATATCATATTAGAACTTTTTTTATCAAGTTTTATATCAATTCTTTTTGCTTCGAAATTTATATCAACTGCCTGCTGAATCATGTCTTCATCCAGAAAACCGCCCGAATGAATCACAATATCGTTAAACTTATGGCTTAACGCGTAAGCAGCCGATATCTTAAATTCATCAGGAATATTAAGACCAAGTCCTTGAAGATTGTAAATAGCGCCCTTACCGTCATCGTACATCTGTTGATAAATTTGTGAGAACTTAGCAAGTTTGCCTTTGAGCATAATTTGAAGAATTTTTCTTCTTTCTTCAATAAATATGTCTTTAAGCGTAAAGTATTCTTTGCCGAAATACTCATCCATTGCTCTTATGATTTCTGTTATTGTGTTCATAAGATAGACTTTAATCAAATCATTTTTAAGTCTGTTAAATTCCGCATCATCTGAATATTCTTTAATTGCGCAATGGAAATCTCCTCCAGCATATTGCATCAGAGCAAAAATAAGGTTTGATTTTTGCAGTGTAATTTTTGACTGAACTTCAATATGTCCTACGGCAAAAGTCGAAGTACCTTTGTGAACTTTTTTATATGCTTTTTTTGTTATTGTATAACAATAAACTTGTTCTTCGTCTTCAAAATCTTCATAAAGTGATGAAAGCGCCCAAAGACTTGCTATTTGTTTTGTTGTTACAATAGAAGGTTTTACAAATCTTTCAAAAATGTCCTTTCCTGTTCCATGTTCAGGTATGTTGCTTTTTGCTTGAGAAAGTATATTAAGGAAATTTTCTTCAAGATTTTTATCGGTAAATCTTGATGCAAGCTGCATTGCGCGTGCAGCATATTTCATTATCTGAACTGTTTCAA
The DNA here is from genome assembly GCA_949296425.1 of uncultured bacterium. Classification (GTDB taxonomy): domain Bacteria; phylum Cyanobacteriota; class Vampirovibrionia; order Gastranaerophilales; family Gastranaerophilaceae; genus Stercorousia. The sequence goes on from CASFPN010000021.1 coordinate 26,011, forward strand.
TCCCTGAAATTTCGGAGAAGAACCAGCCGCAGCTTGTGTACATAAGCATTGCCTGACGTTGGATTTCCAAAAGTTCCATTGCATGAACTTTATCTTCATCTGAAAGATCAGGCAGAAAGTTTTCATGCTGGAAATTTTTGACATTCATATCTCCGCGATCCAGAATAATATCAATATATTTATTTCTTACAGCCCAGACATCTGCAAAATATTTTTTACCTTCACGTTCAAATACTTTGATGAGTTCATCTCTTATATAGTCTAATGCTTCTCTTAACGGTTTTCTCCATTGCTGGTTCCAGCCAGGATGACCGCCTGTTGAACATCCGCAGTCTTCTTTCCATCTGCCTACACCATGGAAGCAGCTCCAGCTTGATGCCTGTTTGATATCTACCTCGCAATCACTTTTGTATTTTTCAAGGTATTCTGCATAATTTGTGATAGTAAAGCCTTCATCTTTTGCTTTAATTTTAAGAACGTATGCAAGAGCCATGTCACCGAATTTTGTGTGATGCCCGTAGCTTTCGCCGTCAGTTGCTATATGGACAAGCTGAGGATAATCTCTGCAATCAGATACACCTTCTTTAAGGCGTTTAATAAATTTATTTCCGTCTTTTAAAAGTTCATCAAAGGCTACTGAGCGTGATATTGCTCCGTCATAAAAGAATAGATCAATTGATTTGCCGGGTGCTGATTTAATATTGTATTTGTAAGATCTTGCAGGATCAATATTGCCCCAGCTTACATCCGTCCATTCTTTATCGCCTGCTTTTTTGAATTTTTCAGCCTGATACGGTGAAAGTATAGTAAATTTAATACCGTTAGCTTCCAGAAGTCTTAATGTATCGTCGTCAACCGCTGTTTCCGCAAGCCACATCCCCTCGGGTTTTCTGCCGAATCTGTATTCAAAATCCCGAATGCCCCATTTGATTTGTGTTTCTTTGTCGTGTTCATTGGCAAGCGGCATTATCATATGGTTGTAAACCTGGGCAATAGCGTTACCATGGCCGTTATGTTCCGCGATGCTTTCAATATCAGCCTTTATAATTCTTTCATAGGTCAAAGGTGCATGATGTTCCATCCATGACAAAAGAGTTGGCCCGAAGTTATAGCTGATGTGTTCATAATTGTTGACGACATCTAATATTCTGTTTCTGCTGTCAACTATTTTAGAAACTGAATTTGGGTTATAGCACTCTTGATTAATTCTTTCGTTCCAGTCATGAAAAGGGGCTGCACTATCTTGCAGTTCAATTGCTTCCAGCCATGGATTTTCTCTTGGCGGCTGATAAAAGTGACCGTGGATTGTCAAAAATATATCATTTTTCTTATTGCCCATATCTTAACTCCGTTAATAAACTTTTTTTATTTTGTTTCGTTTTTTGGTTTTGTGCTGATTACTGTGAACTTATCAACCTCCATCCAGGCATCGCCGAGTGCAGTGGAAAATATTTTTCCGGTAAATTCCACAACGTCTCCAGAGTTAAGGTCGATGTGTTTTTCAGCCTCATCCCTATTTAAAAATATTTTTAATTCTGAAAGCGGAATATTATGATCGGTTACATCAGGGCGTTGAATTAAAAATGAAATGTATTTTTCAGAGCTTCTCATTGCCGGTTTGTAATCAAGTCCTAATGTTGAGAATTTATCAAATTTTGCTTTAATTTTAATGTTTTTGTTCATATAAAAATTGGGTCTTGCAATAACGTCAAGCGGGTTAACTGTAAGATATGAAGCAGCATTTTGCGCTGTAACGGGTGAGTTTGCACTAACAAGAAGCGTTTGTGGAGTTTGTGCATACACGCTCAATCCGGCTGCAACAGCCATCATTAAAACTAATCCTTTAAACTTATTCATTTATATATTCCCCTCTTATGTTGTTTATTTATTTAACAATAATATTCTATCACAATATTTAATATTTGTAACTACCTGTCATAGTAATTTATAAATTTCTCTCTATTGCTTGAACATGGTAACGTAATATGTTATTATAAATAAAAAAGGGATTAGTTATGAGCAAAAAAACAGGTATGTCTACAATGGGTTATGCTATTGTCCTTGTAATTATTCTGGGGATAGTAATGATTATAAGTGCACCTATGCTTGTTGATAATTATGAAATGGATAAAAATAAGCAAGCTCAGGAAGCACAAAATTCATATCAAAATGACAGGCATTCTTCAAGAGATTATAATAATTACAATCAATTTCAGGAAGAAACATATATTAACATAACAAAAGACATGAGAAATATTGAAAGACGTTTGTCATCGAGAATTGACGAATTGGAAATGCATTATAGAGATACTTCAGGCCCCACATCTTATGAGGAAGAAGAAACTTTGTCAGACAAATATATTTGCGAGATAGAAGGGGTTAAAAATGAATATGGCAATACTGTTGAGATAACAGAGGATATGGATATTTCAACCCGGAAAATAGTTTTTGTATGTGAGTACAGAAGATAAAAAAATAAACGGTTAAAAAATTTTTTAACCGTTTATTTTTTAGTGTTTAGTGTGTATAATTATTCAACTTCTATAGCGCTAACCGGGCAAGCATCAGCTGCTTCTTTTACGCAATCCATATTATCAGCAACAGCTGACTCATTAACCTGAGCAACACCGTCTACTGAAAATACAGCGTCACAAATAGATTCGCAAGCGCCGCATCCGATACAAGAATCATTTACTTTTACTGTCATTTCTACTTTCTCCTTATATATTTATACATTTGTGAATTTCTTCACCATTATATATTAAAACAAAAATTTTAAAAATTCAATTAAAAAATATGTTCTTTGATAACTTTTGCAACAAAATCAAATCCGTTAACGGTTCCGAGATTTTGAGGTTTAATATTTTTAGAGTAAACAAGAACAGGGACTTTTTCTCTTGTATGATCTGTCCCTTCAACTGTAGGATCACAGCCATGGTCTGCAGTTATTATAAGCAAATCATCATCTGTCATACAATTAATAATATCATCTACAAATGTATCAATTTCTTCAATTGCTTTACCATAGCCTTTCGGGTCATTTCTGTGTCCGTAAAGCATGTCAGTATCTACAAGGTTTGTAAAAATTAAGTCTCCTGTTGATGTTTGAACTCCTTTATAATCAGGATAAGCTATTTTTTCAAGTTCCAATTCATTTTTGACAGCTTTTAATGTCAATTCAAGCCCTTCTCTGTTTGAGCCTGTATGAATGGCATGAGTTATACCTGATTTAGAGAATATATCTTCAATTTTGCCAATTGCAACAACTTTCCCGCCTGAATTTTTTATATCGTTCAAAACAGTATGCGAAGGCACCATTGAATAATCTCGTCTATCTTTTGAAATTCTTGTTGGTTTTCCGTCAATAACTTTGTATGGTCTTGCAATTACTCTTGACACATTATAATTTCCTTTATCAAGAATTTTTCTTGCAATCTCGCACCATTCATAAAGAGTATCCAAAGGTATTAAATCAGTATCAAGCGCAATTTGAAAAACACTATCTGCACTTGTATAAACTATCGGAAATTTTGTTTTGTGATGTTCTTCATTTAACTCTGCTATAATAGCGGTTCCGCTTGCAGGACGGTTGGCAAGTACACCTTTGCAGCCGGTTTCTTTTATAAATTCATCAATAAGTTCTTGCGGAAATCCATGAGGGTAAGTTGAAAAAGGCTTAGGAGAAATAAGTCCAGCCATTTCCCAGTGGCCTGTTGTAGTATCTTTCCCTTTTGATTTTTCAATTAATGTTCCGTATTTACCTATAGGTTCCGGCTCTTTATTTATTCCTTCAAAATCCTGAATATTTCCGAGTCCGATTTTTTGCATGTTAGGAACATTCAATCCGTTGTTAAATTCGCACACATGCTTCAGGGTATTGCATTCAGGTATATCGTTAAAATCTTTGCAGTCAGACATTGCTCCGATTCCCATAGAATCAATTACCATTACAATTGCTCTTTTCATATTTTCTCCCTTTTAGTGCATATTATTTTAGCAGTACTATTCTGCAATGTCAATTACTGTGTATGCATTAAAATTGACATTCCCGAAAACCAGTTCAACATGATTTTCACCATGAGGGATTATTTTTGCAAAATTTATTGAAGGTTCGTTGAAATCGTCATTTGTTTCGGTAGCCGGAAGTTTTGCAATTACATAATGTGCCTGATAAAGCTTTAAATATGTTTGTCCGTTTTCTTTAACGCCTTCTACCTGATAGTGACCTATCGGAATTATTGAGCCGTCCTGCATTTTAAGACTTAAAGGAATTAGAACAACAGGCAGCTCTCTAGAAGAATTTATGATTGCATCTGTTTCGTTACTCTGGCGGTAGCTTTCTCCTTTTGGGATATTTTTGTCCCGTTTTTTCTTTCCCTTTTTACTATCCAGTGCTTGTTCAAACTCTTGGTCACTTACAGGTTTTTGTCCGTAAATATTTGTGTCGCCGTAACTATCCCACAAATCGCCGTCAGCAAAAGCAAAATTTCCAAATGATATAATTATTGAAAAAAGTATTATAATAAATTTTTTCATACTTTAATTTTAATGTTTTTTATAGAAAAGTATACATTCATTTATATGACAAACTTGAAAAATTGTGATTAGTTTGTTAAAATAAACCTGTTGTATAATGAAAAGGTAGTCAGGTTATGGAAAAATATGTTAAGAATTGTAAATTCGGGGGGGGGGCACTCCTGAGCTAGGCCGAGTATCAGATGTCAGGAAGTCAAGCTATTTAAATCTCGTAAGATACTATGTCACTAAGGCACTAAGAAGTATCGTAAAAATTTTTCCTCTCCCGGGAGAGGGGTGCTACGCACGTAGATCTGTTGCTCAGTCAACGCAAATACTCTTTACTCTTGCAAAAGGTGCTACGCACGTAGAT
>CASFPN010000022.1 GCA_949296425.1 uncultured bacterium
GTGCTATGATGTCAAAGTTAAAAGTAATAGACTATTGCGGAACAAATGTTTCGGATAGTAATAAACGTTGTGATTATGCAAAATACAAATGGTCCGGAGTTGCAAATAGCTATAGCCGTTATAAAGCTTTGGGAGTAAGAGAAGAATCTAACCCTGGCTCTTATTCTCCTTATGGCATAAATTCATACAATTTTTCCAGTTTTGCACTTCTGTTGTCAGACGGTGCTGTTGTATATCTTGGAGAAAGTCATAACGGGCCATGGGTGGTAGTTGATGTGAATAATTTTTAAACAGGCCCTAATGAATTCGGGCGTGATGTGTTTGTAATAAAAGTATTTTCTAATATAAAAACAGGCAAGCATTATCTGAGTCCAATGGGTGCAGAAGGAACATTTAATAAACAAACAAATGGAGATGTTTGTGAATGCTCTCCTGATAAAGGTGTAAAATCAGACGTTTATCTTGACGGCGGTAATGGAGCCATCTCCGGTGTTTGTTGTTCCGCTAAATATCTTTTGGATTGATATTTAAATAAATCTTAAACTTTTTATAGTGCATGTTGAAAATTTAGTTTTTTTAATTTAATATAAACATACTCACATCCTCAAATTGTCCGGAGTCATTAACCGGGCTAAGAGTAAAGAAAGGCAAAAATAAAATGGCAAATATTAAATCTGCAAAAAAAAGAGTATTAACAGCTGAAAGAAACAGATTAAGAAATGTTGCTTTCAAATCTTCTATAAAAACCGCTGTTAAAAAAGTATTAGAAGCAGCCAAAGCTGATGATAAAGATGCCTTAAAGTCATCTATGTCAAAAGCATATCAATTGTGTGATAAAGCTGTTTCAAAAGGTATTTTGCATAAGAATACTGCAGCAAGAAAAAAATCAAGATTAACTAAAGCTGTAAATAAATTGCAGGCTAAATAGTTGATTTTTTAATTGTAAGTTATTAAATACACCGTGTTGATTCGCGGTGTATTTTTTAATAAATATTCATATTTTTTCAAACCGGTTGCAGGAATACAAAAAAAGTGTTAAAATATATATATGATTTCTGCAGCTCTTTTATTATTTATTATTGTATTGTTAGTTTCTTATGTAATATTTGCTTCATGCAAGCATTTGATATATAAGCTTAATAAACGCGTTCTTGCAAGAAATATGGCTATTATCAAAAACGGACAGTACATTTCGGATTTTGACAATTTGACTGAAGATGAAATAAGAGAAAAAATTATTATTCCTTTCTTTCAAGTCTTGGGTTACAACACTTATGACAGACGCGAATTCCCTGTATTTCAAAAACGTGCTCCATTTTTGCCTGACTATATTACGAAAAAATGGGATAGCAGCAGGCTTTGCAAACGGTCTTTGTATATAAAATATGATAACTTTTCTGATGATGCGGTTGATTTGAATAATAAAAAATATGTTGACAACAGAATACAGGGTGTTAATATTGATGAATTGATGAACAAGCTGTATTTTTGGGGTGAGTGTTATATTCTGACTAACGGATATTTATATTTATTTTTTGATAAGCATTATAAAATCGGAAGCCATAAGTTTACATTTTGTTTTAACCTGAAAAATTTCAGCAAATCTGATATTGAAAAACTTGCTTATTATACAAAACAGTATATGTTTTTGGATGTTTCCGACGTGTATCGTGTTAATTAATTGTTTATGTTAAGAAATGTAAAAATAAATTTTAAAACGGCTGAAACCCTGTTATAATGCTCTATATGATATGATATGTGCCTTATTGTCAATAATTTCCGCCCGAAAGTTTTTATAGAGATATAGAGGAAATATAAAGATTTTTTGGAGGAAAAATTATGGGGATTGGAAAACTCGGTACTTGTACCGTTAAATTTTGTCGTGGTTTATTTTCGGATGTTAAAAACGGGACAAAGTATGTTGTAAAAGAATCAAAAGAACTTTTTGCCACGCGGACAAAGATTGGACGGAGACTGCGGAGCGGGGTTCATAATGCACGTGAAGCAGTTAAAGTTAAGATGCAAAAATTATCGGACAAATCGGATGATTTGTTAGAAACTATAGAAAGAAGAATTGACAGTAAAGGTTTAAAAGTAATTAAAAAGCTGCGCTCCGATAGAGAATTTATGGATAAATTTGAGCGTTATTATAATGCAAGAGTTCGTAAACAAAGCCCTGAATTGAATAAGTTATCTACAGATGAAGAAGTTATTCAGGCATATATTGAGACTCTGGGAGTTGGTCCAACAAAGGCTGCGCAGATTGTTGCCTGTAAGCCGGAAATGATTGAACGGATTAAATAAAAGTATGGACCGGAGCTGGGGACAAAAATTGCTGAAGCTTTGCAAAGAACAAAAAGCCGCTGTTTGCCGACTCGAACGGTAGAACAGGCACAAGAAGCTGTAAATACGGCTTTCCCGGTCAAAATTTTGTTATAGAAAAACTTATCGGAGTCGCAAGTATTGGTGAAACATATCTGGTTAAAAGGCCTGACGGTTCACAAGCTGTTTTAAAAATGATTAAAAACGGGCTTACTCCCGAACAATTAAAGATGGAGGAAGAAATATTTTGCCGTTTTGCAAAAGAACTTGCAGACTCTCCCGAAGAATATGCAAAAATGAGAGGACAATTAAAATCTCTGTATCATGATTGGGCCGGAGAGTTGAATTTCTTTACGGAAATGTCCAATAATAAACTTCTTGCCCAAGGAGCTAAAAGATATAAAGTTGCAGATATTACAGATATTGCCGAGGACGGTTCCTGTATTATTATGAATAAAGCCGGCGGTATTAAAATGGATGAATTAATGGAAATTTTGGAAGATTACAAGGCAAATCCTTCTCAATTTGCTCAAAAGTATGCAAAACAAATCGCTGAGAATCCATTTCTTGCTAATCCGGAAAAAGTTATACAGGATCTTCCAAACACATTATTAAAAGCTTTTGATGAGCAGTTTATGTTTTTAAATAAAGGCGGGCAAACTATTATGCACGGTGATCCTCATATGGGAAATTTTTTCATTACTGTTGATAAACATGGAAAATTGATTCCGGAATTTATAGATACCGGCAACTGTGTTTCAAGAACAGGTGTCCAGGTAAAAGATGATATAAGTTTTTTCTCAAACTATTTTGTAGGCAATTCGAAAGGTGTTGCGGAATATCTTGTTAAACAGTCAGGTTATGCTGCTGCAGATAAACAGAAGATTATAAATGCAATGACAGAAGACATTCAGGAAAATATTTTTGGAAAACTTCACAATGTAAGTAAATTTTCGGATGTCCAGCAGAATCTAATGACAATAATGGAAAAGTACGGACTGCAAATGGCTCCGGAAAATGCTACTGCAATGAAAGCGCAAATGCAATTTTTCTCGGCAATTTCTTCCGCTTCAAGGCTTACGGGAGATTCATTTGATATTATGCCTTTGATGAAGGATATCCCGCGTGCGTCTCTTTCAATGATAAAAAGCGGGATAAATCCTTGCAGAGCAATAAAAGATGCATTAAATTTTGCATATTACAACCAAACTCAGGCAGTCGGAACCGCATATCAGTTTACTATTAAAGATGTTGACAGAATTGTTAATAATGGAGCAATAGATACTTTTGTATAATAAATTAAGAGGTAATTTATGCTGATAAAAAAATGTTTTACTCATAAACTAAACAAGCTCATTAATAATAAATATAAAACAAATGTATTTAATTTAAATAATCAAATACCTGATAAGTTTATTTCAGATATCTATAAATGTGATTGCATCAACGCATTAAATTCTGAAAATCCATACGAACTGGTATATGTATTAGAAAAACATTCAGAGAAATGTGTCGGCAGATTTATCGGAGGAACGGCAGATTGCAGGCTTGATTTTAAAAATTTACCTAAAAATACTCCTTTGATTTTATTGCACGGGCATCCTGCCAATCCAAACGGAGCTTCATTACCTGTCAGTCTTCAGGATTTTATTATTATGAATGATACAAATATTGAAAAAATTGTTGCCTACGGTATTGACGGCCGTCAATCTTTCTTAAAAAAGCAACCTGATTTTGTACCGTTAAACAGCAAGGAAATTAAAATGCTGAAACGAAAATATTTGGACTTTTTAATTAACAGTGCATCAGTGGAGGACAAACAAAAAATTGATAAATTGATTAAATATTGTATTAATAATAAAAATGCAAAAGCTGTAAAACACGAGATTGCGGAAAAATTAAATGAACTTCAGTACAAATCCGGCTCCCGCAGCGTAATTGATTCATTCTGGAGAGATAATGCCGAAGGTTTAAAACTTATATATTATGCAGAGGAATGATTATCTAATCTTTACTGTTTCGTAATATAAATAATATAAGAGTTTTTATGTGTAAAATAACGGATTAATATTATGTAAAGATAGTGGCAATTAAATATTTATTGAGTATAATTATCTTATTATAAATTAGTTAAATTTTTAAGAAAGATGGTTATGCAAGATATTTTAGAAAGAAAGCCGATAAAAAATATTGATTTTAATATTGACTTAGCCCAGAGTTTCGGAATCTATAAAAATAATTCCGAATTTGAACTTTTGGATTATGCAAGTTCTGTTAATATTTCCTGTGGATTTCATGCAGGAGATCCTATGACAATTAAAAATGCGTTGTTAAAAGCAAAAGAAAAAAATGTTGTAGTAGGTGCACACATAGGATTTGATGATATTCAAGGGTTTGGGTACCGTGATATGGATTTGAATGATGATGAAATTGAAGCACTTGTTATTTATCAAGTAGGTGCTTTAATGTCTTTTGCTAAAACTTTTCACATGGAAATTGAACATGTGCGTCCGCATGGTGCAATGTATAAACGGTGTGCAAATGATTTTTCTTTTGCGTGTGCTGTTGCAAAGGCTGTTCAAAAGTGTTCAAAATGGCTTGTTTATTACGGTGCATCGGGTGAAGTTACTGAAAAAACAGGTGAATTAATAAATATTCCTGTAGCTCAGGAAATTTATCTTGAAAAAATGTATAATGTTGACGGAACTGTTAATACAGTTGCAAAAGATAGTGAAAATACAGAGATGGAAATTCAAAGATTGAAAACTTTGCTTGCTGCTTCGCAGGTGTCTAATATAGAAGGCGGGAAAACTGTTGTAAAAGCTGATACAATTCATTTCTCAAACAGGCTTTCCAATTCTCTTGAATTGATAAAGCAGGCGTATAATGTTATTGTTCCGGTGCCCGTAAATTATAAAAATGCATGTTTATCAGGCTGGGTGGAGTAGAAAATGAGTGATAAAGTCATAGGTAATTTCAGAAAAGGTGTAAAAATGCCAGTTGAGGCAAGATGGCTTATGCCCGGACTGCAGGTGAAAAGATGGTTTGCCCTTATTTTTTTAGGGGCTGTGCTAATGACTCTCGGAGTTTTGATTTTATTTGATATAAAGCCCGTATTTTATACTATGGAATTTATTCGCAGAATTGCAATGAAAGTTTCAACTGAATGGCTTGCATTTGCAATTGTAATGTTTGGAGCCGGTATATTTTTTAAAGGCTGGCAAAAAACAAATTTGTCAATGCTCGACGGAAATGATAATGAATCATTACTGGAGCATCTTTACAGAAGACGTAAACTGAACAGAGGACCGAAAATTGTTGCGGTAGGCGGCGGCACAGGTCTTTCAATGCTTTTGAAGGGAATAAAAAATATTACAAACAATATAACAGCTGTTGTGACAGTCGGAGATGACGGCGGAAGTTCGGGAAGATTAAGAGAAGAAATGGGTGTTCTTCCTCCTGGTGATATAAGAAACTGTATTGCAGCACTTGCTGATGATGAAGATTTGGTTACGAAATTATTTCAGTATAGATTTAAAAGCGGTGAAGGGCTTGAAGGCCATAGTTTCGGGAACTTATTTCTGACTGCTCTTTGTTCAATAACCGGTGATATGGTACGAGCTGTTAAAGAATCTTCAAATGTCCTTTCTATCCGCGGAAGAGTTTTGCCGTCTACTCTTGATGATATGAAACTTGTAGCAGAGATGGAAGATGGCAGAATTATTCATGGAGAATCAAACATCCCTGAAGCTCACGGTAAAATTAAAAGACTTTTTACTGACCCGAAAAATTGCAGAGCACTTAATGATGTTATAACAGCAATAAGAGATGCTGAGCTTATTATTCTCGGCCCAGGAAGTTTGTTTACAAGCGTTATTCCAAATCTTCTAATCCCTGAAATATCACATGAAATTGCAAAATCAAAAGCTAAAAAGATATATGTATGCAATATTATGACTCAGCCCGGAGAAACTGATAATTTTAGTGTAAGTGATCATGTGAACGCATTGATAAAACATGCCGGAAGCAAAAAAATTGTCGATGCTGTTTTGGTAAATGATTTTATGCCCTCCAATTTAGCAAAAAAATATCAGATGTCAGGATCTTATCCCGTTAAAACGGATTATGACAATTTGAAAAAGTTAGGTATTAAACTCTTTTCGAGAAAACTTATTGAAGATAATAAAGAAGGTTATGTAAGACATAGTTCTCATCGCGTTGCAAGAGCGATTTATTACTGGTTCAGGAAAGAACATAAAGCAGATAAAGCAATTTTCCAATCTGATAAAAACACAGAAAAACAGGACTGTAAAGTGTAATGGCTAAAAAAGTAACTGTTAATACAATTCAAAAATATAAAAATAATAATGAAAAATTTTCGGTTTTGACTGCCTATGATTATTCAACTGCTAAATATCTTGATGAGGCGGGAATTGATATTATTTTAATCGGGGACAGTCTTGCAATGGTGGCTTTGGGTTATGAAACAACGCACAGTGTCGGTGTGGACGAAATGCGGATTTTTACAAAAGCTGTTTCAAAAGGGGTTCAGCACGCGATGGTGGTGACTGATATGCCGTTTTTAAGTTACCATACTGACATTTCTTCTGCGGTTAGAAATTGTGGGGAAATGATTAAAAACGGCGCAAATGCAGTTAAAATTGAAGGTTTTAGCGAGTATATTTTAAGTGTTATCCGCCGTCTGAGCCAAATTGGAATTCCTGTTATGGGGCACTTGGGATTTACTCCACAGTTTTTGAATAGTCTTGGCGGTTACAAAATTCAGGGAAAAACACAGGAAGCTGCCGATGAAATTTTTAAACAGGCAAAAGAATTGGAAAAAGCTGGAGTGTTCTCAATAGTGCTTGAGATGGTTCCTCAGGACAGTGCAAAATATATCAGTGAAAATTTGTCTGTACCTACAATTTCCTGCGGTGCCGGAAAGTATTGTGATGCACAGGTCCTTGTTTCTGATGATGTTTTTGGAAAATTTTCAGATTTCAAACCGAAATTTGCAAGAAAATACGGAGATATGAAATCTCTGATTTTAAATTGCGCAAAACAATTTAATGAGGATGTAAAATCCGGCAGATTCCCGTCAGATGATGAAATCTTTTAAGAATTTGCATCAATTATTGTCTTTTCCAAATCAACAAATCTACGGCCATGTAATTTATAGGTTTTTGCATTGTAATTAGGGGATGCGTCTATATTTTTTATTACATGACCCATATCTGCAGCATCTACAAGGTAAGCAGACGGGTAATCTTTGGGTCTTACAAAACCTAATTTTCTGCAGAATCCCTTCATTGATTTAGTTAAATTTTTTGAAGGTATGATTAATGCAAAATCTCTTAATTTTTTTGTTTCTTCAAGCATTGTATGTAAGAGAGCTTTTCTTGTCACTTTTGCTCTGTTCCAAACTGCCATGCCAGTAACAGTAATATCGCCCATATCTTCAGCTTTAATAATACCTGTTATATGCTTGTTGTTTTCAACACTTATTAATACTTTTGTAGTATCATCCCAACTTTGAATGTTTGCTGCTTTTTTTAGTGCATCAAGGGTTATTTGTTCGGACGTTTGTTCTCCGATTTTTAGGACACTTCTTGGTATTACGCTATTTTCGCTAAGTCTGACTAAACGGTGAATAAAATTTTTATCTCTGGCATCAAGACTATATATATCAATTTTTTTTCTCGGGGTTTTAATTGTCTTAAGTTTAATTCCGTTAAAATTAGTACTATTGTCAATACTGGTAATTTTCATTATTTTCTCCTTATAAATGATTATATTAATACAAAAAACGCACAAAAAATTTTTTGCTATTATTTTATGTTATAATTAAAATTGAAAGAGAGTGAAATTATGTTGGTTCATACAATAGATGAAGTGAGAGAAAAGATTAAATGCTGGAAAAAAGAAGGTTTGTCAATCGGGCTTGTTCCTACAATGGGGGCTTTGCATGACGGGCATTTAAGTCTTATAAAAAAAAGTGTTGAAAAGTGTGACAGAACAGTTGTTTCTGTTTTTGTAAATCCCATTCAGTTTTGCCCGGGGGAAGACTTGGATAAGTATCCAAGAACGCTTGATTCGGATGTGAAACTTACTGACGAGGCCGGTGTTGATATTGTATTTGCTCCGTCGCCTAAAGAAATGTACGGTGAAGGACATATTTTATCCAATGATTTTTTAACTTATGTTATTCCTCCGTTTTTTTATGTGAATAAATTATGCGGAAAATCGCGTGTAGGACATTTTGATGGTGTTTGTACGGTTGTAAATAAGTTATTTAATATAGTCCAGCCTGATTTTGCCTTTTTCGGAGAAAAAGACCGTCAGCAGCTTATTATTTTGAAAAAAATGGTGAAAGATTTAAATATTCCGGTTGAAATTATACCGTGTCCGATTGTAAGAGAGCAGAGCGGACTTGCTCTTTCTTCAAGAAATAAATATCTGTCTGATGAAGATAAAATTAATGCTCTGGTACTAAGTAAAATTTTATTTAATATAAAAGCTTGTTATAACAAGGGGATTACAGATGTTAAAGCTTTAACGGAAACTGCATATTCATATTTGAATGAACATCACTCGCTTGAATATTTGGAATTCAGAGATGCTGATAATTTGGAAGAAAAGAAAATTGCTGATGACAGTACAATTGTTTTTATTGCGGTGAAAATAGGTGATGTAAGACTAATTGATAATATAGCTTTAAAATGAGAGGTTATATGATAAAGGTTTATGAAACTCTGTCGAAAATTATTCAATTTATTATAAATGTTTTGTTTGTCTGTCAGATAGTTACAATGGTTGTAGTATTTTTGACCGCTGCATACTGGTTTTTTGATCTTATAAATTCCGATATTTTTAGTTTTGCCGAACCGCTTGCCCTTTCAATAACTGATTTTGTCCGTATTTATTATGACAGAGAAGTAGAGGTCGGCGGTGTATACGTTGATGGTACACTTCTTTTGTTTGATATTATTGCAATTGTTTTCGTGTTTTTACTGTCAAAGGCTAAATATTATTTATTTTCAGCTATTGATTTTTGTAAAATCGAAATAAAGAAATGTCAGGCAAAAATAGAGGAAGAATTTAACAAAGAATTGCAAAAGGAAGCTGAATTAAAAATAATGAAAGCTAATAATGTTGCAATTCTTGTCCGCTTTACTGCAAAAAATATGATGGTAGATGCCTGCTGGGGAGGTAATCCGCAAGAAGGTGTTAAAGAAAAAGAAGAAGAGGCATTAAAAACATTTTATATTTCATTGAAAAATATTCCAGGTTGTAAGTTTGCCAAGGCCGATGATAAAATATTGATTCTTTTAAATGATTTTAATAAAGTTGATACTGTGCTCTCATACATAGAAATTACCGTAAAACGTATGTGTGAAGATATGCGTAAGAAAAAGTGGCTGTTATATGCAAATATGGCTGTTGATGTTTACGATAACAAAGTTAATTTCAAAACTGAAATTTATCCTGTTCTTGAAAAATTGTTATCAATTAATCATAAAAATGAACCATTGTGTCTGGGAAATTTCCCGCTTCGTTACAAATTAAAATCTGATGCTATGTTTAATCCGTTTTTGAAAGGACGTTATAATCTCGGCGGAGAATATGAAGTTTGGGTTTTAGTTAAGAAAAATTAACCTGCTATTGATTTTTTAAATATTTTCATATAATATAAATTTATAACCGCAGACAGTTAGCGGGGTGGGGCGGAATAAAAGCCCCAAGGTTTGAAAGAATAACTTAATTCCCCTTAATATACCAGCTAACCGAGGTGAAACAGTCGAAATATATTAAATAGATTTGTTAACCTGTGAGATTTTGCGGCCTGAATATTAAGAAAGCAAAGTCTTTTTTAGTATTTTAGGATAACAAAAGGTCGATAAATGTCTTTATAAGACTAATGAACACAACAAAGGAGCTAAACATGGCAACAAAAGCTTTTAAATCTGAAAAAATAGATACTATAAAAGCAAAAGCAGAAAAAGCCCAGGTAGCTATTTTAACCGAATATAAAGGTTACACGGTAGAAGAAATTACAAATTTAAGACGCAGCCTTCAAAAAGACGGCGGTGACTATATGGTAACCAAAAATACTCTGGCTAAAATCGCTTTAAAGGGTACTGATTTTGAAGTTCTTACTGATTCTATGACAGGACCTGTCGCTATTGCTTTCGGTTTTGAAGATCAGGTAAGTCCGGCAAAAGCAGTTGCAAAATTTATTAAAGATACTAAAAAAGGTGCTATTTTAGGCGGAGCATTAGACGGTAAGCTTTTAACAGCTAAAGAAGCTGAAGCATTATCAAAAATGCCCTCCAAGGAAGAACTTATTGCAAAAATTCTCGGTTCTATCAATTCACCTGCTTCAGGTATCGTTGGATCTATCAATGCAGTTATGTCACAACTTACAAGGACTATGGCTGCTGTTAGAGATCAAAAGACTGCATAAGTCTTTATATGTACAAATTTAAAAATAACTTAAAAGGAGAAAAATAATGAGTAACGTAGAAACTATTTTAGAATCAATCGAAAAATTGACTTTGTTAGAAGCAGCTGAATTAGTAAAAGCTATGGAAGAAAAATTCGGCGTATCTGCAGCAGCACCTGTAGCAGTTGCAGCAGCAGCACCTGCAGCAGCAGGCGAAGCAGCAGCTGATGAAGCTTCTGAAGTATCTGTAATTTTGGCATCAGCAGGTGCTAACAAAATTGCCGTATTAAAAGAAGTAAGAACTATCACAGGTCTTGGCTTGAAAGAAGCTAAAGATTTAGTAGACGGCGCTCCTAAAGCTATTAAAGAAGGTATCAAAAAAGAAGATGCCGAAGCTATTAAAAAACAGCTTGAAGCAGCTGGCGCTACAGTTGAAATCAAATAGTTTTATGATTTCTAATTTAGAAATACCGACCATTCAGATGAATGGTCGGTATTTTGTTATTGTAAAATATAAAATATTATGATATAATTAAGTACAATATACAATAAAAAATAAGAAGGAGGATTTATGAAAAATTCGTGTAAATTTGGCATCTTCGGGGGGGGGGGCACTCCTGAGCTAGAGATAAGCCCGCAGATCAGGAAGTTAAGCTATTTAAAGCTTGTAAGATACTATGTCACTAAGGCAGTAAGAAGTATCGTAACAATTTCCCGGGAGAGGGGTGCTGCGCACGCAGCCCTACCGAACAAGCAGCGCAAATGTGCGTTTACATTGGCTGAGGTTCTCATCACCCTCGGCATCATAGGTGTTGTTGCGGCTATGACTATGCCTACTTTAATAAATCGGACTCAAAATAAGCAGCTGGAAACTGCGTTTAAAAAAGCTTATTCTGTTCAATCACAGGCTTTGTTGTATACAAAGCAAAGTCTGGGGATTGAGAGTTTGAAATCTTATTTTGCGACACCTGACACAAATTTAAATTACCCGTATGCTCAGGAATTTATCAAAGAATATTATAAACATTTAAAAATTCTCGGAGATTGTGAATACGATAATCCCGTAAGAAATTATAATAATACCTCTGACGCTTATATTGACAGAGGAACATCTACACCACACAAGCAGCTTCCTGATGGAATTTGTTCTGATGTTAAAATAAACGGTTCAAATATAAATGTATCGGTTGATATAAACGGAGCCAAAAAAGGACCTAACAGGCTGGGACATGATATATTTGTTTTTATTGTTGATGACAAAGATGCTCTGATTCCTGTTCAAAGAACAAAAAATTACTCTGATGATGAACTTGAGGATATAAAAAATCAGTATGAGTCATCCGGTTATGACGATGCTCATGTAAGTTCAGGTATAAGTCAGGTTGGCAACCCTTGTTCTAAAAATTCAAGTCAAAAAGGCAACGGACTCGGATGCGCATGGTATGCTGTGAATGATATAAATCCTGATGATGAAACAAAAGGCTACTGGGAAAGTCTTCCGTAGGTTTCAAAAATTTGGATAATTTCCTGGTGAATTTCTTCTATGGATTTAGCTGCATTTATGACTTTAATTCTTTCGGGTTCCTGTTTGGCAAGCTCTAGGTAGCCGTTTCTTACACGGTTATGGAACTCTATGCCGGCACTTTCCATACGGTCTTTCTCTTTGCCTACACGTTTCATTGAAGTTTCAACATCAATGTCAAATACAAATGTCAAATCTGGTTTTTTATTGTTTGTTGCAATATTGTTCAGCATATTGATTCTTTCAATATCAAGCCCTCTGCCATAACCTTGATATGCAACAGTTGAATCAATATGCCTGTCGCAAAGAACAATTTTGCCTTCAGCAACTGCAGGATTAACTATAATGTCAATATTTTGTGCTCTGTCTGCAAGAAACAAAAAAGATTCACACCTGTCAGACACTGGTCCTTTGTAATTCAGCAAAATTTCTCTAACCTTTTCTCCCAAACCTTTGCCGCCCGGTTCGCGTGTAAGCAGAAATGCAATATTTTTTTTCTCCAGATATTCGGCTAAAAGCTGCATCTGGGTAGTCTTTCCACAACCGTCAGCCCCTTCAAATGTTATAAACAATCCTTTTTTCATATATTACCTCATGATATAAATTATAACAAAAAATAAGACTAAAGTATATGTTATTTGTGTTTTTTTCTATATTATGGTAAAATTCCCCGTAGAGGAGAGTTATATGAACATAAAAACTTCGGAACTGAAAAATAATATTGAATTTGTTTATAAAAGAAATCCGGATACCCCGAGAATTGCTTTATATTTAAATTTTTCCCTGAATAATCCGCTGCCTGATCCGGGGGTTTATTCGCTGATGGTCAGATTGTTTATGCAGGGAACAAAAAAATACAACGCACAGCAGCTGTCGGAAGAACTCGATAAATATGCAATTGAGTTTACTGCAGAGATGAAACTTGATTATGTAAAATTTAAGTTTGTCTGTTTGAATGAGGATTTTGAACATGCCCTTGACATATTTAGTGATATTATAAAAAATACAACATTTGAGGAATTTGAAAAAGAACGCACAAAACTTGAAGGCGAAATTATTGCAGAATTAGACTCTCCGCGAGCCAAAATTATTGATAGTTATTATAAAAATCTTTATGAAGGTCATAATTACGGTTATACCAATACTGTTATTTTGGAAAATCTTAAAAATTTAAAAAAAGAAGATATTATTAACGCATATTCGGCAATTGTTGAAAACAGCAAAAAAGTTGCTGCTTTTGTCGGAGATTTGGATTTTGAAACCGTAAAAAATCTTCTTGATGAAAAATTAGGGGATATAACACCTTCTGTTAATGTGCTTCCTGATTTGAAAAAGCCTGTTCTTTCCAAAACCAAAGAAGTTGAATTAATTCAGGAGGATTTAAATCAGGCTCATATATTAAAAGGATGGATTGTTGACAGTGCCGACAGCAATGACTTTGCTGCAATTTCCGTTATGAATATAATTCTCGGAGCAAGCGGTTTATCATCAAGATTATTTTTGGAACTCCGTGATAAAAAGGGACTTGCTTATGTTGTCAGGAGTGCTTATGATGTCGCAAGACTATCTGCTAATTTTTCAATATATATTGCAACAGAACCGAATAATGTAGATGTATCTTTAAAAGGTTTTGAGGAGGAAATTGAAAAGATTAGAACTATCCCGGTAAGCGAGGAAGAACTTGAAAATGCTAAAAATAATCTTTTCGGGAAATGGGCATTTATAAGTGAAACTAATTCTCAGCAGGCAAATTGGCTGGCTCATTACGGAATAATGGGATTCGGGTTTGATTTTCATTCAAAAGCGGTTGAAAAGGTCAAAAAAGTTACTGTTCAGGATATTATGGATTGTGCTAACAAATACTTTAATGATATATACGTTCTTTCTGTCTTAAAGCCGTAACCCTTTCAGACAATGTGTGCCTTATAAATATAATAAATAATATTTTTGAGGCGCTTTATGAAATATCTTTATACCGCTTTTTTAATATCAACAGTGATATTTTGTACAGGTTTGTCTGAATTGAAAGGCAGAAATTTGCCTGTATCATACCAGCCTAAGGTTGATATGCTTGAAACTGTTTTTAAATCGGCTTTGCCGCTCAAAGATGGGATAATTTATACAAAAGTTCCGCGCGGACTTATTGTAAGTATTGATGAAAGATATTTTTTTAGTGAAGGAGAGGCAAGGATTAAGGAAAGCTCTCTGTGTATTTTGAATACAATAATTTTAATACTCCATAAACTGCCTAATTATTGTGTTGTTGAAAATCATACTCAGGACAATAATTTGTCAGGTACAGCTTTTAATGATGACTGCGAGATATCCCTTGCGCGTTCGACAAATATTGTTCAGTACATGATAAAATACGGTAAATTATCCCCAAAGCAGTTGTTTGCTTTGGGATACGGTCAATATATGCCATTTAGGGGGAATGTTAAATCTTACGATGCGGATAAAGGTGTTCCAACCGGCATGGCTGCTTCAAAAACTCCTAAAAATAAAATGAACAGAAGAATTGATTTTGTAATTCTTGAATATGAAGCTAGGCGATAATACTCTGGCGGAGTCGTGTTGATCTTGTTTCACTTAATATATTTTTAAGTTTCATAATAGCCTGGGCATGAAGCTGACAGACACGGGATTCGGACATACTTATAGTTTCTCCGATTTCTTTAAGGGTCATGTTTTCCTGATAGTAAAGAACCATTATGATACGTTCACGTTCGGGAAGTCTTTGAAGTGCTTTTTCCAGTTCCTGTTTTACATTTTTTTCTTCTGCCTGTTCCTGCGGATTTAATTTATTTGTATCTTCTATTGTATCAATAATTTCAATACTGTCATCTGTTGAACCTTTTTTATCATAAAGAGAGGTCATAGTTGTATCTTCAGACAGGATTTGGTTAACTTTTTCAGGTTCCATATCAAGATAATCCGCAACTTCTTTTGTTGTAGGAATTCGTCCCAGTTCCTGTTTCAAATGTTCCTGAGCATTTTTAATATCTTTGATTTTTTTTCTTATGCTTCTGGGTAAAAAGTCCTGAGCTCTGATTTTATCAAGAATAGCACCTCTTATTCTGATAAGTGCATAAGTTTCAAATCTTGTATTTTTCTGGGGTGAATATCTTTCGATTGCGTTAATAAGACCTTCAACCCCGTAACCTGCAATATCTTCAATGGAAATTGTGGATGGCAGAGTAACTTTTACACGTCCGACAACGTATCTTATAAGATAAATGTATTGAACAATTAATGTATCACGTGCGGCTTTATTTGTTTTGTCCTTGAGGTATTCTTTCCATAGTCCTTCAAGTTCATCTTCCGCAAGTCGTTTTATGTTATTGTATGATGTAAAATCAAAATTTTGACTCATTAAATTTCCCAAATATTGTTCAAAAAATCTTACATATCTATTCTATACAATAAGGGATTTGCTACATCATTTAAAAAGAGGAAATGTTTTTGATTTTCTAAAGATTGTGAAGGAATTAAGCATCATTCTTTTCTTCTTCTTTTTCTGCATTTTGCATTTCTTCTTCTGATTTTATTATTTCAAGTCTTGTTATTCTTGCACCATCAACTTCCTTTACAATAAATGTTAAATTGTGAAGCTTAACCGTATCATTAACTTCTGCAAGACGCCCGAGCTGTTTTACAACAAGACCGCCGATTGTATCTATATCTTCATCATCAATTTCTTTTTCGTCAATATTAAAAAACTCTGCAAATTCATCCAGTCTTGTAATTGCGTTTGCAAGGTAAGTGTTTGGAGCAATTTGTGTTATTTCGCTTTCTTCTTCTTCTTCTTCATCAAATTCATCCTGCACATCGCCGAAAATTTCTTCAATTACATCTTCCAGCGTAACAAGACCTGATGTCCCGCCGAATTCGTCAACTACAATAGCCATTTGACCTTTACGTTTTTTGAATTCCAAAACCAGATTGTCCATTGTAATTGTTTCCGGAACCAGAAGAACTTCACGCAAAATTTTAGAAATAGGACAGACTTCATCTTTAATGGATAATGAATACAAATCTTTTACATGAACCAGACCTATAATATGATCAATATCTTCCTCGTAAACCGGGTATCTGGTATACTGGTTTTCCGCAGCAAGCTTATTTAATTCTTCCATCGGCATATCCAAAGGAATACAAACCATATCTGTGCGGGGCACCATAACTTGTTTTGCTGTCAAATCAGAGAATTTAAATACGTTATGAAGCATGTCTTTTTCTGTTTCGTTCAGAACTCCGCCGTCATAACTTGCATTAACGAGCATGTCAAGTTCTTCCGTTGAGTGAACAAGAGAGCCTTTATGAGAATGCGGTATATTCATTGCTTTCAAGACAAAGTTCCCGAATCCGTTCAAAAGCCATATAAACGGGTTAAATATGAATGTTAAAACCTGCATTGGCCTTGCAACCCAGAGGGCTGTTTTTTCCGTATATTCCAGCGCGATAGATTTAGGAATAAGTTCACCGAGTACAACATGGAAAAATGTAATCAGAGCAAAAGCAATAGATACTGACATTGTATGGGTTGCTATATTTTTGCTAATGCCCGGTAAAAATACAAACATAGGTTCAATTATATGTGCAAGAGTCCCTTCTCCTACCCATCCTAAGCCGATACTTGAAATTGTTACACCAAGCTGTACCGCCGCAATAAATTTATCTAAATCTTTTAAGGCCTCCAGTGCAATTTTTGCATTAAAGTTCCCCTCATTAACGAGCTGTTCAATGCGTGTTTTTCTAACCTTTACCATTGCAAATTCGGAAGCTACAAAAAAACCGTTTGAAAATAACAAAAATGCTATTACAAACAAATTGAATATTGTATTACCAGTTTCATCCATTATATTTAGTTTCCTTTAATATGTTTAAGTTTTTAGTCAATTATAATATTATTTTATAAAAAAAGCAATGCTTATTGCTTTAGTGGCTCAACTTCTTTAAGTTCAGTGTATATCATCGGTTTAAAACCCTTTGTTGTTGATATTGTAATAATTTTAAATACCGGAGGATTATGCAAAAGTGTCGGAGTTGTAATATGGTAAACTCCGTTTCGCATAACTTCGCTGTTCATGTGAAGATGGCCGGCTATTACCGAAATTACATTATCATATTTATCAAGCAGCTTTAAATATTCTTCTTTTTGATACACGGTATGAGAAGCTATTTCAGTTTCTGATACAAGCGGGAAGTGTTGTAAAATCACAACAGGTTTCTTTTTATATTTAATTAATTGTTTTTCCAGCCAGTCAAGAGTGTCTTTTTTGTAATATCCGTTAGACCCAGGAATAATTTCTTTTGCTCCGTCTGCAACTATAAATACAAATCCGTTTTTTTTGAATACATAATTAGGTTGTTTATATTTATAAAAAACATTATTGTCTTTTACAATTTCAAGATACTGTTCTTTAGACAGACCGTTATTTCTGAATACATCATGGTTGCCGATTATTATATAGTATGGCTGATTAAGTTTATTGGCTATTTTAATAAATTCAGGCAGATATTGTGCATGCGGTGAATCTATGTTGTCTCCGGAAAATACGGTAAATTCGATGTCTTTTTGTTTATTTATCTCTTTAACTGTTTGTTCTAAAACTTCTGTTCTGTATTTGTCATTTTTGATAAAATGAGCATCAGAAACCTGCGCAAATTTTACTGTATTTGCAAAAACAGTACATTGTAATAAGAGAAACGAAATTACCGCTAAAAAAATTTTTTTGTTCATTAATATCCTCTGGACAAATTATACCATAAATTATATTATATTAAAAATTATGAGATTAGATAAATTTTTAAAAGTTTCGCGATTAATAAAAAGAAGAACGGTGGCCAATGAAGTCTCGGATACCGGAAGGGTTTTTGTAAACGGAAATTCTGCAAAGCCTGCAAAGCAAATCAAAGAAGGAGATATCATAAAAATAGAATATGCTAACAGAACTGTTTGTGCCAGAGTTTTAAAAGTTCCTTTAAATAATGTTAGCGTTCAAGAGGCTCCTTTGCTTTATGAATTAATAAATGAATGATGAGATTAATATCGCATTTTACACTAAAAATGGCAAAAATCGTTATCCCTGAAATAAATTCAGAGCAGGCTCTGAACTTGTTTAAGTGTCTTACCACCGTCAAGATTGCGAAACTCCAGGTAGGGGCATAAAATCACGTTTCGCCTCCGGCTCAACGGGTTTTGCAGCCAGTTCGGAATGACATAATGACTGATTTTCAGAATATCTGGTGTAAACTGCGATATAAATCCCTGAATGATTTGATTGAAAAATTATGAATCATATGCTATAATAAATATGTTGCA
>CASFPN010000023.1 GCA_949296425.1 uncultured bacterium
AGGAAGAATCTAACCCTGGTTCTTATTCTCCTTATGGCATAAATTCATACAATTTTTCCAGTTTTGCACTTCTGTTGTCAGACGGTGCTGTTGTATATCTTGGAGAAAGTCATAACGGGCCATGGGTGGTAGTTGATGTGAATAATTTTCGAACAGGCCCTAATGAATTCGGGCGTGATGTGTTTGTTGCCCGCGTATTTTCAAACATAAAAACCGGCAAGCATTATCTGAGTCCAATGGGTGCTGAAGGGACTTTTTCACCTGATGACATAAACGGTGATGAAAAATGTGAATGCTCAAAAGATCAAGGGGTAAAAACAGGTAACTATTTTATAGGTGTTGGTTCAAAATATATAATCTCCGGTGTTTGTTGTTCCGCTAAATATTTGATGGAATAATTATAATAACACAACTTTTACAATATCTTCAGCTGAAATTTTTAAACAGTCTAAGCTTTCACAGGTAGTTTGTCTGTGCTGCCACAGACATGGTTTTAACGGACAATTGTCATGAGCCTTTATCGGTGTTACAAGGTCTGATTGAGGAATCAATTTTTTATCGTCTGTTGGCCCGAAAATAACATAAGTACGTGTTTTCATAGCTACTCCGACATGCAAAGGCGCAGAATCAGAACAGATAAACTTTTCCGCTTTCCCTATCAGTACCGCTAAATCTTTAAGACTTTTTGTTTTACCGTAAAAATCATCTATTTTCCCTTTTACACAATCGCGTGAGACTAAAAATTTACTTTTTTGCTTTATTGTTTCAATTACCTCTTTATCATCTGGTCCGCCAGCCAAAATAACATGTTTCCCGTTCTCAACAAGCATATCAACAGTTTTCGCCCAAATTTCAGCTGAAACAGTTTTAATCATTCCTTTTTGAATGCTCATTTTACTGACTCCCGGATGGATAAGAACAGAATTTGCAATTTTTTCCTGCTGTTCTACATTAATTTCAGGCAAATAAGTTTTATATTCGGTTAGAGGTGTTACAAGGTCATGGTACATTGCACAGGCATATTGATTTTTATTCAACGGCACAGTTTTTGTAAGCAGAATTCTGCTTAACTTGCCTGTATCATAGCCAAAACGTTTTTTGATACCTGTTAGTGTCAAAAGGATACTGATTAATTTATTTCCGCCGGATGAGATAACAATGTCAAAATTACCTCTGCGAGCTTTATACACAAGTTTTAACAATTGCGCATACTTATTTTTTCCTTTTATATCAATCAACATTAAATCATCTATTACCTCCGTTAAATCTTTTACACTTTTGCTCCTTGGCTCAAGCGCCAGTGTTATTTTTGAATCCGGAAATTTCTTTTTTAATGATATAAGAGCGGGAAGAAAAAATATTTCATCACCAATCCCGCCAAAGTTTATTGCTAAAATCTTCATATCAAAATTATACAATAAAAAAACTTTTGTTCATTTGTGAACTTGTTTCATAATCAGTTTTATATTAATATAAGTTTATGGTAAACAAGGTTACAAGTGCAACTGTAATAGGTCTTAATGCTTATAAAGTTACCGTTGAAACAGACGTATTAAACGGTCTGCCTGGGTTTGCCATTGTCGGCCTTCCTGATACCGCAATAAATGAAGCTCGCGATAGAGTTAGATCGGCCATAAAAAATACGGGCTATACTTTTCCGGCAAAAAAAGTCGTAATAAATCTTGCTCCGGCTGATTTAAAAAAAGAAGGCTCAAATTTCGATCTGCCCATTGCAATGGGACTTCTTGTCGAAGAAGGTATTCTGGAAGAAGACAAAATAAATGATTATGCATTTATAGGCGAATTGTCTCTGGATGGAGTGCTACGCGGAGTAACAGGAGTTTTACCGTTAGTCTTAGGGTTAAAAGATGCCGGTGTGAAAAATGTTTTTGTTCCCCGCGTAAATGCTTGTGAAGCTGCTCTTGCAGGCGGTATTAATGTCTTTGCCGCAGAACATCTGGCAGATGTAGTAAATCATTTTGCGGATACTCCGATAAAACCGACTGTTATTGACATTGATAATTATCTTATAAAAAAATCCGGTGAAGATTATCTCTATGATTTCAAAGATGTAAAAGGACAGCAAAAAGCAAAAAGAGCCTTAGAAATAGCTGCTGCCGGCGCTCACAATATGTTAATGACAGGCTCTCCCGGGTCAGGGAAAACGCTTATGGCAAAATGCTTTGCATCTATTTTACCCCCGCTTGAACTGCAGGAAGCATTAGAACTGACAAAAATTTACAGTATATCAGGACTTTTGCCGCCGGATGAACCGTTAATGACCAAACGACCTTTCAGAGCTGTTCACCATACAGCCTCCGCAAACGGTATAATAGGCGGCGGTTCAAATCCAAAACCCGGAGAAATTACGCTTGCCCACAGAGGAGTTTTATTTTTGGACGAAATGGTTGAATTTCCGCGCAATGTGCTTGAAGTTTTACGCCAGCCTCTGGAAGACGGAGAAATTGTTATTGCACGTGCCAAACATTCAATAAAATATCCGGCAAAATTCATGCTTCTCGGAGCAATGAACCCTTGCCCATGCGGTTATTTAGGAGATAAAGAAAAACAGTGTACCTGTACAGAATTCCAGATAAACCGTTATCAATCAAGGCTTTCAGGACCATTGCTGGACAGAATTGATTTGCAGGTTGAAGTCCCGCGGCTGACCCCGCAAGAACTCCTAAACATAGAACCTTCATCAGAATCTTCAAAAGACATTAGAGAAAGAGTTATAAAAGCACGAAAAATTCAGACAGAACGATATAAAAACGATGGAATTTTAACAAATTCCGAACTTAATTCAAAGTTGATCAAAAAATACTGTAAACTAGACAAAGCATCAATGGATATGCTAAAACTTGCCGCAGTAAAATATCAATTATCAGGCCGGAAATACGACAGGATTTTAAAACTTTCACGCACAATTGCTGATCTCGAAGGCACTGTTGATATTAAACAAACTCATGTTATGCAGGCTCTGCAATACAGAATATAAAATTTTATATGGCAACGAAATCAAATACCAACGCTCAATCCAGCACAAATATTTATTGACTGTCCCGTTATACCTTTTGCATCTTCTGAAATTAAATATTTACACAGTTTTGCAACTTCTTCAGGCTTTACAAATCTCTTTTGCGGAATTGTATCTATTATTTCTTCTTTTGAAAACTCACTTTCTTCAATGGATGACATCCCAAGTTCCGTTTCAACCCAGCCGGGATTTATCGTGTTTACGGTAATATTATATTCTGCAAGTTCAAGCGCGAGAGCTTTTGTCAACCCGATAAGTCCAGATTTTGACGATGAATAAATGCTCGCATAAGCTTCGCCCATAACACCGGAAATTGATCCTATATTGATAATTCTTCCCCACCTCTGACCTTTCATGTGAGGAATTGCTTTTGATACAAGATATGCAGGAGCTATCAGGTTTGTCTGATAAAGTCTTTGAATATCAGCTATATCCATAGTTTCAAGCCCGCCATAAATATATTCGCCCGCGTTATTGATTAACACATCTATATTTTTTTCTTCAATAAATTTTGCAAGTATATTTATATCTTTTGATAAATCACACACACAAAAGCCTTTTACATTACACGCAGCAAGGGCATGTTCATTTCTGCCCGTCACAAAAACTTCGCCTGCAGATTGAAGCTCTCGTGCTATTGCATTGCCTATTCCTTTTGATGCACCTGTTACTAATATATTCATGATTTGTACTCCTTTAAAAAATTCTGCACAATAAAGGATGCCATAAATATTCCGGCACAACTTGCCACAAAAGGTGTTGAGGACGGGGTAATTTTTGTAAATTCAATATTTTCACCTGATTTGGTCAATATTTTTTCTGTTGACGAAATTTTTTGTTTTACAAAGGGCTTTTCCCGACTTGCAACAACTGTTATACCCTTTTCAATCCCGCATTTCTTAAGCTGATAAATTATATTTGATACAAACGGCGCGTTTTTATTTTCTATTTCAGAAATATCGCAAATATATAATTTGGTCGGATCAACTCTATTGCCGGCTCCCATTGAACTTATTACAGGAATATTTGATTTTACGCAGGTTTCCAGCAGATTAATTTTTGAGCGCATTGTGTCAATAGCATCGGCAGCATAATCAATATTGATTGAAGGAGCGACAAGCAAACCGGCCGAAGTGTTATTCTCAGAATAAAAATCATCAATTACATTCAGCTTTATACACGGATTTATGTCTTTAAGCCTTTGTTCGAAAAGTTTTGCCTTACTTTGGCCTATAGTTGAATGCATTGCAACAAGCTGTCTATTAATATTTGACGGTGAAACATTATCAAAATCAATTATCGTAAGCTGACCGATACCGGCTCTGACAAGCGCTTCCGCACAATAACCACCGACCCCGCCAAGTCCGAAAACAGCCACATGTTTTAAAGAGAGAAGTCTTTGTTTATCTTCTCCCCAAAAAAGTTCGTTGCGCGAAAAAATATTTTCCATTTAAACCCTTACCCGAATTTTAACTTTCTCGCAATTCAAGTTAAAATTCAATCCTCTCCTGCATCGGGCGAGGAACAAATTATTCTATTTTATTATTCCAAAGCCGAGAAGGAATGTGCAAACCAAAAATACACCAGAAACTATTCCGGTTAATTTATTTAAGCCTTTTTCCGCACTCTTTTGTGAAGCAAAAACATGAGAGGCACCGCCCATGCCTGCAATTCCGTCCCCTTTAGGTGAATGCAGTAATATCAATACTATCAAAAGTAAAGCTGAAATTATTTGTACAGCCCAAACTATATTAATTAACATTTATTTTTTCTCCTTGTTTTTAGAAATAAAATGAGCTCTTTTCGAGTTCAATTTAATATTTTCGAAAGTATAAAGCCGTGCAGGTCTCTTTGACGAAGATTTTGTATATTCGTTAAGTTCAATCAAACCTTCCGTTGCAAGGGCTTTCTTTCTGAAATTCCTTTTATCAAGCTTTTTACCCATAATAAGTTCGTAAGCTTTTTGCATTTCGGTAAGTGTAAACTTTTCATTTAAAAGCTGATAAGCTACAGGGCAAAGTTCCAATCTTTCGCGAGTTCTTTTTAACGAGTATTCAATGATTTCTTTGTGGTCAAATGCTAATGGCGGTAAATCAGATATTTTGTGCCAACCCAATTCCGGAGTCGTGACAACTTGAATGTCCTCTGCTCTGACAAGTGCAAAATATGCACATGTTATAACCCTTGAATTAGGATGGCGTAGAGGATCTCCAAATGTATAAAGCTGTTCAAGATAAATGTTATCTACATTTGTACGTTCTTTCAATATTCTCAATGCCGCCTGATCAAGATTTTCAGATAGTCTGACATAACCTCCCGGAATTGCCCATTTATCTTTAAACGGTTCATTGGTACGCTTTACAAGCAAAACATGGAGCGCATCATTTTTCATTGTTACAATAACAACGTCCACAGTAATTTCATGAGTTTTAGTTTCGTTAAAAATCATATTATCTCTACCCTTAGCTTAATAATATAATAAAAATATTATTTTACATTAGTTAATAGAAGATTTATATTAACAAATTTTAACATGAGCATTTTTTTTATCAATTAATTATATATAAAATACTTATTAAATATAAGGGGTAAAATTAAGGGATATGGGAAACTTAACTTATATAAATAATAATATATTTATAGGAAGACCGTACAGACATCACAGGTTTATACCGATGTGGCATCATTGCGGATGGAATTCGTTTAATAATTATGCAATCGGCTTCGGACTTCTTAGCGCGAGTTTGAATATGTCACTGCAAAAATATCAGCCTTGTACGCAATATCGCCCGATATCACCTTCAACACAATATATTATACCATATAATAACGATTTTTATAATATGCAGAATCAGATGACATATGTCCCTTCATTTGAACAAATATCACAGTACAGATTGCCCAAAATAAACATTAATAACTATAATCCTACAGTAAAATTTGATTCAGACACTTACTTAAATTTAAATCCCACCAGACGTGGGAATGATCCACAACCATCAACAAAATTAAATAAGCAAACCGCAGATTCAGATAAAACATTAGGTAATTCCAAAAAGAAAAATAAAACAACAATAACAAAAAATGAAATTGTCAGTCTTGCATGCGAAATAGCAGATAAATACGGCGTTGATAAACAGCTTGTACTTGCGATGATTAATCAGGAATCACGATTTAATCCGAAAGCTGAATCCCATGCAGGAGCTAAAGGCTTGATGCAGCTTATGCCGGCGACTGCAAAATATCTCGGTGTCACTGATCCGTTTGATCCGGAAGAAAATCTTGAAGGCGGAATAAAATATATTAAACGTCTTCTTGATAAATATAACGGCGACGTCAAACTTGCTCTGGCTGCATACAATGCAGGAGAAGGCAATGTCGCAAGATATAAAGGAATCCCGCCTTTTAAAGAAACTCAAAATTATGTAAGGGATATCTATAATAATTACAAAAATTATACCATTGCTTAAACAAACTAAATAATCCATTGATGTTCAAAAATGTTTCATGTATGTTCATGAAATATATTGAAGATTTGCAGAAAGGTGCAGCAATGGATAAGGGATATATTGAAAACGGCTTTATAGTAGATGTTTCAAATGCGAATAAAACTTCCGAAATAATTTATGAATTGAGCAGAATTCTTGATTTGCCGGACGCACAAAGTAAAAAAGTATGCCTTAAATTAGGTTCTGTTGATTTGACATCAACCGAACTTACAAGTATCAAGGCGCTTGTCGAATCAATGAATTCAGAAATAGAATTTATCAGCACAAGTTCAGACGAAACTGTAAAATCAGCAGAAAATTTGAATATAAAAGTTTCTGCTATTGAAAATAAAGTTCCGCTTCCCGAATTTAATGCAGATCAGGAAAAAGTTAACAAAGAACTTGAAAAAGCATTAGATAAAATTTTCGGAGATGAAACCGCTGAAATCAAAACTTTTGCCCAGGAAGAAGATATTCAAAAATTAAAAGAAGAAACTTCTGACCAAAATTTTGCTAATATTGATAATACGATTGATACTAAATCACAGGATATACCATCGGAAAATCGGCTGGAAACTATTGATAAATCAAAACTTGAACCAATCAATGACAATGCTGCTGTAGAAAATATCGAAAGCGAACTTGAAAATTTTAATAACCAGCTTGAAAATGCAAACAAAATTGAAGGCGATGAATTGGAAGAAGTTGATTTTAATCTTGATGATTTAAGAAAATCTTTAAGGGAAACAGAAAAACTGCCGACCCTTTACATTCAAAGGACATTGCGCTCAGGGCAAAGCATAACATCGGACGGCAATATAGTAATAATCGGAGATGTTAACCCCGGTTCAGAAATTATTGCCAAAGGAGATATTACTGTTTGGGGGATTTTAGGCGGAATTGCACACGCAGGCAGCGATGGGAATCAATATGCAAGAATACGCGCATTAAAAATGAATGCCATTCAATTAAGAATAGCCGATATTTTTGCAAGACGACCGGATAATATAAATATTCCCTATATTCAAAAAACTGATACGTTTATTCCGGAGGAAGCATGTATCAGAAAAAAACAAATTATTATACATAAAATACATGAAGCATAAAAGGAGAAATAATGAGCGGTAGAGTTATCGTAATAACGTCCGGAAAAGGCGGGGTCGGAAAGACTACTACTAATGCCAATATCGGAACAGCTCTGGCAAGAGCCGGGAAAAAAGTAGTAATGATTGATACCGACCTGGGTTTAAGAAATCTGGATCTTTTACTCGGACTTGAAAACAGAATTGTTTACACTATAGTAGATGTCGTTGAAGAACGTTGTAAATTGAAACAGGCATTAGTTAAAGATAAAAAAAATCCAAACCTTTGTCTTTTAGCGGCTGCACAAACCCGTGATAAATCAGCTGTAACAGAAGAACAATTAAAAGATATATGCGAAAAACTTCAAAAAGACTTTGATTTTATTCTTGTTGACTGTCCCGCAGGAATTGAGCAGGGTTTCCAAAATGCAGTTGCCGGAGCCTCTGAAGCTATTGTTGTTACAACACCCGAGATGTCTGCTGTACGTGATGCTGATAGAATTATAGGGCTTTTAGAAGCAAAAGAAGAAATTAAATCTTATAAACTGTTGATAAACAGAGTTCGCCCGAACCTTATTAAATCAAATGACATGATGAGTGTAGATGACGTCGTTGAAATACTTTCAGCCGATTTAATCGGTATAATTCCGGAAGATACTGGAATTATAACCTCAACAAACAAAGGCGAACCTATCGTAAACGATGAAAAATCTCTTGCCGGTAAAGCTTACAACAATGTAGCAAGAAGAATAATCGGTGAAGATGTCCCGTTTTTGAATTTAGAAGAACCTCAAGGCGTAATGGCTAAAATTAAAAAGTTCTTCTCCGGCTTAAAAGGAGGGGAAAAGTAAAATGATTTTAGCAAATTTATATAACAAAGTTTTAGGTTTTTTCCGCCAGACAGAAAAAGAAGCAGAAGAATCTTCAAAAGATACGGCCTGCAACAGACTGCGTGTTGTTCTTATGCAGGACAGAACAAATCTTACGCCTGAGCTTATGGAACGTATGCGCAAAGAACTTGTTGAACTTCTTTCAAAATACGTTGAAATGGATAAAGAAGCTCTTGAGCTTAATCTTGAACAAGACGGAGATCAGGTTGCTTTAATGCTTTCAATTCCTGTTATCAGAGCAAAAGATGAAGAAGAAATAAAAGCAGCACTTGAGGCTGAGGACAAAGAAGAAAAAACGTCTGAAGAAGAAAGTGATGAAAAATCTGAAAATGAAACTGAAGAAGAAAACCTTGATGATGACGAAGATTTAGACGAAGATACAGAAGCTGAAGAAAATCTTGAAGATGAACCTGAAAACTCTGATAAGGAGAAAGAAACAGGGAAGTAAAAACGCCTTCCCCTTAATAGGGTGTTTTCAATCAGATTTTTAATCAAAATTTCCAGATGTGAGATGCTGAAAATAAATTCAGCATGACTCTATATTTATTATTTGTCATCCCGAACTCGTTTCGGGATCTTTTATTGTATTGCGCTATTTTTTTTGGGGGGGGGGGGACTTATATCGCAATTTACATTAAAAATAACTAAAATGTCACCCCTAAAATAAATTCAGGGCAGGCTCTGAACTCGTTTGACAGCTTTTGCCGAAATCTTTGATTTCGTACAAAATGTCCCAATGCGGGTAGGGTATTGTCCTTGGTAAGATTCCGAAACAAGTTCGGAATGACATTATGACTGCTTTTCAGAATATTTCGGGTGAACTGCAATATAAATTCCTATTTTTCCCTATTGCAAAATTAAAAAAAAAGTTTATAATAATAAGAAAAAGGAGGATGAAAAATGTTAATATCACAAGCTTTCAGATTGCCCCCCCCCGCAAGCGTGCCGCTTGACCCGTCATATTAGATGGTTTAAAAATTTTTACAACTATTCATTTGGTTTTACACTTGCTGAAGTTTTAATTACTCTGGGAATTATCGGGGTAGTTGCAGCACTGACTTTGCCGACAGTAATCAATAATGCACAAAACAGACAGCTTGAAACAGGATTAAAAAAGGGATATTCAACATTAGCACAAGCCTTAAAAATGTATGAACAAGAAAATGGAGAACCAATAAAAGGCTATGAAGAAGGTATACATTTAAAAAAATTTTTAATGACTTACGTAAATGTTGTTAAAGATTGTGGAAAAGGTACAGGAGATAAGTCCTGTATACCTAATAAAGCTTATGTAAATAATCCAGACAATTATAAAGCAGTTTACCAAAACTATAACGGTACGAATGAAATCCCTTATTCATTAATTGATGACGGGCAATTTGTAATTAATGACGGTATGCTGGTCTTAATAGAAAATGATGGCGCCACTGACAATAAACCATGCCTTTATATTTCTATAGATGTAAACGGTTACAATAAACGTCCAAATCGTTTGGGCCAAGATTTATTTATGTTTCAGATAAATAATGAAGGGCAATTAGTTCCAATGGGTGCAAAAGATACTGACTTTTACAGTGAAAACGATGAATATTGCTCCAATGTATCAAAATCAGAGGCTAACGGCTTAGGCTGTACAGCAAAAGCCCTTTCAGACAAAGATTTTTTCAAAAATCTTCCGCGCTAAATTAAAGGTTTACAAATCTATACATTTTTCAAATATCACTGTTGACAGCCCGTTTTGTTTGTTTTAACATTGGTATGCTTGGAATAATGTATTTACACAATATCCGAAATATTTGTTGAATAGCAGGTTCCAGGCAGTGTAATACAAAAAAATAAAAAAAGGAATACAAATGGCAACTACACAAAGACAAAGAATCAGAGTTTGTTTGAAAGCTTATGATCACAAATTAATCGACGTATCTTCAGACAAAATCGTAGAAACAGCAAAAAGAACAGATGCTAAAGTAGCAGGCCCTATTCCTTTACCTACAAAAAGACGTATATACTGCGTTTTGCGTTCACCCCACGTTGATAAAAAATCCCGTGAACATTTTGAAATGAGAACTCATAAACGTATTATTGATATATACGAACCTACTCAACAAACAGTTGAAGAATTAGGAAGATTAGACCTTCCTGCAGGTGTAGATATTGAAGTTAAACTTTAATACTTTACTCTTTTGAAAATTAAATAAGCATTATGCATGTAATGTGAACTACAACCGAACAGGGACAACAAAGGGGCAACCTTTGGGATAAACCTGAATCGGAACAGCAAAAAAGCTGTAGAGGTGAAAGTCCTCAAAAATTAGGTAAAGAAGTAGCGCTCGCAAGAGAAGACGAATTTTGGCAAGTGTGCCGTGTGGTGGAAGCCACCCAACACGCCCTAGCGAGAAACTTGATGCAACGGAATAAATTTGTAAAATTTATGTAGTGGAATGAAAAGTTTCGAGTTGCCAATAATTCGAGAAAGAAAGGACAAATATGACACTAGGTGTAATAGGAAAGAAACTTGGAATGACTCAAATCTTTGATGATCAAGGTTTGGCAATTCCCGTAACTGTAATTAAAGTTGACCCGATTGTGGTAACTCAGGTAAAAACAATTGAAACTGACGGTTACAATGCAATTCAGGTAGGTACGATTGCAGCTAAAGAAAAACACTTAACTAAAGCTGAAATCGGCCACTTTAAGAAAAATAATCTTGAAAACTTCAGACACCTTCAGGAATTCAGAGTTGACAATCCTCAAGATTATAAAGTAGGTGACAAAATTGAATTATCAGTTCTTGATAATGTCGAAAAAGTAGACGTTACAGGAAAATCAATAGGTAAAGGTTTCCAGGGTACCGTAAAAAGATGGAACTTCTCAAGAGGACCGATGGGACACGGTTCTAAAAACCACAGAGAACCAGGTTCAATCGGGGCAGGTACAACTCCTTCTCGTGTTATTAAAGGCAAAAGAATGGCCGGTAACATGGGCAATGAAAGAGTTACAATAACTAAATTGAAATTAGTTAAAGTTGATTCAGCAAACAGCTTAGTATTAATCAAAGGTTCAGTACCGGGCTGTGAAGGTAGATTAGTTACAATAGTTCCGACAAGAACTAAGTGGAATTAGCGGATTTTGTGTAGGGTGCCGTGTGAGTGCGAAGCACGAACCCAACCCGAAGTAGCGAGGGCAAAAGCGAATGTCAGTAAAACGAAATGAGCGGCTTGTCCGAGTGAAACAATAATCCAAGATAAAATAACAGAACAAGTTTTAAAAATCCCGGGTTGCCATATAAAACGGAAAAATCCGAAAGAGGTAACAGGCTGTAGATTAGATATAAAGGAAAAACAAAAATGTCAAAAGAAATATTAAGCACAACAGGTGAAAAATTAGGCGAAATCACATTGAATGAAAACGTATTTGGTGTAGAACCTAATATCCATGTAATGCACCTCGCATTAAGAAGACAATTAAACAATGCACGCCAAGGTTCTGCCTGCGCTAAAACAAGAGCAGAAGTATCAGGCGGCGGCAAAAAACCCTGGAAACAAAAAGGTACAGGCAGAGCGAGAGCAGGTTCTCTTCGTTCACCATTGTTTGCAGGCGGCGGCGTAATCTTCGGACCAAAACCGAGAAGCTATGCATTTAATATGCCTCAAAAAGCAAGACAATTAGCTATCAAATCAGCATTGTCTGCAAGAAGCGAACAAATGGTTGTCGTAAAAGACTTCTCAACAATCACTGAACCTAAAACAAAATTAATGGTAAGTGCATTAAAATCATTAAAAGTTACAGGTAAAATTCTAATCGTTGCAGATGTTAAAGCTGAAGAAAACAAAAATTTAGAACTCTCAGCAAGAAACATCCCGAGCGTAAAAATCATTTTACCTTCAAATCTAAATGTAAAAGATTTACTGGAAGCTGATTCTGTTGTAATTACCGAATCCGCTGTTAAAGATATAACAGAAAAGTTAAGCTAATGCAGCCGAAGAAATGAGGCGTACAGAAGCTTAATCCCGAACTTGTTTCGGGACCTCATTTAAAAATTATAAAGGAAAAAATAATGAGTAAAGCAAGAACAAACACAGAAAAATTATATGATGTAATCAAAAAACCTATCATCACAGAAAAGTCAGTAGGTGCTACATCTATGGGACAATACACATTTGAAGTGGTAAAAGACGCTACAAAAGTTGAAATTGCTCAGGCAGTAGAATTGGCTTTCCCTGGAAGAAAGGTTAAAAAAGTAAGAACAGTTTATATGCCATCTCATGAAAAAAGAATGGGATATAAATTCGGAAGAACAGATTCTTCAAAAAAAGCAATCGTAACAATAGAAGGCGATCCGATTGAAGAATTAATCGGTGCATAGCTGATTTTGACCAGTGCACCGTGTTAGCCCTGGTGAGCACAGTTTGAATGCAAGCTAGGAAAACCCGGCACATTTCAACTAGAAATTTTATAAAAATTTCGAGTTGCCAATAATTCAAAATAATAAAAAAAGGGGCGGAAGGCATAAGTCCCAAGAAAAGTACAAAGCCAATTAAAGGAGAAAAATAAAAATGGCAATCAGAAAAATAAACCCTACATCTCCAGGCCAAAGAGGGATGACAAAAAGTGATTATCAAGAAATCACTTGCACAACTCCTGAAAAATCATTGTTAAAATCATTGAAAAAAACAGCAGGAAGAAATAATACCGGAAGAATTACATGCCGTCATAAAGGTGGCGGTGTAAAGAGATCTTACCGTATAATAGATTTCAAGCGCGAAAAATTCGGCGTACCGGCAACTGTAAAAACTATTGAATACGACCCGAACAGAAACGTTAGAATTTCTTTAGTATATTACGCAGACGGTGAAAAAAGATATATCTTAACACCGGAAGGACTTAATGTAGGTGACGTAATTGTTTCAGGGCCGGAAGCTCCTGTTCAGACAGGTAACGCTTTACCGCTTGAATTAATTCCGTTAGGTACAATTGTTCACAATATTGAACTTACACCAGGTCGTGGCGGCGTTATGGTTAGATCTGCAGGAAATGCAGCTCAGGTAATGGCTAAAGAAGGCAATTACGTAACAATTAAATTACCGTCTTCCGAAATGAGAATGGTAAGAAAAGAATGCATGGCTACAATCGGTACTTTAGGTAACTCTGAATTCAAAAACCTCTCTATCGGTAAAGCCGGAAGAAAGCGTTACTTAGGAATTAGACCAACAGTACGTGGTGTTACAATGAACCCTTGCGATCACCCTCACGGCGGTGGTGAAGGTAAAACAGGTCCCGGCGGACACCCGAAAACACCTTGGGGTAAACCGGCTCTGGGATATAAGACAAGAAAACTCGGAAAAGCTTCTGATAAATTAATTGTCAGAAGACGTAAAAAGTAATAATAGTGGTTGAAATATAAAAAAACATTCAACTATAAACTATTAAACTAAATGATAAACTACCAATAAAAATAAGAAAGGTAATAGAATGGCACGTTCATTAAAAAAAGGTCCATACGTAGAAGAAGCTCTACAAAATAAAATTACAAAAATGAATGCAAACTCTGAAAAAAAAGTAATTAAAACTTGGTCCAGAGCATCTATGATTGTACCTGACATGTTAGGACACACCATCGCTGTTCACAACGGGAAAACTCACGTTCCCGTGTATGTAACAGAACAGATGATCGGTCACAAATTAGGTGAGTTTGCTCCTACAAGACTTTTCAAAGGTCACGCAGGTTCAGACAAAACCGCTAAACGCAAATAAGGCAGCCGTATAAATCGGATCTGTCATCCCGAATGCAGGATTGAACTTCAGGTTTCGGGATCTCATAAAAAGAGATAACCAAGAAAAAATAAGGAAAATAACAATGGAAGCTAAAGCAAGACAAACAGATATTAAAATGACAGCAAGAAAACTTCGCAGAGTAATCAACGAAGTTAGAGGAAAATCTGTCGTTGAAGCTCAGGATATGTTGCGTTTTATGCCTTATTTTGCAGCAAGAGTGGTTGAAAAGAACTTGAAAGCCGCTGTTGCAAATGCACAGGAAAAATACGGCGTAGGTGCTGAATCACTAAGAGTTTCAGAAATCTTCGCAGATGAAAGCGTTACATACAAAAGAGCCAGAACAAGAGCGCAAGGTCGTATGTACAAAAGACTTAAACGCACTTCTCATTTGACATTAAAAGTGAGCGATATCACTGTTAAAAAGTAGTAGTAATAACAAAAGGTAAATAAAATGGGACAAAAAACACATCCAAAAGGATTTAGAATCGGTATAATTCAACCCTGGGTAAGCACATGGTTTGCTAAGGTTAAAGATTATAGCGAATTCGTTGCAGAAGATGCAAAAATCAGAAAATTTATTAAGAAAAAACTTTATACAGCAGGTATTTCTAAGATATTAATATCAAGAAAAGCACAAAATATAACCGTAACGGTTGTAACTGCTAAACCCGGCATAGTTGTAGGCAGAGGCGGTCAGGGTATTGATGATTTGAAAAAGGATGTTTCAAAATACATCGGTAAACCTGTTGTTATCAACGTTGTAGAAGTTGCAAGAATTGATGCGGATGCACAGCTTGTAGCAGAAGCAATTGCCCAGCAATTAGAAAAACGTGTAGCTTTCAGACGTGCAATGAAGCAGGCAATGCAACGCACAATGAGAGCAGGGGCTCAAGGGATTAAAGTTATGGTATCAGGCCGTTTGGGCGGTGCTGAAATCGCTCGTTCGGAATGGGCAAAAGAAGGAAGAATTCCTCTTCAGACACTCAGAGCTGACGTAGATTACGGCTTCACCGAAGCTGATACTATTATGGGTAAAATCGGTGTTAAGGTTTGGATTTTCAAAGGTGATTTGATGCCAGGCGAAAAAGCAGATCAAAACATTAAAGCTAAAAATGGAAAAGAAGGTTCAGACAAAGGGATGAGACGTCCAAGACGCAGAATTTCCACTGAAGCTGCCGAATAACAATTAAGTAAAGAAAAATAAATGGAGTAAAATAAAATGTTACAGCCTAAAAAAACTAAATACCGCAAAATGATGAAAGGCAGAATGAAAGGCACTGAAACCAGAGGAACTAAATTAGAATTTGGCGGATATGCACTTCAAGCTGTTGAACCGGGCTGGATTACCAGCAGACAAATCGAGGCTGCACGTCGTGCGATGACTCGTGAAATCAAACGTGGCGGTAACGTTTGGATTAAAATATTCCCGGATAAACCAATTACTGCAAAACCTGCTGAAACCCGTATGGGTTCTGGTAAAGGTAACTTGGAATACTGGGTTGCAGTTGTTAAGCCAAACAGAATTTTGTTTGAACTTGATTACTTCGACAGAAGTGTTGCAGTTCATGCACTTGAATTGGCTGCTCAAAAACTGCCTATTAAAGTTAAAGTAGTAGAAAAAGCTAAGTTGGAAGCGTAATAACGCTTAAAACTATAAGGGAAATAACGATGAAACTAAATGAAATGCGCGAAAAATCAGTTGAAGAACTGCAGAGTGCAATAGTTGATTGGAAAAAGGATTTGTTTAACTACAAATTGCAGCTTTCCACTCATAAATTGGAAAATACAGCATTGATTTCCAAAACAAAAAGACTTATAGCACAAGCAAAAACTGTTATAAAAGAAAAAGAAAGCGCTGCCGTATAACGGAAGCTTTCAAAGGAGAAAAGACAAAATGCCTAAAAAAGAAAAACAAGGTGTTGTAATCAGTAACAAAATGGATAAAACAATAGTAGTTAAAGTTGCAGATTATGAACCACACCCTAAATACAAAAAGATTATAGAATCAAATAAACACTATAAAGCTCATGATGAAGGCAATGTTTGCAATGAAGGCGATGTTGTAAGAATCGTTGAATCAAGACCTATTTCAGGAGGCAAACGCTGGACATTAGCTGAAGTAGTTGAAAAAGCACGTTAATTCTTAATGAGCCTTAGCGAATTTAGAAGTAACGTGTCCTGAACTTGTTTCAGGATCTCCGAAACTTTGTTTCGGTCAGCACCCGGACATCATTATATAAACTAATGCGCTGTCAACCAAGTAAAACATTCTTTAAAAATAAAGGAAAAGAACAATGATACAACAAGAAACAAGACTAGAAGTAGCAGATAATACAGGTGCAAAAGAACTTTTATGCATTCGCGTAATGGGAAGTTCTAACAAAAAATTTGCTGCAGTAGGCGATGAAATCGTTGCAGCAGTAAAAGATGCTAACCCGAATATGCCTGTAAAAAAATCTGAAGTTGTTAGAGCTGTTGTAGTTAGAACCAAAGCTGATATCAAACGTGCAGACGGCTCTGTTATCAGATTTGACGAAAATGCGGCAGTAATTATCAACAAAGACGGCAACCCGAGAGGAACACGTGTTTTCGGACCTGTTGCCCGTGAATTAAGAGACAAAGGATATATGAAAATAGTTTCTTTGGCTCCGGAAGTTATTTAGTTCTAGACTTGCTTTCAGCAAGTCGTAGAAATAAATAATCCCGTGCTTGACACGGGATCTCCTGAAAAGAAAATTAAAAACAAAAGGAATACAAAAATGACAAAGAAAAAATTGCATGTAAAAAATACTGACAGAGTAATGATTATTGCAGGCAAAGATAAAGGAAAAGCCGGAAACATTAAAAAAGTAAATGTTTCAGAAGGCACTGTTACTGTTGAAGGTTTAAATATGGTAACCAAAGCCCAAAAACCTCAACCTATGGCAGGTATCCAAGGCGGATTAATCAAAATTGAAGCACCTGTAGATGCTTCTAATGTTATGGTTGTCTGCCCAGCTTGCGACAAACCGACAAGGATCAAACACGAAGTCGTTGACGGCAAAAAAGTGCGTGTTTGTAAAAAATGTGGTGAACAATTAGATGCTAAATTATAATTAGTGTTATAATTATGGTATCGCAGAATTAAGGAAACTAAGAAAATGACAACTAAAACCAAAAATTTAAAAGCGAAATATCAAGAAGACGTAATTCCTGCATTAAAGGAAAAATTCGGCTATAAAAATGTTAACCAGATACCTAAACTTCACAAAATCGTTTTGAATATGGGTGTTGGAGAAGCTTCTCATAACTCAAAAATTGCAGAAGCAATTGAAGCACAATTAACTAAAATAGCAGGACAAAAATGCGTAGTTACCAAAGCTAAAAAATCCATTGCATCTTATAAATTAAGAGAAGGAATGCCGGTTGGAGCCATGGTTACATTACGCGGTGAAAGAATGTATGACTTCTTACAAAAACTTATATGTGTGGTTCTTCCACGTATTCGAGACTTCAGAGGCGTAAGCCCGAAAAGTTTTGACGGCCGCGGCAACTATACATTAGGTTTGAAAGAACAAGCATTATTTCCTGAAATCAGCTATGAAGAAGTTGATTTAGTTAAAGGAATGAACGTATCAGTAATCACAACTGCTGAAACTGATGATGAAGCACGTGAATTGTTGAGATTACTCGGAATGCCTTTCAAAGGATTAAAATAAAACACTATTTTGAACCTGTTTCAAAATTTAAATAAGATAACAATAAATAAAACATAAAAGGAGAAATTCATGGCTAAAAAAGCGATGATAAACAAAGAACTTAGACGCGAAAAACTTGTTGCAGCCGGCAAATACCCTGCAGTAAGACTTCATAACAGATGCAGCATCTGCGGAAGACCTCACGGTTACCACAGAGATTTCGGTCTTTGCAGAATTTGTTTAAGAAAAATGGCTCACGAAGGTTTACTTCCCGGCGTTACAAAAGCAAGCTGGTAGGGAGCGTAGCGCAAGTGAGCTGAGGGCGACGGCTTTGCAGTGTCGGCTTGCGAGAACAAGACGAGCAGGCTAGACCTGTTAATAGCGAACGAGTAAGAGCCGCTCCACCCGCTACTCAGTTTTTGCATAAATCTTAAGGCAATTACTAAAGAAGGAACATAGTCGCTCCACCCGTCAGTCGTACTGAGGCTAAGGAAGTTCAGTGATAAAAAGGGTAAGTGACTGAGAGGTGAAACGGCGGCGTTGCAGACCAGTAAATTTTACAACAATAAAAAACCAAAGGACCGAGGGATGCGGTCTTTTTTGGTTTTATATTGTTAATAAAAATTAAAATTATTATTGAAAATTTAGTATTTTTATGATAAATTAAGTATACAGTTCCAGACTGCTGAAACAAGCTTCAATATGAAGCAAAAATTAATTCAGTAAGTGGTGTAATAGTTAAATCAAGGATACTGCCTTTAACTGGAGGTAAGTCCGGAGGTATTTTAAATGTCAATGACAGATCCTATAGCAGATATGCTAACAAGAATCCGAAATGCTAATCAGGTTTCACACCCATCAGTTTCAATGCCGGCTTCTAAATTAAAAGTTCAATTGGCTAAACTTTTAAAAGAAGAAGGATTCATAACTGACTACAGCGTTAAAGATGAAGGTAAATTCAAGGTTTTGGAAATCGTTCTGAAATACGATGCAAAAAACAAACCTATCATTACTAAATTAGAAAGAATTTCTAAACCCGGTTTAAGAAACTACAGCAAAGCCAAAAACCTTCCTAAAGTATTGGGTGGTATGGGTATTGCTATAGTTTCGACCAGCAAAGGTCTTTTAACAGACAGAAAAGCTCGCAAAGAAAACATTGGCGGAGAAGTTCTCTGCTACGTATACTAGGAGCGTAGCGCAAGTGAGCTGAAGGCGATGGCTTTGCAGTGTCGGCTTGAGAGAATAAGACGAGCAGGCAAAGACTAGACACGTTAATAGCGAACGAGTAAGAGCCGCTCCAGCCGCCACTCAGGGGTTGCATAAATCTTTAAGGCAATGGCTAAAGAGGAGCTTAGCCGCTCCATCCACTACTTAGAGTTTTATATAAATTGTAACTATATTGGCGGCAAAAATTTTTGTTTAAGTTCAATTGGTAGAAAAGCTTAAACATTGTACACAATATATACCAAAAGGAGAAAATTAAAATGTCACGTATTGGTAAAAAACCTATCGAGATTCCGCAAGGAGTGGAAGTTAAAATAGAAGGCCACACAGTTACTGTAAAAGGCCCTCACGGAACAGAAGTTGTTGAAATTCGTCCTGAAATTGAAGTAAAAGTTGAAGACAATCACATTCTACTCTCCAAAGTAGGTGATTCAAGAGAAACTGATGCTTTATACGGACTTTCAAGAACTTTAGTTGCAAATGCTGTTCACGGTGTAAAAGAACAGTTTGAAAAGAAATTAGAAATACAAGGTGTTGGTTACCGTGCTAACATGGAAGGTAAAAACTTAAACCTTTCATTAGGTTATTCTCACCCTGTTATCGTTGAACCGCCTGAAGGAATTACAATTTCCGTTGAAGCTAACACAAAAATCAGTGTAAAAGGTTCTAATAAACAAACTGTCGGCGATGTTGCAGCATTCATAAGATCTAAACGCCCGCCTGAAGTTTACAAAGGAAAAGGTGTTAGATACGAAGGCGAACACATTAGACGTAAAGCCGGCAAAGCAGGTAAAAAGTAAGATAGCCGTTGGCGAACGAAAGTGAGCCATATGAATATCTTATCCTCAACTTCAGGATTGCAAAACAAAGCCCGTATAAACCCTTGAAGTGGTTTTTCAAGAAGGTTTGGGTAAACAAGAAAGGAAAATAAAAATGATTAAACAAGAAGCCAGAAAACCAAAAATTCAAAAAAGACACAGAACTATAAGAGTTAAATTATCAGGAACAGCTGAATTTCCGAGATTAGCTGTTTTCAGAAGCACAAAACATATTTACGCTCAATTAATTGACGACGTAAATCATGTAACTCTTGCATCAGCATCTTCCAATGATAAAGATTTAAAAGCAAAATTATCACACGGCGGAAACATTGAAGCTGCAAAAGTTGTCGGTGAAGCTATTGCGCAAAAAGCTAAAAAAGCAGGCATTGAATGCGTTGTATTTGACCGCGGCGGTTTCTTATACCACGGCCGTGTTGCTGCTTTAGCTGATGCAGCCAGAGAAGCTGGCTTGATGTTCTAAACAGCCGCTTAGGTTTGTAGAAATCTTTGATAATATACAGAAAAACATTTTGTCTCCCCTGTCATCCTGAACTTGTTTCAGG
Organism: uncultured bacterium; assembly: GCA_949296425.1. Classification (GTDB taxonomy): domain Bacteria; phylum Cyanobacteriota; class Vampirovibrionia; order Gastranaerophilales; family Gastranaerophilaceae; genus Stercorousia. The sequence goes on from CASFPN010000023.1 coordinate 20,558, forward strand.
ATCTACAGAGATGTTGAAATAAATTCAACATGACAAAATGTTTTTCTCTTATTTTAATACTTAAAAAATAATTAATTATTTCAGGTTTTCACATTTTTTATATTATTATATATACTAGGAGATACTATAATGGAATACAAAGATTACTACGATATATTGGGCGTAAAACGCGATGCAACGGATGCAGAAATAAAATCAGCTTACAGAAAACTTGCGCGCAAATATCACCCTGATGTTAATAAAACCAAAGAGGCTGAAAGTAAATTTAAAGATATAAATGAAGCCTATGAAGTATTAGGCGACAAACAAAAAAGACAACGGTATGACAGTTTAGGTTCCAATTGGCAGGGCGGACAGAGCTGGACCCCTCCTCCGGGATTTGAACAATACGGTTTTGGCGGCGGTCAGGGAGGAAATTATCAAAGTTTCAACTTTAACGGTCAAGATTTAGGCGGTTTCTCTGACTTTTTTAGCTCATTATTCGGCGATATGATGGGCAGCGGAGCCAGAACACAGGGGATGAATTTTGGAGGTTTTGATTTTGGCGGTTCGGCGCAACAACAAAGAACAACACGCCGCAGAAATGCTCAACAGCCAAATGGGGAAAACCTTGATATTACAATGAATTTAAACATAACGGTAAAAGATATTTTCGAACAAAAACCAATTACCGTTAAATTTAATAATCTTGAACGCTGTACAAAATGTTCAGGCAGCGGAGGCTATTGCAGTGAATGCGGCGGTACAGGTTTTAAATCGGAACCAAAATCCATTAAGGTTAAACTTCCTCCAAATATCACAGAAGGCCAGAAAGTTAGAATTAAAGGTGAAGGCAAATCAGATTCCTACGGCAGAAAAGGCGATTTGTATCTGATTGTTAATATCAAAGACAAAGAATATGAAGTTAGCGGCTCTGATTTGACTAAAGAAATAGAAATAACACCTCCGGAAGCTGTTTTAGGCTGCAAAAAAGAAATAGAAACGCTACACGGCAAAATCAGCATTAAGATTCCTCCAAAAACTTCCTCCGGTCAATCTTTAAGGCTTAAAGATTTAGGACTGCCTAAAAAAGGCGGAGGATACGGCAATCTTAATGCTAAAATTAAAATAGTTATACCGAAAAATTTATCAGATAAGCAAATAGAATTGTATAAAAAAATTGCAGAATTATAAAATATATCAGGCGGGTTAAAATTTTATAGGATAGTCATCTGAAAATCTTAACCCGTCCTCTATAAATAGCTGCGAACAAGCAATATTAACCACTCCTCCAAGTTCATTTGATTTACATGCATTAATTAAATCAGCTCTAGTGTTATATCTTTTTCGCTCGGTTCGCGTCATTGGAGCTAATCCTGACAATATTTCTTTTAGTGCATTGAGTATTAATGTTTGCGGGTTGAAATTGAAATTAGTTTTTACCGCCAACTAATTCTACCTTACGATTTTGAGATAAATTGTCGGTAATTATTGAAAATGCACCATTATATATACCAACAGAACACCCATTCGGCAGAGTAAACCATTTTCCATGATAAACAGCTGCGATTACACCTTCATCATTAATTGCATTACTTATCAATGTTAAATACCAGAGTGGATATGAATGATCATATTCTTTGAATACTTTAATGTTATTACTTTTAATAACATCTTCATACAATGAATCAGCACATTCCTGCAAATGCGTAGCTGTTGATGGACAAATATTGCTATGCATTGTGATTACGTAATAAGAGCTAAAAGGAATTCCTGCTTCCGCAATCAATTTTGACGTTGCATTAGATAAAATTGAATAAGTTTGTTTTAATTTCGTTTCCGTAACTTGTTTACGATAATTTGATATTAATACAGACATTGTTAAAGCTGCAACCACACCGATGATGCCGAGGGTGATTAGAACCTCAGCCAGAGTAAACGCGGCTCGTTTTTTTAGTGAAGAGTGAAGTGTGTCATTACGAGGCAGCGTTCCGTTGCACCCGACACCTGGGTTTTGCATTGCATTTTCTATGTCATTACAAGGAGAATGCGACGCATTCGACGTAGTAATCTCATTCATATTGCAGCTATATTGCGATTGCGACGGTCGTTTCACTTCCTCGCAATAACAGAATTGCGCAGCTCCCTCTCCTATGGGAGAGGGTTGGGGTGAGGGCTGATTTGTTTTAGATATATTTTGCGATTGCGGATCAGCTTCGCTGTCCGCAATGACGGAAACAGATGTTTGTTCAGAAGAACAGAAGATAGGAGGGCAGAAAGGCAGGTTAAATTTAGAAGCAAAGATGCCAAGAGGCATAGAGGCAAAGCTATTATCTATAATAAATTTTGTCCGAGTTTTACCAAAATCGCTATTGAAACTTGCCTGCTCTCCTGACTTCTTGACCTCCGGACATCCAACAAGCCCCTCACCTGTCCTGCGGACACCCTCTCCCCAATGGGGCGAGGGAACAATTTTTACGATACTTCTTAGTGCCTTAGTGACATAGTATCTTACGAGATTTAAATAGCTTGACTTCCTGACATCTTGACTTATCTCTAGCTCAGAAGTGCCCCCCCCCCGGGGTTGTTTAATAAATTTTAACATTTCCATAACACCTCCATAGAAATTCCTTATTTTTGATTATAACATAACTGGAAGCAAACTTCAATAAACTAAATAAATCATTGACACAAAAATGTATTAAATGAGAAAATAATGGTAAAAGGGGGATATTTTTATGACAAAAGAAACTTTTTTACACGACAAACATATAGCTCTTGGGGCCAAAATGGTTGATTTTGCAGGCTGGGAAATGCCTGTTCAGTACACTTCAATCATTGAAGAACACAAAACTGTCCGTGAAAATGTCGGTCTGTTTGATGTTTCACACATGGGAGAAGTGTTTGTGTCAGGAAAAGATTCGGTCGAGTTTCTAAATAAAATTGTTCCTCAGGATATTTCCAAATTAAACTATGAAAAAGCTGTTTATTGCCAGTTGACAAATAAAAACGGCGGTCTCATCGATGATTTAATTATATACAAACTCGGCATTTTAGAATACCTTGTTATTTGTAACGCATCAAGAATTGATGAGGATTTAAACTGGATGGTCAGAAATAGTAAGGAATTTGATGTAAAAATAGATAATCAGTCCCATAATTACTCACTTCTAGCTGTTCAAGGGCCGAAAGCAGATGAATTAATGCGGAAATTAGGACTTTCTACTCATCAGGAATCTTTTACAATAAAGCCCGATTCTATTGCAGGAATTAAAGTTTTCGTATCGCGTACAGGATATACAGGAGAAGACGGTTATGAAATCCTTGTTGAAAATAAAAATTCAGAATACATGTGGGATAAAATTCTTGAAGAAGGCTCAACGTTTGGAATAAAACCTATAGGACTTGGGGCGCGTGACACATTGCGCTTAGAAGCTGCACTACACCTGTATGGGAATGACTTAGACGAAAACACTACACCTGTTGAAGCCGGATTAAGCTGGTCAATTCCAAAAGATAAACAGGGATATTACAACGGTAAAGAAATAATTGAAGAACAGCTTAAACAAGGCGGCAAAAAGAAACTTGTGGGATTAAAAATGCTTGACAAATCAATTGCACGACACGAATATGAAGTTTATTATAAAGGTGAAAAAACAGGCGTAATTACAAGCGGTGCGCCTTCTCCAATGCTCGGGGCAAATATTGCACTTGCTTATGTAAACAATAATGACGAAATTTGCACAGGTACAATTGTTCAGGTTATGATAAGAGAAAAACTTCATGACGCAGAAATTGTAAAACGGCCTTTTATACAAAAAAGAAACAAAGTAAAGTTATAAGAAACGGAGAATTTATATGATTATACCTGAAAACCTATTATGTTCAAAATCACATGAATACTTGTTTGACAACGGAGACAAAACATACACAATCGGTTTAACAGATTATGCTGTTGAACAGCTTGGAGATATTGTATTTTTAGAACTTCCGGAGGTCGGCAGCGAATTTAAAAAAGGCGATACATTTGCCACTGTAGAATCTGTTAAAGCCGCATCGGAAATTTATATGCCTGTAAGCGGCAAAATTATAGAAATTAATACTAACGCTGTTGAAACTCCTGAAATTTTAAACGAGGACAGTTTTGATAAAGGCTGGCTTGTTAAAATTGAACCAACCGGAAATCTTGAAACTGAACAGGCAGACTTACTTGAATATGAAGATTACAAAGAAGAACTGGAATAATTAATGAAAAATTTTTTAGTACACAGTGAAGATATAAAACATGAAATGCTTGAAAGTATAGGAATTTCAAGTATAGAAGATTTATTTAAACAAATTCCCGCGCAGGCGCGTATGACAAAAATAAACCTAGAACCGGCTTTGAGTGAAATGGAAACACAAAAACGGATAAAATCGCTGGCACGTAAAAATAATACCGATTTTACAACGTTTCTCGGTGCTGGTGTTTACAACAAATTTGTGCCGGCTTGTATTTCACAGGTTGCAAACAGATTTGAATTTTTGACAGCTTATACTCCTTATCAACCTGAAATTTCCCAAGGAACACTTCAGGTTATGTACGAATTTCAAACAATGATTTGCAGGCTTACCGGAATGGATATATCAAATGCCACTGTGTATGACGGGGCAACAGCATGCGCCGAAGCTATTTTAATGGCGGTCAGAATCTCAAAAAAGGACAAGGTTCTTGTATCAAATAAACTTAATCCTGAATATATCAGGGTAATAAACACATACTGTCAATCCGGTAATATTGAACTTCAAATGTTTGATAAAATCCCTGAGCATACCTCTGATTTTGCCTGCGTAATGGTTCAAAATCCTGATTTTTACGGGGAACTTACGCAAATACCTTCTGTTGATACAATATTAGTTGTATGTACAAATGTTTCAGCACTGGCGCTGATTGAACCGCCTGTTCAGGCTGATATTGTTGTCGGCGATATACAGACGCTGGGTCTGCCAATGTCATTTGGCGGTCCTTATGCAGGATTTATTGCCTGCAAAGAAAAATATTTACGTCAGATTCCGGGAAGACTTGCCGGCAGAACAGTTGATGCTGACGGTAATACTGCTTATTGTCTTACCATTCAAACAAGAGAACAGCATATAAAAAGAGAAAAAGCAACAAGTAACATTTGTTCAAATCAGGCGCTTATGGGACTTTGCGCCACTCTTTATTTGACAGTTACGGGAGAAAAAGGTTTTAAGCAAGCATCGTATTTGTCAGCTCTAATGGCACACAAGTTATCCGAAAAACTTGCACAAAAAGGGATAAAAACGTTAAATAAGAACTTCTTCAACGAATTTGTTATTGAAGTGAGTGATTCTGATAAACTCCTTACAAAACTCAAAGAAAACAGAATTATAGGCGGATTAAAACTTGACAATAATCATATTCTTGTCGCCGCAACAGAAATGATTACTGATGAAGATATTGATAAATATTTACAATGTACTTAAGCCTGTTTAAAAGTATTATAAAACACCAAAAATGCTTTTTTAGGGCTTTCAAACCTTTTTACGGAACAACCTTTTAAAAAATACATCACATCATCTGTTTCAATCATTAAATCAATTCTTTTTCTTGAACTATTCCATTTAATAAGAAAATCAGAAATAACATTATCCGCATCAGCGACTTTTATTTCTATCAAACCGTTAGATTGAGTCACATTTGGTCTTCTGACTTCTTTTTCATCTATATAAACAGTAGAAAAATTTTGCGTGTTTGCCGGAGGATTATCAATTTTAGCCCTAAAAGACAAATTTGAATCCAGTTCCGTAATTGTAACATCCTGCATATTTATATCCTCAAAATTTAAAACAGTTATACATATTTATATAAAGAAAAGAATATAAAATCAAGCATTATAAATAAAATAAAAAACATTTCAATATTTTTATTATAAAATTATCATATAAGGGGAAAAGATGAAAAAAACTATTTATATTATTTTATTTATTTTGGGATGTTTGCTGCTTTTTTCCCTTAATTGCTTTACAGTAACTGTATTTTTTAACCCCGATACAAATACAAATTGTCTGCGTTGGATTACACCGGTTATTAAAGAATTAAATCATAGCATAAATGAAAGCATAAAAACTTTAAATTTAGAAGATAAAAATATAAAATTATTATATACAAACGCATACGGATCCGGTTTTTTAAAACATAATAAAATTCCAAATGATCTTGATTTTGCCGTTGGAATTAATTTAGGAACATACGATTTTGACGGAACAAATGAAGATGCAATAACTAAAAGTATCTTTGACACAATACGGTCTTTTGAGGTGTCATTGTATTACAATCTTGACGAAAAATTTTATACACCATATTCAAAAATCAGTTCTCTTAATCTTTTGTCTGAGGAGCTTAACGGAAAAGATTTGTTTTCTGATTCAATAAAGCATATCGTAAAAAATAAAGACTACATTCTCTACACAAAAAAACAGTTGGAAAATACAGATTCTTCTGAATACATAACATTTCCTTTTATAATGAAATCCAACGAAATTTTAATTGAAGACCTGCCGCCTGTAACATTGTATTCAGCAAATATAAAATACAGCAGTCTGGATAAAGATTATCCTAAAGAAATAACTATAGTTCCGGATTACATTTTTACATTAAACGATACGCAAACAGGTAAAAATTATGTTGTAACCATTGTCGCGGAAAGTTTTAAAGGCCAGCGTCTGCAACTGTCTAGACGGTTTTATGTGCCGCAAATTTTTACGGAAACATCACACGATTACTTTAAAACATTATCGTTTCTTTATGATGACGAAAAATATATTGAATACAGGTTATATAACTTTGAACGTCTTTTGAATGAACTGTCAAACTTAAATTTAACAAATGACAGACCTGTAAAAAAATTGAAAAGGATTTTACAGATTGAGAATTTGATAAAGCCTGCATTAAATATAAAAACCTGTAATTTAATAGAAAATATAATTGAAGAAAATTTGAATTCTGAGGAAGTTCAGGCACTGAATGAATATTCAAATATATATGGCAACCTGCTTACTATTATGCAGACTCCGAAAATATTCTTTGATATGCAGAATAATAATGAAATACAAAAATGTTATAATATAATGAAAGAAGATTTAAATTCAATTAAAAACAGTAAAAACATTGACAAAACCGCTTTAGAAAATCTTACGGAATACACAAATACTGAATTTTCCCAAATTACACAAATAAAAACTCAACAGGAATTAATAAAATTTTTGAATGAAACATTTATAAATGCGGAATCAACAACACAAAATATGCAAGATTGTTTCATATCAGTAATCAAAAACCGCCACGAACAAGAAAACTTCGTCCAAGAAGCCGAAAACGTATTTATCCGTTCAGGCTTTCACAAAATTGATATGGGCTGGCTTGACAAGGATCTGATAGGGATAGTAGAAGACGATTTTACAAAAAATTTATCAGAAGAACAATTAAAACAAATGGCAAAAGAAAATAATCTTGCAGACGTAAATTATGTATTAATTCCGCAGGAACATCTGAATAAAATCTATGTAAAACACTCTCGTTATGTACGTTTTAAACCTACCAAAAAAGAAAATGAAAATTGGAATATCCTAAAATCACAGTTATTAAAAGACAAAAAAAACTTTTCCCCTAAATACAGGTTTGTATTCAGCATAAAATAAATTTTCGCCCGCTCCATATAAAAGAGTAATTAACACATATAAATAACAGTATTTTTATAAAAGATAAATGTTCACAAAGTTTATAAGTCAAACTATTAACTATTGCAAGACTTAACAATCCTAAACCTATCAGAGCACAAATTGTTTTGACAACTTTTTTTAAATCAATGTAATTTAATGATTTAAAATTGATAAAAGTACTTGTTATTATCAAAATAAGGACAGACACCAGCATAACTGCACCTGCAGCAGCTAAACCGAATGCCGGAATCAACAAAATATCAGCAGCAAAAGAAAACAGGCAGACTATAAGTGTAATAAACATTTCAATATATGTTTTATTTTTAAGATGATACTTTATATTTATAAGTTTCATAAATTCATGGAGAAATACTGTTATCACAAAAAACGGCAGAACAACCGCTGCTGAAGAAAAAGATTCCGGGAAAAACGTATCGACCCAGATTTTTGCATAAAAGCATAAAGCGCTCAAGACAGGTATAAAAAGAACGCAATAAAGTTGAATTGTATTTGTAAAAAACGGTTTAATATCTTTTTTAAGTTCGTAACGGCTTATTATAAGTGGAAAAACCGAAAAAAGGAAAAGTGTCAGAAAAGGTTTGATAATTGAATTTCCGAGCATCCATGACATTCCGGCTACAGCAGTCTGCAAAAACATTCCATGATTCTGGAACACAAATTTGTTAATATTTAATATCGTCCATATAGCGGTATTTGTAACCACAAGCGGAAGTGAATATTGCAAAATCTCACGGATTATTGACTTATCTAAACTTAATGATATCTTACAATTCAATCTTATCTGGTTAATAATGAAAACATCAATTAACATCATTGAAACAGTCATTGCAATAAGAACAGCTGTAAGTTTATCAGTAAAATTTATAAGAGTCAGAAACAGCAAAATCAGAGAAAGCTGATAGAAAAATATAGAAAAATTATACAAATTGTTTTTGTTAACCACTCTCAAAATCTGATACAGAAACTGTCGTATTCCGCATGGAATGAGAAGAAAAATCGTGATAAAAAATAAGTCTGGAGGCATTGAAAACATTTTACAAAATTTTGTGTTAAAAATTAATGACAAAATAAACAGTAAAAGGTAAACAATAATACCAACCGTAAGCAAAACGGAAAAAAAGTCATCCAATCTGCGCTCCAGCTTATATTTTGTATAAAACCTCAACGCAGCTTTTGATATCCAGTCAAATGAACAGGTACAGGAAAGGTTTAATGTTTCAACGGCTATCTGGTATACACTAATTTCATTTGCCGACATAATATGCGCAAAAAAAGGTATTATAATAATAGAATTTACAATTATTAAAATACGAGACAGTATATAGTCAGAAAGTTTTTTGAGTATTAAAACATAATTTTTCCTGTAAACCTCATACACTTATTAAACCTTTACTAATAATCAATCTTAAACCCGTTGTTTTGCAGATATAAGAAACAACCGCTCCCATAAGAATTCCCATCAGCTAAACAGCCATTAACTCTTCCATTAATTTCTTCATTATCCCTATGTTCAGGATTTAATTCACTTATAGAACCGTCATAATATATACTAAATACAAACGAATCATAGCCATATCTATTAGGTCCTCTTTTGCCGTTTAAATCAAGTTGAACATTGACAGGTACAGATGGACCTCCGGCCATAACGCATATACTTGTGCCGTCTGCTAAAACCCTGCAACTATCCTTAAATTTGTCTGAATTCCAAGTGGAAGTAAACGTGAATTTATGATCTGCTCTTGCGCTTCTATATTCTTGCGCAAAACATTGATCGGCAGTCTGGCAGATATCAGCCACATTAAAGTATTTATCCAAAAATTTACCGCCTAAAATATATGCTTCATTGCTATAATCCTCGCCGGAAGATAATAAACTTGTCAGAGAAACCTTTTGAACACGCTCGTCAGACAGCAGCCTCATTACTGCATGATCCATAAGAGAAGCTATACGTCTTATACTGACTTCAAACCGGCTTTTCTGGTAGTTTGTTACCAATGTTGAAATTGTCAGAACAGAAATAACACCGATAATTCCAATACCAACTAAAAGCTCTGCAAGCGTAAAGCCGCATTTATACGATGTCTTATAACAGGGTTTGCAAAGGTTAGATACAACTTTCTTGCATTCCTTATAAACAGCACTTACTGATGGCAGAAACAAACACTGTAACCCTGAGCCGTTTTGTTCATTTATTCCCATTAGTTCCTCCTTATAATTGTATTACATTCTCTCTCTATTATAATACCCGCCGATTTTTTTGCAAACACTAAAAAGTATTAAAATCCGAAAGTCCCAACAAAAAGCATTGAATATCTTTTTCGTATTAAATGGGCGATACGTGACTCGAACACGTGACCCTCACAACGTCAATGTGATGCGCTACCAACTGCGCTAATCGCCCATAAATATTAATATACCACAAAAATTTTATTTTTGTGAAAATACGCTACTCCTATCTCAAAACAATTATCAATTGTTTTGCCCGGCAAAATGCCAATCAGCAATGATTTCAATGTACAACTAACACCTAAAAATGCATAGCATCTACTTGTTTTAAAATACTTTGAATATCTTTTAACAACTCACTTTCCATAAACAACAATTCCTGTTTATTGCATACATCTTTTTCATATTTTATTTTAGCTAATTTTGCCATTACAACCTTGTTAAAAGATAAAAATTCAGAACAATGTTCAATAATATCAACAGCTCTATAAGGAACCGGACGATCATGTAGTCTTAAAACAGATCGGAAAATAACTATCAAAGTTTTTATAACATTATTTAAAACCTTTTTCATTTCCCTGTCAGAACAAATATTTATTAAAAAATTGTTTTTATATTTTAAAAGCAGACTCTTAAGCTCTGATTCACATTCCAACCGCAAAAAATATTTATTTATACCTATTGAAGGAATCAAATCTTCACCGTAAATCATACGGTAGTTTTCCTTAATGTCTGCATATTCAATAGCATAAACATCAAAAGACGAATACCATTCTTCCCTGTTCATTATAACCGGAATAGGATTTTTTGCCTTTACCCAATTTTTAACGGGTTTTGATATAGCGTACAAATTTTCTGCAGTAAGCTGGTTTGTTACAATCATAAGATTAAGGTTATTCTTTGCATCTTCAACATTTGCCTGAGAACCGAATGCAAACACAGAAAGTAAATTATCACCTAAATTAATTTTTAATTCTTCAATAAATTTATCCAGATTTTTCATTTTTAACCTCTCTTAGATTTAAATATTTGTTTTATTTTTCTTAAAGTTTTTACCAGCTTCCAGAGCAGCCGCTTCCGCCGAAACCTCCGCCGCCTCCGAATCCGCCGAAACTGCCGGAGCTGAATCTGCCGCGACGCGGAGAGCATAATGCTCCTAATATAACAATAGGCCATGCCCACCATGGAATATCGCCGTCCTTGGAAGAAGTACCGGAAGAAGCTGCTTTAGGAGGACAAATACCTTGTTTTTTAATTTTTACACCCTCTGCCTGCGCAACAGTCTGCGCTAATAAGTAAGTACCTCTTCTTATACCTAATTCATAATTATTCTGCTTATAATAGGGCAAAATATCATTATTCATTATATTTTCAAGGGTGCTCACTGGAATTTTACTTTCAAGCCCTAACCCCTGCTCAATACGCATTCTGCGCTCAGTTAACGCTGTTAAATAAACCATACCGTTATTTTTGCCGACAGCTCCAAGTTTGTACGACCTTCCGATATCAAGGGCTACATCTTCAACAGTCCTGCCATTCAAGGAAGGCAATGTCACAACAACAAGATCTGCTCCGGATTTTTTCTGCAAATCCCACAGTGTCATATTCAAATCATTCTCAACCTCTTCTGAGAGTAGATTTGCTTCATCCGCGATAAAACCGTTAAATTTTAATGTAATATCAGCATTTGCACTCAAAGGCAAAAACACTAAAAGAAATAATATAAATAACCAACTCTTCTTAAACATATTAAAATTATATCTGTATATAAATTTTATGTCAAGAGTTAATAAAAGGTGGTTATATATTTTTTCACCAAATGTTATTAAGAGATAAACATATTGTCATTGTGAGCTTGTTTCGGAATTTTTATCAAGATTCTGAATATCTATTCAAAATCAAACAGCACTTTTATTGGCAAATTAAGAGCATTCGAAATTTTTATTAAAGTTTTCAAACCCGGCTTATTTATATTAACCTCAATTTTTCCTAAATAATCCAAGCTTATTCCGGATAATTCCGCAAGTTTTTCCTGCGTAAGATTGGCTTTTTCTCTCAGAAATTTTATTTGTTTCCCTAACCTTATATAAAGTTCTTGTTCATCCATTTGACAATTTTACTGGATATAGTACCATAATATTACTGGATATTTACCAGTAAAGGAGAATTCATGAAACCTGGTTTTACAATTGCAGAAGTATTAATTACACTCGGAATTGTTGGCATCACTGCGGCACTGACTTTACCTGCGATAATTAATAACACACAAAATAAGCAGCTTGAAACAGCCTTAAAAAAGGCATATTCTACAATAAATCAGGGTCTGCTGCTGTATGAAAATGAAAACGGACAGCCAATAACTCCAACTGCAACAAGACATAGTGTGAAACCAGCATTAATGAAATACATAAAAACAGTCAAAGACTGTGGAACAGGTTCTACAGGAGAAGTAGCAAAGGCTTGTGTACCAAATAATTCATTTGTTGAAAATCCTGATGACGAGAAAGATGTTTACAAAACATATAATGGGGATTACAGTATTACTTTATCGGCATTCGATGACGGACAGTTCATAATGAATGACGGAATGCTTGTATTAATAGAAAATTCCGGTTCTATTTCTCATCAACGTGTTTGGATTTCAGTGGACGTAAACGGTTATAACAAAAGACCAAACCGTTTAGGCAAGGATTTATTCATGTTTCAGATAAGTAATAGTGGACAATTGCTCCCTATGGGCGCCAAAGGTACAAATTACTACAGCGAAACAGAAGAATATTGTTCAGAAAATGACATTCCAATGAACGGGGCAGGCTGTACTCAAAAAGCATTAACAGATCCAAAATTCTGGAAAAATTTGCCTTAAATTAGCAAAAAATTTTTGTATAAACTGCAATATAAATCCTTAAAAAAATAAAAAAAGGCGACACCCAGATTCGAACTGGGGATAAGAGCTTTGCAGGCTCCTGCCTTACCACTTGGCCATGTCGCCTCAACCTGTTCTTTTATGATAAAAAAGACATGAAGAAAAGTCAAGATATTGACAAACCTTGTAAAATCATAAATAATAAAAGAAAAATCAGGAGGTATGAAATATGTTATTTAGAGAAGCTTTGAAGTGCCCCCCCCCCGCAAACATGTCCACATATCAAGGATTTTGGGATTAAGCATTTACAAATTTTGTAAAAAATGCTATACTAGTGACATGATACATCACTTTAATAAGAGTTTTAATTTAACAAAAATTTGCATTCCTAGGCCTGAAAGTACTATGCACTTGGTCTACTCCAACAATATTCGTCATTGCGCGTTTACCTTAGCAGAAGTTCTTATTACCCTTGGAATTATCGGTGTTGTTGCTGCATTAACTTTACCTGCGGTAATTAATAACACACAAAATAAGCAGCTTGAAGCCGGACTAAAAAAAGGAGCATCTGAAATTGCTCAAGCTCTAATTATGCATCAGGCAGATACAGGTAATACAATTACTTCAAACACTGAAAAATGGATTTTAAAATCCGCTATTAAGGATTACTTTAAAGGAAGCGAAGATTGCGGCTTCGGTTCACAAGATTTAGCAACTGCATGCGTCGGTAATAATTCAGATATTTATAAAAATTTTAACAATACAGCGACAATAAACTTGGGCTATTTTGATGACGGACAAATTATATTGCCCGATGGGGTATTTATTGCTATTGAAAATTCTACACCAGGAAGAGTTTATATTTCAATTGATGTAAACGGTTTTAAGAAAAAACCAAACAGGCTCGGTCATGATTTATTCATGTTCGAAATTGATAATGAAGGAAAACTTTTGCCTATGGGAGCCAAAGATACTGACTATTACAGCGAAAATGATACTTATTGTTCTCATTCTTCAAATAGTAATATGAATGGAGCTGCATGCACCCAAAAAGCATTAACTGATTCAAAATTCTGGAAAAATTTACCTTGAATTAACAATAAGCATAACAGAACCGCTTATTAAATAAGCGGTTCTTTTTTATTCAATATCTTTATTTACAAACACATTATTTTTTAGTCGGGTAGTAATCTCTTACAATCCCTTCGTAAGCGTCTTTGTAAATAGCCTTAATATCTTCCATCAACGGATAAGCAGGGTTTGCACCGGTACATTGATCGTCGAATGCCAATTCAACCATTTCATCTAACTTAGCATTGAAGTCAGCTTCTTTTACACCAAAGTCTTTGATTGAATTTGGAAGATTAATAGCTTTCATTAATTTGTCGATTGCTGCGATTAAAAGTTCAACTTTTTCATCGTCATTTTTTCCGCCCAAACCGAGTTCATCAGCAATTTGAGCATATTTTGCTTTCGCATTCGGGAATTTGTACTGCGGGAAGATACATTGTTTTTTCGGGCAATCAACAGCGTTGTATTTAATTACCTGTCTGATTAACAGAGCGTTTGCAACGCCGTGAGGCACGTTAAACATAGCACCGAGTTTGTGAGCCATTGAGTGACACAAACCTAAGAATGCGTTTGCAAAAGCCATACCTGCAATTGTTGCAGCGTAGTGCATTTTTTCTCTAGCAATCGGATCATTTGCACCTTCTGACCAAGATCTTTCAAGGTACTTGAAGACAAGCTTTGTAGCTTCTAGAGCATTTGAATTTGTGAAGTTTGTAGCCATAGCAGATACATAAGCTTCAATTGAGTGAACAAGTGCATCAATACCTGATGCTGCAGTAAGACCTTTCGGCATACCGTCTACAAAGTTCGGGTCAATGATTGCCATATTCGGTGTCAGAGCGTAATCTGCAATTGCATATTTTACATGAGTTTCATCATCAGTGATAATTGCAAACGGAGTAACTTCTGAACCTGTACCGGAAGTTGTAGGAATTGCAACCATTGTTGCCTTCTTGCCTAATTCAGGGATTCTGCATATTCTCTTTCTGATATCCATAAATCTCATTGAAATATCTTCAAACACTGTATCAGGCTGTTCATACATCAACCACATAATCTTAGCGGCATCCATCGGAGACCCGCCGCCAAGTGATATGATGACATCCGGTTCATAAGGTCTGATAATTTCCATTGCCTGATTGATCGTTGATAATGTAGGATCAGGTTTTACATCAAAGAAAATTTGATGATCAATACCAACTTCATCCAACACATTGACAATATGATCAACAGCACCGGAATTAAACAGGAATCTGTCAGTTACAATAAAGGCGCGTTTTTTGCCTTCAAGTTCGCGAAGTGCAAGATCAACAGCACCTCTTTTAAAGTAAACTTTTGGCGGAACTTTGAACCAGAGCATGTTTTCTCTCCTTTCTGCAACTGTCTTGTAGTTAAGTAAGTTTTCAACACCGATATTACCGGATATTGCGTTTTTACCCCATGAACCGCAGCCAAGTGACAATGACGGTTCTAGTTTGAAGTTATATAAATCACCGATACCGCCTTGAGCTGAAGGGGAGTTAATTAAAACACGGCAAGCCGGCATTTTTTCAGCAAATTTATCAACTCTTTCCTGATGGCGTGTATCTGTGTAAAGATCTGCAGAATGGCCTGCACCGCCTTTTGAAACAAGTTCATACGTCATTTCTGTTGCTTCATCAAAATCTTTTGCTTTATACATTGTCAAAATCGGTGACAATTTTTCTCTTGAAAAAGGATCTTCCCAATCAACAGCAGGTCTTTCTGCCAGAAGAATTTTTGCGGTTGCCGGGACTTCAAATCCAGCAAGTTCTGCAATTTTGTGAGCGCTCTGTCCTACGATATCAGGATGGGCTGTTCCGCGTTTCGGATCAATAAACGGAAGATCTATCATTTTCTTTTCATCAGCCTGACTTAACAAGTAAGCACCTCTGTAGATAAATTCTTTTTTAACTTCTTCATAAACTTTATCTACAACGATTACGGACTGTTCAGAAGCACAAATCATACCGTTATCAAAAGTTTTTGACATCATAATTGAAGATACTGCCATTTTGATATCTGCAGTTTCATCAATAACTGCAGCAGCGTTACCCGGGCCTACACCTAATGCGGGGTTTCCTGATGAATAAGCTGCTTTAACCATTCCGGGGCCGCCTGTTGCTAATATACAAGCAATAGACTGGTGTTTCATCAACTGATTAGACAAATCAATAGAAGGAACATCAATCCAACCGATTATATCTTCCGGAGCACCAGCTTTAACAGCAGCGTCCAAAACTACTTTTGCAGCTGCAATTGTACATTTTGTAGCTCTCGGGTGCGGTGAAAAAATAATTGCATTTCTTGTTTTTAATGCTATTAATGATTTAAATATTGCAGTTGAAGTCGGGTTTGTTGTCGGTACAATACCGGCTATTACACCTAAAGGTTCTGCAACAATTTTGATTCCGTTAGTTTTGTCTTCTTTAATTATTCCGCAAGTTTTAGCGTTTTTGTGTTTGTTATAGATATATTCGGAAGCAAAGTGATTTTTAATAATTTTGTCTTCCAAAACACCCATACCTGTTTCTTCAACAGCCATTCTTGCAAGTGGTATACGAGCCTTATCTGCTGCCGTAGCTGCAGCTTTAAATATAGCATCAACCTTTTCCTGCGGGAATGAGGAATAAATCTTTTGAGCTTTCTTAACTCTTTCAATCAGCAATTCCAATTGCTCAGCGTTGTCAACCAGATTAGACTTATTCAAAGTCTTTTCCAGATTTTCAACGGTCTTTTTGCTTTTCGTTGTCATAATTTAATATCTCCTTATGCTATGCATGTAAATAAAAAGTCTTTATTTTTTATTCGTGATTTATTTCACAATTACATTATAAAACAACATTTTTCAAAAAGCAAGTGTATTTTTTACAATCTTTATACAAATTTAATATTTTCATAAGGAATGCTATCAGTATACTTCTCTCTCTTGAGAGAGAGGAGAAAGAGTGTTTTTATTATGCTGAACTCGTTTCAGAATCACTTTACCGCTCATACAGCATCCGATTTGCGGATGTTTCATTAAGTGCTGATATTAGCGCTAATGCGCACCGTAATGACTTATTATCTTATTCACCTATTTAATTATTAAACTTCACATAACATACCTTATGTAAACCATATTTACAATAATCAAAAAATATAATATATTAATATTATGAATATTTTTCAGCAAATTATCTATTTTTTTCTGCAAATGCATGAAAAAGCACTCAGTAAAAAACTTAGCAGACATTTAAAAACATCAAGCAGAAATTCCACTTCAAAAACAGTGCTTTCAAAGGGTGTAACCTTGACTTTGAACGCTGAAACAGAAAAAAACAAAGAACTTGTCAAAAAAAACGTAGCAGATATTGTTAAAAGCTGTTACTATGACCCGACAAAACTTTTAACATATATTGAAAGCAGAGGAACAAAAGTCGTAAAACTTGATAATGCTGACAAAATTCTTGCAGTAATCAAAGAAGAAGAAGGACTTGTAACCGAATTAAAAGGGATTGAGGCAATTTATATTAATCTCATTACAAATTCAGGATTCTCCCTTAAATCAAAACCTATGTTTGTCCTGAGAAACGGAAATATCGACCCTTACTATATGGCGCACCAGTTTTATAAGTGGTACGCGCTTGAAATGAAGCTTCCGGGATTTGATTTTATTTCACAAAAACTTTTTAAAATATATTTAAATTCAGATGAGGCAATACTTTCCAATCTCAATCTTGATGAAATGACGGGACTAAAAGAAGCAATTAACCGTGATCAGGAAGCTACCAATTTTGCCCTTGAAATAGCAAAATCAAAAGAAGGGGCAAAAAATGTCCTTGATAAAATTAAAAACAACGGTGGAGCTAACATATAGATACTAGAAATCCAGTGTATCCCAGTAACCTTTTGAGGTTATAGCAGTAACCGCACCGATTACGCCAAGGATGATGAGAACTTCGGCAAGAGTAAAGGCTGCTTTGCGTTTATTGTTATAGACTTTGCATCTGGTTACGAGATCCTGCAATAAATTCAGGATGACTATAATTACTTGTGCTCCTGCCTTCTTGCCATTTAAACTTCCGGTTAGCCGAGAATTGCCCCCCCCCCGAGTTGTCTAGCAAATCTTAATGTTTTCATACAGCTTCATTTCATTATCAGGTATCTATAAATTAGTTCACTTATATAACATATCTGATAAGTTAAGTAAAGTGTATGAATAAACTTAGAACTATTTTAACTTGCTGACGTTGTAAAGCGGAAGTCTTCACTCCACGTTTTAAAACCGCCTTCCAAAAGCATAACGGGATAACCGTAATCAGCCAAAATCAAACAAGCTTCAGCACCCAGATGACACTGCTGGTTATAACAATAAATCACAGTAATTTCATCTTTTGAAAGCTTATCGGTATTATTGTCCAATTCCTCTTTCGGTATAGAGATTGCTCCAGGAATATGCGAAATTTCATAATCAGCACTAAGCCTGACATCAACCAGTTTAACCTTGTTTTCTTCTAACAGATCTTTCAACTCTACAGGTCCTAGAGTAAATGCAAGCATTTTGGAGAAAAAACATCTTGCTTTTTCCGGATCAAAGCGTATTTCTTTAATTTTTTCGTTCATAAACTTAATATCCTTTCTGTTGTTACACAGAAAGGATAAATCAAGTTATGAAATAATTACTTAGCAACATGGTTATAATCGATGAAGCAAGTTTTACGGGGTAAAAGACGAGGGAGTAAAATTAGCCTAAAAATGAGATATGTTTAGGACTTTTACTTGCCCTGTCATAATCGGGTGAAAATAGTATATTATAAGTCTTGCGAAGTTTAGCGCCTAAGGCCTTAAACATATTCGGATTTTGAACCATATCCGCTCTTTGAGTACGATGCAAATCGTTTTCAAAGTTAATTTTCGCATTTGGATTTTGTAGCGCAAGAATCGCTACACTCGGGGTTATGTTATTTAAATTACCTTCACCGAAAGTAATTGTTTTAATTGAATTTAATTTTACAGGATTAATTGTTATCATATCTTTCCTCCTCTCGTGAGGTTTATTAAGTGTTCATTTAACACTTCATCTAACACTTTTAATATAAACTATAAAAAAGATTTTGTCAACCCCTATTATAAACTTTTATTAAGAGGGGCCCAAACTGGCTCTAATACAGTATTTTTAGAATAAGTGTAATAATGGCACTTATTTAAAATTTTTATACTTTTATTTGTTTATCCAATAAAAAACATGCTAAAGCATGCTTTTAAAAGAAAAATTTATTAGATTTTATCCGGTTCTCATAAATAGCCTACACGGGTAATTGTAAAAATAACACTTATTATCTTAAATAATTACA
The DNA here is from genome assembly GCA_949296425.1 of uncultured bacterium. GTDB lineage: Bacteria > Cyanobacteriota > Vampirovibrionia > Gastranaerophilales > Gastranaerophilaceae > Stercorousia. The sequence goes on from CASFPN010000023.1 coordinate 39,797, forward strand.
TAAATCTTTTTCATACTTCCAGCTATTCTTAATTCCAACAGGGAGCTATAAAGCTCCCGTTTTTTTTATTCAAGCAGATACTTAGCCGAACATCCTGCACCTGCAGCTTCCGCAAAATTTGTCGCTTGTGATTTCCCTATATCTTTTGAACACCCTGAAGCTCCATAAGAAGGGTCATCATAGCCTAAAGTTCCTTCAGCACCGGAGGGAAGCATTCTATTTTCCCATAACTGTGCACCAAAAAGGTCTTTCCCGACCATATTAGGCCCTTTTTTATATCCGTTAACATCCACTATTATCCATGGACGGCCCCATAAGCCGCCCATATAAATAACAGAGCCGTCAGCTAAAAGTATCATTTGAGTAGCCAGATTATAATAACCTAACTTACCTACTCTATAAGGCTTACCATCATATAATCTGTCATCTGGTTCTGCTCCCAAGGGATCATAACCTTGGTCATGTCCCCAAACATAAGTATCTTTCCAAGCAACACATATTCTGGTATAGAGTCCGCTCGTTCCTGCTCCGGAACAATAATCCAGAACTTTTAATTTAGAAATAAATGCTTTAACAAATTCAGGATTGTAATAATTAGAATCTAAAACAGTGTTAGGGTTTCCATTTGAACACTGAAGCGGGTTATACCTGTTATGAGTTGCACAAACATCTATACCGTCAGCTTTTACAGCATTAAATGCTGCATTGATAACAGCATAAGATTTTTTCCATCTTGCAATATTTTGTCTGTCCTGTATTTTTGAAATTATAACGGGCATAGTTATTGCTGCAACAATACCTATGATGCCGAGGGTGATTAAGACCTCGGACAAAGTAAACGCATATTTAGACGATAAGAAGTGAGGACGATAAGTTCGTTTCGGATTTTTATATTTATCCTTATCCACTGTGTGGGAAAAGGTGGTACGAAGTACCGGATGAGGGGTGGGGAAAATTTTTACGATACTTCTTAATGCCTTAGTGCCATAGTATCTTACGAGATTCAAATAGCTTGACTTCTTGACCTCTTGATTTCTGCCTAGCTCAGGAGTGCCCCCCCCCCGAAGCTCATTGTTTTAATCTTTTTCATAAAAACTCTTTTCTTTTTATTAAATATTTGGCAAGTCACCTTTTACGTCAGCTTTTACATCGGAATCAAGTTTAAAAACCGAATGCAGTGATTTTACGGCTAAAGCAGCCTGCTCTTTGTCAACAAGACAGCTTATCTTAATTTCACTGGTTGAAATCATACGAATATTTATACCATTTTCAGCAAGAGTTTCAAACATTGTAGATGCGACCCCCGGCCTGTCTATCATACCGGCACCTACAATTGAAACTTTTGCGATATTTTCATCAACTTCAATATCGCCTGTTGCCCCGATTTCAGTCTTTAAACTTTCAAGAGCGGCAATTGTTTTGTGTAAATCGGCTTTATCCACAGTAAAAGCAATATCATTTGTGTTGGAAACTTTTCTAGCATACGATTGAATAATCATATCAACTGAAATATTTTCCTGTGCAAGCTTGCTGAATAATTTTGCAGCAACACCCGGTTTGTCCGGGACATCACAAACTACGATTCTTGCTTGTGACAAATCCTGCGCTACACCTGCAACCGGTTTGTTTAACTCCATTTTTTCAACTCCTAATATTAAAGTACCTAAATTATCAAGTTTAAAACTGCTTCTTACACGAAGCGGAACATTGTTGAGCTTTGCTGTTTCAACACTGCGCGGGTGTAAAACATTTGCACCTGCATGCGCAAGTTCAAGCATTTCTTCGTAAGAAATCTCTTTTAATTTGGAAGCATGCGGAACAACTCTCGGATCTGTGGTATAAACACCTTCAACATCAGTATAAATGTCACATCTTTCAGCGTTTAAAGCTGCAGCTAATGCAACTGCAGAAGTGTCTGAACCGCCTCTGCCGAGTGTCGTTATTTCTCCGTCCTCTGTTACACCTTGAAAACCTGCAATTACAATAATTTTACCGTTTTTTAAATCTCGTTTAAGTTTTTCCGTTTTAATGCCTAAAATTCTTGCTTTTGAGTGAATATTCTCAGTCATAATCCCTATTTGCATGGCATTATAGCTTACGGCGTCATATCCTTGAGCCTGAACAGCCATAGCAAGCAGAGCTATAGATACACCCTCTCCGGTCGAAAGAAGCATGTCCATTTCTCTTTCAGAAGGATTTGGGGATAAATCTTTTGCCATTTTCACTAAATGATCCGTTGTGTGCCCCATAGCCGAAACTACGACTACAACATCATTTCCGTTTTCTTTTTCTTTTATTACGATTTTGGCAACATTTTTTATTTTATCTGTATCTGCTACCGAGGTTCCGCCAAATTTTTGAACAATAATTTTTCTCAAAGTTTATTCTTCTCTTTCTTAACTGTTGTGCAAAAGCTTTTCCAATGCAGCTTTTTGCTCAGGGTATTGAAACAAGTCCGGATTAATTTCTTCTATTTTTTGTGCTATTTTAATTGTTTCTTTAACATTATATTCATAAACTTCATCTTTGACAAGTACGTAATTGACATAAAACAACATATTCAAAACATCAATATTATTTTCATCGGCTTTCAAGGCCTTTCGCAGCTTCCTTCTTGCTTCATCAAACTCTGAATTTGAGATCAGGTATTTTGAATAATCCATAAATGCCGAAATATACTTAGGATTTCGGTTTATTGCAGCTTCGTAATAATCTTTAACTTTTGTATCATTATTTTTCTTTTCATGGCATTTTGCAAGATAATACAAATTTACACAGTTTTCATCATCACTTTTAAACAACTCTATAGCAGAGTCGATATTATTATTTTCAAAATCTATTATGCCAAGCGCCTGCTTTACAACAAGGTTTTCAGGTTGTTCCTCCAAAACTTTCGTTAATAAAGGTTTTGCTTCATCAAATTCCTTGCGCTTTACGCAGCATAATCCCAGATTTGCAATGATTTCAGGATTATCTTTATCCATTTCCGCGGCTTTTAATAATTTTAATTTTGCATCGTTATAGTTTTCAAATTTTTCAAGAATTTTTGCCCATTCAAGATAAAGATTAGGGGAATTAAGGTTTCTTTGCTCTGCTTTTTCAAAACATTCCAGAGATTTCTCTTTATCAAAATTATTTGCGTAAAGCTGCCCTAGAAGTATGTATGCAGGCAGCATGTTTTGATTGTATTCAAGAGATTTTTTGGCATAATGAACAGCACTTGATATGTCGTTTTTCAAAGCTTTCAAACGTGCGAATTCAAATGTATTGCTCTCATTCGGGCAAACATTTGCAAGAAATGTAAGTTTCATTTCCGCTTTATCATACATTTCAAGTTTTATTTCCATAACGGCACACAGAAAAACTGCAGAAAAGTTATAACGGTTTATTTTAGAAGCAATCATAAATTTTTCACGCGCCTGAGAATATTTCTGTTGTTTCATAAGGGCCATGCCCCATCCGGTAAAGGTATCTGTGTTTGTTCCTTGAATTTTATCTGCATTTTCAAATGATTTTTCTGCCTGTTCAAATTTATTCTGTGTTATCAGTGCAAAACCAAGTTTTTGCCATATAGTTTTATCATGTGGATCCAAATCTGCTGACATCTGGTAATTTTCAACGGCACATGAAGGATTCCCGAGTTTTTCGTAAACTACACCAAGATATTTATAAACAAGCGCATCTTTTTGAGGGAGTGAAAGCGCCTTTTCAAGTATTGATTTTGCTTCCTCAAATTTATTTTGCGCTATGAGTTTTTTCGCTCTGCTGACACAAGAATATGATGGCAGTGATTGAATTACCGAATCTTTTTTATAGTTATCAATCGAACTGCTTATTTCTTTGATTTTATTTAACAGCTGAATTAACCGATTAAACAATCCGTCACCTCTCTGAAAGCGCCATCACCGGCATTATTTTGCGTAATTTGAATTCCCTCCACAGACTTTACCTTTTCTACGGAATGAGGAACGGTAATTTTATATTTCGCATACTTCAAACACTCTATATCGTTGATGTCATCTCCGATGTAAAGAAATTCGTCTTTTGACAAATTGTATTTATCAACAATATTTTTAAGCACATCAATTTTAATTCTTATATTTTGATGAACTTCGTCCACCGCGAATTTTTTGGCCAGAATTTCAATGGCTGCGTTACTTTCACCTGAAATTATAGCGATTTTATATCCGTTCTTTTTCAAAAGCGAAAAAGCCATGATATCTTTAAAATTAAGCTTCCTTGTCATAGTAAAATCGTCTTTTATATAAACACAATTGTCTGTGACAACTCCGTCAAAATCCGTAATAACCATTTTTATTGTGTCCGGTAATTTTAATTTGCCCATATACAAAATATCCCTTATCTGTTATAATTTTAGCATAAAGAGAGGGAAAAACAAAATGCTGTGGTATATTTTAAATTTAAGTATTATTTTAATATTTCTCGTGTTGTTTCTTTTTGCCAGACAGACAAACAGACGCTGGTCAAAAATTAATGATTATTTAGGCATGGTTACAAACACTGTAAATTCAGTACGTTATGGAAATTTATCCACAAAAATTGAAGAAATTAACCATCCGACTTACAAAAATGTAACAGAAAGTATTAACAGAATGGTCGAAACACTCAACGACAGAGAAAAAATGATTGTTGAATATCAGAGCGAATTAATGCGTCAAAACAAACTTCTTGAATCCGTGATAAATTCCCTCTCTGACGGTATTTTAATTGTTAACGACAAATTTAATATACTAAGGGCGACACCTAAAGTAAGCACCTGGTTCGGCTGTAAAGGACAAGAAATTGTAGGTTCAAATATCTTTGAATATATTCAAATCAGCGACGATACACCGCTTGAACGCGTCAAAAATAAAGACGTTTTTATTAAACATACCCCGACAAACAATTTTATAATGAATGTTATAAAACTTACGCTTGATGATGATAAAAAACGTTATGTAATTCTTATAAAAGATGTCACTAAAGAACGGGAAATTGAAACTTTGAAAGAAGATTTTGTTGCGACATTAACCCATGATCTGAAAGTCCCGATTGTAGCTGAATCCAATATTATAAACTTCCTGCTTAACGGCACGTTCGGAGAAATTACCGAAAAACAGGAACTGGCGCTGCATAATATGAAAAAATCTAATGAGGAGCTTGTAGAGCTTGTACAGATAATACTTGAAACATATAAGATAAAAGAAACAGGTATTAAACTACTTAAAGAAAACATAATGCTGAATAAATTTATATGTGATATTATCGAGAATACACAACCGATAGCCAATAATTCAGGAATTACAATATATTTTACCCCCTCAAGAGATATAAAAGTCACAGCAGATCCGCTTCAGCTTGAAAGAGTTATAAAAAACCTTATCTCAAATGCCATATCTCACAGCAACACAAAAGACAGGATAGATATTAAAACCGGAGAAATACCGGGATTTATAACAATTTCAATTATAGATTACGGTCAGGGAATACCGCCTGAAGAAATAAAGCTCATATTTAATAAATATTATTCGGCTGCAAAAAAATTCAGAAAAATAGGAACAGGTCTCGGACTTTACCTTTCACAACAAATAGTAAAATCCCATGGCGGAGAAATTATTGTCGAAAGTGAAGAAAACGTAAGAACGGAATTTTGCATAAAACTACCAATGTAAATTTAGTAAGACTTACTTTTTGTTATATAATTTAATTATGCACAAATTCTTTGAAAATCTTCTTGATTGGATTTACAAAAAGAAATGCTACTTTTGCAAAAGTTCAAAAGAAGCAGTAAAAATGTGTTCTGTCTGTTATGATACACTTGATTATCTGCCGGTGAAAGTAAACAGAATTATTGAAGGCAAAAAAGTTTACTGCGCCGGAATTTATTCCAAAAATCTTCAAAAACTTATAAGAGGATTAAAATACCATAACCAGCCGGATTTAGCATTTTATCTTGCAAAATTTATGTGGGAATACTTTGAAAAAATTACAGACGAAAATTGTTTTGAAGTGGTGCCTGTTCCTATTTTTCCCAAAAGAGAGAAAAAACGGAAATACAACCACATGAACCTTGTTGGAGAAGAATTCTGCAGGTTTTCAAAAAATGAATTTAATAAAGATTTAATAACAAGAATCAAAGATACAAAGCCTCAATACAAGCTTAAACGCAATGAAAGACTGGTAAATCTCTCAAGTGCGTTCAAAGTTACTAAAGAAAACTACAAAGGTAAAACCGTTCTTTTGATAGATGATATCTGTACAACAGGAGCAACTTTTGAAGAAATGATAAAAGAATTAACCAAAAACGGTATAACCAATATAGTATGCCTTGCAGCCACAACACCGTTTGAAAATTGAGAATCAAAATGATATTACAGGAATTTTCAAAATATATTCAATCAAAAAATGAAGATATTATAAATAACAAAACAACTTCCACAAAAATTTTATGCGAGTGGATAAAGCTTGTTATTCATAAAAATCCAAAAAACAATGCAGACAAAATTGTCCATAAAGAAATCATGCTTGCACAAAATAAATCCGGAGACTTTTTAATCACGGGAAAATCAGAAAGCGGCAGAACTCTCATAAATGCTCTTTTTAACTATGCTCAAAGCTATGAACATTATATTATGAGCAAATGGCTTGAAAATAAAAAACCTGAAGATTTTCAAAAATAATTACCCTATAGGACAATTTCATTTTTATTTTTAGAAAACTAAAATATCAATAAATCAAAAGAGGAGTTGATATTACATGAAAAATGCGATTTTCCAAACACCAATCTGCCAGCTTAAAGAATTAAACAACCTTTTTATAGAACTAACCGAAAAAAATTGTAATCAACATTGCAAACATTGCTACATAGATTTTCCGCTAAGCAAAAATATTAAAGACTTTATTCCGGTTGAAACAGTTAAAAATGCCCTTGCAGACACAAAATGCGAAAATATACAATGCATTTATCTTACAGGTGCAGAACCAATGACACATCCTGATTTTAATTCTATATTAAGAACATGTCTAAAACGCTCAAATGTATGTATATTTACTAACGGAACATTTATAAACGAGAAAAAAGTCCGATTTTTAAAACGAGTTGAAGAAGAAAGTTCTTTTGAAATTATTTTTAAATTGAGTATAGACCATTACAATGAAATCAAAAATGACGACATAAGAGGCAGAGGATCGTACAGACAAAGTATCCATGCAATAAAAAGTCTTGTTAAATACGGATTTAATCCAATTATTTGCATAACAAATTACTATAATGAAGATAAAAAAACATTGCTTAACGAATTCAAGCAAGTATGTCTGAAAGTAGGATTTAATGCAAAAGACAGCAATTTTACAATAAATCATTTTTACGACAAAAACAAACCATTTGAAGACCTGCCAGAACTAAACTGGAACAGTTTAGACTGTGAATACGGAAGAATTTTGACTGCTAAAGGCATCTACACCTGTCCCTTCCTTGCAAATGATCACAGGGGCAGATGCGGATCTGATTTTAAAGATTACGCAAAACATAATTCACTTGAAACAGCACTTTGTTCAACATGCATAAAAAATAAAGACAAATTATTCGGAATAAATTACGAACTGTTTGAATAATTTTATTGTGTAGCTTCTGGAGATATTCCTCCGGATGTGTCAACTTTTTGAGGCGACGGCACTTTTGAAGAAGCAGCGTTATTTTCCTCTTTAGGTGCTGCAGAAGCAGCAGGAATATAACTTGAAGGATCTCTTTGTGCGTACAATTTTATTTGTAGTTTAATCAACAATATTCTTTTGTTTTTCTCATAAGGTAAAATTTGTATTGATTGAATTTCCAGATAATGTTCATGTTTGTACAAATCTCTTAATAGGTTTTCAAAATCAGAGTAATTTGCGATCATCTCGGCAGTAACACGACAAACCTGATATTTTTCGGGAACATTTTTTACAAAATTATCATCCTTTGGATCATATTCATAAACAATTGAACGCGTTTTGATTTTATTTTCCCTGATAAGCTGCAAAATTTCGCCGAATTCGTCAGAAATAGCAGCTTCTGTATCCAAGCCTAACGTTACAGGTTTAAAAAATTGTTTAGGGAGATTTTCATTTTCAATTTTTCTTCTTTCTGCATCAGCACGCAAATTTGCGAGTTTTCGCTCAGCATCAGCAAGAACTCCGGATTGCGTTTTTTGCTGTTCCTGAATTTCTATTATTTTTTGTACATGCGGAACAGTTTGATATATCAAATAAGCAATTAAAGCTACGGCAGCAAAAAGAATAACTACTGCTATTTGAAACTTCTTCATATATAAATTATAATTTTCCACGATTAGCGTTCCTTACTTATTATTTACCTTGATTACTTTTTTTTGGATTTTGTTCCGTTTTTATCATCCGTTTGATTCTTAGGGAACAGACTATCAATCAGCGAGCTGACTTCACCATCACTCATATTAGTAATTTCAAACTCATAATCAGTAGGCTGGTTAGGGTCAATCGTAACTGCCTCATCTATTGAATTCGTTTTCATTTCGAGTTTATGAAGTCTTAATTGAGTATTAATCAATGAATCTTTCATATTCCTAAAGAAGGTGTAAATGTCTTCCACATTTTCGCAGCAGCCTCTTATGTCAAATTTGCCATCATCTTTTGCTACAAAAGAGGTTATCCATAAACGTCTTGGGACAGATTCTCCAAGTGCAGTATAAGCTATCAATTTTGTTCTGTTATAACCAAGCACCTTCTTAATTTCTGCATTTGCGTCAAAATCGTTCAGCCTGTTTTGTTCTTCCTGAATTCTTGTAATTTCATTATTAGTCTGTTCTATTTTTGCATTCAATTCATTTAAAACTGTTTGTTTTTGGGTTTCAATCATAGGAATAATTATATAAACCGCTAACACAGGCAATATAAGTAATATAGAAATTAGAACAGCAATATTTCTGGCAGCATTCGGAGAAATATCAAACTCATGAGAACCCAATACAACATGAACCAGTTCATTAGGATCTTCTACTCCTGATTCTGATGTTTTTGTCAGAAAATTAAACTTAACAGGCATATTGACAGCAGAGCTTACCGCTATACCTATAGCTTCCAGAGAAATTTTATGAGCAGTTTCTTCCAAAACTTCCAAACTGACCGGGATAGGAACATCTTTTTTGAAATCATTATTGTCATAATAATTTACCATCCCAGTAAAGTTTATACGCTTGGAAAGAAGCTCAGCACTGACCATATCAGTTGTTGAAATTATGTACAGATAACTTGCAGGATAACTCATCAAAGTTATTTGTGCCGAAGCATTTATCGCATTGTAAATTTCATCCCCTTCAAACGATTTTATCGCAAGAGGTTCTTCATAATATTCAACAATATTTTTTCCTACCATGGAACATATAGCATAACCGTTTTGATTAATAAGCATCAAATTCCACGATACATTATCCTGCATTTGAGTTTCAGCTAAACCCGTAAATGAAAGCGCTCTTAATAAAGAAGTTAATGAAATTTCGACCCCGACAAGATTAATACCCAGTTCAGCCAGAGCATTTTTTAAATCTTCTATTACATTTTTTTGAACAGCAGAATAAAATAATTTCCTTGAATCACCCGATTGTAATGTAGAAGCATCACACCAGCTGACTACCGGTTCATATCTTTTAAAAATATATGATTGCTCGACCTCTGATATCAAAGCCTCTTCAACAGCGTCATCCGCAAGCAAAATAGGTAATTCTTTGCTGCCGAAAAGAACCATCGGTAAATTTAATACAACATTACTTTTCGGATTAATTTTTAATTCAGAAAATAAATCCGTAACGGCAAATTTAAATTCTTCAATACCGGCAATTTCTCTTAAAGATTCGTTATATTCCAGCGGTCTGTATGAATAATTTACAACTGTACGCGTGTTTATATCAATTTGAATAAGTTCCAGCCCTACCCCCGGAGTTACGGACAAATAAACAATATCCTTACGGCCGCCTAAACCTAATTGTGAAAGTATATTTTCTAAATCCATAATTTCTTTTTCTTATAATTATTTACTCTATCGTATTTTTATTATACAATATATTTTACTGAGTTCATAAATTTAACATAAATTTACACTAAATGGAGGACGAGCTGCTAAATGAATTACATAACCGAAATACAAAAACTAAAAAAAGAAAAAAATGCTGTTGTCCTTGCGCATTGTTATCAAAACATTGAAATTGACAATATTGCCGATTACGTTGGCGATTCGCTTTATCTAAGCCAAATGGCAGCAAAAACCAATGCTGATATAATTCTTTTTGCTGGAGTCTATTTTATGGCACAAACAGCAAAAATTCTGTGCCCTGATAAAAAAGTTCTTCTGCCTGATATAAAAGCCGGCTGTGCAATGGCTGATATGATAAATTTATCCCAATTAAGAGAATTTAAGCAAAAACATAACGGGATTCCTGCAGTATGTTATATAAATTCAACAGCTGAAGTAAAATCTGAATGTGACATTTGCTGCACAAGCTCAAATGCTGTTGAAATTGTTGACAGCCTGAACTCTGAAAAAGTACTTTTCCTCCCTGACAAAAACCTCGGCAGATGGGTTGAAAAACAACTCGGGGATGTAGAAGTTATAACATACGACGGCTGCTGTCCAATTCACCATAACATAACCGTTGAGGATGTTGTGCAAATTAGAAAAGAAAACCCCGGAATTAAACTTCTTGCTCATCCCGAATGCAAAGAAGAAGTAACTTCTCTTGCTGATTTTACAGGAAGCACAACAGGAATTATGAATTTTGTCAAAAACAGTTCGGATAAAAAATTTATTATAGCTACAGAAAAAGGGGTAACAGACAGACTTAAACGTGATTACCCGCAAAAAGAATTTATAATAATAAAAGACAATCTTATTTGCGAAAGCATGAAACTCAATACCTTGCATGATATTTATAATTCACTCAAAAATGAAACTTATGAAATCAAGGTAGATAAAGATATTTCACAAAAAGCCCTCAATTGTATTGAAAGAATGCTCAACGCTTCAAAAACAGGAGCAGCAAAGTAATGGATAATATAATATTCGGTAAAAATGCGGTAATGGAAGCTCTTATCTCGGGCGAAAGAGATATTAATAAAATTCTTATCTCAAACAACATTCATTCAGATAACAAACTTAATAAAATCAAAGAACTTGCAAAATCAAACGGAATAGTTTTTCAGTTTGTTGCAAAAGAAAAATTTCTTCCATATGCACAATTTAACCATCAGGGAATAATTGCCCAAATATCACCGGTTAAATATTTGGATTTAGACGACTTTTTAGAAGAAACTCATGAAAATAATTCTCTTGTAATTCTTGACGGAGTTGAGGATTCTCATAATTTGGGAGCTATAATACGAACCTGTGTATGTGCCGGAGTTTCGGGAATAATTATTCCTTCCAGAAGAAATGTTCAGGTTAATGCAACGGTTGAAAAGACAAGCGCAGGGGCAATCAACCATATTCCGATTATTAAAGTCAACAGTCTGGTTAATGCAGTTCAAAAATTAAAAAATTCAGACTGGTGGGTAGTTGCAACAGATGCAAGTGCAAAAGATAATTACTATGATATTAATTATAATAATATGAATTTTGCAATAATTATGGGCGCAGAACATGCGGGAGTTTCAAAATCCCTTCTTAAACTGTCGGATTTTACGGTAAAAATTCCCATGCTCAAAGATTTTAATTCGTTAAATGTTTCAAATGCGCTAAGCGCGATAATTTTTGAAACAGTACGGCAAAAACTTACAAAAAAATAAATATAGTCCAAATATTTGATTGCAAAATTTTATTATAAAAAGTATTATAAAATTGAGAGAGAATTTGCAAATGAAAAAAGAATTAGAAAAATACGGACTTTTAACTGAAGATATATCGGATGAAGATGTAGATTTCCACTCGATAGAAATTCCAGATGGAGAGGAAGATGTACTTGAATCCGTTGAAGACCCGAAAGTGCAGGAAAATCTGTCAAGCGTAAATTCGGATGACAGTGTAAGAATTTACCTGCAACAAATCGGCAAAATCCCGCTTCTTTCAACAGAACAGGAGCTTGATCTGGCAAAAAAAATCTATGAAGAGCATGACGATTTTTCAAAAAACCTGCTTGTAAATGCCAACTTACGACTTGTTGTAAGTATTGCTAAAAAATATATAGGCAGAGGTCTGTCTTTTCTTGATTTAATTCAGGAAGGCAATATGGGTCTTATGAAAGCCGCAGGCAGATTTGACTATACCAAAGGTTACAAATTCTCAACTTATGCAACATGGTGGATTCAGCAGTCAATTACCCGTGCAATTGCGGATAAAGCAAGAATTATAAGACTCCCTATTCACATGATAGAATCTCTTGGGAAAATCCGACGTGCGACAATAGATTTAACAACTGAATTGGGACACTCTCCCACAAAACAGGAAATAGCTTACAGATTAGGAGTTCCTGTAAACAAGTTAACCCAGATAATTAAATCAGCTCAATCAACAATAAGTATGGAAACTCCGGCTAATTCATCGGAGGATTCATCCAAAATCGCGGATTTTATAGTTGACGAAGATTCAATAACACCTGACAGCAGGGTTTCTCAGGAAAATCTTTTTGATGATATAAGAAAGATGCTTAACCAGTTAAGCCCGAAAGAACGTGATGTTCTCATTCTGCGTTACGGACTTGACAGCAACGGAACTAAAAAAACTCTTGATGAAATAGGTTCACAATACGGGGTTTCAAGAGAGCGTATAAGACAAATTGAAAACAGAGCAATTGCAAAACTCAAAAAACTCTGTAAAAACAAAAAACTCTCAGTGGGTTTAAAAAATTATTTTGGAGAATAAATTAATCTTTATCCAAATTTTCAAGGGCATATTCACAGCATTGTTTAACAAGATTATTCAGTGAAATCTTTTTATTCTGCGCTATGGTCTGTAACTTTTCAACCAGATCAACAGGCAGTCTGAATGTCTTATTAACCATTTCTTCTCGTACAATTTTAAACATCTTTACTCCAATAAAATTTTAACAAATTTTTATACCAATACAAATACGCGATTTGATAAGTGCAAATTACACTTGTATTTTTAAGTGCAATATTGTATAATAATATTTAACCGAAGAAAGTTTAAGGAGGGAGAATGGAAAAAGGTTTTACATTAGCGGAAACTTTAATAACTCTTGGAATAATCGGTGTTGTTGCGGCTATGACAATTCCGACAGTAGTATCAAAATTTCAGGAAAAAGTTTTAAAATCACAGTTTAAAGCCACATATTCACTATTAAATCAGGCGCTTAGACTAACCAACTATGAAAGTGGGACCGACTACTACAAATGTTACTCCCTCCAAGGTACAGAAAATGGCGTACAATATTTTGTATATGATGAATGCAAAGAATTTTATAAAAGTTTTTTTAGCCATTTAAAACAAATAGAATGGGAAAAAGGTAACAAAGTACCTGTGCCTTACAAAGGAAAAGCTGAAGTTCTCGCAGAAGGAGGCGATGTGACAAATTCGGCGTGCAGTTTTAGCTATGTTGCTCCGATTGAAAGGCATACTCTTGCAAACGGAAGCAGATTATATTTAAGCGATACTAACAAAAACACTCATATGAATTTATTTATGACGGTAGATATAAACGGTGAAAAGGGGCCTAACAAGTGGGGGTATGATGTTTTTTATTTAAGTCCGACTAAAAGAGCAAACGGATCTTTGAGAATTGATGAGGCAATATGTGTTATGTGGGAAAAGGGCGGGAAAAGAGCTGCAAATATGCTTTATGATATTGACGAAGTATCAAAAGACTGGTTTATCTATTAAAAAAGACCTCCTTAAAAAGGAGGTCTTTAGATTTCTTTATAAGTTGCAACTATTCAGCATCCTTATTGATGTCTTTAATACTCAGTGCAATTCTGTGTTCCTGCGGAGTGAATTTCTTGATAAGAACTTCTACGCTGTCGCCAACCTTAAATGTATTGAATGGATTTACATTTTCTTCAGCCATTTCAGAAACAGGAAGTAAAGCTTCAACTCCCGGGAAAATATTAATAAATGCGCCGAAACCGGTTACTTTATTAACAGTCCCTTTTATAACCTGTCCTTCTTCAAACTGTCCTTCAATTTGATGCCAAGGATCTTCGCCCATTCTCTTTAATGACAGGGAAATTCTCTTTAATTCATTATCAATTTTGATAATTTTAACTTCAATAGTATCTCCAAGTGAAATAACATCTGAAGGATGTTTAATTCTTGACCAGGAAATTTCAGATATGGGAAGAAGTCCGTCAATGCCGTTAATGTCAACAAATGCGCCAAAATCAGCTATTCTTACAACTTCACCTTTAACAACCTGTCCTTCTTCAAGTTCAGATAAAATGTTATCTACAACCTGATCGCGCTGTTCAGCAACAGCCTGTCTTTGAGAAAGTATAAGTTTATTTTTCTTTGGATCAGCTTCTAAAACTTTCACTTCTATTTTTGTATCAATTAAACCGTCAAAAGGAGTTCCGGTTCTTAACTGAGAAGAAGGAATAAAGCCTTTTAAATCGGCAACATCAACCAATACACCGCCTTTGACAATTGAAACAACTTTTGCAAGGATTGTATCTCCCTGAATTTTTGCGTCATTAAGCTGTGCCCAGGCTTGCGCATTAGCAAGTCTTTTCAATGAAAGAATCATACCGTCTTCATCGTTTTCTTCTTTAAGAACATAAAATTCTCTTTCATCACCGATTTCCAAAGAATCAACTCCTTCGGAAGAAGAAAGTTCTTTTAAAGGCAAAAATGCTTCTGTTTTAGCACCTTTAACGCTTATTAAATAACCGTCGTTTTCTTTTTTCATAACTGTACCTTCAACGATATCAGCTACAGAAAAAGATTTTGAAAAAGATTCTTCCAATAATTTTTCAAATTCATCTAAATTTGTGTTTTCCAATGTTGTTGTCATTATTTTATTTTTCCTTTCTTTATAGTACATTAATGGTTCCTGATACAAATTCAGGAGGATGTTAATACATTTATAACTTTTTCAATAATATCCTGCGGAGTGGATGCCCCTGCTGTTATAGAAATTTTTTGTGATTTTTCAATTAAATCTTTATAGTTGTTCATTTCATCCGCGTTTTCAATATGGATTGTGTTTGTAATATCTTTCAAAATATCGGCAAGATGAGTTGTGTTAGCACTTTTTTTAGACCCTACTACAATAACAAGGTCGCTTTTTCCGGCAAGCTCTCTTGCTTCTGCCTGGCGCATCGCAGTACTTTGGCAAATTGTATTTGCGATATGAATTTCTTTTGCAATTGAAGTAAGATATTCTACAACTTTATTTAAAGCCGTAATTCTTTGAGTTGTTTGAACAACAACGCCGACACGTTTATGTGATTTAATTTGTTCTTTATAAGGTTCAAGCTGCTCAGGATTAGCCGCAACAATTACATTATCAGACCAAAGTTTTGCATTCGCTTTAATAGCAATCACTTCTGGATGTTCTTCTTTTCCTACAATAACAACAAAATATCCGTCCTTTGCAAGTTCTATTGCCTTTTGCTGAACTTTTTTTACATCTGGACATGTAAGATCAACCGGTTCAAAACCTGCTTGTTTAATTTTTTCAATAACTTCGGGGCTTTCGCCATGACTTCTGATAACACAAATACCTTCTCCTTTTTCGGGAATCCCGGTTAATGTTTTAATCCCCAATTTTTCAAGCTCATAGATAACATGTGTGTTATGAATTAATTCACCTAGGACAAAAACATTTTTGTCAGGATTTTCGCATTTCAATTTTTTAACTGTTTCAACGGCTCTTTTCACGCCGTAACAAAATCCTGCGTATTTAGCTAATTTAATATCTTTTGCTATTTTTTCGGGCAATTTATAATTGTCTTCTTTCAATTGAACTCGCGATTTTTCCTTGAAATAAATTTTTAGGAAATTACTTTTATGAAATTCCAAAACACCAAAGTCAATCCGGCGTTCAGAATGGCAAAAAAATAAAAACCGCTGTATGTTCATTAAAATATAAACACCGGCAAAAATCAAGGGCTAAACATTGAGACTTATATAGTTATATAGCAGTTTACGCTTAATAACACCTAAATTGTCACCCTGCAGCCGTTTCAGGGTCTGACTGCTATAAGATGCTGAAACAAGTTCAGCATCACGTTTTTACCAATAATTAGTGTAAACTGCGATATAAGTTTCTAAACATTAATTAGGCTAAAATATTTCCGTATTTATCTTTTTTCAAAATATCTTTATAATCAAGACCTTCAGGGTTTGTTGCATAAGACTTGTTTTTTTGTGCGTCTTCACCGTAAGTAATGTCGTATTTTGACGCAATATTCTGATAACCGACATCTGATACGGCAAGAAAACTTACTATTTTATCTATTTTCTGATTAACGTCATCCGGAAGCCCCATACCTAAAAGCATATCCGCCCTGTCTTTATCCTTAACAATAGCAGTAAATAAATTACTGTCCATTCTTGCAATTGCGGTGTAAACCGATTTTTTCAGCATACCGTTTGGTAAAGATGAAAGCATTTTAATTTTTTCATCAAGCGGTAATTTTTTAAAGTAGTTAGCGAAATATTCTCTTTTCTGGCTTGAAGATAATGTTGCATACTCTTGAGGTGTTAATTTTGCACCGCTGAGAATCTTTTGCTGAAGCAATGCAGTATCGACTGAACCAGAAGAGTCTTCATTACCTGATTGAAAAATAAAGCTGTTTTCTTCTGCAGCCTGCATAACAATTCTCGGAATTTCCTGTTGAACAACATCTGAAGAAGGGGAGTTTGTAATACTTTCAACAGCAGCTTCAATTGCATTTTGATTACCGGAAGCATATACAGAATCCATAGCATCAGCCTGAACACTAGGATCATAATTTCCGATATTTCCTGCCGCATGTTCCTGAACTTCAGAGTATTGAGAACCCATCATTTGGTTATGCATTGCAAGCTGATTTCCCTTATCACAATCCTGAATTTGATCGGACAAGTTATTCAAATATTTAATTGCATCATCACCTTCAAAATATTCATTTAATCTGTTATATAATAAGTCAAATGCATCATTTTGATTTTCACTTGCCATTGATGATACAGAACCGTTTTCAGAAGCATGCGCTGCCGCATCTTTATCACCGGTAATTGCAGTTTCATAAATCGGAATCTGGTTTTTTGTGTGGAAATCTCCGATATGATCGGTTGTATAATTTCTTACTTCTGTATTATAGACATCGCTTTGTTCAATACGTTGCTGTGCATTAAGCTGATTATCCGGGTCTTCCATTGATATATTTATATCAATAGCATCATACACAAGTTTATTGGTACTGTCTATGTCAAAAGCCTTTGACTCAGCGAGTTCAACATTGTCTTTTGAAACAACATCTTTTTGCTTATCCGTTCCTTTATTTTTATATATACGAGCCCTGTATTCTGCAGCATCAAGAACAAGATTTTTAGCATGCTTATTTCCGTTTTTGGCAGTCTGTTTCATTGCTTCTGACTGAGCACTTAATTGTTCTACCGTAGTGTCAGCATCAACCGCAGCAGTACTTTCGGAAATCAAATTTTCGTTTCCGTACAGACTTGTAAACTGATCACCGTAATGTTTCAAAATACCAACAGAACTTGTGTCATTATTAAAGTCCAAAAATGTGCTGATATATTTTTCTTTTTCGGCAGGAGATAATCCCTCTGTTTTTGATTCAATATATTTTATTGCAGCCGCACTTATTATTGAAGTGTCATTGCAATAACCGCTTATTGCATTCTTAAATTCCTCAATATCATTATAGACACTTTTTTCATAGTCGGTTTCAGGTTTACGCATATTCGGAAGAACTTCTTCTTTCAAATATTTCGCATCATCAGAATTTAAATAATTGTTAATCAAATTATATTTTTCTTGTTCTTCCGCGCTAAGAAGTTCTCCAGAATTGAGCTTTTGATTCAGTTTATTAAACTCATTTTCCAACTCTGCCAGTTTTGCTGCTTTGGATTTATTTATAACATTTTTACCGTTGCCGCTGTCAAATTTACTTAATCTTTTAAAAACTTTTTCTTCTTTTTCAGATAAACCGGATTCTGCTTTTTTATCTTTAAGCTTATTTAAAAGTTCTTCAGTCGGATCTAAGTTACAATATTCGGCATACTTTGCAATATCCGAAATTGAAGCATCTTCAGGGACACCTACACCGCGTTTTTTGAGAGAATCTACCATCTCCGACTTAATTAAGTCATTTGTAGACAAAAATTTCTGATCACTTGAATTGAGTGTATCCTTATTTTCTTTAAGATACTTCTCTGTAGCATCCATTTTAGCGTATTCATCCAAGCTGAAAAATTCTAAAATAGACATCTCTTGAGAGTTTGCAGTCTGAATAACTCTCATTATAGTGTCAATCACACCTATCTGTTCTTCATCAGACATACCGGAAACCGCGTTGAAAAAGCTATGGGCGATACTTTTTAATTTTTCATCAGAAGCCATGCCGGCATGCAGATTATTGATAAATTTCTGTTGTTCTTCCGGAGATAATTTATTCCACTCCTCAGGGGAATGAGAAACCAAACCTTTTACGGTATTTCCATCTCTGTCTTTTATTCCGTAAATATAAATATTTTTTGCAAATTCATATGCGTTCAGTTTAATTTTGCCGTCTTTATCCTCTGAATTATATGCTGCTCTGTCAAAATCCAAAGAATTTGCATTACCATCTTTTTTTACATCAGGCTCCTGTGATACCGGTGCTTTCTGCAATCTAAAACTTTTCACAATTTCTAATTGTTGTACAGTATCCATAGATACAAAATCGGGCACTGATGCTTGTATTGATTGAAGTTCATCTGAAGTTATATTTAAACGCTTCAGTAATTTTTGTTTTTCTTCATCAACCAAATCAATTTTCACATTAGAACCGCTGCCGGATACAGTTTGTGATACAGCAGGTTGTGCAACTGGACCTATAGAATTTATATTTGTATTATTAATTTCAGAAAATGACATAGTTAATATTCTCTAATTTTTCTCTCTTACCAATATAAAAACATGCCAAAATCATGGATTTCAGCATGTTTCCACATGTTTACAAAAATTTACAAATCATTTAATAAATTCCACCGCCGGTAATTGCATCATAATAATCACGAGTTTCCTGATCACCGTCTATAACTTTAGTTGATGTTTTAAATTCAACTATACCGGAACCTTTGAGGTAATTTGCCAAATAATCATAAAAGTCTTTTGATATTTCTTGTTCCAAATGGTCGGCCTTTCTTATAAACCCACCGGTATCATAAGGATTTCCGTCTAAGTCATGGAAGTTGGATCTTGCAAATTTTCCCGAACCGGATACAAAATAGCGTTCTGACTCTTTATCCTCAGAGCCTGAATACTTTCTTATTTCCTTACGTACTTCAAGTGCTTCAAGATCTATAAATTTTGAATATGCATATTTGCACTTTGTTCTTTTACCGTTAATCTTTTGTGTTCCTGTATCCCAGTCAACAAATGATAGATTTAATTTTTCAATAGTATTATCATCCCCGTCAGTACTGATAAAATTAATTTCACATTTTGGCATTTCACCTAAAGCGTCAGGGATAGTAGCATTTTGAACTCTGCCTGACATAACAATCACTTCCTCTACAGGTTTTTGTGCATATAAACTTACATTGCTATTGAGCGGGCTCATCGCAATTAGTGTTGCTAAAGGAATTGATCTTAATGTATTTTTTAAATAAGAAGGTCTGTAATTTTCGTTGTCTTTCCTGCCTTCAAATGTTAACCTGTTGTAATTTGCACCAAATGATACAGGCGTAATTGGTCTGATTGTCATAGTCGTTTACCCCACTTTTTTTTATACTACTACTCATATTTTTTGTATGTCATATTAAGGCAATAAAAAAAATTTTTTTGCCCTCAGAATTATTCATTAATTCCCCTATAGTTGTATTATAGCAAGACATTTCGGAATTTGTAAAATAGTATATACGATATTAATATTTCTTTACACTTGCGCCCTTTTTTTGTTTGTTGTAACCTGCTATTGTAAATATTTGAGTATAGTAACTGACAATTGTCAGAATATAGAATAAAAGAAGGAGAACTCAAATGAGTGAAAGAAAATTAGTTGGAACAGAAGAAATGTTCAAAAAAGCACTCGCAGGCGGTTATGCTATAGGTGCTTACAATGTTAACAACATGGAAATTTTACAGGGTATTGCGGAAGCTGCTGAAGAAACTCAATCACCGATTATTTTACAGGTTTCTGCAGGTGCAAGAAAATACGCAAACCAAACTTATTTAATCAAATTGGTTGAAGCTGCTTTAGCTACAACTACAGTACCTATTGCTTTGCACTTAGACCACGGTGCTGATTTCGAAATTTGTAAAGCTTGTATTGACGGCGGTTTTTCATCTGTTATGATTGACGGTTCCAGATTCCCGCTTGAAGAAAATATCAAATTGACTAAACAGGTTGTTGATTATGCTCATGCTAGAGGCGTATCAGTTGAAGCAGAACTCGGAAAACTTGCCGGTGTTGAAGATGATGTAAAAGTTCATGCTAAAGATTCAACATACACAGATCCAGAAGAAGCAGCAAGATTTGTTAAAGAAACAGGATGCGATTCATTAGCAGTTGCTATCGGAACATCTCACGGCGCTTACAAATTCAAAGGCGAAGCTAAATTAGACTTTGAAAGACTTGCTGAAATCAAAAAAGCAGTTAATGCAGTTGTAGGTTATGATTATCCGTTAGTTCTTCACGGTTCATCATCTGTTCCTGCTGAATTCGTTGCTAAATGTAATAAATTTGGCGGTCAGCTGCCTGACGCACAGGGTGTTCCTGAAGAAATGCTTAACTATGCTTCTAAACACGGTGTTGCTAAAATCAACATTGATACAGACTTGAGATTAGCTATGACTTCAACAATCAGAGAATTCTTTGTTGAACATCCTGAAAAATTCGACCCGAGAGAATATATGGGACCGGGCAGAACTGCTGTTAAAGAAATGGTTATGCACAAAATGCGCGACGTTCTCGGAACTGCAGGACACGCTAAAGACTAGGAGCGTATACAATTAATAATACAAAAAGACCGCTTATATAAGCGGTCTTTTTGTTATTAAAAATTATTCTATGGAACATCAATCTCTGTTAAATCTAATTCCGCATCAGGAAGTAACATCGGAGCCGAATGCCAATTATCATCAGCCAGATTATAATCGTTCTTGTCCATAATTTCTGTTGCTAAATCTAAAATTGCCTTATTTGACGGTATGTAACCTTGTTCATCTTTATGTTTTTCCATAAGCAATTCTTTTGCG
The DNA here is from genome assembly GCA_949296425.1 of uncultured bacterium. Lineage (GTDB taxonomy): Bacteria > Cyanobacteriota > Vampirovibrionia > Gastranaerophilales > Gastranaerophilaceae > Stercorousia. Next base: position 61,165 of record CASFPN010000023.1, read on the forward strand.
ATTTTCCAGAAAGAATCACCTTGTTTAACTTTGTATTTGCCTTGATTATTTTCCGGTTGTTCTTGGTTCTGTTGAGCTTGTCTGAGGTCATTTAGTTCCTGTTTAACAGCTGCTGTTTCTTCTCTAGCTTCTTGAGCTTCTTGCTTAGATTGGGCAACTTCTTGTTGAAGAAGAGCATTCTTCTGCTGTTCTTCAGAAAGCTGAGTTTGAAGCCCATCTACTTTGTTGCTTTGGTATACACCGTATCCAGTAGCCGCAACAGCAACTGCACTTGTAAAACCTATTGCACGATTCTTTACTGTATTTGTATGCTCAGCAGCACCCTGACGAACTAATCTTGCAACTTTTCTTGGATTAACTTCACCATCACATACGCGAAATGAAAATCGTGTTAAATTTGCAACTTGTTTACCTTTATTACCTTTTGCAGCTTTAAACGCATTAAATGCAGCTCTTGCTAATCTTGAAACTCCTGCCATAATTTTAATCTCCTTTTTCCTTAAAATATTTCCCCGTGAAAATCGATTTCCCCTATGCTTTTAATAAAAATTTTTTCAAGGAAAAATTGCCAAAAGCTCCCCATCCACATCCTATCCTATCCTATCCTATGAGAAGTATAACAATGGTTTCAGGGTTTTTAAATCCATATTTACAATTCGTAACATAGTAAAAAAACTATTTTTTTGATAAATATGCAAGTTCATCCGCTTTTGTCATATCAGGATTTTTTAATTTTAACTTTAATATTTCATCAAAAATTTTCTGATATTCGGGTGACGGAGCTAATCCAAGTTTCTGCAAATCTTTACCGGTTACGGATATTTTTATATTACACAAATTATCAAGATAATACCTTGCTCCAGCTTCATCTTTTAAAATTCCATACAGCAAAACACTTTCTATACTCGCGTTTTCAAATGCTTTATAAAGTTCAAAATCACTGTTTAACCTTTCTTTCGGAACATTATCCAGAATTTTTTGTTCAACTTTTGTCAGAGGCAGACGTGACAAATCCCCGAGAACCCCTATATAAACCAGCCAAACATATTCAGGCCTATAGTCATTAATCATTTTTTCGATATTAACAGAAGGCATTTCAACATCATTTGGTGTAACGAGTTTATAAATATTTTCATTAATAAATTTTTCAAATGCAAATTGCGAATTAAGGTTAAACGTTTCAATAAGTTCTTTTTTAACTCTTTTATAACTCATATCGTAATTTATATTTTCCAGATAGTTTTGTTGTAATTGTTTTGTATGTTCTTCGAGTTCAAAGCCGAAACGGACGGAAAATTTAAGTGCTCTGATAATTCTTGTCGGATCGTCAATAAAACTTTTGTCATGCAAAACACGGAGTTTTTTATTTTTCAAATCTTCAAGTCCACCTGTATAATCAACAATTTCGCCTGTTGTAACAGATTTGGCAAGCGCATTTATAGTAAAATCGCGGCGCATAACATCTTCTTTCAATGAACATCCGATTTTATCAACAACAGGAAGATGCCCTTTGCGCGGGTAGCTTTCCGAACGTGTTGACGCAAAATCAACAATAGACTCTTCCCTCTCCATTGGAGAGGGTTGAATTTCGTCTTTATCAGAATAAGAAAGGCTGAAATTCGGGAGAGGGTCAATATCCTGCTGTTTAATCTTCACCCTGACTGTTCCAAAATCGGGGTTTACCTGAACAACTTCGCCAAATTTTGAACAGTATTCAATTGCGTTTCCAACATAGGATATGTCAATATCAAAAGACTCGCGCCCGAGAAGTTCATCTCTCACAACTCCGCCTATAAAAAACAGTTTGTTTGAATTATCCTTTATATTGATGATGTTCATGTAAAGCATTTTAGCGTAAAATGAATTTATTAACAAGTTAATAAATGAGGGTAAGAAGGTAAGAAGATAAGAGGGTAAGATATTTAATAAATTATTTTATGCGTCAGCACCTATACAAGCTTGCCCTTCTATCATCCTACCTTCTAATCCTCCTCTAATAAGGAGATTACATGCTACAGGAAGCTTCCCGCGCAATAAATTCAGCATTCAATAACAGTTTTATAAAAAAATTAAGCCAGTACCTTCACGACTGCGTAAGAGAAGAAGTTAAAAGCTCAACTTTTAGAAACCTGAAAGGTGACAAAGACAACAAATGGATTTTTCTTCAAGGTGACGAACAGCTATTTTCTTCGGGCGCTGAATATATTTCTCTTGACGGAAGCGACCCGAAGCTTACAGAATTAATGATTCAGAGCGATCTGGGGCAGAAAGATAAATACCTTATTTACGGCTATCTTTTTCTTGTCGGCAAAAGCTCAAAATCAAAAAAACATAACGAATTTTTGACTCCGCTTTTATATATGCCCTGCAAACTTGAGCGAAACGGCGTAAATATAAACTGTCTGCCGCTTGATGAAGTTTTATCGCTCAACACAGGCGCACTTGCAGCTTTAATGCGGAAAAACGATGATGAAGATGAAGTTGACCTGCTTCTTGAAGGTATTCTGGACGTTGTTCCTGATCTTCCTATAACAAAAGAAAAACTCGATATCTTCCTGACAACATTGAAATCTCTTGTTCCGGAAATTGAAATTGCCGAAAACCTCGGAGATTACAGAGAAGACGATAATATTACAAAGGCAAAAGATTTTTATAGAGAAAAAATAGACGGCGAAAACTTAGACGAAATTATTGAAGAAGAAACAGAGCAGGAAAAACAAAAAGTTAAACTGGAAAAAATTGCCGTAACTTACCAGAGCGCAATAATTTTGACCAAACGCCCGTCAGTAACTGCAGGTGTTTTGCATGAATTAACACAGATTTCTGAAAAACCGTCAGGAATTTATAGAGAAACTGCACTGAGTATAATTAATGAAGAATACGCTCAGAGCAGGGAAAAATCAGTTCCGCTTAAAGATATGAATAAAATTACGGATTTCTACCCGATAACTCCGCTTTCTTTAAGCGACAGCCAGCTTCAGGTTATCAAAAACATTGATAACAGCAAATTCGTAGCTGTTCAGGGGCCTCCGGGAACAGGTAAATCCCAGACAATAGTAAACCTTGTTGCACACCTTATTGCTAACGGCAAAACAGTTCTTGTAGCTTCACGTATGGACAAAGCGGTTGACGTTGTTGCAGAACGTTTGAATGAACTCGGTGCATCGCACATGGCGCTTAGAGCCGGACGTTTGAATTACCAGAGACAGTTGAGTGAAGAATTAAACAATCTGCTCTCGCAAAACAGCGATCTGGATGAAGATGTTGAAGACATTCTGCTTGTTGATGTTAAAGACATGAAAGACCACCTTGATATGCTAAAAAACATGGAGGTTAAGTCTGAAACTATCATAAAACTTGAAAAAGACTGGCACGACAAGTTAATGGAAGTTGAAGAACAGGAAAAACTTCTCGGCAAAAAAGAATTTATCAAAAAAAGCCTCAAAAAAGGCGAAATCGATATCGTCTCAGGGATTATAAAAGTTCTTGAACACAATATGGAAAAAGCAGGATTTATTTCAAAAATAGCCAACTTTACAAGTCTTGGCCAGCTCAAGAAAATTCTGAATTTGAAAGAATTTGATGTAACTTATGAAAGCCTCGGGAGATTAAAACAAGAGTTGGATTTTGCAAATATGGAATGGTCTTTGAGAAAAATCGAAGCCGATATTCAAAAAACAGGCAACCTCCACATGCTCTCCGAACAAATCAGGACAATGAAACGCAAGCAAAAAACTCTTGCAACAAATATCCTGAAAAACAAACGCCGTGAAGCTTTGAAAAATCTTTTGCGCGATGAAAACAAACGCAGAAGATTAAAAGTCCATGCAAAATCACTTGTAACAAACAGGAAACGCCTGCAAACAAATATTCTTGAAGAAGAAGACTTCAAACCGCTTCTGGAAGCCTTCCCCTGCTGGTGCGTAACAACTTATGCAGTATCTGATTCACTGCCTCTGAAACCCGGGATGTTTGATGTTGCAATTATTGATGAAGCATCACAATGCGATATCGCAAGCTGTTTCCCGATATTGTTCCGTGCAAAGCGCGCCGTAATCGTAGGGGACGACAAACAGCTTCCGCATTTGTCCTTCCTTGAAAAAGCTAAAGAACAATCTTTCCTGAGCCAGTACGGAATTCCAGACAAATATCAGCTAATCTGGCGGTTCAGAACTAATTCAATGTTTGATTTAGCAGATTATTATTCAATGAATTCTGTTATGCTCGATGAGCATTTCAGAAGTCTGCCACCGATTATTAATTTTTCAAACCACGAATTTTACAATGACAGAATTCGCATTATGAGAAAAGACAAACCCGATGAAAAAGTTCTGGAGCTTGTCGAAGTTCTTGACGGCAAAGTAGATTTTGATGCAACACGTAATCTTCCGGAAATAGAAGCGCTTGTGAAAAGATTACATGAAATAATCATAGAAGATGAAAGACAAAATCCCGACAATCCTGTCTCAGTCGGTATAATATCACCGTTCAGAGCGCAGGTTGAGCAGTTGAAGGTTTCTGTTTCTAAAGTTCTTTCAGATTATATGATAAAAAAACACCAGATAGAAATCGGTACTGCTCATACATTTCAGGGAGACGAACGCGATATTATGTTGATTTCATGGGCAATTGCAGATAACAGTTATAACCAGAGCCTTATATTCTTGCAGAAACCTAACCTCTTTAACGTTGCAATCACAAGAGGCCGTAATAAGGTTATAAACTTTATCTCACGTAACCCCAGAGAACTCCCGGAAGGTCATTTCAGGAATTACGTATCATATATGCAGCTTTATCAGGACCGCAAACAGGCAATGCTTTCTGGCGACATAGACGAAAATATCTACAAAAATCCGCTTGAGCGTGAAGTTGCTGAAAAAATGAGAGAACTCGGACACAGGGTCGTTGCAGGAGCAGATATTGCTGGTTTGAGTGCTGATTTGCTGGTTGATGACAAATTCGTAGTTGAAATTGACGGGCTTGAAGACAAAACTTGCGATAGAATTTCAAATGTTAAGAAGCAAGCTATTATAGAACGTTCAGGATTTAAGGTTAAACGCATAACATACCGCGAATGGCACTATTCCCCTAAAGCCTGTCTTGACAGGGTTTTGATTGAAGAATAGATAAAGGAAATTATAATAAAATTTTCATGTAGTGCTTAGCACATGTGCTAACTTACATCACACACACAACTTTTTAAGGAAATGAACACGAGGGCTAAGCTATGGTTGACAATTACGCAAAAATACCATAGTGAAAGAGAACCGGTAATTACACCGATTCTCTTTCTATCTTTTTCATATTCCAGCTGTTGTTAGTGTGATTCAAATTCTAACAGTCTTTTCCTGCTTAACTGAAACATTAATCCTATTTCTTCAAGAAATCAGGGATTTCAATGTTTGTAAAGCTCGGGGAAACATCCGGCATTGAAGATCTTCTTACCTGAGATTGAGGAGTTGAAACAGGAGAGTTGTTAAATGTACCTGCAAAGAAGTCAGAAGCACTCAACTGTTTTACATCTGTTTTTTGTTCAGGTTTTGAAGAATTCTTCAATTCAAACCCTGTTGCAATAACAGTAATCTGTATTTCACCCTGAATATTTTCATTAACAGCAGTACCGATAATAACTGTTGCATCATCGTTAACAGCATCATGAATAATATTTGCAGCATCAGAAATTTCATGTAATGTCATATCAGGACCGCCGGTAATATTAACGATTACACCTGTTGCGCCGTTGATTGAAGATTCAAGAAGCTGAGAGTTAATAGCGATTTCAGCAGCTTTAACAGCCCTGCCTTCACCCTGACCGCGGCCAATACCCATAAGGGCAGAACCTGATGCCTGCATAACACATTTAACATCAGCAAAGTCAACGTTAATAAGTCCGGGAACAGTAATGATATCAGAAATACCCTGAACACCTCTTAAAAGGACTTCATCAACAATGATAAATGATTCGGTCAAAGATACCTGCCTGTCAACAACCTGTAACAACTTATCATTTGGAACAACAATAACAGCATCGACAGCTTCTCTGAGTTTTTCCAAACCTTGATTTGCCTGATTTTGTCTTTTTCTGCCTTCCCAGGTAAACGGTTTGGTAACGACTGCAATTGTTAAAATACCCAATTCTTTAGCTATTTTAGCAACAACCGGAGCTGCACCGGTACCTGTTCCACCGCCCATTCCGGCTGTAATAAATACCATATCAGCGCCGTCTAAGGCTTCTGTTATTTCCTGTTGAGCTTCTTCTGCAGCTTTTTCACCTACTGAAGGATCTCCGCCTGCACCAAGGCCGTTTGTTGATTTAGCACCTAACTGAATTCTGTTCTTGGTCTGCCCGTATTCCAAAACCTGTAAATCTGTATTCATCAACCAGAACTCTACACCTGAAAGTCCAGCTTTTATCATTCGGTTAACAGCATTACCGCCGCCGCCGCCGACACCTATAACTTTTATTTTTGTAGGGTTAACAGGAGACCTCTGTTGATCATTGCTTGTTGTTTCATCTTTTTTAGCAAAGATATCTGATACGAAATTTTCCACTTTTTTACCTCTTTATGTAATTGTATAATTAGACATCTACAATAGTATAATAACATACTATTTTAAATAGAAAAAAAGTACAAGAAATTATCAAAAATTATGAACAAAAATTAATAATTATATTTCAGAGGTACTCCCCAGTGGAGTTTGCCGCTCAATACCGAGTAAAAATCTGAATTTTCAAGCAAAGCCAGCTTTACTTTATAATCGGATTTTTCAATATTAATTTCTTTATTAAACAGCAAAGTTTCCTGTCCGTCAGCATATAAAAAATGTTCTTTGGTTTCATCTGTGCATACTGAAATTTTTTCCGTATCGGCAACTACAAGAGGCCGTGCAGTAAGCGTATGCGGGCAGATAGGCACAATTATAATCGCATTAAGAGATGGAGAAACAACCGGGCCTCCGGCAGACAAACCGTAAGCTGTCGATCCTGTAGGGGTTGAAATTATAATGCCGTCAGCGAGATACTTACAAACAGGTTTACCGTTAATTTTTAAAATAAACTTTGATGTTCTGCCCATAGCCGAACACTTTAAAACAAAATCATTCATTGCGGTATACTCGGCATACCTCAGCATTATTCTTTCCTGTACAATAAATTTTCCGTCTAATATTTTATCAACTGATTTTTCAATATCTTCTTTTGATGATTGGGAAAGAAATCCTAAACGTCCTAAATTTATTCCAAAAACAGGCGTTTGAAATTTTGCAAAAAACCTTGCGCTTTTCAATATAGTGCCGTCACCGCCGATTACAAAAACAAAATCAAAACCGTCTTGTAATGCATCAATATCCAAAACTGCAGCATTTATTCCTTTTACTGACAGAATATTTAAAAGCTTGTCTTTTACTTCAACAGAATGCGCTACATTCGGATTAAAACATACTGCAAAATTTTTCATACAGCAGAATATAACATATTAAAAAATTTTATGCAAATCTTACTCACCTAAAACTTCCTTAAGAAACATTCCGCCTTTTTCTTTCATTGCACATACTCTATTAGATAATATAACATTCTGCCCGTCATTTTTGCGATGAAACGTCAGCATATAAAGATCATATCCCCATTTGTTGGGGCCTTTCATTCCGTTTACGTCTACTACCGGAAATACCTGATGATGCTGCGGATTACCATAATTTTGTAAAGCAAACAGTGAGCCGTCAGCTAAAGTATAATAAGTTGTAAATGAATCAATATCAAATGAGCAGGCAGAATTATTCACTTCTCCACCGGCAGCCAAAACCTCAGATTTATTTTTATATGTCGGATGACATTTATTTCTCCAGTCAGAACATTCTTTTATAATGTTTAGTTTTTTCAAATAATTATCAAAAAAAGGCTTGCATTCATCAGTATGATATGCGCCAGCACTAGGAACATAGCAATCATATACACCACCGTATTCAGCCTGCACCAAATTAAGAGCATTTGATAAGTTTGAGTAGCTTTTTTTGAATTGAGAAACTAAAACTTTTTTCTGGTAATCAGCTATCAGACCTGGGATTGTAATTGCTGCGACCACAGCGATTATGCCGAGGGTGATGAGAACTTCAGCAAGGGTAAAAGCGCATTTACGTTGCTTGTTCGATAGGGCTGCGTGCGCAGTAGCTTTTGCAAGGGTAAAGACGTATTTGCGTTGACTGACCGGCAGATCTACGTGCGTAGCACCCTCGCAATGACAGGATACTCTCTCCCTGATTCGGGAGGGTTGGGGTGGGTATTGATTGTTACCCATCCTCTTATCCTTCCCTAATAAGGGAAGGAAGGAGGTAGTTTCTGTTAATAGCCTATCTTCATATCTTCTTATCTTCTTAACTTCTAAACTAGCTTCGCATCTATGCC
>CASFPN010000024.1 GCA_949296425.1 uncultured bacterium
AAAGTATGCATCTGAACCGTTTGTTGACCACTGCCAAGGGGAAGATTGATCTAATTTATTGCGTGTTGTCATTACCGGTGCCATTGCTGCCATAATAATACTCAAAATCAGCATGACTACCATCATTTCCGCTAGGGTAAAACCAAAATATCTCATGTTAAAGAGACCTTGTAATTGTTTATTCATAACTATCATTCCTCAAAAATTTTTAATGATTATTCAGATTGTTTTTATTATTATAACACTATTTATTATGAGTTTCAACTCTTGCAACAAAAAATAATTTAAAAAAAATTAACTTTTTTTAGTATAAGTAAAAACTTTGTTATAATAAATATTATGAATGACAAAGATTATGAAGATTTTATATCAACAGTAAGCCATGAATTGAGGACCCCTCTTACTTCAATCAGAGGGTTTTCCGAAACTATGCTGTCATCATGGGACAAACTTGATGATGACAGCAAAAAGAAATTTTTAAAAATTATTGTTGAACAATCAAACAGGTTAATCAATCTTGTTGAAAATATGCTTTCGGTTACTAAACTGCAAAATACAAAAGGCTCGCTTGTTTTCAAAGAAATTTCTATAAAACCTGTTGCGGAAACAATAATATCTATTATAAAAAACCAGTACAAAGATAAAAATTTTGAATTGGAAATAAGCCGTAATACTCCTTCCGTTCTTGTTGATAAAGATAAGTTTGAACAGATTTTGACAAATATTATAGAAAACGCCGCTAAATACGGAGATGAAAATTCCACGATTTATATAAAATCATCTTTTTTAAATGATCGTGTTTCGATAAAGGTAACTAACACCGGTATTGACATCCCGGAAGAAGATTACGAAAAAATATTCACAAAATTTTCAAGAATAGACAACCCGTTAACCCGCAAAGTTCAAGGGAGCGGACTCGGATTATATATAACAAAAAATCTGATAGAAAAAATGGGCGGCAAAATTTCCGTGAAATCCCAAAATCATCAAACAACATTTGAAGTTATTTTGCCTGCATCAAATATAGAATTCCAAGCGAGGGAACAATGCAGCCGGTAACATTGATTATTGATAAACGACGCGAAATTTCAGTAAAATACAGAAAACTTCTTAAAAACAGTAATATTTCCGTTATTATTACAAAAAATCTGCTTTCTGCCCTGAAAATTATTCAGGACAAAGAACCTGACCTGATAATAATTTCCGACAGTATAGAAAGCGACCTTGCTGACTTTTGCAAAAAAATCAGAGCGCTTACGTATGACATGCGACCTGTTATCATTGCCACATCAAAATCAGCCGAACTCGCAGATAAACTCGCGGTTTTACAAAACGGTGCCGATGACTTTATATCCGAACCAGTTAACCCCGATGAATTTTTAATGCGTATAAAAGCACATCTGAGGCGTGAATTTGAATCAAATATGAACCGAAATGTCTGTCTCCCTTCAAAAAATTATTCCCTCAGAGCTTTAAAGCGCATAGTCGGAGAAAATACACTATGGGCCGTAATGTATATAAGTATTGAAAATTTTAACAATTATAAAGAAACCTATACTGAACTGGCTTCAGACAAACTTGTCCATACATATTGCGCAATAATGAATTCAGTCCTGTCAGAATCAGATTATCTCGGTATGCTTTCGGATAATGAATTTTTACTTATTACTGACTGTTTAAAAGCGGAAAAAATCGCAAACTTTCTGACCTTCGCTTTTGATTCAGTAGCCCCGAAATTTTATTCTCAACAGGATAATAAACGCGGATTTATGATTATGCGCGGGGATGATATTGCCGGAAGACGTTCAAATTTTGTACATACAACAATCGGTGTTGTTACAAACGAATTTATCCAGTACAAAGATTCAAACGGACTTATTCATTCCCTGATGCAAATTCACAGGATGGCTGATTTGCCGTCAAAATCAAATTATCTGATAGAAAGACCGCGAATTACAGCTGAAAACGCCGTTGAAGATGAAATTAACAACAGAATATTTATTATTGAAGAAGATGAAGCTACAAAAGTTCTTTTGACTACTATTCTGGAACTTCAAGGTTATGATGTATCTGCAGTTGACAATTTAAGCAGCACAAATATTGTCCCTGCACTGATAATTCTGGATGCAGGTGATACAGAAAGCATGAAAGGACTTGAAATCTGTAAAGAACTAAGACAAAATTCTGATTATGACAGGACAAAATTAATAGTTACATCCGCAATTCATGATAAAGAAATGATTTTAAATGCCGGTGCTGATGTTTATATCCCGAAACCTTACGAGATATCAAGTCTTATAAAATGGGTGCAGAAACTTTTTCTGGATTAATCAAGCAAATGTTCCAAAAATTCCGCATCTTTTTGTGCCTTCTGCGGGTTTATATTTGATCGCTTCATATAACTTCTTAAAGCTTCACGAATAAGTTCGCTTCTGGTTCTTTGTTCATTAACCGCTACACTGTCAATCTTGTGTAAAAACGCATCAGGCATAGTCACTAAAATCTTAGCCATATTTCCACTCCGTTAAAAACAACTTCACACTTATTACTACCATAATAACACAGGTAATACTTTTTTTCAAGTGGACTAGCCAAATTATGCAGTTGACATAAAAACATAACTTTTTATACTTATATTTGTAATTATAACGAAAGGAGTTTTTCAAATGGAAGAAAACAACTATAGACATGAGGAATTTGATGATTGCTTTTTATGTAAGCATCCTGCATTAAGACATATTTTGACAGGGCTTCTGGTATTTTTAGGTTCGTTTTTGGCTTTTTATGTAGTTGCAGACTGGCATTTTAAACGCGTATTAGATCCGTCTTTCTATATGAGAAGAGTGGACAGAGCCGTAATGCAACGCGAGAAAAACTTTGACAAAATGGAGCGCAGAGCACTTAAACAGCAGGAATGGCTTGATAAACGAGCAATGAAAATGCAGCAAAAAATGGCAGATCAGGCTTCGCAATTCATTCATGTTGAAAAAGCCGATGACGCTTACAAAATTATCATAGATTTAAGGCCGTTTGACAATGATGAAAAAAATGTTGAAGTGAAAACAGACGGGAACACAGTGATTATAAATGCCGCAGGCGAAAAAAATACCCGCAGCAAACAGGAAATTGTAAAATACAGTCAGGCATTTGCATTCGGGGAAAATGTCGATACATCAGAAATAACAAAAGTACGTGAAGGCGATAAATATATTATAACAATTCCTTTGAATGATTAAAAAAATTATTTTAAACAATGCGCCAGGGACATTTTATTCCGGCGCATTTTGTTTTTTATACCGGTGAAGCGGCACGCTTCTCTTCAGTTATGACAAAATAAGTTTAATGAAAAGTTGGATTGACTGGTAAAACGGCACGCTTCTCTTTAGTTATGACAAAATAAGTTTATTAAAAAATCAGATTGACGGGTGAAGCGGCACGCTTCATTTGAAACGACGCATCATTTTCATGGCTTTATTCATGGCATGTTTACCCATTTTACCTTTATAACCGCCAAATCCGCCAAGATTCCCCATCCTGCTCATGTCAGGCATACCGCCTGTCATTTTTCCAAACATACTTTTCATATCAGTCATACCCTTCATCATTGTACGCATGCTCTCAAACTGCTTAATAAACGCGTTCAATTCCGCATAATCCATACCGCAGCCTTTTGCAATACGTTTTTTCCGGCTTGTATTCAACAAATCAGGATTAGCTCGTTCTTCAGGGGTCATACTTGATATAAAAACTTCCATTTTTTTGAACTGCTTTTCACCTTCATGGGTAATTTTATCCCTGTCATCTTTTGCGATATTTAATCCTAGCATGCCGAGTAAATTCCCCATTGAACCGAATGCCTGCATCTGTTTTTGCATTTTTAAAAAGTCGTTAAATGAGAAATTGTTCTTGCTCATTTTTTCTTCAAGCTCGCGGGCTTGTTTTTCATCAAAAACTTCCTGCGCCCGTTCAACAAGCGATACAATGTCACCCATTCCTAATATGCGTGTAGCCATGCGTTCAGGATAAAAATCTTCAAGAGCGTTTAGCTTTTCTCCGGTACCGGTAAGTTTAATCGGTTTTCCCGTACAGTAAGACACACTCAAAGCAGAACCCCCGCGGCTGTCACCGTCAAGTTTTGTTAAAACCAAACCGGTCAAACCTAACTGTGCATCAAAATTCTCTGCGACATTAACAGCTTCCTGCCCTGTCATTGCATCTATTACAAGAAGTTTTTCCGCCGGATGAAAAATTCTGTCAATCAAAAGAAGTTCCGCCATCATGTCAGTATCAATCTGCAAACGTCCCGCTGTATCCAGAATTATGGTATTAAATCCGTTTAAATTTGCAAAATCAATTGCACCTCTAACAATTTTTTGCACATCTGTACAATCAGGGATAGTAAAAACTTCCGTTTCAATTTCGCTTCCTAAGGTTTGCAGCTGGGAAACCGCAGCTGGCCTGTATATATCACAGGCTGCCAAAAGCGGTTTTCTGCCTTCTTTCTTAAGTTTAACAGCCAGTTTAGCAGATGAAGTTGTTTTACCTGAACCCTGAAGTCCAAGCATCATAATTAAATTGGGGCTGCCTGAAAAATCCAATGGTTTTTGTTCTTTGCCCAAAAGATTTACAAGTTCGTCATGAACAATTTTGACTAATTGCTGGGACGGATCAACACCTTCAAGGACTTTTTCTCCTTCTGCCTTATCTTTAACAGCGGAAATAAAAGATTTTACAACCCTTAAATTAACATCAGCCTCTAAAAGCGCACGTCTGATTTCCCGCAGGGCTTCCTGCATATTGTCCTGCGTAAGTTCCTGATTACGTGTACGACTTATAATTCCTTGTAATTTTTCGCTTAAACTGTCGAACATAATATGATTATAGCACAAATTTTAAAACATCATACAAATTTATGATTTCATTTCAAATTTCGTCTGCTAATATATAACCATACTCCTTAGAGAACTAAGATACACATATCCCTAATCAACAGCTATGCACTTCAATGTACATAGCTTTTTTTTAGTCTATAAGACGATAAGACGTTAGGACTATAAGTTCTTTATGGCGCGCTAAAGCGCACGGAAAAAATATCCTCTCACCCTTTTTTTTTGGGGGGGGTTAAAGAGATGGACATCGGAAAGGACAGAAACTAAGAGGTTAAGTGAATAATAAGGTAAACTATTTTCTGTAAATAGCCTATATTCATACCTTTAATATCTGCTTGACAATAAAAATTTATCACATACAATAGAATACATCCGACAACTGTATGGAGGAGTGCCAGAGCGGTTGATTGGAGCAGTCTTGAAAACTGTCGTACGTTCACGCGTACCGTGGGTTCGAATCCCACCTCCTCCTCCATTTTGAAAGAGCCTGAAAAGGCTCTTTTTTAGTGCGTTTTCACCCTGTCCCCGAACTGCAAAAATGAGCCAAAATAGACCCAAAAGGGACTAAAAAGGGACTGCTGAAAAAATTTGTTGATTTTAGGGGGCTTTAATTGCAAAGTATGTTAAATTTGAACAATGTTTATTCTATAATTGAAATTATTTTAGCAACTTTATCTAATAATGATTTATTTTTTTGTAATTTTTGAGATACAACTGTGTAGTTATCAATATTTTCATCGACAAAATCAAATAAGGTTTTAGGTGTAGTATTCAATGCAATGCATATTGCTTCTAAATTTTCAGAAGATACAAAATTATTTCCTAATTCAATTTGACTCAAACTTTTAGAAGAAATTCCAATTTTTTCAGCAAGCTGTTCCTGTGTAAGTTCTAGCTTTATCCGTTTTTCTTTTACTCTCTTACCAAATAACTTTTTAATATTCATTTTATTATAATAATATATTTTTAAATTGGAATAAACCTATTGACAATAGAAATATTACACTGTAAAATAGAATTATTCTATTAATAGTAGCAAGAAACTTGTGTATGATTAAAAAACAATTTAAAGTTTTTATATTCTGTGTATTTACAATTTATAGTCTTTTTTTCATTATAGGCAGCACTTTTGCACCAATAATGGCGCATTTACACAAATATGATTTATCTGCAAGATTAACCGCATTATATATGTTTTCTTGTCATCAGCGGCCAGACCGTTCTTTTTGGATTTTTAATTATCCAATTGCTTTATGTTGTAGATGCTATGGATTTTATATAGGTACTGCAATTACTTCATTGTTATCGTTATTAATTAACGAGATAAAAATAAATATAAAAATTATCATTATTATGTTTTTAATTGTGATATTTGATTTAGCTGTCAATTATTTTAATAAAAATTATAATACAGGAAATTTTGTAAGATTTACTGTCGGACTAATTATGGGTACGCTATTTATCTTGATTGTTAATCAAATAGCTAAAATAAGAAGGGAAAAAATATGAAAAACAAATTTATTGCAATGTTTTTATTGTTTACTTTTGCAACTTTTATTTTTACAAATGCAAGTGTAAAAGCGGAATCTTTATATGATTTTCTACAAACAACAGACCATGAGAATATCAATGCAAAAATGGAATATCCTTCAATGCCTAAACAAACTATTATTCCTGAGCAGATTAAGTTACCTGCAAATACTCCTGTAATAATTAAAAGTAACGAAACAGTTTCAACACGAGATGTTGTAAGTGGTTCAACCGTAAAATTCACAGTTTTACAGGATGTAAAATCCTCGAATGGAACCATATTAATAAAGTCCGGAACGCCAGTTTCTGCTCAAATTACTTTTGCCAAAGATAGAGGCAGAATAGGTTCATCAGGTCAAATTACAATAAGTGATTTTCATACAACCGCGGTAGATGGTACATATGTTCCTTTATCAGGAACAGTTGCACAGCATCCAGATGATAAAACGGTATTATCAATCTGTTTAGGAGTCATTCTATGTCCATTATTTTTACTTATGCGTGGTGAAGATGCACAAGTCCCTGCCGGAACAACAAAAAATTCATACACAGCCAGTGATGTATATGTAAATATATGATTATAAAAATAAAAGAATATTCATTCACCTTTCCCCAATCACTGGATATAAAAAGTGTTTGGGGGAATCTTTTTAGCATTGAATAATCAATCTATTAGGATGTATAATAATGATTTACCTTACTATTGATATAGGTTTGAGAAAGGTCGAATGTAAAAGAACACAGGTTTGATTATTTTCGGACACTTCCGACCGCCAAAACTCCCACACAAAGCCAACTTTACCGAATAATCTTTTTATTCGTTCAAGTAAAATGTCCCGTAAAAATACAACAAAAATACAGCCGTGCGCTCACTCACTGAAAAACTAATACAAAAACTAATAAAAAATAGCTGGGGAGAGATTCGAACTCTCGACCTCACGGGTATGAGCCGTGCGCTCTCACCAACTGAGCTACCCAGCCATTATTTTCACAGTTTTACAACTGTCGTGTTTAATATTCTCATAAAAGTTTTTAAATTTCAAGTATTAATTTTCAGGACTTATATAGCAAATTCCACTAGTAATCGCTAAAATTGTTACCCCTGAAATAAATTCAGGGCAGACTCTGAACTTGTTTGACTGCTTTTGCCGAATGATTTCGTGCAAAATGTCCCCGGGCAGGGTCTTGCCGGTGGTAAGATTCCAAAACCTCAGGTAGGGACAAAAATCACGTTTCGCCTCCGGCTCAACGGATTTTGCAGCCAGTTCGCGACATTATGTTTATCTCTTAATAATATTTCGCGAAAACATATATATAACTCCCTAATTTTCAACTTCTTCTAATTTTTGCATAGCACTTTCCGCATTAAGCAATCTTCCGCAATATACACCGTTTACGTTAAGATCGTCAGAAGTTTCTATTAATAAATCTATAAATTCCTGAGGTTTTAAATCAGGATTAATACTAAGAAAATCATTATACAATGAACCGACAGAATTACCCCAGCATATACCCCCGTCAGAACCTTCATATTGTATACTTTTACCGTCGCCATGGGCAATAGTCAAATGCTGCATAGGAAAATGCAAAAGTTTGTCTAACCATTTTTTCTTTACATTTTTATAATCATTTTCATCCACCCACGTTGCTACACTATAGCTTTGAGGAGAATTTACATCTCCTTTAGCATCTCTGTCCGCACCATTTAACTCTATACCATACAATTGTTCCATATTATTTGAACAAATAAATATTCCTTCATCAATTGCTTTTTTACAAAGAGCTATGTTTTCTTCGTAATTAGGATTTTCCGGAGAAAAGCCATAGCCTATTACAATTGTTCTGACTTTTTTTTCATCCGGTAAATCTTTATTTTTTTCTATAATATCATTTATTGCTTCAGCAAGCTGGTTTGTCTGTATTTTTGGATCCATATCAGTACAGCAATAGTGAACTATTTCTGCATCCGGAGCTGTTTTATGCATTATAGAAAGCATTGCAGCCGTATGCCAAGACGGCCCTTCCTTTGAATCTATATTAGTTCCGATATCGGTTGAAGATTGAATTTTATCTTTATACATATCATGAGAACAGTACTTCCCGTCTAATAAAGCAACGGCTCCGTAACCTGTATAACCTTTTTCATGTAAGCTTTCAATACCGCATCCCATTTTATCCATATTGTGTCTGTATTTTTCAAAAACAGCTCTCTGTTCATCAGACATTGTTGTATAATCATCAATAACCAAATTTAAAAGCTGCTCATCAGTAAGCCGAAGTTTTGAGATATCTGCGCCTTTTGCACTTTTTACACCCTGGCTCGGAGCATCCGGAATATCATCATAAGTTTCTATATTCTTTGTGCACAATGATATACAATTTTGATAATACATAATACCATTTTTTTCATTATACCAGCAAGGCTGTATACCCTGCGAAACAAGTTTGGAGTGCATTTTATCAAATGAACTTTGAGAAATGTTTTCGCTTTTGTTTTCCTCGCCTTCATGCTCAAGTGTAAGTCCATGCACAACAAAATATTCCAAAGACATATCGGGTTGCAACCAGTTTTCCCAAACTGAACCTTTTATATTACTGTTTTTAAGTTCCTGTTCGGAAATCACTGAATCATTATTTGTATCAACCGATTTAAATATTTTTAATAAAGAATTTATATCCATTATACTACCTATATAATTTTTTTAATTTTACGGAATAATATAAAAAAACTTTAATAAAAAAATGTTTTTCATTTATAATGTTAACAAAATTTATTAAAAAAGGTTGTTTTTATGATTACCGACATGACAAAGGGAGACCCTTTAAAACATATACTTTTATTTTCCGTACCGTTACTTATTGGTAACATTTTCCAGCAATTATATAACATTGCCGATCTTGTGATTGTGGGAAGAACGCTTGGCGTTGAATCCTTCGCGTCCGTCGGTGCTGTTGCTCCTGTTTTTTTTCTTATAACTTTCATTATTGTCGGTTTAACAAACGGATTTGCCGTTATTACAGGACAAAGATACGGAGCTAAAGATATTGAAGGTGTCAGAAATTCTGTTGTTGTATCCACAATTTTAAGCACCATTGTAACTCTTGCATTTACCGTGGTATGTTCTTTATTTATTAATCCAATTTTGCACTGGATGAACATTCCTGATAACATCTATCACAATGCTTTCTGGTATGCCGAAATTATTATACTGGGGTTAATCATTACGACCATGTATAATATGGTTTCAAGTATAATCAGGGCTTTAGGGGACAGCAAAACCCCGTTATATTTTCTGATTATTGCATCTATTGCAAACATTATACTGGCTTTGATTTTTATACAGGTATTTCACATGGGCGTTCCAGGCTCTGCAATTGCTGTTTTACTTTCGCAGGGGATTTCCGTTTTATTATGTCTGATTTATGTAAGATACAGAATGCCCATTCTCAGAATCCATAAAAATGAATGGCGTATAAAATTTGACAGTGACTTTTTTAATTCGGCTTATGAACATTTGCGTGTAGGAGTTCCAATGGCCCTTCAGTTTTCTATAATCGGAATCAGCGTTCTGGTTATACAAAGCGTATGTAATTCATTCGGATCAAATGTTATTGCCGCGTTCACCGCAGCATTAAGAATTGAACAAATAGCCACTCTGCCAATGATGTCATTCGGGGTTGCGCTGGCTGCTTATGTCGCACAAAATTTCGGGGCAATTAAATTTAAAAGAATAAGATTAGGGGTTATACAGACTTCGTTAATAAATATTATTTTAAGTATTATCATGGCTTTTGTAATGAGAATATGGGGAACAGACATTATCGGGGCGTTTATCGGAACTGCAACAAAAGAAATTATTGATATTGCGCATAAATATTTATTAATCAGCACTATATTTTACTTCTTCCTCGGTCAAATTTTTATTTACAGAAATGCACTTCAAGGTATGGGTGAAACATTATTCCCGCTTCTGGCCTGTATCGCAGAACTTATTATGAGAATATTTGCCGCTGTTTATCTAGCAATAAAATTCGGTTATACAGGGATATTCTATGCAGGTCCGATTGCGTGGATAAGTGCTTCGGCAATAATGTTTTTCGGATATTTCGGAAGCATGAAGCATATAATTTATAAAGTAAAAAACAAACTTCACAACGCTTTATCAAACAATTAAAATGCATAATTACATAATTGTACTACTTGAAAAATTAAAAGTTTTATGACAAAATTGCAAAAAACAGAGAGTGTTACGACGGCTTTGTCTTTTTGTAATTACATCAAAATGGTATTATAACGGAGGTCTTATATGTCAACATATATTGAAGATGTTTATGCAAGACAGATTTTGGATTCACGCGGCAATCCGACGGTAGAAGTGGATGTCAAACTTACAAATGGCGTAAGAGGCAGAGCTGCGGTACCTTCAGGCGCTTCAACAGGGATTTTTGAGGCACTTGAACTCAGAGACGGCGACAAATCAAAATATATGGGCAAAAGTGTTCAAAAAGCCGTTGATAATGTAAACAACATTATTGCTCCCGAGCTTATCGGCGAAAAAGCTTCTCATCAGAAAGAAATTGATACATTTATGATTGACATGGACGGAACCGAAAACAAATCCAAACTCGGGGCTAATGCAATTTTAGGTGTTTCGCTTGCCGTTGCAAAAGCAGCTGCAAAAGCTTACGGTATGGCACTGTACAGATATTTAGGCGGAATTAATGCTCTAACTCTGCCCGTGCCTATGATGAACATTATAAACGGCGGAGCACATGCCGATAATAACATTGATTTTCAGGAATTTATGATTGCACCTGTCGGAGCTGAAAGCTTTTCTCATGCCATTGAAATGGGCTGTAACGTTTTTCATACATTGAAAAATGTTTTAAAAAATAAAGGAATGGCAACATCTGTCGGTGATGAAGGCGGATTTGCTCCTAACTTAGGCTCGAATGCAGAAGGTATTGAAGTTATACTTGAAGCTATAGATAAAGCAGGTTATAACACAAACCAGATAAAAATATGTCTTGATGTTGCCTCATCCGAGTTCTATGAAAACGGTAAATATAATTTGAAAGGTGAAGGTAAATCCTTTGATAATAAAGAAATGACGGACTTTTTAGACGAATGGGTTAAGAAATATCCGATAATTTCAATAGAAGACGGCATGGCAGAACAGGATTGGGAAGGATGGGAAATGCTTACCCGACGTGTCGGAAACAATTGCCAGCTTGTAGGCGACGATCTTTTTGTAACTAATACAAGACGTTTAGCCGACGGTATTAAACGCGGTGTGGCAAATTCAATTCTGATTAAGGTTAACCAGATAGGTACTCTATCAGAAACTCTTGATGCGATTTCAATGGCTCATGCAGCAGGCTACACAACCATTATTTCACACCGCTCGGGAGAAACTGAAGATACATTTATTGCAGATTTAGCGGTTGCCGTAAACAGCGGACAAATCAAAACCGGCTCTGCATCGCGCTCTGACAGAATGGCAAAATACAACCAGCTATTGAGAATTGAGCAAAAATTAGGTTCTGCCGCAAAATATTTAGGACTTCAGGCATTCAACGGACAAAAATAAAATCAGAAACTAATATCACATACAAAAATGCATAGTTGCGTTGTTTATGATGTACACGCGGTTATGCATTTTTGTATATTTATATAACAAACAAATCTCCTCTTTTTGAAGGATTAAAACAGCCTGCCTATAGGTTAAAATATAAATGGGTTAGTAATTATCTTATTTAGGAGTGGCTTTTATGGAGGAAATTTTTTATCCGCAAAATAACGGCGAAATCTCAAATTCGATTACCCAAAGCTGGACAGAACAAGCTATTGAATGCTATTCAATCAAATGCGACTGTTCAAAATGTTCACTCAAAAACGGAAACTATTCTTTCAAATGCCAGATGCCGAAAGTAATTGATATTCTTATCGGCGCTGTGGGAAAACCTCGCAACAACCCCGCGTAATTTACGGCTCCTTTTTATTAAAGAACCATATTTAATTCATGGACGGATTTTTTAATCCGTCTTATTTTTTATTACAAGAATTATAACCTTCCAATAATAATGCATTATAATCCCGAATACTTTATTTCCACTGCCTATGCCTGCCATAAAAAAAACGCCGAATGTTAGGCCGGCGTAAATGTATATGTATTGTTATGAATTTTTGCTATCCCAAATCCCGGCAGCTGTTCCTCTTAACAGCAGGGGCTGCTATTTTGTAAAACCTTCATTGTGAAATCTCACAAGTTTTGCAAGGTACCATTCTCTTGCATCTAATTCATCTATTCTGTTTTTAATATCTTCAAGTTCCGCTAACAATGTTGTCAAATCTTTGCGCTGCGGAATTTGCGGAGTAAAATGTTCCTCATCTTCGCACCACGAAAGCGGAAAACAATTGTTTTCAAAAAGTTCTTTGTTATTCATTGCACACTCCTTAGATTATTTGAAACTATGCATTTTCCTTTTTTTGATACTGTGTAATAAACGAGTGAATCATATCAACTAAATCAAAGTTGCCGTATTTAAACGCATAAGGTTTATTTGAATATTCACTTTCGGTGATTCTTTGCAAATCCCTAACCTGACGGTAATCAAGCGAATTAAAGTCAAAGCTTGTCATTTCACCGTAATCTACCATCAAATCTTCCATATCAGTATAATTTTTTTCATCCATGAGTACACACTCCTTATAAAATCTGTCAACAAAATTTATATCGGCAGGTTTTTTGAAAAACTTTAGAATTTTTAGAATCATTGTTACATATTTTTACAAATCATTCGTTTAGAGGTTTGACTTTTTGTTGAAAATCATTAAAATTACAATGAACAGGTAGAAATTGAGGGCGTAGTATGGCTAATAATTTACTTGCCGGTGTTTATGCCGGATTAACAAACACATATTCTTATCTTGCATCGCAGTACCCAAACGGTCTTACACTGGAAAATCTGACCGAAGCAAGAACAGATTCATCTAATCTCGGGATATTAAACCAGACATTTGCGTCTTATCTGCAAAATAATTTCAGTACAATTGACAAAGACGGTGACGGTACTATTACTGCAGAAGAAATGAACAATCTTTCAAACAGAATTTCAACACAGGGACTGACAAAGGCAGAATTAACACAGCTTTATGCCTCAGGTGCAAGCGGAATTTCCGAAAGCACAATGTCAAAAATTCTTGAGCATTTTGATGAAATGGACACAAACCATGACGGAAGAATAACCAGTGCTGAAATCTCAGCTTATGATGTAAATTGCGCAAGGATGGAAGTAGAAGACGAATTCAACAACCGCCGTGCAACTGACATGTCAGTATTTTACGGTGACTCATCATCTTCATCTGCGGATACTTATAGTCTTTTAAGTTACAAATACAAGTCAAACAAGGATTAATACACTTTAACTTAGTAACAATATACGGAAAGGAAATGACTCCAACAAAGGGGTCATTTATTTTGACTAATATCATAAATTAATATATTATTATTTAAAAGATATAATGGAGTTAAGTATGAAAAAATATATATTAACAATTATTTGTCTGTTTTTTATAATATCCGGAGCTTTTTCCGTTACAGATGAAGAAATTATTCAGGAACAAAGTATTCAAAACAGAATTAACATAACGGGAACCCGTATTTTAAACGCAAATAAAATCGACGAAAGAATTATTTTTATCTATGACAAAGACGCCAAAGATTCCCTGCTGAAAATGGATACTACCGTAACAAGCAGACAGATTGTAATGTATAAAGAGTATTACAAACACATAGAAGATGAAAATGAACTGGCTGCATATCTTGCAAGAGAAATCTCAAATGCTTCAAGAACTTTCGATGGAATAGGAAACGGCTGGCTCACTGCGCTTCAAATTAAAGCTGCACCTAAAAAATTCGAATTAGTTGCTGACAAAAGAGCTGTTGATTATATGGTTAAAGCTGGGTATAACCCTCTTGCACTTATAACATTTATAAATAAAGCTTATCCACAACACTATCAGGATTTAATCTCAAATAAAAACCTGACATCTAAAAGACTTGCACATATTTATGAGTATATTTTTACAAAATACCCGTATTTTCTGGCAAATAATGAATATTTAGAAAATCCGAATTACCAGAATTTTCTTTTGACTTCAATTAACAACAGAAAATTACTCGAAGAAAAAATCAAAAGCGGTTCAAAGGAAAAGTTAAAATATGAATAAGATTATTTTTACTGTTTTGCTTTTATTTTCAATATCACTCCCGTGTTTTTCGCAAATTGTACAAGATGAATTTGCAGATGCATATTTTAAAAACCTTCAGCCTGAAAAACCGGAACCTCATTTAAATTACGATTATGAAAGTACGGTAAAAATTCCCATAAAACTTCATATAACAGAAGATATAAAAAATGAAAACCGCATCTTTGAAGGCCAGCCTGTAACATTTATAGTTGTTAGTGATGTTATCTATAACGGAAACATAATTATCCCGCAAGGTACAACTGTTCCCGCCAGAGTAGAAACCATAATCTCGAGCGGGATGAACGGAATTCCTGCAAGTATAATCTTCGGAGATTTTAAATTTGAAAATATTGATGCAAATAAAATTGATTACACCTATGAACGCTTCGGACAGGACAGGAGTTTATGGGTGTACCCTTTAAAATGGGCGCTTACTATACTGCCTCCGACAGGTTCTTTTACCAATTTTATTAAAGGCGGGCATGCAAAACTGAAAAAAAATAAAATTATAGAGATAAATTATTATCCTGACTGGATTTAAAACCTAAAATATGCTCAAAAATTTTCTCGTTATATCTGTTGTCAACGGCACTGAAAGGCAGAACAATTCCGCCAAATTGTTTTTCAATATTTTTTATTACATTCAAAGTTTTTGATTTCGGTACATAATCCATTTTTGTAACAACGGTAAATATCGGAAGGTTATAAGCCTCAACCCATTGCCGCATTTGATAATCATTTTTTTGGATTTCATGCCGGCCGTCTATCAGCTGAATTAACGAGGATATCTGCTCCCGTTCCAAAAGATATTCTTCTAAGTATTTCTGCCACCTGTCCTGTGCTTCTTTAGAAACTTTTGCATAACCGTATCCGGGCAAATCAGCTATCATAAATTTGTCGGAAAACTGAAAGAAATTTATTAATCGTGTTTTACCGGGCGTATTAGATGTTTTTGCAAGTTTTTTCTGATTAGCAAGCGCGTTAATAAATGAGGACTTCCCTACATTAGAACGCCCGAGAAGCGGAAACTCGGGCAGTGTGTAAGGCGGACACTGCGACAATTTTTCCGCACTTATTAAAAACTTTGCCTGCATGTATTTTGTAGCCATAAATTTATAATATCATGAAAGTTAACTGTTAAAAATTAATATTAGAATCAACAAGTTCACTTATGCTTATATTAAATAACTCAGAAACGTGCTTTAGATAAAGGATGGAAGGGTTTGTTAGTCCTCGCTCTATTTTACTGTAGTAACTTTTATCAACATTTAGCTTATTCGCAATATCATCCTGTGAAAATCCTTTTAAAGATCGCAAAATTTTTAGTTTTAAACCTATTTTTTTAAGGTACGATTTATCATCCATTCCATAATTTTATTAATTTGACAACCAATTAACAACAGTTTATAATAATATTAAATAGTTTATAATAATATTAAATAGTTTATAAACTATTAAAAGCGTTAATAGTATATTTTTTATGGAAATAAGCAAATGAAAAAACAAGGGTTTACTTTAGCGGAAGTGCTCATTACTTTGGGTATTATTGGTGTTGTAGCTGCATTAACTATTCCGTCTTTAGTTTCCAAGTATAGAAAACATGTAGTTGAAACTTCTCTAAAAAAATCATATTCCGTTTTATCCCAAATCCTTGAACGCTCAAAGGCTGACAACGGGGATGCTGTTAATTGGGATTGGAGTTCTTACACAGCCTACCAAAAAGATTCATCAGAACAATTTTTTCAAATATACTTTTACTCGTATATAAATATAACAGGCAGGGCAAAATCTGTTCAAAGCCCTAATCTATTGGATTATAAAATTTATACATCGGTTGACGATACATCGGGCAGTCCTAATTGGTTTTACTATAATGGCAACATGGCAGACTGGGTTGAACTTCCTGACGGAAGTGTTGTTTTATTTAATTATCAATACACGGGACTACAAAATTTATACGGCAATTTCACAGTAATTCTTCCGAGTTCTAAAAACAAAAAGAAATTAATAGTGGGTAAAGATGTTTTCGATTTTTCTTTACGTAATTACGGAAATAATATTGTTGTATCGCCATATAGCTGGCAAGATTGGACATGCAAAGATATAGATGACAACAAGGAAAATTATTTACGGGCTTGCAAAGGAGAAGTTACAAGCGGTGCAGGTATCAATTCCGGCAACTATTGTACATCAATAATTTACTGTAACGGTTGGAAAATTCCTGATGATTATCCGATTAGGCTTTAGTTTTTGCCGTAACTTTTTCTTTCTGCTCTTTTAATTTATTTTTAAACAAAACTTTCTGGAAAAGATTGTACATTTTTTCGCTGTTAACAACCGTAATTTGAGTTTTTTTATTCACAAAATCAATATTTACATAGGGTTTGCGGTTAAATATATTATTCTCAATACTGACAAGTTGAAACAGCCCTTCAGTTAATACACTGATGGGCTCTCTCAAAAATATTTCAAATGTCTTTCGTATATCGAACTTTTTCATATCCCGGCCTGATAATTGTTTAAATTGTCAGATATTTATTGAGCCTTTACTTTATATTTTTCAATTTTTTTCATAACTTCAGCTTTATCGGAAGCGTTAGGATTCATAGCAAGATACTGCTGATAATATTTAACTGCGCCTCTGTAGTTAAGTTCTTTTTCATACGACATAGCTTTGAGTTTTGCAATCTGCGAACTGTTATGATAAAAGTCTATAGCGCGGTTGCAGTATTCTATAGCCGATGCGTAATTCTTTTCCTGATACTGTCTTTGAGCAATATCAAAGAATTCATTTGACTTAATTTCACAAAGATTTATATATTGAATACCGTTTTTGGCAATAACGTTATCCGGATCCTTCATCAAGGCTTTTTGCAGAGCCTGTCTTGCTGTTCTGAACTGTTTATTATGAACAAGAATCTCTGCAAGATACAGGTCATCATCAACCGAATTTGAGAAATTAATAGCGTTTTCAAACGTATAAACGGCATCTTTTTCTCTGCCCATTGCAAGGTAAGCTTCACCCTTAATTACACTGTCCATAAGGTTGTTTCCTGCAGCCTGAATAATATAGTTAAGACTGTCTTTTGCAAGCGGAGCCTGGTGAACAAGTCTTGCAAGTTTTAATTTTGCAAGATGCAGTTTCAAATCATCAGGACATTGTTCAATTGCCTTATTTACGTAATCATAAGCAAGGTAAACTTCTTTATTGGTTGTAATACCTTCATTTGACCCTCTTTCTTTGGCCATTTCGTAATAAGTATTTGCAAGACCGATAATTGCTTCATCATTATAATCAGCATCACCTATAAGTTTTGAATAATAATCAAGCGCCTGATCGTATTTTTTAATATGCAATGCCATATTAGCGATTTTCAAACGACCTTCAGTATAACCCGGATTAATTGCAATAGCGGTTTTTAACTGTTCCATTGCAAATTCTTCATCCGCACGGTTTTCATAAATTGTAGCAAGGTTAAGATAAGGTCTAGAGTTTTCAGGTTTAACAATCTGTGCTTTTTTGAAAGAATTAATAGCTGCAGCCTGATTGCCCTGTTTCAAATACAATTCACCCTGTAAAGTCAAAGCCGGAGAAGAATTCGGATTAACATGCACGGAATGGTTAACCCATGTCAAAGCTTTAGAATAATTTCCTCTGCGTGTTTCAACCTGAGCCATATGATACCAGGCTGTAGGGTTATGCGAATTGTATTTCATAGCTTTCAAGAAATAATTTTCGGCAGAATCCAAATTGCCGTTCATCATTTCAACAATACCGATATTATCGTAAGCAGTTGCAAAGGACGGATTAATTTTCAAAGCCGTATTAAACAAATCCACGGCATCGTTTGTATTGCCGAGTTTTAAAGTGGCAACACCCATAGCATTGTATGCTTCATAGTAATTAGTATTTAAATTAACTGCTTCAACAAATTCTCTCAAAGATGCATTAATCAGTTGCCTTGTATTTTTGATATAAGCAACGTCTGAAGATGTTGTTCTCTGCAGATAAACAAGACCCTGCGCGTAGTGAAGCGTCGGATTTTTAGGGTATTGTTTAAGCAGTTTGTCAAGTTCTTTTTGTGCAGGATCCAATTTATGCTGTTTTGCCATGGAAACTGTTCTTAAAGCCAGAAGATTAATATCATTCGGCTTCAAATTAAGATTTTCACGAATTTTTGTATCTGCTTCTTCACATTGATTGTACTCAATCAGTCTTGCAATTTCGGGATAAATCTGAGTTGCAGATTTGGCAGGTGCAGAAACTGTTTGTTTAGTCGAATTTGCCGTACTTTTTTGAACCTGTGCCTGAAGTTCTTTTGCGTAAACCTGTGAAGTCATAGCAGCCATAACGACAATAGATGATATCAATAATTTTTTATAATTCATGTTTTCTCCTGCAACCGGTTATAAGTTGACTATTTTAATTATTCTAAAAATATTGTATAATAGTAACTGTAAAAAATCAATAATGTAAACGGTGTAGAAAAGATGGGGATTAACACAACTTCAAAACAGGATCTGGAAGATTTCAAATCATACATAATAGCGGAAAAAAACTTTTCCAAACATACTGCAAAGGCATACTGCTCTGATATTTTGAGCTTTCTTGTATGGATGGATGAAGAATCATGCGAAGATATTACATTACAAAAAATCAGAGAATATTTACATTTTATTCAAAAATTTAATTACAAAAAAACAACTCTAGCGCGAAAAATTGCTTCATTAAGAACTTTTTACAAATATCTTTACCGCGAGCGTAAAGTTGACTCAAACCCTGCAATGAGCCTTATTAACCCTAAGCGCCCAAAATCACTCCCTAAATTTTTAACCCCGGATGAAGTGGAACAAATTTTAAACAATACAAAAATAGAAACACCTGCAGGATATAGAAACAGAACTATCCTGGAACTTTTATGGGCAACTGGGATGAGAATTTCCGAACTTGCAGGGTTGAATTTCGGCGACCTGAACCTTGAAAACAACGAAATAAGAGTTTTGGGAAAAGGTTCAAAAGAACGTATTATCCTTGTAACAGACAGAGCAAAAAATTTTCTTGAACGTTACATTGAAACAGCCAGAGCACTTATTCCTAAAGGATTTCCTGCTCCGCCAGAAGAGGAAAATTCTCCGGTTTTCATAAATAACACAGGTTATCGCCTGCAGACAAAAACAATAAGAAATGCCATAAACGATGTTGTAGAAAAAATAAACCTGCCTAAACACGTCACACCACACGTTTTTCGCCACAGCTTTGCAACGCATTTGATAGAAAACGGAGCAGATTTGAGAGTTGTTCAGGAACTTTTAGGTCACGCAAGCATTTCAAATACTCAAATTTACACACATGTTTCAACACAGCATTTAAAAGAAGTGTATAATGAAGCACACCCGAGAGCATAAATAGATGTCCGAAAGGCAAAAAGACAGGCTGTTTTTAATAAAACGTTTTGCGCACAGAACAGAAACCAGCTTGAGCTTCGGACTTCCTGCCTTCATAAACTTCCCCCTTGCCCAAAATCAAAAAATCAGCTAAACTCATCTTATGGATGAAATTATAGAAAAACTTAAAGAAATCGGACTGAATGAATACCAGTCAAAGGTTTATACGGCACTTTTGAAAAAATTCCCCGCAACCGGTTATGAAATAAGCAAACTTGCAGCCATTCCGCAGTCAAGAACCTATGATACCCTGAAAGTTCTTGAAACAATGCATATAGTAATCCCGTCCAACACAAAACCCGTAACCTACACCCCAATCCGTCCGAAAGAATTGACCAAAAGATACAAAAGAAAGCTCGATTCAACTATTAATTTTCTTGAAAAAAAACTGCCGGATTTAAAAGAAGACAGCTATACAGAACCTGTTTTAACTATTTCAGGAGCCGCAAAAATTTACGATAAATTAACGGAAATAGTTAAAAATGCCCGTGATAATATTTTTGTTGCCCTGTGGTCGCATGATTTTAAATACCTTGAAACATATCTTTTAGACGCTTACAACAGAGGGCTGGATATTAAAATTGTTAAATATGATAAATTTATCTGCAATTTCGGAACAGTTTTTGAACACTCAACAATTTCATTGCTTGATCATTATAAAAACGACAAATTTATCTTCCTGACAGCAGACAACAACGAAGGTATTTTCGGGATTACAAAACCCGCAAAAAATTCACTGCCCGCCGTTACCTGGACAAAAAATACGGAAATCGTTTTCTTAATCAAAGCTTTCAGCGTTTTCAGCATGTACCTCGTTGATATTGAAAACAACTTCCCTGAACAGCTTCGATATTTCTACGGAGCAGGATTAAAAAAACTGCGTGACAAAATTTTACATTAATTTACTTTCAAATATTTCTTGAAAGTTGTATAATTTTTTTTGTAAGGAGAAAGGGATGTACGGGTATAGTTTTGAATTAATCACAGGTCCTATGAGCTGCGGTAAAACAGAAGAACTTTTACGCAGAATAAGACGGTCAATCATAGCAAAAAGAAAAGTAAAAGTAATTTCGCCGGATATAGATACACGCTCAAAAGGAGATTATATTGAATCCAGAAACGGACTCTGGCTGGATGCAATAAAGGTAAAACATTCAATCCAGATTATGAATGTTGTAAAACCTGAAGATGAAGTTGTTGCAATAGACGAGCTCCAGTTTTTTGACAGTAATATAGTAAAAGTTATAACAAAACTGATGGAAGAAGGCAAAAAAGTTATAGGAACAGGTTTGGAACTTGACTTTAAAGGTGAACCGTTCGGCAGCATGCCCGAGTTAATGTGCATTGCAACAACTGTTGATAAATTACATGCAGTTTGTATGAAATGCGGATGTGAAAATGCAACCCGTACACAAAGACTTATTGACGGCAAACCGGCAGATAAAAATTCTCCGCTTATTATGATAGGAGGGGACGAAACATACGAAGCACGATGCATTAAATGCTACGAGCTTCCTGACGTTGAAAAAGAAAAGAAAAAACACGGATTTAAACTGCTTAGTTTTGAAAAAGTTTAAAATGACATCTGTTTAATGACATTTAATCAGTTATTTGCCATTTTTCAAGCATTTTATCCAGTTTTCCAGTTTTTTTGAGGTGATCCATAATATAATCAACCTGCCCCAAAAGTCTTGCTGATTCGTCATCTTTTCTCAAAACAACAGCATAAGGTTCTTTTGAATATCTTTTTTGCAACAATTTAACGGATTTATCTTTTATAGTGTAGCGCATAAGGATTGAATCATCCGCTATCATTCCGTCTGCCTGTCTTGCCTTTAAAGCCTTATAAGCCTCATCATATCCTCTGAAACCCAAAACCGAAATTCCCGGAACATTTGAACGCAAATTTCTTTCACTTGTCGAGCCGAAAACTATTATAAGTTTTTTGTTTTCAAAATCTCCCAGCCCTGTTGCCTTACTGTCACTGTTAACCATTATCGCCTGACCTGCCGTAAAATAAGGGATTGAAAAATTTAAAATCCGCCGCCTGTTATTTGTTATTGACATAGCAGCAACAAGAATATCAACTTCTCCTGAAGCAAGCTTCATAATACGGTTTGAAGCTGTAACAGGAACAAATTCAATTTTTGTTTCACTTCCTAAAAGAGATTTGGCAATATATCTTGCAAGATCAATATCAAACCCCGCTAAATTACCCTTCTCATCTTTGTACCCGAAAGGCGGAGCATCCGCACGAACTCCGGCAATAAGTTTATCACGTTTGTAAATTTCTGATAAAACATCCGTTTTTTTCTGTTTTTTCCCGCATCCGCAAAAAACTAAACATAACAGCAAAATAACTAAAAAAATCTTCTTCATAATAAAAAATAATAGCGAAATAAATATTTAAAGTCAATTACAAAAAGCCTTGTAAATAATCAAATAGCCCGCGTGGATAACCGCTTTTGGCAATGTTTCTTACAATAAATAAAGTACATAATCTAGTATTAGTTTGTTTTTTAAAAAAAATATTTTTGGGGTTTTTAGAAAAAAGCCCGCAACACAAGGAGGTAAAAATGACTATTAAAAAACTGACTGTGGCAGCTGCAATTGCCGTTGGAATAGCAACGTGTTCCTTGAATCAGGCAATGGCGGCTTGTCCCTGCGCAGCACCGGAAACTCCGGCACCCTGTGCAGAACCCTTACCTGTAGTTACAGGACCGGCTTGTCCGTGTGAAACAACAAAACCTAACACATGTACAAAATGCAAAAAAGCAATGCCTGACTGTGACTGCCAAAAACCCGATCCGTGCGAAGATCCTTGTAAAGACCCGTGCGATCCGTGCGAAAAAAAATCAGACTGCGGATGCCCTGATGAAATAAGCTGCGATGAACCGGCAGAACCGGCTTGCGCTATATGTCCTCAGACAGGCAAACCGGACAGAAAAGATATGAAGCAGGTTTACGGTTACCCTAACGCTATTTACGGGACTAACAACTATGTAGGCCAGCCTGCAAACTCTATCTTTTCAACAGATACACCTATTGCAAGCACTCCAAGGGTACTTTCTTCAAACGTAAACGGTACAACAATATCTTCACAAGGGCAGGTAACAGGTGCAGCAACCGAAATGCCTTGTCTTAACGAAGCTCCTACCCGTCACAACGGCATTCCTATTGACAGAAACGAACGTTTAATGGACGGCAATAACTGCCCGATAGATTTCCAATCAACAAACTCTATTGATGCAGTTAGAAAATCTTTTGTACCGTATGAAATTCCTAATCAGATTATGCAGACAACAGGTGCTGCAGCAAACCTCGGCGGATGTCAATTTCCGGACGTCCCAAACGGTTTCTGGGCAGCATGCGACATTGATAAATTAGCCATTAATGATGTTGTTGTCGGTTATCCCGACGGATATTTCAAACCAAACAGAAATATTTCACGTGCGGAATTTGCAACAATATTGGTTAAAGGTTTCAATCTTGACAAATGCGACATGCCCCGCGAAGGTCTTTTCAAAGACGTTCCGAAAAGCAACTGGGCTAACGCAGCTATTGCAAAAGCCGTTGATGAAGACCTGTTAAAAGGTTACCCTGACGGCAACTTTAAACCAAACCACCCCGTAACAAGGGTTGAAGCTTTAACAACAATTGCAAAAGGCATGACCTGTGACATTGACCAGTGCAAAGCTGACGAAATCTTAAGCAAATACGCAGACGGCGCTTCTATCCCGAACTGGGCAAGAATACCGGTTGCTAAATCTCTTGAAAACGGTGCTTTAAAAGATATGCCTAATCCTAATATGATTATGCCTAACAAAGAAGCAAGCCGTGCAGAAGTAGCTTCAATGATGCAGACTGTTCGTGTAGCATTAGGTTATGATACTAACCCGAAAACTGCTAACAATATATGTCCTGCATGCCCTGTAAACAAAAACGCTTTTGTTGAACAGGAAGAAATCGTTAAAATCCCTACATTAAAAGTTAAGATGATCGACCAGTTAACGGCAAAATCATCCCACGTAGGACAATACTTCAGAGCAAATACTCTTGAAGACGTAACAATTAACGGTGTAACATATCCTTGCGGTTCAACCGTAACCGGTCAGGTTGTAGAAGTTATCAGACCGTCAGGATGCGACAAAGGTGCTTTGAAATTGTCATTCACAACAATCAAAAACGGCGACTGCAAAGCCCAGTTACCTAAACAAATTCTTCAGGCACAGGTTAACAAATCAAAACAGGTTAACCCTGTAGCAAGACTGGTTGAAATGCCGTTCACCCTTGCCGGTTCTTTAGTTGGTGTGGCAGGCAGAACAGTCGGCGGTGTTGTAACAAACCTCGGTAACGCTGTTGAAAACGTGTCTAATGATGCAGGTTATATGCTAGGTCACGTATTCCAGGGACAATTCGGCGCTGCTGCACGTAACTTAGGCGACGGCTTATGGGAAACAGTTAAAGCACCGGTTGACGTTACAAGAACTGCTTTATCAGGTACTATGGGCTTGTTCCAGACTACAGGCGACGAATTTGCTTACCTTGTTGACCCGCGCGGATATAAAATCTCCGCTGTAAATCCAAGAGAACACATTACTATTGCATTCGGCTGTTCAGAATAGCAAAATGCTAAGCTGACAGACACAGTACAATTTATTCGTGGCTTGGGGAAACCGATACATAAAAGTATCGGTTTCTTTTTAAAAAAATTTTTTCTCATGTGTTGACAAAAAAAATTTTTTATGTTATAAAAAGTGTGGGGTAAATGTATATTTATAAGTCTTGTCAAATGACGAGACTTTCTTTTTCGCTACAAAGTTTTAGGGGGTATAGGTCTTACATATTTTGCATATACTGTTTTTGAATCGCGGCATGGCAAACTATTTTATTATTTGTAAACAAAATGTAACAATTGATTCTTTTTGTTAAAGTTTTTGATGAAATTTACCGAGATAAAAATTACAAGCAGAGCAATAGTTAATTGGAGGTAAAATTTTAAATGAATTCAAAAACCGAAAACGTTATAGTCACAGACTGTAACACAGTTGCCAATGGCATTTTACACGACTTAAATGACATTGACAAAATGGAGAGAATGCTTAGTTGTGAATTGAGTTCGGCAGACTTGTTTAAAATTGATTGTGCGATTTTATCTTCTCTAAGGAACACAACTGACTTTTCAAGAGATTTACTCAAGCAGCTTGAATCAGGCAAATTTGAAACAGTAGCAGTTAAACCGCCGAAATCGTTTGAAAGCACAATGGCAGATATTCAGCAAAATACTATGATTGACATTACAACACCTCTCCAAAATATGTTTGATGAAATGGCTGATTATGTGACAGAAGCATTTGTTTAAAAAATTAAAATTATAGGAGCAAAAATTATGAAAGAACTACGTGACCCCGCATTAGACTTGGAAATTGATTTTTCAAAAATTACACCTGTTAAGGATGTATGCGAAAATCTTATGTTATCAGAGGAGTTGTTAGAAAAGTACAAAATTGTTATTGACGAAAGCAAAATTGAACAGATTATCGCAGAAATTCCGGAAGAAAAACGTCACACATTAACTTTTGAAGAAAAACTTGAATATGTAAGAAAAATTCTTTCTTACGATGTGACAGAACCGATTAAAAACTTATTTGACGATGTTTTATGTTTCGTAAGCAAACTTTAACCAATAAAAATAGGAGCTTTAAAAAGCTCCTATTTTTTTGTGCAATTTTGAATTATTACAACCCCAAAAAATCATGCCAGTAATCACCGTCGCCGTCAGGGTTTTTGTTCATAACAGCATAAGGGGTGCAGCCATAACCGAGATAAATATCCGTACTTTCTTTTGAGGACAAGGTACAAATTCTTGTATCATGGTCGCCTTCAGGAACAGGTTTTACATTGTTATCTTCTGTTATTTTAAAGGTATGAATATCATAACCGACTCTGTTCGGCCCTTTTTTAGGTCCGTTTATATCAACTATAAACCAGTGATAATTACCTATTAAAATACAGGTGCCGTCGTTAAGCATAAAAGCTTTTTCTGCGGAAATAGCCCCTCGATGTATGTAACCGGCACCTGTTAAATTCTTCCATCCACTTCCACTAATTCCACATTTAGTGTTAATGTTATCTTTTTCACAAACAGTTCCAAGCATTATTTTTGCGTACGTTCTTGTTTGATTCATTAGGATTTCTGCTCTCTGAGAAACATCATTATCATATGAAAAATCATCATACGGAGATATTCCTTGTGCAACGAGCATTCGGGTTGCATTAGAAATACTGGAATATGCTTTTTTCAACTGCGATTCAAAAACCTTAGCACGGTGATGAGAGATTAAAGTAGGCAGAGTCATGGCTGCTACTACACCTATAATGCCGAGGGTGATTAAAACCTCTGCAAATGTAAACGCAGCTCGATGTTGCCTGTTCGGCAGGGCTACGTGCGTAGCACCCCTCTCCCTTAATCCCTCTCCCGAGAGAGGGAAAAGATTTACGATACTTGCTTCGCTTCTTTGCCTCTTGACATCTTTGCATCTAACAACGAGATCCTGAAACAAGTTCAGAATGACGTAAATAGCTTGACCTCTTGACCTCCTGACATCTTGACCTCCGATTAGCAAGCAAGCCCCCCCCCCCGAAGTTACATTTTTTAATAAATTTTTGCATAATCTACCCCTTTCTTTTTTATTTCTTTTCTTTATCTGAACGCTCTCTCACCGAAAGCTTTATCGTAGTACCAAAAAATCCGAATGCTTCTCTCAATTTATTCTCAATATATCGTTTGTAATGGTCTTTCATTAAATCAGCATTGTTAGCAAAAATTACAATATGCGGCGGCTGAATACCTGTTTGCGTTACATACATAATTTTAAGCCTTTTACCCTTTGAAGACGCAGGCGGGTTAAGCATATAAGCTTCTTTTATGATTTTATTCAATAATCCTGTTGAAATTCGTTTTATACATTCGGCGTAAACTCTTTCAGCTTCTGTATATATATTTTGCAGCCTTTGTTTTGTCAGCGCTGATATATAAATTTTGGGAGCGTATTCCAAAAACGGAATATCATTCGACAACTTTTTGTTATATTGATTTATCGTATTCGATTTTTTGTCTTCTATCAAATCCCATTTGTTAATCGCTATAATCAAACCCTTTCCGGCTTCAGTTATTATTGATGCAATTTTTTTATCCTGATCAGAAATCCCTTCTTTTGCATCAATTACAAGAAGTGCGACATCGCAATCTCTGATTGAGCGTATAGCTCTGTCTACTGCAAATTTTTCAACCCCCCAATCAACTTTTGATTTTTTTCTTATGCCAGCAGTATCAACAATTACAAATTCTCTGTTATTGTAAATTATTGTACTGTCTATACTGTCACGGGTTGTACCTGAAATATCAGAAACTATCACTCTGTTTTCGTTTAACAGGGCATTAACTATTGATGATTTCCCCGCATTAGGTCTGCCTACAATAGCAATTCTTATTGTTTTATCGTCTTTACGTTCAATATCACGCGAAAAATCTTCTGTAACCAAATCCAGCAAATCTCCAACTCCGCCGGAACCATGCAATGCAGAAATACCTATAGGATCACCTATTGCCAGCGAATAAAAATCATTCACCATCAATAAAGATTCAGGATTGTCGGATTTATTCACGGCAAGAAAAACAGGCTTTCCAGATTGTCTTAAAATATTTGCAATATCATAGTCTACAGGATTCACACCTTCTTTGCCGTCAACAATAAAAATTATTTTGTCTGCTTCTTCACAGGCAATTTTTGCCTGATCAAAAATAGAAATCATAATTTCATCTTCATCCCCCGGAACAATTCCGCCTGTGTCAATAACAGTAAAAATTTTGTTCTGCCATTCAACATCAAAATAAATTCTGTCACGTGTCACTCCCGGCAAATCATCAACAATAGAATTTCTTGAACCCACTAAACGGTTTACAAATGTTGATTTGCCGACATTCGGTCGTCCTACTATTGCAACAACAGGTTTTCTCATAAATTTATTATACCATATAAAAAAAGTAAAAACACTTGAAATTAAAAAAAGTTCAAATATAGCTATTGCTTTTTTAAGCACGATTATTTAAAATATTCTTATGATTGAAAAAGCTAAAAAAGAACTTGATAAATTGTTAGAAGGCAACAAAAATTTCGTAAACGGAACACCTTCTGTAAAAAATATGGCAGTTGAAACTTTAAAAAAATTTGCATTTCATCAAGAGCCTTATGCCTGTGTTTTGACTTGTTCCGACTCGCGTGTTGTACCTGAAATCATCTTTGACTGCGGAATAGGTGAACTTTTTGTGGTGCGTGTTGCCGGAATGACTACAGGACCTAATGTTGTGGAAAGTGTTGAATACGCCGTAAAAAAACTCCGTGTTCCGCTTTTAATACTTTTAGGACACGATGACTGCGGGGTAATGAAATATGCAAAAGAACATTATCCCGAGCCGATGAAAGATTTTTCTTCAATTTTGAAATGTGTTTATCCGGTTTTAAACCATAAAGAAGATATAAAGTGTCACAATTTTTTCGCTCAGGAACATACAAAATGGGTTAACGATTATTTGATGAAGCATTCGGTTATAATAAATGAAGCCGTTAAAAACGGCTGTCTGGAAATTGTTAACTGTCATTTTGACCACTCAACAGGACTGGTAAATATCATATAAAAAAGGCGTTTATATAAACGCCTTTTCGGTTAATTGCAAGAATAGTCATTTCCCCAGAGTTCATTGTATTTTTCCTGATTTTTTTCATGGTATTTCCGGGATGTACGTCTGTTGATATTTTTTATGTCTTGATTAATCTGTTTTGCAATAAGTATCATGCTGTCACGGTTCTTTTTGTAATTAAATTTTCTTTTAACTTCATCTAATTTATGCCTGATAATACCGCTTTTCAAAACAGAAATCACGGCTGCAGTCATAATACCCGTTACAGCTATAAATTTTAATACTTTTACAAGATGACTTTCTTTCATAACGCTTCCTCGATTTTGACTTTTCCCATTTCTTCGTAATCTTCAACGGAAACCGTGTTCGGAGCCTGAGCTTTTTCTTCCAACCCGCGTTTTAAAAGTTCGGGCTGTTTTTTGTGAAGCTTGTTGTCGGCGGTTACGATATCCGCTCCGAGTGAAGATTTAATAAGTCTTATTGTCTGTTCGGTGTAAGCGCCGTCACCGTTTACAATTTCCTGCGCATCATAGCTTGCCCAATCATCAGGAAGCTTATCTATGGTTGTATAACCTGTTCCGCCGTCAAGACGTTTATCAATTTCATTTTCTAAGATATTAGTAACGTATTCTTTCTGGGATTCAAAGTGACACGGAAGAACAACTTTTGTGCCGATAATTTCTTCAGGATCGCGTTTTTCATGTTTTTTAAGAAGATCAGCCGCGACCTGCAAATGTCCCAATTCAAAGGCAAGAAACTCTTCCCAAATTTGTTTAAGCTGTTCATCAACTTCATCTTTGTAGCAGTTATAATATGTACAAACTTCTGTAAATTCATGTAAAAGAAGTTTTTCAAACGGGGTTTCTTCAGGGTCAATTAAAGATTCATACATTGTAACGTGTTCTTCTTCAACATCGCAGATTTCTCCGTAAGTTCTTCTCAAATCGTCATTTGCATACATCATGCCGTGTTCTGCGTAAAAATTATGTGTCTGCTGCTCACCCGAAACAAGAGTGTAAATATTTACTTTTGTCTGCGGAGAAGCTGTTTTTCTGTCATAGTGATCACGAAGTCTTATGCTGTTGTCGTTATGATGATTTTGTGTGGGGCGGCTTATTACAACGTCTGTCATTCCCTGTAAAATATTATCCGGTAAAATTCCGTCCATCATATAAGCCCACTGGCTGTATCTGTAAAGGTGATCAAAATCTTCAAGAAGCCCGAAATTAAATGTTTCTTTTACATAATCGTCAGGTTCATTTTGTGCCATCCAGGCTGTCAGGTCAACCGCGACCTGCTCATAACCAAGAGTTGTTTCAAGAACTGTCTGGCAGGCAGGAGTCATCCAGTTTACTGTAGTTTGCTGCATATCTTCAATTCTGCGTGAAAGTGCAATAATTTTCTTTATCTCAGGGTCAACGCAATTTCTTGCAAAATTGTGTTTGAAGTTCCATGCTTCAACTTCTATACCGTTCATCAAAATTTGCCGTGTTCTTGAATAGCAGTCAATACTGTGTTTGTCAAACGGTCTTTGTACAATTTTTTGCCAGCTTCTAAGCTGTTTTTCTACCGGTATACCTTTTTCTTCTAGTGGATTAAATGTCATTTTTATTCTCCTTGTATTCTGGAAGATAGGAAGTTAAGATGTTATGAAGATAGGCTATTATCGGTGCTTTGCACAAATTTTTAAGCTTACCTTCTTATCTTCTTACCTTCTTATCTTCATTATTATTTCTCCAGCGCCCAGGCAAAAAGTTCGCCTGCACGCCTGTTATATTCTCTCCCGTCATCTTTGGCAAACAAATTTTCCCAGTGGCTGAAAGCTGTACCGTCTGTTGAATATGAAGGGTTTGTCATCATAAGATGATGGGTATTTGTGTCGTAACGCAGAGGAAACAAATCGTTCATCTGCATAAAACTCGGTAATTTGTCGCTTGCAAGATAATATCCAAAAAGTGCGGAATTTATACGGTTAAGTTTTTGTTCATAAGACAAACCGCCTTCATTGTTGTCATTGGTAACTTCTACACCAGGTGCATAAATTCTTGAATATTTAAGTTTTTCGGATAAATCTCTTACAACATAAAAATCATCACCTGTGATAAAGTCAGTTCCCGCATTAAGTCCCATATTTATATATCTTGCGAAGTCATCGGAACTTTTTTCACCGACAAAACTTATATCAGTTTTACCGGAACGCCTCCTGATTTCATACAGAATATACTGCATCTGCGAATATTCAGGCAAAGCTCCGACACCTGTATAATTTCCCATGTCATAACCTCCGATATGCTTGGCTGAATCTATAAACATACATTCAAATCCTAAATTCATAAGTTTTACGCATTCTTGTATGTAAATTTCCTGATGTTCGGGATTTTTCCAGTCAAAAGTTACGTCATCTTTATAAGGTGTTGAAATCTTCATCTGATCTGCAGAAATCACATGCCGGAAACCGGTTTTTATCCCCCTGAAATGAGCTAAATCTACAAAAGCCTTTAATTGTTCTTCGGGAGAAATTTTATCGACAATTGAATAATCTATAATATTGTCACTGTAACTTGTGTTTAGACGCAGGCCGTAAATAGAATTTTCTTCTGCAGGTCCTTTTTCATAAGCGTCTCCGTAAATATTCTGCCAGATTTGAGATAAAATAATACAGTTAGCCCAACTTTTAGCCGACGGCGGAATTGCAGGAAGCAACTTTATACAGCTCAAAATTCCTTTGCAAGTGCATCCGTGATCCATATAAGCTATTGCCCTGTCATTTATCTCAATGTAATTTGCAAGCCTTCCCCAGTTATCCCCGTAATTTGGAGTTTCTATCTCGTCCGGGAATTTTTCGTAAAAAATTCCGCCCTCTGAAAGAGTTGCAATAATTTCCACAGCTTCTTTAACAGACAGCTTTAACAAATCCGCAGGAACAATATTACAAAGCCAGCGTTTTTTGTATGCATTGCCTATGCCATGAAAAGCTATGTAATCGGAAAATTCATTACGTTTAAGCTTTGTCTTTTCGCCTAGCGCTTTTAATAATTTGTTTACGGCATTATGTTTTTTCATAACATAATTACTTATAAAAAAATCCAAAATAAAATTCATTCCCTAAAAAGACAATTTAAAGCTATCATTGAAAAATTATCCGTCAAAAAATAAAAAAAATATTAATAAAATCTATTCAATATATTTTTAGTGCTAATATTTATATTATAAAAAGAAGGGAGTAAATAATGATTAACGAAAAACTTGAAAAAGCATTTAATGTACAAATTAATAAAGAATTTTATTCGGAATATCTTTATCTTTCAATGCAGGCATACTTTGAAAGGTTAAATCTCAAAGGTTTCGTAAACTGGATGTCCGTTCAGGTTCAGGAAGAACGCGCTCATGGTATGGGTATGTTTGACTATTTGAACCAAAGAGGCGGAAATGTTAAACTCGAAGCAATCGACAAACCGGAAATTGACTGGAAATCACCGCTTGATTGCTTTGAACATATTTTGAAACACGAAGAATACGTTACAGCTTCAATTAACGAACTTGCGGATGTTGCGGAAGAAGTTAAAGACCGCGCGGCAATTTCATTCTTAAACTGGTATATTAAAGAACAGGTTGAAGAAGAAGACAACGTAGGACAGGTTCTTGCAACACTGAAACTTATAGGCGATGACAAAAAAGCCCTTTTAATGCTTGATAAAGATTTGGCAGCAAGAACATTTGTTCAACCTGTAATAGAATAGAAGTTAAAAAGACAGGCTCCCGTTATATCACGAGAGCCTTTTTTTGTATAAGAAGGTGTGTAGAAATGCTTAATTCCTGTATCCTATCCCTGCCCTGTAACCTGAAATAAAATACATAAAAGGTAATGCAGGCTCTATCCACTTAAACCCCGACAAAATTCCCGCAGTTGCAATATCGTCAACATGCAGTGCAATATCCAAGACTTCCGGCTTTCTCTCACTGTATATTCCATTACCACGGGATTTTTCCCCAAACAAAGGATTTATAGCTTTTTTACTTATATAATTTGCAATATAACTTCCGCCGATAATACCTGTTGCTGTAATTCCTGTTAGTATTACTGCAAGTTTTTTCATTGGCGTTAAAGGCTTTATCAATTTTGCCTTCTCAAACTGTTCTGAAAGAAAAAGGGCTGCACCTGCACCGACATTACATAGAAAAATGTTGGCAAGATACTGGTACAAACCCTCTTTGACCTTATTAGAGGTCCCTTTTCTATTGTTTGTATGTGTAACTGTGTCTGCAATTATCCCGCCTGCAACTCCGCCTGCTACAGGTATTAATCCCAAAAGAGATAACCGCTTAATTTCAGAAAAAATCTCCCTTGAATTAAGATTTTTTTTCTCAGGCAAAATAACACTGAAAAGTTTTTCTTTCTCGGGAGATACAGGAAGTTTGCATTCTAATAATTCTATTTGTTTAATTGAAAGTTCTTTAAGTCCGGCTGTATGTAATGCCGCCAGAACTTCCCTGTTTTTCACTTTAACTTTTTTAAGAAAAGCTTCAACAGAGTCTGTCTGTAGTTTTTGAAGTTCAGATAGATGTGTTCTTTCCATTAACCCTTTAAAAATTTTTTTACCACCGATAGACAACCCCCTTGTTCCTAAAAGTGATGCCGCTATCGTTGATGATATTACAATTGTATTTTTATAAAATTTTTGTTTTTTATCTTTTGTTGCTTTAGATTTTTTTAAAGAATCATAAATTCCAAACCCGCCTCCTGCACCAATAAGCAGTGCCGGCATATTTTTATCTAACTTGTTCAAGACCATCGGTTGATCTATAAATTTTGCGACAGTTGAAATTTTCATTTTTTTCTCTATTTGTTAGTCTTACCTAACTTTAAACTAAAAAAATATTTTTGTCAAGCAAAAAAATTTATGTAAACATTAATGAAAACCAGCTTGAAAAATTAAGGTTTATAAGTTATACTACTTATGTAGTAAAAAGTGTGTGTTACAAAAAGGATTTATGATTTTATAGTTTCTTTAAACAGCAGTCATGCCGTCTAAATGGCGTATTGTTTTTAACACAAAGTGTTATAAAATAGTTTAAGGAATGTAAACTCGTATAGTTATATCAGGCAAAAATCATTTGTCAGATGTTTTATATAAACGAAGTGTGTTTAAGCAGGTGTAAGTTTTGAACGAAAATAAAGAAAAAATAACAGAACAAGTAAAACAAAAAGACTTATCTAAAAGCGGAAGTACGACTACAAATCCGCTTTCTAAAACGCTTAACAAACTTAAAAAGCCTGATTTAAAACATTTAAAATCTGTTGAAGATGAAAATCAGCTAAAAAAAGAAGAGAAAAAAGCCTCCAATCCGATTATTGCCGAAACATCAAATATTGTTGCGCGCATAAATAATTTTAATACAAACAAAACTGCTAACAGGATGTACGCGGGCTATATGAACAATGCTGCAAGCTCCCGCCGCGTTGTTGATTATTCGGAACTTGTATACAGTCTGAATGCCTCACTTCAAGGGAAAACAAGTCTACATGAACTTTTCAATGCCGTTCATAATTTATTCAGTGAAAAATTAAACAGTGTTTTCACCGTATTCGGGATTGTCCATGAGCAATCAAAATGTATTAATCTGAAACTTTTCAATTCAATGGGAAGTACATATTCCTCAAAACTTTTACTTTCCGATGAAACCAATCCCATTATCCAATGCTTTAACAACGGAAATGTTATTGTACAGGATAATAACAAATTTTTAGATATTCCATATCTGCCGGCTTCATCTGCCTATATTTTTCCTCTGAATTCAATCAATGGACGCCAGGGTGTTATGGTTATCGGAAAAGACTCGCTTGAAAACCATATTGGTCTGTTTTCATTTATTGCGAATTATTGTGCTCTTTTTATGCAAAATGTGGAACTTCTTGAGCAGACCAACAAATATGCAAATACTGACACACTTACAGGACTTTATACACACAGAGGTTTTCAGGAAGTTTTGACGGCAGAGCTGAAAAAAGCCTCGGATAATGAGTCAAATCTTTCTATAATAATGCTTGATGTTAATAACATATCAAAAATCAACAGGGAACTGGGCCATGCCAAGGGTGATGAGGTTATCAAACTTCTTGCGGAAAAGGTAAAACAGAATATCCGCAGCACCGACAAAGCAGGCCGCTACGGAGGAGATGAAATCGCCATAATTCTGCCTGATACAAGTACGGCCGATGCCAAGTATCTTGCAGAATATATTACCTATTGTCTGTCATGCTGTTTTGTAGACGATGTCGGGCCTGTCAAAGTTTCCGTCGGAATTGCAACATATCCGGAATGCAGCAAAGATCAGGAAAAACTATTAATACTGGCAGAGCAGGCAATGTATATTTCTCAGGCAAAGGGCTATAAGGAAGGAATGTCTGCAATTATAAGTTCTGCTGATTACAACTTCTGGGACGACGAGGCACTGAATTCATTTGCGGAAGTTGTTGCAAAACGGCACTCACAACTCGGAATTGATTTTGGAGAAGAACTTTTACACAAATTCAATAACGAACAGATTGTTTCACAAAATCACCTTATGGAACTTGCCAATTCGCTTGCCGGTGCAATTGATGCAAAAGATCCGTATACCAAAGGGCATTCCACCTCCGTTTCAAGATATTCGGAAGCTCTTGCGCGCGCAATTAACCTTCCGGAAGAAGAAGTTCAACGAATAAAACTCGGAGCCCTTCTTCATGATGTGGGTAAAATCGGTATACCTGAAAATGTGCTGAAAAAACCCGGTAAACTTGAAGGCGAAGAATGGGAAATTATGAAGCAGCATCCGGTTATAGGTGCAGAAAAAGTTCTTGCACCCAACGATGCGCTGAGAGATTTAATTCCGATTGTCAAATACCATCATGAACACATTGACGGAAGCGGATACCCGGAACAACTTAAAGGTGAAAACATTCCGCTCGCGGCAAGAATTGTTGCTGTTGCAGATACTTTTCATGCCCTGATATCAGACAGACCTTACCGTAAGGGAATGAGCATTGAAAAGGCCTGTGAAATTTTAAAAGACGGTGCAGGCAAACTCTGGGATTCCGATTTGGTACGCCAGTTTATAGCAATTGCTCCGTCGCTGTCAACAAGTGTTTAATTTTTTTAAATCTGACTTCTCAATTTGGGATTTATGCTTGCATAATTTCAAAAAAAGTGTATAATAATATGAACTAAAGAAATTTTGCAAAAGGTTTCTTTAAAGTACCACTTTAAATCAGGAGAAGAAAAATGTACCAAGATGAAAAACTTGTTTGTGAAGATTGCGGCGCAGAATTCGTCTTCACGGCAGGTGAACAGGAATTTTACGCAGAAAAAGGTTTGGTAAACAAACCTAAAAGATGCCCTGAATGCAGAAAAGCACGCAGAAAAAACAACAGAAAACACAGAAAAATGTATGAAGCAGTATGCTCTAAATGCGGAGCTCAAACACAGGTTCCATTTAAACCTATTCCGGGCAAAGAAGTCTTTTGCAAAGATTGCTTCGTAAAAGAACAGGAAAACGCGGAACAAACAGCTGAATAGAACAATATAATAGAAAATTTTATAATAAAAAAAACATTCTTGTCATTCTGAATTAATTTCAGAATCTCAGTCAAATTTTGAAACACG
Organism: uncultured bacterium; assembly: GCA_949296425.1. GTDB lineage: Bacteria > Cyanobacteriota > Vampirovibrionia > Gastranaerophilales > Gastranaerophilaceae > Stercorousia. The sequence continues at coordinate 36,463 of CASFPN010000024.1, forward strand.
TTCAGAATAACATACAAAAATAGTTTTATCTATATTCAAAAACAGACCGGATAAGTTTCCGGTCTGTTTGTTTTATACGCCTATGCAGCTGTTTAAATATTCAATTGTGCTTATTTTTTCATCGTACAAATACTTTATGAAATTTAAATATGCAGCGTTATGTGAGGTTATTACAAGGTTTATTTCAAATCCGTCGGTACAGAAAGGTTCATAATCATAAACAACATAGCTGTTATATTTACTTTTCCATTCCTTTCTTTCAATACGGCTGTTGTTTTCTTCAATAACATCTTCAAGCCACGCTATAATGTCCTTATTCACATTTTTCATTTCCAAGCGATTGTACTTGCTGCAATCATGGCAATCATTTCCCATTAACATGTTAAATTACTCCACCAAATGTTATATGTAAATTTTACATCTTTTTTCACTTAAAAGAATCCCCTTTAGGTATAGTAATAAAATAGTGAAATATGGTGATTTATTATTTTTTTTTAATTGTTTTATTTAAAATTTTATTTACATTTCGTTTTTGTTTTCCACCCGAGACCTGAGCATTTACGATAATCTAAATTTTCATTATACAAAACCCATGCTGTACAGCCATTATATTTGTTAGATTTAAAACAAGTAGTTTCAAAAGGGCATGCTGTATCTTCCGGCGTACCATATGGAATAATCCCGTATTTAGTTAAAGCAAATTCGAAAATATCAACGCCATATTGATTAGGCCGACGGTTACCGTTTGTATCAACAATTATCCATGCACAAACAGATGCAAGATGTTTTGTATTCCCCCTATTATTTGTACATTCACCGCTTAACCCCGCAAAACCTAATGCCGTCCCATCATTTAGTACAATCTTTCCGACATCCTGCCTGGTGTCAACATTGCTGCCAGGAGAAAAACAACCTTTACTTACTCCGCAATTTTTTACTGTACGCATATATATGGCAAATAAATTTGCGAGATTGACAGAACTTTTTTTCCCTTCTTCAGTCGGAACTCCTGGAGTTCCTCCATTTGCAGATACAATCCCCCAGTTTGTTGGATCTCCGTATTTAGCGCTAAGCATAAAATACGCCTGTGAAAGAGAAGAATAAACTTTTTTTAATCTGCTTACAGTATCTTTGTCACTTTTATTTTGAATAAGAGAAGGCATTGTCATAGCAGCAACAATTCCGATAATACCTAATGTTATTAAGATTTCTGCAAGAGTAAAGCCACATTTTAGTTTTGCCGGTTTTATAAAATTCATTTTTAAAACCCATATAATATTTTAATTGTTTTCTACAATATATTTATTGTTTTTAATAAATAATATATTGTAGAAAACAATTTGTCAAGCAAATAAAATTCTGTTATGAATAAAAAAGAAATATTAAAAGAATTCGGACGGAATTTAAAAGCTGAAAGAAACCGCGCAGGTTTATCTCAAGAACAGTTAGCCGAAAAAATAGGAGTTTCTTACGGTCAGGTAATAGGAACTATTGAAAGAGGAGAAACAAATACATCTCTCTCTGTAATTATAGCTATAATGAATGCTCTTAATTTGGATTTTGAAGCACTTTTTAACCGAAAAAAATTTTTTTAAATTTTTTCAATTTTCTTTATAATTAATTGAAATAAATTCCTGACTTTTATAAAATTAAAAGAAACTTCTGGAGTATTATAATGAACGAAAAACGTATTTTGATTGTTGACGATGACGACGAAATCAGAGATTTGCTCGAGTTTGACGTAAGAGCAAGCGGATACTTTGTCGATACTGCGCGTGACGGTATGGAAGGGCTTAACAAAGCATTAAATAACAGCTACGATTTGATTGTACTTGACGTTATGATGCCTAAAATGAACGGTTTTGATGTTTGCAAAAATATCAGACAGGCAAAACTTGCAATTCCGATTTTAATGCTTACCGCAAAAGGAACAATTGATGACAAAACAGAAGGTTTTGACTGCGGCGCGGATGATTATCTGGTCAAACCGTTTGATATTCAGGAAGTACTTTTGAGAATACGGGTACTATTGAGAAGAAATCAAATTTTTGATGAAGACAAATCAGCTCTGTCCGACGAAGTTTTAAACGCCGGCGATATAGAAATATTTCCGGAAACCCTTGAAGCCGTAATTGTCAATAAAAAGGTCAAACTCACCCCAACTGAGTTTGAAATTTTGTATTCTTTAATGCAGCACTTTAATCATCCTGTCACCCTTGCAACTTTGCTGGATGAAGTTTGGGGATATGACAGCAACGAAGATGTAAGAATGCTTAGAGTTCATGTGGGAGGCTTGCGAAACAAAATTGAACCTGATACCAAACACCCAAGATACTTGCATACCGTGACAAATGTCGGTTACAAATTAACTCCGTTCGGGGAAGGATAATTTATGTTTGGCAAACATTTGAAAATTGTTGAACAAATTGCAATTGTTGTTGTTTTCGCTGTTATTGTTCCTATGACAATAAGCGGTTTTATAATAAACAACATCAACCAGCAGTCAATGAGATACCAGCTCAGAGAATCTGCTGTTTTGATAGCAAATATGGTTTCTGACGAAATTGACTTCTTTAATAAAACAATATTAAGCAATCTTGAGCAGGTAGTATTTTCTTTAGAACATTTACCGACACAGAGAGCAAAAGAACAGTATTTAAAATCAGTAATTAAACAGCTTGATGATTGTGAAAATATCGCAGTTGTAAATGAAGAAGAACTTGAAGCAATTGAAAAACGTGACAGACTCAATAACAAGGCTTCAATTTCACTAAAAACGGGAGAAAACCAATATCTTGTGGCGACTTTTCAACTTGATGCCGTTAAAGATGAACTTTTCAGATCTCTAGCCGATGACAAAAGACAGATTTATGTACTCACGGGCGACGGTGATTTAATCGCTGAACATAATTACACTGAAGAAGCTTATAAAAAAACTATTTCTCTCCTGCCTGATAAATTGAAAAAAGATGAACCCGTAATATTCGGGGATGTAAAAAACCAGCCTCTTGTATATGTTTCAAAAGACGACCCCAAAATTACAATTATCGTAAATACAACAGAAAAAGTTACACAAAAAGCAATCACAAATAACAGCTTAAAAATTATTCTGTCCTGTCTTGCTGCAACATTTGCAATTATCTTTGTCGTTGCTCTTTATACATATTACCTTTATATCAATATAAGACAGTTATTTAAAGGAATAATTGCAATTTCAAAAGGTAATTACGAACGACAGATAAGACTTCTTACAACAGCATTTACACCTCATGAAATAATATTTCTTGCATTTGAATTTAACCGTATGGCAACTGAAATCCATAAGTCTTATATTCAACTTAAAAAGAATAACGTTGAGTTAAAGGAACTCAACGAATTTCGCTCAAACTTAATTGATACGGTAAGCCATGAACTCAGAACCCCTTTAACAAGCATTCAAGGCTACACATCACGGCTTATGCGTCAGGATATAACAATTGACGAAGAAACAAGACAAAAATCTTTAAGAATAATAAAAGAACAATCAGAACGCTTGAAACGGCTTATTGATGATTTACTCACCATTCCGGATATCGAAGGAATGCGCCTAAGAACAAATATGGAAGAAGTTTGGCTGCCTGAAATCCTTGAAGAATCAAGAGTTCTGGTCAAAAATAAAAGAGGAATGGAAATAATTTTCAATCTCTCAGAAGATTTTCCGCTTGTTCTGGGGGACAAAGACAGACTTCTTCAGGTATTTGTAAACCTTCTTGAAAATGCTGCAAAATACGCTGCAGAAGATTCAAAAATTGTGGTTGATACAGTCATACAAGATAACTATGCAAAAATCTTTGTAAAAAATGACTGTGAAGTTATTCCGCCCAAAAAATTGAAGAAACTGTTCGAAAAATTTGTCCGCCTTGACGATAACACAACAAGAACAACCAGAGGCACAGGGCTTGGCCTGTTTATTGTAAAAGGTCTTATTGAGGCTATGAACGGCAGTATCGAACTCCGCAGCGATAAAAATTGCGGCTTTTGCGTTGAAGTAACATTGCACCTCGCAAACGTTCAAGAGGCCGTAAAATGAAACGCGCTGTTGAACTTGCAAAAAACTCAAAAGGAGAAATCCCTGTAGGAGCATTAATAATTAAAGACGGCGAAATTATAGCGGAAACTTTCAACCGGAAAGAAGCAACAAACGATGTAACCGCTCATGCTGAAATCCTTGCCATACGCGAAGCCGAACAAAAATTAGGCCGCTGGCGTCTTGATGACTGTGAAATGTATGTAACTTTGGAACCCTGTCCCATGTGTGCCTGGGCAATAGTTTCAGCAAGAATAAAGACTGTATATTTCGGCTCTTATGATAAAAATTACGGAGCTTTAGGCTCTGTTATAGATGTTAGAAAACTTGCCAATTCAAAAACAAAAGTTTACGGCGGTATTATGGAAGATGAATGCGACAAAATATTAAATGATTATTTTAAAAATCTCAGAAGTAAACATTAACATAAAAAAAGACCGTTTAGCGGTCTTTTTAAAAAACGTATTTTTTCTAAATGTGTGTGAGTAAATATATATTAATAAGATTGGTAAGATTCGAATTATGAGAAGAAAATATCATCAAGTGTTTTAAATTCCTTAGAATTGAACAAAGCTTCAGCATGATTTTCTGTTTCAATATCAGTAATAACTTTAGAAACCTCGCCTACCGTCTTGCCGATTCTTTCATAAACAGCTTTTGACGGAACACGGTTTTTGCTTATACCCGCCATTTCAAAGAGTTCTTGTAAATCAGAGGCATCCTCTTTTGAAACAACACCCTGCGATGAAACAAAATTAATCTTTGCATAGGGCTGTTCAAGCAGTTTTTCGCCTAATTCTTTTGTCTGTCCCTTAGGTGCAGCAGTTTGTAATTCTTCTACTTCACGCTTTTCCTGTTTTGATGCTCTTAACGCTTCATAATAAGCTTTCAGAGCTGCTAAATCCTGTTGTTTGTTTCCTGTAACTTTTTCTGACATTTCCACTTCTCCATATTTTACTCACATAATATTTATCGGCACTAACAAAAGAAAACTTTAATATTTAAGGGCAATTGTTAAGAAAAATTTACAAACAAAATGACCGGCTAAAATTTAACCGGTCACCAAACCTTGTGAGTAAAAATGAATTTTATCTTTATACAATTCCAAATAATGCGTTTAATACCGCAAATTCCTGAGAGGCAAAAAACTGCTGTGCATTATTTTCCGTTTCAATTTCTTCCATAACGGCGCCGACCTGTGAAACTGATTCACTTATTCTGTTATAAACCGGCTGGGTTACGGAAATATTTTTCAAACCTGCAATTTGTGCAAGAGAGTTTAATTCCTGCATATCTTCCTGAGGAAGTTTTGTAACTCCTTCAACTTCCATTCCTCTAATCTGGTCAGACTGCTGTTTTGAACCTATACCAAAATTAAATTCTGCCTGAGTAGTTTCTGCTGCCCTTGCCGTTTGTTCCGTTTTTCCTGTCTTGTCTGTTTTTTCAACGTTTAAAGTATTCCGTCCGAAATAAACATTTTTCATACTGTCGTTTCCGTCAATTCTTGCCATTTCAAATTCTCCGTTTTTTACTCACATTCTCTTAATCTATTTAATTAATTTTAATAAAATAACAATACTCTGTTCTCTTAAAATTCCTTTAAATTGATTTCCATATTTATATAAAGTATTTTTGTATTTAAAAATTGCGTGCATGATATATATTTTTTACATATTCCGTAACATTTTGTTACATTATTTGATTTAACCCGAAATAACGGCGTTTTAACTGTTTTTTAAATGTATACCTTTGGCTAATAGCATTATTACAGCGTTTTGCTAAGATTGTAATAAGGATAGTCGGTCAAAACTTAAATAAAGAAGAAAGAGATTTATGAAAAAGAAAAAATCCGGATTAACTCCGCGCGAAATAGATGTATTACTGGAAATGGCGCGCGGCAAAAGCAACGAAGTAATCGGGGAAATTCTCTGCATTACAAAATATACGGTTAAAGCACATCTTACTCATATTTATAAAAAATTCGGAGTAAAAAACAGAACAGAAGCCGCAATGAAAGCCCGCGACAAAGGTATTATTCCTCATCAAGACTCAGAACAGCCATAAAAGCTTCCTGAGGAACTTCAACTCTGCCGATAGATTTCATACGTTTTTTACCTTTCTTTTGTTTTTCAAGAAGCTTTCGTTTACGAGAAATATCTCCGCCATAACATTTATCAAGAACATTTTTGCGCATGGCTTTTATATTGGTTCTTGCAATGACCCTGCCGCCAATTGCAGCCTGCACGGGAACTTCAAAAAGCTGACGCGGAATTATATCCTTAAGTTTTGCGGTCAGTTTCTGACCTATATAAAAAGCACTGTCCTCATGACATATAACTGATAAAGCATCAACTACTTCGCCCGCAAGCATTATATCAAGCTTAACAAGTTTGGAACGTTTGTAGTCTTTAAATTCGTAATCCATACTTGCATAACCTTTTGTACGGGATTTAAGCTGATCATAAAAATCCGTAATTACTTCACTCAACGGAATTTCATATTCAAGAGCTGCCCGCACTTTGTCTATGTATGACATGTTAATAAATATACCGCGTTTTGTCTGGGCTAAATCCATAAGAGTTCCGACATAATCATTCGGTGCAATAATCTGAACTTTCACGTAAGGTTCTTCAATATACTCACGATATTGTGCCGGGGGAAGATTTGCAGGGTTGTCAATTTCAACAACTTCTCCGTTTGTTTTATGGACTTTATAAACAACTGACGGAGCCGTTGTAACAAGTGAAAGCCCGTATTCACGCTCCAAACGCTCCTGTGCAATTTCCATGTGCAGCATCCCGAGAAAACCGCAGCGAAAACCAAATCCCAAAGCACTTGATGTTTCAGGTTCAAACGTAATACTGCTGTCATTAAGCTTTAATTTTTCCAGAGCTTCTTTCAAATCAGCATAATCATCATTGTCGACCGGATAAAGTCCTGAAAATACCATAGGTAAAGCTTCTTTATACCCTGGCAAAGGTTCTTTTGCAGAATTGTCAACGGTTGTAAGAGTATCACCCACGAATCTTGTCAATTCTTTTATTGATCCGGCAAAATATCCTACATCACCACATACAAGCTCATTTACCTGAACTCTTGCAGGAGTCTGATACCCCAGTTCCACAACGTCATATTCTTTACCTGAGGCCATAAATTTAACCTTATCACCAAGCTTAATTTTACCGTCCATAATTTTAAAGAAACAAAGTGTTCCCAAATACTGGTCATACGCACTGTCAAACACAAGTGCCCTTAACGGCTTGTCAGAATTGTCCTCGGGCGGCGGAATTAAATCAACAATAGCCTCCAGAACCCCATCGATTCCTATACCTGCTTTTGCACTCACAGGAATTGCAAGAGAAGCGTCAATACCCAGAACTTCTTCTATCTCGTCTTTAACACGTTCGACATCAGCGGAAGGAAGGTCTATTTTGTTTATTACAGGAATAATTTCCAAATTCTGCTCGATTGCAAGATACACATTAGCAAGTGTCTGAGCTTCCACTCCCTGGGTAGCATCGACAATAAGCAGTGCACCCTCGCATGCAGCCAGAGAACGTGAAACTTCATAGGAAAAATCAACATGCCCGGGGGTATCAATTAAATTAAGTTCATATTCTTTTCCGTTTTGAGCTTTATACTTCATTCGGGCAGAATTGAGCTTAATAGTAATTCCCCGCTCGCGTTCAATATCCATGGAATCCATAATTTGATTTTGCATATCACGTTGTGCTACCGTTCCGGTTTTTTCAAGCAAACGGTCTGCAAGAGTTGACTTTCCGTGATCAATGTGGGCAATTATACAAAAATTTCTTACGTTTTCTCTGTACTTCATAATTTATATTATATGAGAAAAACATTGAACATCAACCCTGAAGATTAACAGGCAGAGTAAACGTAACGGTTGTGGTTTCATTTTGAATACTTTCAAAGTTAATTGTGCCGCCGTGCGCATCTATTATCTGTTTTGAAATATACAAACCCAAACCAGCATTAACACTTTTTTGCTCCTCACAGTATGTTGTAAATTTGTCAAAAACATTGCCAACCTTATTTATATCAAGCCCCACTCCTCGGTTTGTAACGGAAAATATTAAATTATCAGATGCATTTGTAACAACTACTTTTATTTTTTCATTTTTAAAACTGTATTTTATACCATTAGTCAAAATATTATGAACCACCCGCTTAATTTCATCATAATCAAAATATATATTATCAATGTGTGTTTTATAAGAAACATTTATCAAAAGATTTTTCTCAAAAGCAATGTACTTAACTTCATCACAACAATCACAAACCAGCTTTTTAAAGGAGTTTAAGGACTTTGTTATAACAACTTTTCCGTTATCGCCTTTATATTTTTCAAGAATATTTGCAACAAGATTCTGAAGATATTTTGTGGAATTAATTACATCAGTTAAAATTTCCTTTTGATCGTCATTCATGTTATCTCCGTAAAGGCTTGTCATAAGCTTTAAAGCGCCAAGTTCAGCCTGAACAGGCCCTTTCATATCATGTATAACCATCGCGAGATATGAATCCTTTGATCTGGAAAGTTTTTCAATGTCATTATGAGACTTTAAAAGGCTGTAAATCTGGGATTGTACTACCTTTACATCAAACGGTTTTTCAATATAAGCGCATGAGCCGAGATCAAAACTTTTAACCTTATGCTCTCTGTCTGAAAGTGCAGATATAAATATAATCGGTACGTTTGCATTCAATTTTGTCTTTTGAATAATTTCGGCAAGCTCAAATCCGGACATTTCAGGCATCATAATATCAAGCAGAAACAAATCCATTTTTTCAACTTCAACAATTTTAGCCGCCTCTTTAGGTTTTTGAAACACAAAAAGCTTCAACCCCAAATCAGCAAGAGTTTCCTGTAAAAGTTCAGTATTTAAAGGATTATCGTCAACAATCATAACCTTTAAACCTCTGATTGCCTTATATTTATTTTTCTCGTTCCTTGAAAGCTTAAGGGCAAAATTTTTTTTAATATCATCACCGAAAATTTCTTCCAAAACTTCGTCTTTCAAAGGATATTGCACAATATTTTTAATACCGCACATATTTGCGGCCATAATATTATCTCTTGATATTTTTTTGCAGGCAAGCCAGATTTCAAGATCAGGGTATGACTTGCAGACTTTTTTAATTTTGTTTATATCTTTAAAATCCGTTTTTATAATACAAAGTCTTTTATTTGAAAGACCCTTTACACCTTTAAGCTCTCTAACATCATTAACATAAACTACATCTTGACACACTTGTGTAGGAAACGGATTTTTCATCACAATATGAATATTAATTATAAAAATGTTATAATCAATTACCCTTATAGGTATATTTTTGATAAAAAATTTTGTTAATGTTAATATTTTATTATGGCAAACACTATCGAAGAATTAGTTACCCAGATTAAAGACCGTCTTGATATAGTCGATGTTGTATCCAAAGAAGTCATACTGAAAAAAAGCGGAAGCCACTATTGGGGCTGCTGTCCGTTTCACAAAGAGAAAACTCCCTCTTTTTCGGTTAACCCCAATTTGGGTTTCTTTAAATGTTTTGGCTGCGGGGCAGGCGGAGATGCGCTTACTTTCATAATGAAAACCCAGAATAAAGAATTTATAGAAGTTGTAAGAGAACTGGCCGAACAATTCGGGCTTGAAATGCCTAAAAACTTTAAAAGAAGCGAATCTAAAGGGCTGAAAGAACAAATGATTAATGCCTGTACAAAAGCCGCCCAATTTTACAACCTCAGACTATTAAAAGACAAAGACCCATCCACTGCAAAAGTTTTGGACTATCTGCAAAACAGAGGGATTACAAAAGATATTATAGAAAAATTCACCCTTGGCCTTGCCCCGAAATCTTATGAAACATTTTACAGAAAATTTAAAGATGAATTTTCCGAAGAAGTTATGGAAAAAGCCGGATTGATAATAAAAAATCGCGAAGGCGACTACATGGACAGGTTCAGAAACCGTGTTATCATACCTATTCAAAACGAATTCGGAGAATATGTAGCCTTTGGTGCCCGTGCAATTGAAAAAGACCAGCAGCCCAAATACCTCAATTCATCAGATTCTTTGATATATAACAAAAGTAAGCTGCTTTACGGGCTTTATACTGCAAAAGATGCGATAAAACATGAAGACAGCGTAATTTTGATGGAAGGATATTTTGATGTTATATCCGCTCAGGCTCATGGAATTGAAAATGCTGTGGCTTCCTGCGGCACCTCTTTGACAGCTGACCATATTAAACTCCTTTCAAGGTACACGCCGTCAAGAAGGATTTATCTGTCATTTGACACAGATGCCGCAGGGCAAAAAGCCACAAACAGAAATGCTGATCTCATCAAAGAAGCTTTCATGGGACTTGGTAACATAAAACAGTTTGACGAAAGCTATATTTCAACAACAGATGATAAATATTCCTGTGAAATTAGAGTAATAGCCCCGCCGGAAGGCAAAGACCCCGATGAATTTATCCGCTCCACAGGTGCCCAAAGCTACAGGGAATACATGAAACATGCTCCCCTGCTTCTTGACTTTCAAATTAACAACATAATGAAAGAAAAACCCCGCACACCCGTTGAAAAAACAAAAACAGTCAAAGAAATTATCCCACTTTTAAAAGAAATTAAAAACGAAATTATTCAATCCGAATACATAAGAATGATCGCAGATACACTTAACATTGATTCAAATGCACTTATGCGCGAAATCAAAAAGGCACAAAGTTTTGAGCGTGAAAAAAATGAAAATATAGAAAAAATTGTTAAGAAAAATATACCAATTTCAGAAAAAGCGCAAAAAAATTTATTGAGCGTTTTTCTTGTAACCGACAATCATTTTTCGTTTGAAGAAATCAAACAAATGATGGACGGAACCCCGTTTACGGATCAAACGTTAATAAATGTAAAATCTACAATTGACAAATTAACATGTACCGTAAATAATGTGAAAGAATTGATTGAACAGCTATATACAGCGTTCGTCGAAAAACCGGAAGTACAGAATATTATAACAGATTTAATAACAACTTCCGAAACTTTTCAAAATCTTGATGATAAGGATTTTATAACGGCAATCAAAGAAAATATAAACAAAATCAATGAATGCCAAAAACGTAAAGAACAGGAACAAATCAGAAATTTATATAAAAGCGCAAATGATAATGACACAGAAGCCCTTAAAATTCAAATGCAGCTTAGAGATAAGATAAATAACAGATTAAAATCGGAGAAAATGAATGAGTAAAAAAAGACAATCTAACTCCTCTATTGTCAGCATTATGGAAGAAGACAATATTGACCTCAATAATATTGATGATGAATCAGTTCTAGCAGCCGAAGCCGATAATGTCAATTATATGAATATGGATATCAGCACCGATAATATCGAAGATATTGTTACGGAAAAAATCGGGAAAAAGGTTAACCTTGAAGATATCTACATGACAAACAACAACGACGACGAAAACGACAACAGTCTTGAAGTGCCAAAAGGCATAGCCGTAGATGACCCTGTCAGATTGTACTTAAGAGAAATCGGAAGAATTAAGCTTCTTTCCGCTAACGAAGAAATAGAACTTGCAAGAAAAATACTTGAAGGCGGAACCCCCGGAGCAATCGCAAAAAGAAAACTTGTTCAGGCAAATTTGCGCTTAGTTGTCAGTATTGCAAAAAAATACGTCGGCCGCGGAATGCTTTTCTTAGATTTGATTCAGGAAGGCAACCTGGGTTTAATCCGTGCTGCCGAAAAATTTGACCATGAAAGAGGTTTCAAATTCTCAACTTATGCAACATGGTGGATAAGACAGGCCATTACAAGAGCAATTGCCGATCAGGCAAGAACAATACGTATACCTGTCCACATGGTTGAAACAATTAACAAACTCAAAAAAGTTACAAGACGTCTTGCTCAGGAACTTTCGAGAAAGCCGACCGAAGATGAACTTGCAATTGAAATGAATGTTTCTATCCCGAAACTTCGCGAAATCATTAAAATTGCTCAAGAACCTCTGTCTTTGGAAACACCTATCGGTAAAGAAGAAGATTCAAGATTAGGCGACTTTATTGAAGACAAAGAAGCTGATGCTCCTATTAAAACCGTTGCATCGGAACTTTTGAGAGAAGATCTTGCAGAAGTTTTGTGCACTCTCTCACCGAGAGAACGCGATGTTTTAAGACTTCGTTTTGGGATGGATGACGGACGCCAGAGAACGTTAGAAGAAGTCGGACAATTATTCGGCGTAACACGTGAACGTATCAGGCAAATTGAAGCAAAAGCTTTAAGAAAACTGCGTCACCCCAACCGCAGCAAACGTTTAAGAGAATACGTAGAATCATAATAAAAAAACGCTCCATTTTAAGGAGCGTTTTTTATATAAACCTTTAACAAAATTTTATTAATTATATTTCCTTATTTACAAAAAATATACTTTTGTTTATAATCTGTATAGTTTATGATAAAAAAAATGAATATTATTTTTATAACAATACTAATCTGTATAATAACCGTGTGTGTTTGGTCGGTTTTTATCGAACCAAATATCCTCACGGTAAAGCATATTACAATAAAAGACCCTGCTTTGAAGGGGTTAAAAATCGTTTTTGCAAGTGATTTTCATATAAAACCCCATGAAATGTACAGACTCAAACGAACAGTAAGAGCAATAAACAGACAAAATGCGGATATAATTTTACTTGGCGGAGATTACGTAAACGGACATAAAAAAGGATCTTCAATGAAGATTGAAAAAATATCCGAACAATTTTCGCATTTACAATCAAAGCTGGGCGTGTATGCTGTGATTGGCAATCATGACGGCTGGCAGGGCAAAGAAGAAATTATATCGGAACTTGAAAAAAATAATATAAATATCCTTTTCAACAATAATAAATGCTTTGAAAAATTTTGTATAGCCGGCGTTGATGATATGCAAACAGGCACTCCTGACATAATACAAGCCTTATCAGGAACAAAAAAACCTGTTATACTGTTGTCGCACACACCAGATATAATGACAGATGTACCGGAGTCGGTAAATCTTACCCTTGCCGGACATCTTCACGGCGGTCAGATTAGACTAAATGAAGCCATTATCACACCGTCAATTTACGGAAAAAAATACGCCAACGGATTTCTAAACGACGGCGGTAAAAAAGTTTATACAACAAAGGGGCTCGGAACAAGTATTTTACCTGTTAGATTTAATTGTCCTCCAGAAATAGCCGTAATTACGTTTGACTAATCAAAATCCAAAAGTTCTTTTAAATTAACCCCCAAAACATCTGCAATAATTTTTAACTTTGAAAGAGTAATATCTGTTTTTGCTGTTTCAACCATTGCTATAGTTGAGCGGGAAATTCCTTCCACATCAAGAAAATCATCCTGTTTTATATTTTTCTCTTTTCTGATTTTTTTCAAATGTCTGGCAAATTTTTGCAGATATTCATTATCCATATAGTTATTATCAACCATATTGACAGATGTGAAAATCAGCCATATTGACATTTGTTTGCGCATATTTTTAATTTTATTTCCATTTTTTGTTGATTTTTTAAAAATTATATTGTATAATTTATTTGTCGAAAACAAGAGGTTAAAAATATGGAAAAAAATCAAACAAAAGAATTAATGACATCTATTGAAATTACGCGCGAAAGCATTAAAAATTCTATGGATGTAATGATTGAAAGCTACACGGAAGCCTTCTGCAGACTGAATTTAATGACTTACATACTGCAAAATGAACAAAAAAAATAAAAATATTTGCTCATAATGTGGCATTTTTAAAGAATTATGTTATCATAATAATAAAAGTATCTTTAAACCGGCTCAAAAAAAATAAGGAAACTTTTTTTGATAAACTACATCTTAATAAATAAGTTGTACAACAAAAAGGTTAAAGGTATGGAGGAAACAATTTAAGAATGAGAAACATTATGAAAAAAAGCATTATATTTTTTGGAGCATTTCTGTTCCTTTCAGGCTGGGTTATCAGAGATAACGTGTTTGCATACACTCCCATCGATTTGTATGACAATGTGTGGAGATTAATAAATACAAAATTTGTTGATCAGTCAAACAACTCACAAAACTGGGCAAAATGGCGCCACAAATATGACAATCAGATTAAAACAAATGAAGACGCATATGTAGCTATTAACACAATGGTTGCAAGCTTAAATGACCCTTACACAAAATTTCTCGACCCGAAAGAATTTGCGGAAGAAACAAGTTCAATCAAAGGTTCATTAAAAGGTATCGGGATTCAAATTGCGGTTAAAGACGGAAAATTAATGGTAATTGCACCTATTGAAGACACTCCGGCTGAAAAAGCAGGATTAAAAGCCGACGATGAAATTCTGGAAATCGACGGAGTCAGTACAAAAGGGATTACCGTTGACAAAGCTGCAGATAAAATCAGAGGTAAAGAAGGAACACAGGTTACACTGCTTGTAAAACGTGCGGGTTCGGAACCGAAATCATATACAATTACACGTGAGGAAATTGAAGTAAAATCAATATCGCAAAAAATTCCGACTGAAAACATAAAAATTCCTGATGACTTATGCTATATCAGACTGAGTTCTTTTATCAGCAGAAACGCAACAACGGAATTCGGAACAATTTTAAACAACAACAGGGATAAAAAAGGGTTCATTATTGACCTGCGTTCAAACCCGGGCGGACTTTTAACAAACGCTATATATATCTCAGACATGTTTCTTGACGGCGGGACAATCGTCAGCACTGTTGACAGAGACGGCTATAAAGAAACCCAGAGAGCAACTGCAGGGGTTTATACAAACAAACCTGTAGTAGTACTTATAAACAAAGGTTCTGCTTCTGCATCCGAAATCTTTTCAGGTGCAATGAAGGACAACCACAGAGCAATAATTATCGGTGAACAATCGTTCGGTAAAGGTCTTGTTCAGGAAATAAATAAACTGCCTTATGAATCCGGTATTAATATTACAATCCAAAAATATCTGACTCCGAACGGAACGGATATTAACAAAAAAGGAATTACTCCGGATATTGAAGTAAAATTAACAGAAGAAGACGTAAAAAATAAAAACGATGTTCAATTGAAAAAAGCAATTGAAGTGTTGAGCAAAATGACTAACGGTCAGGAAATTGCAGCTCAATAGAAATAAAATATATTAATAAAAAAATACCTGTTTTAATAAAACAGGTATTTTTTTATTGTAAAATATTCTTATGAACAAAAACATAATCCTTATAGGCATGATGGGCAGCGGGAAAACAACTATCAGTAAAGAGCTTTATAATGAACTGCCTGAATATTCACTTATTGATATTGACAGCGAAATTGAAAAAAGTACGCAAAAAAAGATTTCTGAAATCTTTCTAAAACACGGTGAACCTTTTTTCAGAATGCTTGAAGCTGACAAAATAAAAAAATTCTGTACCGGAAATAACAAAATAATAAGTGCAGGCGGAGGGGCTTTTGAAAATGAGGATAACCGCAAAATTATGCTTGCAAATGGTGTTGTAATTTATCTCAAAGCAACGACCGAAGAAATTTTTAACAGGATTAAAAACGAAACCCACAGGCCGCTTTTAAAACGAAATTTTTCGCTTGAAAAAATTGAAACTATAATGAAAAACAGGGAAAAAAACTACAGAAAAGCAAATTACACAATTGACACCACAGGAAAAACTCCCTATAATATCGTCAAAGAAATTCTCGGAGTCATAAATGATTGAACTTTGCGTAAATATTAAATCACAAAACAAAAATTATCCGATTTATATAGAAAATCAAAACGCTTTCGCATTAAAAGAAAAACTTATAAAATTTTTAGAGGGGAAAAATTTTCTTGTTGTAATATCTGAAAAAGTTGAAAAACTTTACGGGAAAGAACTCGGATTTGATAAATCAATAAAATTTATATTAAAAGACGGGGAAAAAGAAAAAAACTTTAAAAATTACAAAAAAATCCTTGAAAAAGCTTTGAAAATGAAACTTACCCGCCATGACGCAATTGTCGCAATCGGCGGAGGGGTAGTCGGGGATATAGCAGGTTTTGCGGCTTCCACATATATGAGAGGAATTGAGTATATTCAGGTTCCGACGACTCTTTTAGCCTGTACAGACAGTTCTGTAGGTGGAAAAACCGCTATTGATACACAATACGGAAAAAATCTTATCGGAGCTTTTTATCAGCCTGATGCTGTTTTTATCAACCCAAAATTTCTTAAAACTCTTGATGAAAGGCAGTTTAAAAGCGGATTAGGTGAAGTTGTAAAATATTCTTTTATTGAAAAAAGCTGTAAGTGCGACGAAGATTTGAATCTGACAAATTTTTTGAGCGAAAAAACAACAGATATTCTAAACAGGGACGAAAAAACTCTTTCAAAACTCATAGAAATTTGCGTTAAACTGAAAATATCTGTTGTTGAAAAAGATGAAAAAGAAAGCGGCTTAAGAAAAATTCTGAATTTCGGCCACACATACGGCCATGCTGTTGAAAAAATTACTAATTATAAAAAATATACACACGGAGAAGCTGTTGTTGAAGGTATAAAATTTGCATTTAACCTGGCTGTTAAAAGGAATTTGATAGACAAGAATTACAAATTTTTTGCGGATGATGTAATAAAAAAATTCAGATTCCGCGAAATTTCACAGTTTAATATGGAAAAAATGGTTGAATTAATGCAAATGGATAAAAAAGCAACATCAAAGAATGTCGTCTTTATTCTTCCGACAGACTATTCAACCGTAGATGAATTCCAGCTTTCGCCCGATGAAATCATTTGTTAACTTGTTATGGAAGGCTTTCCCAGTAACCTTTTGTTTCATCATCGGGATTTTTGTCAATAACAGCATAATGAGCACAGCCAAAGCCGTTTGCCGACTGATTTGAATAAATAGAACAAGGATAACCGGCTATTTCTGGATATTCTATATTTCCGTTTTCCAATTCATCATCCGTATAATGACGTGTTTGCTCAAACGGTTTAAGAATGTCATTTTCATCTATATAAAAGAAAAATATATCATGCCCGAGTAGGTTCGGCCTTTTAGCACCGTTTATATCAACTGTGAGAATTATATAATAACCGTTAATTGTTACCTCAAAGCACATACCGTTTGCAAGTGCTTTTTCAGGCTCGGTACTGCCTGAGTATAAAACATTTGCTTGTGCAGATTTGTTGTAATTCAGTGTTTTATTTTTATAATTGCATTCTCCAATTACTTTTAGTTTAGAATATTTATAAAATTTTTCGTAAAATTCATCAGCCTTTGGATATTTACCTGTACTTTGATCATATATTGTATAAATTGCTCTTAAATCTCCGCCTTCTTCTTGACGCAGATTCATAACCCCCTGGCTAAGAATAGAAAAAGCTGCTTTAAAAGCTGTTCCAAGCTGCTTATTTTGAATTTTATTTATCAAGACCGGCATTGTCATCGCCGCAACCACACCTATAATACCGAGAGTGATTAAAACTTCAGCTAACGTGAATGCGTATTTACGTTGACAGACCGGCAGGTCTACGTGCGCAGCATCTCCAGTCTTCCTGCAGTCTTTGCATCCTGCGGAGCCTAAAGTGCCCCCCCCCCGAAGATCTGATTTCCTAATATCTTGTTCATATACAGCTCCTTTCTTCGTTTTTTAATTATAACAAAAATTAGGCTAAATTTCAAGTAATTTACTCTGCGATATTAATCCCTTTACTCTTTAAACGGTTAATTTTTAGGATTTCCTCTTAAAAATTCCTGTAAAATTTTTCCAGCATTTGGAGAAAAAGTTTCCTGTTTTTGTTGACCAGTTTTTTACTAATGGTTTTAATTTTGTTTTAAATTTATAACCTGTAAATACAAGTACACCGGCAGTAATAAGTCCAAAAAGCCACTTTTTCCACGCAGGCGTTTTAACAATATTATCATCTTTTGACGGTTTAAATTCATCAACTTTAGGCTGTTCAAACCCGGAAACTCTTGGCGGATTATCATACAGAGGATTAACGGCTCCCGGATTACCAACATATCTTGGCGGCTGGCTCAGAACATAAGCAGGCGCATCAAAATCGAGAACTCCGCTTTGTGCCAGTAAATCCAAATTATTTGCCCAACCTATTGACATAGCACCACCTTTTACCTTTGTACACTTATTTATATAAAAAAATTTTTTACCCAAAAATTGCTTTTTAATCTTTTATTTGTTAAATTTTGTAATATGAAAGAGATTTTAAAAGAAAACAAATACCTTATTATTCTCTGGATATTATGTATTTTAGGGCTTTTGTTTTTTTGCGGACACTACTCAGGAATACTGATTGACTTCGGGCGGGAAGTTTATTATCCACAAAGAATATTAGACGGCAAAATTTTATATAAAGACCTGTTTAATATCTACGGTCCGCTTGCATACCAGATTAATGCAATGTTGTATAAAGCATTGGGGACAAAGCTTTCAACTCTATATGGAGCCGGAGCAATATGTTCTTTATTAACCGTAAGCGGGATTTATTTAATCACACAAAAATTCCTGTCAAAATTTTTGAGTTTTGCACTCGGTATT
This sequence comes from uncultured bacterium, assembly GCA_949296425.1. Lineage (GTDB taxonomy): Bacteria > Cyanobacteriota > Vampirovibrionia > Gastranaerophilales > Gastranaerophilaceae > Stercorousia. The sequence continues at coordinate 55,107 of CASFPN010000024.1, forward strand.
TTCACAATTGCAACAGGCGTCACAACAACAGCTATTTTTAATTTCCATTTTCCGTATTCGTGGGCTGTTTTATACGGTTTAATTGCGTTTTTGTACTCGCTTTATTTCCTTTTGAATTTTACGGAAAACAAAAAACTTTCACATCTTTACATAAGTTCATTTTTAGCGGGAATTTGTATTACATGCAAGTATGATTTTCTTTTATACGGGCTGATAGTTTTATTTTTCATAATCAAAGAAAAAAATTACAAAGCATTCTTGAGTTTTGTTTTTGCTCCGGTAATCAGTTACGGAATTTTATTTATTAAAGGGCTGAGGTTTTCGGATTTAATAAACTTTTTTGCTGTTGTAAAATCAATGGCAAAAAGTAAAACTTTAATTTATTTTTATCAAAACAGCGGAATTTATTTTCACCCGAAAGCATTGTTGACAGATTTTGTACTTTTTTTGAAATGTGCGGTTCCGTTTTCTGTAATCCTTTGCGGGGTTTATATTTTTGACAAAAACAAAATTGGTTCAACTGCACTTTCTATTATAGGCTGGCTTTCTTTTTTATGGATTTTTACGGGAAACGTAAAAGCAGCATTCGGTTTTTTGCCATTGCTTTTATTAATTTTTGCACTATGCAGTTATAAAAAATTTAACCCTAAACTATTGGTACTTGTTGTTTCAGCTCTTGCTGCCGGAGCCAAAGTTTTTTGGGTGCTCATTATACAGAGTTACGGAACATATTATATATCAATACTTTTGACTGCATTTTTGGCGCTTTTGTTTGCGTATATTCCTAACAAACTTGAAAAACCAGCGGGAATTTATCTTATGCTGGCAGGATTATTTATCTTTATTCAAAATTATAATATGCTCATAATTTCACAGAATAAAATATCAACAACCAAGGGAACGATTTTTACACAGCAAAATTATGCACAGAGTACAAATCAACTTATTAATTACCTTGAAAAAACAAAAGACAGTGTCGTTATTTTCCCCGAGGGAATGACCGTGAACTTTCTTGCCGGTGTAAAATCCGATGATTATTACAACTCGCTGCTTCCTTTGTATATTGAAACTTTCGGGGAAGAAAAAATAATTGAACACTACAGAAAAAAACCGCCTGAATACATTATTTTTAATAATCTCAATATGAAAGATTATTATTTCAAATACATTTGTCAGGACTATGCACTTAACTTTTGCGGATTTGTAAATAAAAATTACAGTATGGAAAAAGTTATTGACAATGGTTTTAGATATTTAATCTTTAAACACAAATAATTTTTATGATAGAATAATTTGTGAAGAATCGCAAATTCGCGACAAAACTGCGATCCTTCGCTCCGCTTAAGATGACAGAATGTAAGGATTAACAATGGAAAAATACTATATTACAACAGCTATAGATTATGTTAACGGCGCTCCGCATATCGGTCACGCTTATGAAAAAATATTGACTGATATTATTGCAAGACATTATACCCAAAGATGTGATGATGTTTATTTTCTGACAGGAACTGACGAACACGGAATTAAAATTCAAAAAACCGCAGCCGCTCAAGGAATTACTCCGAAAGAACTCTGCGATATGAATTCTCAAAAATTTAAAAGTGCCTGGAAAGCTTTAGATATTGATTACACAAAATTTATCAGAACAACGGATGAAGACCATGAAAAAATAGTTCAGAAAATATTTGATAAACTATTAAAACAGGGCGATATTTACAAACACTCTTATGAAGGTCTATACTGTCAGGGGTGCGAATGCTTCTTAAACCCGAAAGATTTAACAGAAGACGGACTCTGCCCTGATCATTTGAAAAAACCTGAAGTTGTTAAAGAAGAAAATTACTTTTTCAGACTTACAAAATACAAAGATACTTTAATCAAATACATAAAAGAACATCCCGGATTCATTGTTCCGGAATTCAGAGCAAACGAAGTTTTAAACCAGCTTGAAGATATTCAGGACATATCTGTTTCCCGCGCAAAATCAAATGTACAGTGGGGGATTGATGTATTAAGCGACAGCGAGCAGTCAATTTATGTTTGGATTGACGCCCTGTCAAATTATATAACAGCACTGGGGTTTGATACGGAAACACCTTGTGAAACTTTCAAAAAATACTGGCCTGCAGATGTTCATGTTATCGGAAAAGATATTTTGAAATTCCACAGTATTTACTGGCCTGCATTTTTGATGGCACTTAATCTGCCGCTGCCAAAACACATCTTTGCACACGGCTGGATTACTATTGACGAATCAAAAATGTCAAAATCCTTAGGCAACGTAATTTCTCCGACCTCTGTACTTGAAAGTTTCAATCTTGAATATCCCGACGCTTTCAGATATTATATGGCTTCATCTGCCCCTTGCGGACGCGACGGAAACTATTCTGACGATGATTTTAAAGAAAAAGTTAATGCCCATCTGGCAAACAGCATGGGAAATCTCTTAAACAGAACATTATCAATGCTTGTAAAATACTTTGACGGAGAAGTTAAACCTGAATTTAAGGGAGAAAATCCTTTAGCTAAAAAAGCTCTCGGCTCTGTACAAATAGTCAAAAACCACTTTGACAATTTTGAAATTGCAGAGGCTTCTCTGGAAATTATATCGCTTGTCGACGCCGCAAACAAATATGTTCAGGACAATGCACCGTGGACATTAGCTAAAGAAGGCAAAATGACAGAATGCGGACAGGTATTAACAAACGTTCTTGATATTATGTGCATAATCTGTGCGCTTATTTACCCTTACTGTCCGAATATTGCGGCTGATATGACGCGTCAGCTTTCGTTTAATTTAAAAACAAAGCTCGATGATTTAACAGCTGACAATATAAAATGCGGCAAATTAATTTCAAAAGAAGATATCAAACCGGTATTTTTAAGAGTTGATTCGGAACTGGCTGACAAATCCGTAAAAAAATAATAAAAAAAACTCAATTGCGTCATGCTGAATTTATTTCAGCACCTCTCAACAGAATCCTGAAACTCAGAGGTCAATCGACAGGATGCCTGTATATACGAAAATTGAGTTTTTTTATTATTATTTACTCTTCTTCTTGAGGTTTAATCATACTGCCAACAGCCGCATACATTGCCGCTGAAATTTCCGCAGTTGTAGTAAACGGCCCGTAATCTTTAATAAATTTTGCAACATCAAATGTGTTTAAATAATTCTGCAGTGCTGCAGATGAAGCATCTGTCAATCCGCCTACAAATAGAAGATTTTTCAAATAATTTTGAGCTTTCTCTTCAACATCGGCCTCATCATAAGATGAAGAAGAAAATTCCGTTTTATCATTTTCTTCTTTTTCTTTAACTGAAACGCCGTATTCTTTTGTTTGTTCTTCCTGAGCTTCTTGCAGTTCTTCATCATCTTCCGCCGCTGCTGCAGCTGATGTGTAAGCTTTTGAATTTACTCCTGTAATTTCCATATACCTATCCTTTCTGTAAATTATTTTACATGTCGTATAACGGACACTTATTAAAAAATCTTTAGAATTTGTAAAGAGATGTTAATTACTGATATCCGTCCTTCTCTAAGTAAGAATGATAACAATAAATAGCTTTTAATCTCATTCATTTGGATGATTTAACTAAAGATTTTTTATTTTTATCCGTATAAAATCATGCACAAACTTTGAGGCATCCTATGTTTAACAGTGTTAACAACCCTTTCGGAAACAGAACCGTATCTTCTTCAACATCATCAGACAGCCACGGAAGACGGCAAAAAGAAGATCCGAAAGAAGAATTAAAAAAATATATTGATGAAGATGAACCGGATGAAGTTCTAATCGGCGGACAGCCCATTTTGACAGAAGACGAAGTTTTAGCCATGACACAGCAGTATATTGCTAAACTAAAAAACGAGCACGAGAACAATGAAAAAGTTCTAAAAAAACTCGACAAATATCTTGAAAATTTTGACGTCAAAAAATTTATGAAAAAAAATCCGAATATGACAAGTCCTGACTTTTATATGGTTATGTATAACGAAACCGAAAGTCTGGTAAAATAATAAAAATATCTCCAGTTCAATTAATATCTTTTGTGCTATCATGAAATTATGGCAATAAAAGAGTGGATATTTAATAAAACTGACGGACACGAAAAGAGTTTAATTACCAGACTTTTACATTCCAGAGGAATCACATCTGATGAAGATATAAAAGAGTTTCTCAATCCTCTCGAGATGAAACTTACCCATCCGAAAGCATTTTCGGATATGGAAAAATGTGTAGAAAGACTTTCCGCCGCAATAGACAACAAAGAAAAAATAGTTATCCACGGGGATTTTGACGCCGACGGGGTAACATCAACATCGCTTTTATACAGAACTTTCAAATACTTAGGGGCTGATGTAAATTACTTTATCCCTGACAGAGAAAAAGAAGGACACGGGTTTGACACAAAAGCGCTTGTTCAGATTATGACAAAAGTTAAACCTAAAATTATAATTTCCTGTGACTGCGGTATATCAGATGTTGATGCTGTTAACTTTTTAAACAGCTTTAAAATAGACGTAATAATAACAGACCACCACGAAGCTCCCGAGGTTTTGCCGAAAGCTTACGGAATAATTAATCCCAAAGCTCCAAACGCGCTGGATGAAAATTTATCTGCAAAACAAATAAATTCCCTTGCTGCGCTTGCCGGTGTTGGAGTTGCATTTAAGGTGGCTCAAGCTTTACTTGAAAAGTATAACAAACTTGAATTCATATCAGATATTCTCCCCTACGTTGCCGTCGGAACTGTTGCCGATGTAGTTCCGCTAATCGGTGAAAATAGGTATTTTGTAACCAGAGGACTAGACTTAATTTCAAACGGAAAACATTGGGGACTTTCAAGATTACTCGAAAGTGCGGGTTACAAGGGACAAATAACATCCGAACAAATAGCTTTCGGCATTGCTCCCAGAATTAACGCCTCAGGACGTCTTGATACGGTTGATGCTGCAATAAAAGTTCTTATATCGGATAACAAGCAGGAAATAGAAATGGCAATTCAGACGCTGAATGAATTTAACAAAATACGTCAAGAGCTTTGCCAGAATATTTTTGCCCAAGCAGAAGAAATGGTAAAACAGGAAGGAAACAGAAATCCTGCGATTGTCCTTTTTAATAAAGAGTGGCATATAGGTATAATCGGAATTGTAGCTTCAATGCTTGTTGAAAAGTATTATAAACCCGCATTTTTAATGACATATTCACAAGAAACAAAACAGTACAGATGTTCGGCAAGAAGTATTGAGGGTATAAATCTTTATGATGTAATATTTGCCAATGCGGAACTTTTTGACGGGTTTGGCGGACACACCATGGCTGCAGGTCTTGCATTCAGTGAAGAAAAATCTTCATTTGAAACAGTTAAATCAGCCCTTTGCAAAACAGTTAAAGAAATGTCACAAGGCAAGGATTTGAAACCGTTTATAAATATTGATTTAGAACTTATGCCCGACGATATTACACTTGATCTGGTTGATCAAATATCACAACTGGAACCTTTCGGAGCAAATAACCCGAGTCCTGTTTTTGCTCTGAAAAATCTGCAGATAAAAGAAAAACGCTTGATGGGCGAAAATAAAAATCACCTTCGACTAACCTGTCAGGCTGGAATATCCGAATTTAACTGCATCAGATGGAAAGACGGTGATATATCGCTTGTAAAAGGCGACCCGCTTGATATTACATTCCACCCGCAAAAAAATGAATATAACGGTGTTACAAGTATTCAATTAATAATTGATGACATTCATTCCCAATATTTAACAGAAGAAGAAAATCTGCCCAAACAAAAACTTTACGACCACCGTAAAAAAACCGGTATTCTTCCGCAGGTAAATGATTATGTAAAAAATTCAAAACAAAATATTCTTATTTTTGCGGAAAGCAAGTCGATTCTCGATAAATTAAAACCGTTTGGAGAACTTTTTGCACGTACAATAACACGTGATAATTTGCGCCCTTGCGATTCTCTAATGTTTTTTGATTATCCTGCCGACAGAGAAACTTTTGATTCAATATTAAACCATACCAGCCCGCTTTCTTTGCATTTTATGAATTATGACATTAAATATATGGAGGAAGAAGAATTTCTGAAAACAGTATGGGGAATGCTTAAATTTGCCTGTCATAATAACGGCGGAAAGGTAGAACTTCGCCGGTGCGCAAGTTTCTTAGGAAAATCTTATAGAGTTTTTGAACTGTTATTTTCAATAATGGAAGATACAAATCTTATAAAAATTAAAGAAAAAACAAAAGACTATTATATTGTTGATTTTACCGGTGAAGGGGATATAACATGCGTACTGCACTCACCTAAATACAGTATTTTAACGGATTTGACAGAAGAATGCGAAGACTTCCAAAAAACATTAATGGAAGACGATCTTTATACACTGGTTTAACAATATATTCGGAGTAAAAAAATGAAAGAGTTTGACAGATTAAATTTTATAACGGCCGGAATGCCTTTGAGAACAGGAAAAGGGAGCTACACTGAGGCTTTTAATATTTTAAAAGATATGAACTTAGACGGCATGGAGCTTGAATTTGTTCATGGGGTTAGAATGAACAATGACGCAAGGGTCTTTGTAAAAGAGCAGTCAAAAGATTTTGTCATAACAGCTCATGGCCCTTTTTACATTAACCTAAACTCAAAAGAAGAAGAAAAAATTGAAGCCAGTGTACAGAGAATTATTGATACAGCTTCTGTAGCACAACAAGCCGGAGCTTTCAGTATAACATATCATGCTGCTTTTTATATGGGCGGCGACAAACAGACGGTTTATAATCAGGTTAAAACTCAGACAAAAAGAATTGTTGATGTTCTGGAACATGAAAAAATCAATGTCTGGGTTCGTCCGGAAACAACAGGGAAAGCAACACAATGGGGTGATTTGGATGAAATAATCAATCTTTCAAAAGAATTTGAAAAAGTTTTGCCGTGTGTTGATTTTTCACACCTTCATGCAAGAACAGCTGGTGAATATAACACATACGACGAATTTTCACGTGTCCTTGAAAAAATGGGAAACGAAATCGGTCAGTATGCACTGGAAAACTTTCACGGACATCTTGCAGGTATTGAATATACGGCAAAAGGGGAACGCCAGCACCTTAATCTTAAAGAATCCGATATGAATTACAAAGATTTGCTAAAAGCACTGAAAGAATTCAACGTAAAAGGAGCAATTGTCTGCGAAAGCCCGAATATTGAAGATGATTGCAAACTATTGAAAGAATTTTATAACTCGCTGTAAAATTACATAAGAAGTTTGTAAGTATCAATTTCCAATACATCAGCAATAAAAAGATATAAATGGAAAAACTTTATAGACAGGCAAAGACGGATACTTATAAGTATCCGTCTTTAGATATTTTTCTTTTGCCTTTCGTAAAGAAATACCTTATCTTATCTGTACTGGCATAATCAGGCAAACATAGTCTTCTTCATTATTAGGTTTGAACATTGTTGCAGATAGCGGCGTATTTAAGCCGACTTTTACTTCATCCGAATCAATGTTTTTCAAAGCTTCAAGGACAAATTTGTAATTGAACGCAATAGTTAATTCTTCACCTGTATAATCTATATCAATACTTTCTTCGGATTTACCGGAATCAGGTGTGTCTGCTGTCAATTTCAAATTATTATGGCTGAATTCAAGTTTTACAATACTTGTTTTTTCATTAACCATAATTGAAACACGCTCCAGCGCCGAAATCATCTGCTGAACATTTACAAGAGCTTCTTTTGGGCTTTCTTTCGGAATAAGCTGATTGTATTTAGGGAACTGGCCTTCCAGAAGTCTTGAAATAGTTGTTGTTCTTTCTGATTTGATTATTATTTTAGATTTTTCCGTATAAATTTTTACAGAATCTTCATCTATAAATCCGCTCATTTTAATAAATTCGTTCAATGTTTTTGATGGGATAATCAATTGTTTAGAGTGATTATCTTTGTTGTCAATTGTTTCGCGGACTCTTGCAAGACGGTTTCCGTCAGTTGAGGCAATTTCAAGAACATTACCCGATATATCACAGACAATACCAGATAAAAGATTACTGGATTCATAACTTGCAGCAGCAAAACCTGCCTGTTTAACGGCTTTTACAAACGGTCTTATTTCTATTTCAAAGCCTTCAGCTTCATTGACCTGAATATTTGTAAATTCAGGAGGAAATTCGGAAGCTGAAATACCTATGATGTCAAATTTTGAATTCTGGCAGGTTATATTTACAGACGTATGTCCTTCAGCCATTTCAAATGTAATAAGCTTATCTCCGAGCTTAGAAACAATTTCATTAAGAGTTTTTGAAGGCAGTGTAATTTTTCCGTCTTCTTCAACCTGTGCATCTACAAGGGCGGTTACAGTAAAATCAAGATCTGTTGCAACAAGTTTAATTGTACTTTTATCAATGGTTTCGATTAATATATTCAAAAGTACCGGCTGGAGAGCTTTTACAGAAGTAGCTCTTTCTACGATTTTTATCCCGTTATATAAATCTTCTTTTTTTACAACAAATTTCATATCCTTACTCCTTAAATTATCCTCTTGATTAGCCATATTATACATTAATAAAAAATCAATTAAAAGAAAAATTAAACAAAAGTTAAGCGTATTTTAACAGTAGTTAGATTAGTAAATGCCACTATATAACTTGCAACCGTTTTTTTGAACAAAAATTTTCTATTATATATTATATTAATAATTATATATATAAATATAATAGTAATAATAAGCTCGAATTATTTGTAGAAAACAGGTTGAAACTATGATTATTATTAGGTTTTTATTGTAGATAATTTTGTAGAAAAGATGTATAAAATTTTTTATTTTTGTAGAAAACTATAATATTTCACAAATTCCGGTAGAAAACTCATGAGTTTTCTACTATTTTCTACAATATTTTCTACTGATTTCTACAAAGGAATCCCCGCCGAATTTTAATAAGAATTCATCAATCAACACGCATGCAATTCTTCCTTCGGCAATAACCGAACATGCTTCAACCGCGCAGGTGTCGGAACGTTCAAAATGAGCTTCGCATTCCTGCATTGTTTTTAAATCAACTGTTTTTAAAGGTTTCGGCATTGTCGGAATCGGTTTCATGGATGCCGTAACAACAAGAGGTTCTCCGTTAGTCATTCCGCCTTCTATACCTCCGGCATTGTTTGAGTGTCTGACAATTTTTTCCTCTTGAATAAACATTTCATCATGATATTCGCTTCCGTGCATTTTATAGCAATGATGGTTGCCGATTGAAACAGTTTTTACTGCAGGAATACTCATTACCGCCTGCGCAATTTTTCCGTCAATCATTCTGTCCCAGTGAACATAAGAACCAAGTCCAACAGGAAGATTTTTAAAAATTATTTCAAATTTTCCGCCTATACTGTCGCCTTCTAATCTTGCTTTATCTATTTCAGAGTGAAAATTTTCAGGATTTTTTTCTTTCCCGATTTGAAGAATTTTTGAAGAACATTCTATATCAAAATGTTTTAACATTTGTTTCGCAACGGAACCGATGGCAGTTTCAATTGCAGTTTTGCGGGCGCTGGAACGCTCAAGAATGTTTCTTAAATCTTTTTGGTTGTATTTTATACTCCCTGCATAATCCGCGTGTCCGGGGCGGCATTGAGTGAATGATTTTTCTTCTGTAAAGTCTTCAGACAGAACGCTCATTATTTTTTGCCAGTTTTCAAAATCCTTGTTTTGGATTACAAGAGTAACCGGCGAACCCAGTGTTTTTCCAAAGCGTACGCCGGATGTAATTTCAACAGTGTCTGTTTCGATTTTCATTCTGCCGCCGCGGCCGTAACCCTGTTGGCGGCGTTTAAGATCTTCGTTTATTAATTTTGTATCTATTTCAAACCCTGCAGGTATTCCTTCTATTATTGCGGTTAAGCATTTGCCGTGGCTTTCTCCCGCTGTTAAAAATCTGAATTTATCCAACATAATTTATTTCTTGTTTGCGTATTTCAGAAAAATTTGCTCTTTAGTTTGCATCATTTCTTCTGTTATCTGCCATTTACCGTTAATCTTTTTTACTATCATATATGTTTTGAGTTTGTAAGTTTCTCCTTTAGGCTGTCTTAAAGAGCTGACCTTGTATGCTCCGTTGCCGGCAGGTGTTACGGAAATATTAGTGTATGTATTTTTGTAGCCTCTTAGTTTAGCTCCTGCCTGTCCGATTTTCATTTGTTTAATATATGTTGCGGTATTTGTATCAACATTAACCAAACCGCCGTCAGGTTTTACAACCTGCCTGATAATTTTTGCATCTGGTGAATACATTGTTGCAACTGTCGGACTGTATGTATTTGCGGCATTAACATAGCTGTTAAAAAATTTTAAAGCTTCCTGTGAATCGTCGGCAAAAGCTTTTAACCCTGCCGTAAAAAACATTGTAAATACAAACATTATAGATAATAGTTTTCTCATTTTTATAATCCTTATTTACTCTACACAAAATTATAACGATTAAAATATTATTTTGTTCATTTTAATTATATCATATAAAACCTTGATGTCATTATACAAAATATGTAGTATAAAATATTATATGGATTTGCAAATTTTATCTGAATATCTGGACTATCTTGAGATAGAAAAAGGTCTTGCCGAAAATACTCTGGAGGCATACAGAAGGGATTTGGAGAATTTTTTTGAATTTTGCGGAAATATTGATATTAAAGATATTCAGCGAAACAGAATAAATTCTTATGTCAGAGAACTTCATGAAAAACATTTTTCCCCGACAAGTGTGATGAGAAAAATAGCATCAATCCGCGGATTTTTTAAATGGGCGTGTACAAATGAAATACTTCAATCCAATCCTGCTCTTACTCTTGAACAACCGAAAGTTCCTCAAAGACTCCCTAAGGTTATGACTATTGAAGAAATCAATAATCTGTTAAATCAGGATTTGACAAAGCTTCACAGGGTAATTGCAGAACTTTTATACGGCTGCGGACTCAGGGTTTCGGAGCTTGTTAATTTGAAAATTACGGATTATGATTTAAAAGGCAAATTTCTTGAATGTACCGGCAAAGGTTCAAAAGACAGAATTGTCCCACTTGGTAAAAAAGCTGTACAGGCGATAAAAAATTATTTGCCTGAAAGGGATTATAACATCCAAAAATATAACCTTAATACCCGTCAATTGCTGATAAATGAAAAAGGCAAAAAAGTAAACCGTCAGGAGGTTTATACCTTTATTCATGAACTCGGTAAGAAACTGCATAAATCAATATCTCCACATACTCTAAGGCATACTTTTGCCACACATTTGCTGGAAAACGGAGCAGATTTAAGAGTTGTACAAGAATTATTGGGTCACAGCAATGTTTCAACAACCCAACTTTATACACATGTCAGTAAAAAACGCTTAAAAGAAGTCTATTTTGCAATAAACGGAGCTTAGCTGTTTTAAAATAAAAACAGCGGGAATGAATACTTCCCGCTTCCTAAAACAATTTGACAATATTATCAGTTAGTATCTTAAAAGTTGTATTTTTAAGATAAAAACATTCTTTTATATATATTCTATCATGTAAAAGATATTATGTCAATACCAAATATTATCTTTTGTGTGGTGTAATAATTCTCTTTTGTACTTTAAACTTTACAAAGGAGATGATATGAACGATTTGAAAATCAGTTTTGGTAAACGTGTTAAGGCAATAAGAAAGAAGAAAAATTTTTCTCAGGAAGAATTGGCTGAAAAAATTGAAATAGCCGTTACAAACATGGGGAAAATAGAACGCGGCGAGAGTTTTGTTACAGCTTCAACTTTGCAAAAACTTGCTGATGTACTCGGTGTTAGAGTATTTGATTTTTTTGTATTTGATACATTTGTTTCGGTTGATGAAATGAGAGCTGAATTAAATCCTGATAATATGACGGATGAGGAAATAAAACAACTTTACAGGTTTTATAAGCTATTTATAAATGTTTAATTTTTATGGGACTTTTATAATAATTTGTGATAAGATATTCCGGTGTGATTTAAAGGAGATCTTATGGAAAAATTTTATAAAGCGATAAATTTTGTAAAAAAACATAATGAATGGTTTATATTACTTGGTTTGGCGATATTTTGCTATTTTATGTTTTTCTTTAATATAGGCAATTACGCGCTTATGGATGTAGATGAAACACGTTATGTTGCAATGGCGCGTGATATGTTTCACAGTAAAAATTTTCTCACTCTTTATTTAAACGGGGATTATTTTTTTGAAAAACCTCCGCTTTATTTTTGGGGAGAATGTTTATCATTTGCGATTTTTGGAAAGGTTAATGAGTTTACGGCACGATTTCCCGTTGCTTTATACGGTTCTTTGTCAGTATTTTTGCTTTATTTTGTGGGAAGAAAGATTGTTTCAAAAAGATACGGAGTTTTGTCGGCAATAATTTTGGGTTCGACTCTGGAATTTGTAATGCTTGCAAAACTCGCTATTCTTGACATTGTTGTTACAACCTGTATCGGGTTTTCTTCAATGTTCGGACTAATGACGCAGTTTGTTGAAGATAAGAACAAAAAATATTTCTGGTGGCTTTTCTATGTTTTTTCAGGGCTTGCTGTCATGGCAAAAGGACTGCCCGGTTTTATTGTTCCGTTTGCGGTTATGTTTTTTGTCACAATTGCTAATAAAACATTCAAACAGGTTTTCAGACCACAGTATATTATACCCGGATTTTTACTGTTCTTTTTAATTGTGCTGCCATGGCATTTTATTATGTTTAAGATACATGATCCGTTATTTTTTAACGAATATATTATGAAACATCATATTAACAGGTTTTTTTCCTCTAGCCAGATTGACAGAGAACAGCCTTTTTATTTTTATATAATTACAATATTATGGGGTCTTGTTCCGTGGATATTTTCCGCTGTATCAGCAGGGATTGCAAAACTTACAAATCTTAAAAAATTCTCTTTAAAGAATTTGGATGACCCCCATAAATTTTTATATTTTAACGTAATTGCATTTTTTGTAACGATGTTGTTTTTCTCAGCATCAAGTACAAAACTTATTACGTATATATTGCCTGTTTACTTTTTTACAGCCTGTATAATGGCATTTTTATGGGAGAATTATTTATTTAAAGGTAGATATCAAAAATCAATAAATATTTCTGTTTATGCCCTCGGGATTGTTTGTATTATATCAGGAATTGCGGCATGTTTTATGAAATATTTTTTACCGGTTCAAATTTATGCGGACATGTTGATGATTAAGTGGTTTTGCATAATTCTCGTGTGGGTGTTCGGAATTTCAAGCATACTTTGTGCAAAGTTTGACAAAAAATTTGGCGTGTTTGCTTGTTATGTGCTTCTGGTTCTTATTACATCAGCTTTCGGTACAAAACTTTTTTATAACATGGATTATGAATTCGGGCAGAATGATTTGATGTACTTTGCCAAATATGCAAAGGAGCACAATAAAAAACTTGTTATTTTGAATGATGAGAGAAAATATTCCGCATTTTACTATTACGGCGGCCATGTATTTTTTATATCGCAGGATGACGAGGCAGAAATGAAAAAGTTCGGTAAAATGCTTGATGACAGAGATGTTGTTGTTATTATCAGAGAACGCAGGATGCCGAAGGTTGATGAAACACTGGATTTCGATATAATTTTGGACGGAAGAAAATATTCTCTTATAAAGGTAAAATAAAATGCTTGCCCGTTACGAAAAATTTCTTGAAAAACTGGATAAACGTCTGGAAAAGTATTTTGATGAGCAGTGCGAATTCATAAAATGCAAAAGAGGATGTTCGGCATGCTGTGAAGTCGGAGAATATCCTTTTTCCCGTCTGGAAGCGGAATATTTGATGTCAGGCTATATGAAACTTTCCCCAGATACAAAAAAACAGATAAAAGAGAATATAAAACGCCTAAGAGAAGATAGTCCGAAACTTTATCAGTGTCCGTTTTTAATAAATCATTTATGTTCTGTTTATAAATACCGAGGGCTGGTGTGCCGAATTCATGGTCTTGCCTGGTATGATGAGGATGAGGAAAGAATAAAACTCCCGTATTGCGTAAATCTCGGATTAAATTACGCAAAAGTATTTGACCGCGAAACAGGCGAAGTCTTTTTACAAGATCCTGTTAAGGCACGTTTGCGAATTGACAGTATATTAAGAAGTCCGCTTGCTGAAGAATATGAACTTGAATGCGGTGAAATAAGACCGTTGATTAAGTGGTTTTAAAAAATATAATGCTCCTAACTATTTGGTGTAAATTTTTTTTATATCAATATCTGAATTTTTGATATATTCAGTCAATTTAATCATATTATCAAAAATTTTGTCAGAAACAATATGCTCCATTTTGCAGGCGATATCAGCAGCTTCGCTCTTATCTGCATTAAGTACGTTTATAAAAAATTCGGCAAGATTTTCATGCTTTTCAAATATTTTTTTTGCAATAATTTCTCCGTCTTTTGTAAGGGTGATTTCTGAATAAGGCGCGTAGTTTATCAGTTTTTTTTCAGCAAGAACATTTAAAGCTCCTGTAACCGAAGCTTTTTTTACTCCCAGAGCAGAAGCAATAGGTGTAACTTTTGCATGACCGGTATTTAAAATTTGGTTATAAATTTCTTCAATATAATCTTCCAAGCTGACAGACAGTTTTTCCATTTTATAAACTCCTTACTATATTTATAATTTCGTCTGGCGTGTCAATAATAAAATCTGCCCCTTCAAGATTGCTGCGATCTCTAAATCCCCATGTTACTCCTATACATTTAAGACCGGCATTTTTTGCGGTTTTGACATCAACATCAGAATCCCCTGCGTATATCGTTGAATTTTTGTCTGTTCCGATTTGTTTCATAGCTTTTAAAACTCCGTCCGGTGCCGGTTTTTTAGGTACATCATCATTTTGGCCGATTGCAACGTCCACTAAATCACCAAAATATTTTTTGCATAGTTCTTTTACTGCTGAGTCAAATTTATTAGAAACCACGCCGATTTTAAGGTTTTTATCATGCAGTTCTTTCAGTATCTTTAAGATACCATTATAGGGTTTTGTATGGTTGTACATATTTTCAGAATAGTTTTTTTTAAACACTTCAAGACATTCTTCAACATTTTTGCAATTTTCAGGAACTGCACGTTCAATAAGTTTTCTGACGCCGTTGCCGACAAAGCACCTTACTTCTTCAAGCGAACGTTCTGGGTATTTGAATTTGCATAAAGCAAAATTGGTACTCTCTTTCAAGTCTTCAAGAGTGTTTAAAAGTGTACCATCCAAATCAAAAATAACTGCTTTTATCATAAAATGATTTTAGCACAGAAAAACCTGTTAAACATTCTTTTTAATCTTCTTCATCAAGAGTAAAAGAGGAATAACCGCAAGAGTTAACATCCCGAATACTCTGAAAGAATCTATAAATGCCCATAAATTAGCCTGCTCGACAAGTTGGCCGTAAATTGAATATTGTGCCATATATTGAGCAACCGAATGTTCTGCATATCCAGCAAGCGCGCCGGCTGTTGATTGAACGCGTTCTATAAATGCGGGGTTAAGCTCGCTGGTTTTGCCGACAAGCATATACTGATGCACCTGTGCAAAACGTGTTAACATTGTAGCTACTAAAGATGTTCCGACAGCGCTGCCTATATTTTTTAATAGGTTTTGTATGCCTGTTGCATTTGTCATCTGCTCATTTTTCAAAGTATCGACCGACAAATTCATGATTGGAACCATAGCTAAGCCCATACCCATTCCCATAAAAAAGTTGGGTATTGCAATGTTCATATTTGAAATCTGTAAATTTAATGTTCCGAAAACAAGAGTTGACCCGCCGATTAATCCAAGTCCTGCCATTACAAGAAATCTGTTATCTACTCTGTTTGAAAGAGTTGCAGTCATAAGCATTGCAAGCATACTGCCAAAACCTCTCGGCATCATCGTTGCACCGCTTAAAAATGCCGTATAACCCATCATACTCTGCAAAAACTGGGGAAGAATTACAAGCGAAGCATACAAAACAGCCTGAATTACAACCTGAATTATTGTTCCTGCAGAAAAATTTCTGTCTTTAAAAACGGATAAATCAACAAGTGAATTTTTGTTTGTCAGCTGTGAATGGAAAAACAAAATACATGCAATAACCGAAATGCTAAATGTCCATCTAATCCATACAGCCCCGAACCAGTCGTCATTGTTTCCCTTATCAAGAACTGTCTGCAGTGTTACAAGCCAGATTGTCAGATAAATAAAACCTTTAACGTCTATTTTCACGTTTTTTTGTCTTTTTGCATAGGGCGGGTCTTCAATCAGTTTATGGCACAACAGCGCCGCAATACACCCGAACGGAACATTTATAAAAAATATCCAAGGCCATGTCCAGTTATCTGTAATCCATCCGCCGAGAACCGGCCCGATAATAGGTGCGAGAATTACTCCCATGCCAAAAACAGACATTGCTAGTCCTCGTTGTTCTTTAGGAAAACTCTCTATCATAACCGCCTGTGATATCGGCAGAATTCCGCCCCCGCCAAACCCTTGCAGGACACGTGCAAAAATCATAAATTCTATATTTTTTGCCATCCCGCAAAGCATTGATGCTATTGTAAACATCATTATGCTTATTATAAAAAAGTTTTTTCGTCCGAAAACCTTGCTGAAAAAATCAACAGCAGGAATTACAATACCGGCTGCAATCAAATAACTTGTCAAAATCCACATGGATTCATCCCTTGTTGCGGAAAAACTTCCCGCCATATAAGGCAGGGCTACGTTACCTATTGTTCCGTCAAGAACATAGATAAATACCGCAAGCATTACAGGTATTACCATAATCCAGGGGTTTACCGACGGTTTCCATTCTTGTGCTGTATTGGTTGTTTCGGGCATTAATTTTCCTTTTTTAGAGTGAATATTGAAGTGAAGCAACTTTTACTTCACTTAATTTGTTTTAGCTTTTCTCTCACTCTTTAATAGAAACATAAAAGGAATCAAAATAAAACAAGCTATCGCAAAAATTTTAAAAGTTGTCATATAAGCACAAAGTGTAGATTGTTCAATAAGCTGATTATAAAGCATTTTTCCGGCCATATAAGTTGCATTAATCATATCACCGGCCTGATGAATAAAAGATGAAGCATAAGAACTCAATCTGTCGGAAAAAACAGTATTTGTACTGTGCATGGATTTAACAAGTCCGTTCTGGTGAACCTGTGACAATCTTGAAATCATAGTTGCAACAAGAGAAGTCCCGATTGCACCGCCGATTGTTTTAAGCAAGTTTTGGAAACCGGAAGCATTTGTCATCTGGTCATTTCTTAAAGTTATACAGGATAAAGTTGTAATCGGCATCATAGTAAATACAAGCCCCAACCCGAATACAATATTCGGAATTACAATATTCATCATACTGATTTCCAAATTCAGTGAACCCAGAATCCAGCCGCCGAGCCCCATACAGAAAAGTCCTATTATACCGTACGTTTTATAGCTTAAGCGTCCGCCAAGCCCCCCGAATATTGCCAGCGCCGTAAATGCTCCGACTCCTCTGGGCATAATAGCAAGTCCGCTTGTAAATGCATCATATCCCATCATATTCTGTAATAATTGGGGTAATATCGCAAGCGATGCAAGCAGTACACCGTTTAAAAGAATTAGCATAGCAGTTCCGCAGAAAAAATTGGCATCTTTTAAAACATCGAGTTTTATAAGCGGATTTTTCCCCTTAATCTGGGTATAAAAGAAGCAAATACAACCTGTTACAGCAATTGCAGTAAACCAGCATATCCATGGTGCATTAAACCAGTCAGCGTCGTTACCTTTGTCAAATACTATCTGCAAAGGCACAAGCCAGACACAAAGCCATAAAAATGCAAATTTATCAAGATGAACATTTTTCTGTCTTCTTGCATACGGAGGATCTTCAAGAAACTTTTTGGCAAGTGCTATACAGAAAAACCCGAACGGCACGTTAATAAAGAAAATATACGGCCAAGACCAGTTTTCCGTAATATAGCCGCCCATAACAGGCCCTAATATAGGTGCAACAACAACTACAAGGCCGAATACAGCCATCGCCTTGTTTCTTGCTTCACCCTTAAAGCATTCCATGGTAATTGCCTGAGCCATAGGCATCAAGCATCCGCCTCCGATACCCTGCATAGCACGGGCTATAACAATCATACCAATAGAAGTTGATACACCGCATAAAAATGATGCAATAGTAAATACAAACACACCCACCATAAACAAATTTTTTCTTCCTAGAAGTTTACAGAAGTAATCAATCATCGGTATAACAATACTGCTCGCCATTAAATAGCTTGTTAAAACCCAGATAGATTCCTGATTACTGACCGAATATGAACCTGCAATATGTGGTAATGCAACGTTTGCAACTGTTTCATCCAATGCATACATAAACGTTGCAAGCATTACAGGCATAATTATAAGCCATGGATTATTTTTAGGTGTCCATTCTTCTTGTTGTACTGCGGTGTTTGTATTATTTTCTGACATTGTAAATCCTTTTTATGGAAGACAGGAAATCAAGCTGACAGAGGTCAGGAAGCCCGGAAGGCAGGCTATTTTCATTTAAAGATGGGTTGGTAAAATTATTCAAAAACCTATTACTGATACCAGCTTGACATCCTGCCCTCTTGCCCTCCGTTTGCTTTAATAGCCTGTCCTCATATCTTCCTACCTTCTTATCCTCTAATTACTATTTTACTCTTACTTTTGGAACAACTGACATGCCGGGAACTACGTTATATTGTTCAGTGTCATATTTTTCCGTAAACACAATTTTTACGGGAATTCTCTGAACGATTTTTACGAATGATCCGACAGCGTTTTCAGGCGGGAATAAACTTGATTTAGCACCTGATGCACGCTGTATACTGTCAACTTTTCCCTTAAATACATGATCAGGGTAAGTGTCGATTTTAATATCAACCGGCTGACCGGGTTTCATGTGGCGAAGCTGGTTTTCTTTAAAGTTAGCAACAACCCAGACATCTTCAGGAACAATTACAAACAAAGGAGCGCCGACATTTACGTACATGCCTTTTTCAACACGTCTTGATGCAACCGTTCCGTTTTGAGGTGCATAAATATTTGTGTAGCTTAAATTAAGTTTAGCCTTATCTCTTAAAGCTTTTGCTTCTTTCAAATCAGCATCGGCAACTTTATTACCGCCCTGAGATAATAATGATTCTTCCGCCTTTGTTAAATTAGCTTGAGCAGAATCATATTTTGCCTGAGCAGCGTCAAGAGTCTGTTTTGATACAGCGCCTTTTTCATAAAGATTTGTGTATCTGTCTAAATCTTTTTTTGCAACATCAATATTTGTCTGCATTGCCTTAAAGTTTGCCTGAGCGTTTTTTTGATCAAGCAAAATTCTTTCATACCTTGCCTCAGCCTGAGCCAGTGCAATTTCATAATCTGCAGGATCTATTTTTGCAACCAGATCGCCTTCTTTAACTTTTTGGTTATCTGTTACATAAGATTCAATAATCTGGCCGCTTACCCTCGGCGCAACCTGAACGGTTGTTGTTTCCACATAAGCATCGTCTGTTGACTGATACATTAAAAGATCATGTATAAAATATGCCCCGCCCACAAGCAACAGAACTATTGCAGCGGCTGCAATATATCTCTTAAAAGGTTTGTGCTCTTTTGTTTCTTCTCCCTGCTGAACATTTTGTTCTTCAATGTTTGTATTTTTTTCTTCCATTTTCTACCTCTTATTAAATTATATATTTATCTGTACTACTTTTTCCAACTCTAACCTAAAAGATTTCAAAGTTTCCTGAACTCTTTCAATATCCTCATCGGAAATCATTTTTGTTACACTCTCAAGATATTGTTTCACTTTTTTATTAATTGTGTCAAGTTCTCTTAAACCCTTTTCGGTTATCCCCATTTTTTTTACTAACCTGTTATTTTTTGTGTCAATAAAACGTGTAATAAATCCTTTTTGTTCCAGCGAATCTAAAATTCTGCCGGTGTTAGCTCTGTCTTTTAATATAAGTTTTGCAAGATCTCTCTGACAAATCCCTGCATTAACGGAAACTGTATCCAATGCAGCATATTCATCAATAGTCAAACCTATCTCCAATTTTTCAAAAAGCTGGTTTGTTAATTTTTTCATTAATCTTGAAGTTTGTTCAAGTTCATAATGTATACTGTCTGTATAATGTAATTTACAATTCTGTGTTGTTTTCATACTTTAATTATAATCTGTTTTATTATTTATATATTATGTTGTAAAAAAAATATGTTGCATTTACAACAATATTATGCTAACATATTAAATATAAAAATGCAAGAGCGGATTTTTGATAGGGCGCCGCGCGAGTGAAACGAGCCCAGCCCGTGAGTTTGAGCCGGACGTTACTCTGGCGAAAACCCAAAAATCCAAGACAAAAATTAATAAAGAGGATAAAAACGGAGGCAAAGCCTCTGACAAAAAGATAATAAGTAACACAAAAATCTATGAAGAGGATAAAACAGTGAAAAAGATAGTATCCATAGCATTATTAGCTAGTATTATAAGCATGAACACCATGCCTGTATTCGCAGTTGAAGAAAACGTAAAAGCTTCTACTGCTGCCCCGAAACAATTTAAAAGCATGGTCAGCAAAAATAAAAAACAAAAAACATCTGATGATTATAAATTTGAATATATAAATATGAACTGGTGGGGAAATTTTAATGATGATATTCTTAACAGTTATATACAAAAAGCCGTTATAAATAACTATGATTTAAAAATGGCAACTTTGAACGTTGAAGAATATTATCAGACAGTTAAAGCTCAGTTTGCAAACGAACTGCCGTCAGCTGTGGGAGGATTTGGCCCGGGGTGGTTCAAAATGCCGGGAAGCACAAGCACTGACATCAATTTCGGGCTTCCGATTATAGTACAATATGAAGCTGATATTTTTCTGAAAAACCACAACAAAACTAAAGCCGTAAAAAAACTTTACGAAGGTTCAAAGCAAGATGAGCGTGCAGCCTATATTTCAGTTGCATCTGCTGTAGGTTCAACTTATTTCAATATAATTAATCTTGATAAAATGATTGATTTACAGGAACAAATTGTAAAAATAAGACAGGAAATATATGATTTGATGCTCGCAAGCAACAAAGAAGGACTAACTTCAACTGCTGACACTGTCAGAGCAAATAAATCTCTTGTTCAAGGCCAGACCGATTTAATAGAATTGAAGAAACACAGAGAGCAAATGTTGCATCAGCTAAGCGTTTTAATCGGCGAAAGTCCTGAAAATGCCAATTCTCTTGCAAGAAATTCAATTGATGATATAAATTATCAAATTACAGTACCTTCTCAAATTCCTTCGGAAATCATTATAAACAGACCTGATTATCTGAAAGCCGAATTAATGGTTGAAAAAGCAGGAATTGATGTCAAAGTTGCTAAAAAAGAATTTCTTCCGTCAATAAATATTTTAGGCGGTGCAGTATTTAATGCCGGCGATCTTGGCAGCTTATTTACTACAAAAAATATGCTACTCGGTCTTGCTGGCGGACTTATGACCCCCTTATTTAAAGGCGGATCTTTGGTTGCTAATTTGAGAATGAAAAAAGCTGCTTATGAAAGAATTCTTCAAAATTACTACAAAACAAATCTGACAGCAATTCAAGAGGTTAATGACGCTCTTGTTGCAGCAAAACTTGATAAAGACAAAATGCTGCAAACAGAGCATCAGTACAATCTTGAAAAAGAAGATTACAAATACAGCGAACACAAATTTGATGAAGGAACTATTTCCAAACTTGACTTAATTCAGTATCAGGAAAACCTTTTGACAATTGAAAAACTTGTTGCGCAACAAAAAGTTGAATGCATGACAGATGCAATCAGTTTATACAAAGCAACGGGAAGCAAACCTTATGACTATGTAAATTAATCTATGTAAACTAAAATCACATATAATCATCACCTCTTTACTTTAACCAAAAATTAAAGTAATGTGCCGGAAATCCTCACTGTTTCCGGCATTTTTTTGAAGCGCAGCTGCTTCACCCCCAGTACTACAAATATTTACCTGATATAACTCTGTCAATACCTGCAAGGTCTTTTATTATTTCAATATCACCGAAACCGTTTTGTTCCATTAAGGATTTAATCTCAAAAGACTGACCAATACCGAGTTCAAACATCAAATATCCGTCTTTATTCAATATTGCAGAAGCTTCCCGTGTTATTTTTTCGTAAAACTCAAGCCCTTTTTCATCTTTTGTAA
The DNA here is from genome assembly GCA_949296425.1 of uncultured bacterium. Classification (GTDB taxonomy): domain Bacteria; phylum Cyanobacteriota; class Vampirovibrionia; order Gastranaerophilales; family Gastranaerophilaceae; genus Stercorousia. The sequence continues at coordinate 77,371 of CASFPN010000024.1, forward strand.
AAAGTGCAATTTCAGGGTCAAACTTTACTTCAGCCTGAATTTTCTCTTTTTCACAGGGCGGAATATAGGGCGGGTTTGAGATAATGATATCAAAGGTTTCACCCGGTTTTACATTCGAAAATATATCTGATTTTCTAAAAATTGCTTTGTTAAAAAGATTTAGTCTTGACGCGTTATCAAGGGCTGTATTCAAAGCATCAGATGAAATATCAAGCCCGATAATCCGGCAATCCGTATATTTTGCTACCATACACGCAATACACCCTGAACCTGTTCCCACATCAAGTGCCATTTTAAAATTGTTATTATTAATTACTTCAATGGCCTTTCTTACAAGAATTTCAGTTTCGTCGCGCGGAATTAAAACAGACGGATTTACAATAAACTTTTCCCCCATAAAGTCCGCGAAACCGGTAATATGTTGTATGGGCTGGCGCGTTTTTGCACGCAATAAAGCTTTTTCTTTGACTAATTCAAGTTTTTCGGCTGTAAGTTTTTTTCCGAGAATAATATCTTTTGTTCCATAATTTGCAAAATGCTCAAGCAAAAGTTTCAATTCAACATTTGCTTCATTGGGCTCAATACCGCTGTCAGTCAATATTTTCAAAATCTCTTGAATATTCATTTTTTCTGTAGTCATGTTCGTTCAATATTCTCTCTATTTCGTCACGTGCCTCTAATTTGGATGTCAATTCTTTTTTATCTATATTATATTTTTTGCACAAACGGTCGTAATAATAAAGCTGCTTTTTAGTGGGTTGTTCTTTTGACATTTTAACCTCGCGCAAAAATGCACGTTTTTTCTTTTCAAATTCCTTTTGCGCCTGAATTATTGGTTCCTGCTTTTTTTTGTAGTCGTAATATTTACGGCATTCTTTTAAATAAAGCAATGTTTCATCTAAAAATTTGCTGTCATCAAGATAGTTTTCGAGAAACTCAAAATGCGGGTTATTAATATCAAAATAATATTTTTCGTCCTCTAAAAATTTGTCTAAAATATCATCCACATTCATTTCCGGCGATTTTTTAACCAGAGCACGCAAAAAATTACACAGAGCAGATTTCTGTGTTTTTGTCATATCCTGATAAATCTGATTTTTTACCTGATACATTTTACTTTGTGAATAAATCCTTCACACTGAATTTGGACATATTTTCTTTATGGAATTTAACGAATTTTTTCGTAATCGGGTTTGTCTGGCGGGAAATTACTTTTTCTGCCTGTTTTTCATCTGTCTTTGTTTGATTTTCGATTACGGTTAAATCTCTCTTATCCATAGAATTATTATACCTCTATATTAATAAAAAAGTAAGTCTTTAAAAAATTGACATATTTTTATATAAAAAGTATATAATTTTACATTTCTTTACGTAAGATTTTTACATAAGATACCCAAAACCTGTACTATGATAATAGAATTATTAACATTGATTAATAAAAAATCTTTTGTTATACTTTTAAATTTGCAGCTTTGCAATACGTAAATTAAATACCGCTTCTACATCTGTTCCGTTTAAAATTTCAGTTATCAAATCATTCGGGTTTAAATTTTTTTCAAACACCGGCAAAATACCGAGAACTTTTGTGTTTGTGTATTCTTCAATCAGCCGCGGCATAAGTTTTATATTTACGTCTTCGCAGTTTTGAGGGTAATTGCTCAAAATAACCCCGCGCAGATTTATACCGGTTTCTGCTGCATGGTTTATTGTGAGCAATATATTGTTAATGTTCGCGGATTTGGCTGAAACAACAAGAAGTAATGGCAAATCAAGCATTTTTATCATATCTTCTTCCAGAAAATTTTTGCCGAGCGGAGCTGCAATGCCAAGGCTTCCGTCGACAATCAGGCACTCATTTATATCCTGAATTTTTTGAAAATCGCTCAGAATTACATTTTTTTCAATTACGATATTTTCTGCGGCTGCGGCCAGAATCGGTGCGGATTTATTTTTAAGAAGATATGAAAAATATGTTTTTATATACGGATCTGCAAATTTTACAAAAGCAAGATCTAAGGATTGAACAAACCCGTTTTTTTCTGCAGCACCGACATCCACTGGTTTGTAAACTCCTGATGAATAGCCGAGTGACTGCATTGTAGCGGCTAAACCAGCCGTTACGAAAATTTTGTCCGAATATTCATCAGCCCCTGTTACAAATAAGTCCAGCATAAGCTTATAGTACATGGTAAAATTACGCTTGTAAAGTAGCCTTTAGAAGGTAAAATAACAAGGTATTGAAAATCGGGGTTAAATGTTTCAAATTTTTTCTATAAACGCAAATTTTGAATGTTTATTAAAAATTTGATAAATGCATGATTGTATGTTAATTTTTGAATTATGATTACCAAATCCGAAATAGATAAACTGGCTGAAACTTATGAAACAGTTGATTTTATAAAAGATGATCCCGTGAGGGTGCCGAACAAATTTACGGAAAAAAGAGATATTGAAATAGCAGGATTTATTGCCTCTCTGGTGGCGTATGGCAGGCGGGAAGTGTTTTTGAAAAAACTCAATGCGCTGTTTGATATTGCACAGAACGAACCGTTAAACTTTATTCTGAATTTTGAGCCCGAAATTTTGGGTGATTTTAATTACCGTTTCGGAAAACCGGAAGATTTTGCACAGATTTTTATGATATTGCGCGGTTTATATTCACAAAGCGGCGGACTGGAAGAACTTTTTAAATACGGTTATGAAAATCAGATTGAAAATAATATGTTTATACCTGTGACTGATTTCTTTTATTCACAGGCTAAAGAGAGTAATTCTCAGGGGTTTAAGTTTATGATACCTGACGCGCGGAAGGGCAGTGCTATGAAACGTATGTGCATGTATTTGAGATGGATGGTCAGAAAGGGGCCTGTTGATTTTGGGATTTGGAATTTTATGAATCCGTCTGAACTTTTAATTCCTCTTGATACACATGTCGCAAGGCTTTCAAGGGAAATGGGACTTTTAACACGAAACACAAATGATTTTAAAGCAGTACTTGAATTGACTGCAAATCTGCGTAAATTTGACCCTGAAGATCCGGTAAAATATGACTTTGCAATGTTCGGTTACGGAGTAAATCAAAAAGCCTAAAAGCAGCTTTCTGATAAGGGATTTATATCGCAGTTTACACTAAAAATGGCTAAAATAGTCATCCCTGAAATAAATTCAAGGTGACATTATGTTTATCTCTTAATAATATTTCGTGGAAACATATATATACCATTTGATTAATACTGTTATTTATTTCTTTTTTCTGTTAAAATTTGAACATAAATTTTAACGGGGTATGCCATGGTTTTTTATGCAGATTTACATATACACTCAAAATATTCACGTGCGACGAGCAAAGACTGCGATCTTGAACATCTTGCAATATGGGCGCAAAAAAAAGGACTAAACCTTATTGCAACCGGTGATTTTACACATCCGGCGTGGTTTAATGAAATAAAAGAAAAATTAATCCCGGACGGAAACGGGGCATACAGGCTGAAACCGGAAATAGAAAAACAGATTTTTACGAACGGCAATCCTGTCAGATTTATTCTGTCGGTTGAAATTTCGACCATTTACAAGAAAGGAGATAAAACAAGAAAAGTCCACCATGTTGTTTTTGCTCCTGATATAGAAACCGCACAGAATTTCAGGTTGAAACTGGATGCCATCGGCAATATAAATTCTGACGGACGTCCGATTTTGGGGCTTGATTCGAGAAATTTGCTGGAGACTGCTCTTGAAGCTGGAGAGGGAACATTTATTATCCCTGCGCATATCTGGACCCCATGGTTTTCGGTTTTGGGTTCAAAATCAGGATTTGATTCAATAGAAGAATGCTACGGGGATTTATCAGAGCATATTTTTGCTGTGGAAACCGGGCTTTCATCAGATCCGGAAATGAATTGGAGAGTATCAAAGCTTGACAAATTCAGACTTGTATCAAATTCCGATGCGCATTCTCCGTCTAAACTTGCGCGTGAAGCAACTATATTTGATACAAAACCTGATTATTACAGTATTATGCATGCCTTAAAAACGGGTGAAGGTTATGTCGGAACAGTGGAATTTTTCCCCGAAGAAGGTAAATATCATGAAGACGGGCACAGAAAATGCAATGTGTGTATGACGCCTGAGGAAACAAAAAAACTAAACGGAATTTGTCCGGTATGCGGGAAACCGATGACAATAGGTGTTTTAAACAGAGTGTGCGAACTCGCTGACAGGGATTGCAGCAGTAATTTTAAACCCAAAACAGCCGGAAAAGTGTTAAGTCTTGTTCCTTTGCCTGAAATAATTTCTGAGATTTTAGGTGTAGGCCCTTGCGCAAAGTCAGTTACAAAAGAATATGAACGCTTATTACACAAGTTCGGTTCGGAATTTTCCATACTTACCGAAATTGAACCTGATGAACTTGCCAAAGATTTTCCGCTTCTCGGGGAAGGGATTTCACGTCTGCGCAAGGGACAGGTTATAAAACATGCCGGATACGACGGGGAATATGGTGTAATAAGGCTATTTGAAGACAACGAAATTGTAAAAAAAAACTTTGTAAATCTCAAGTTTGATATTGATATTCCTAAAACTTCCGTGAAACCGGCTGAAAATTTTGTTGTGCCGCATAAAGAATTTAACTTTGAAAAAATTTCGTGTTCTGAAACAAAGCAGGAAAAAGTTTACTCTTTGGATGAGTTTCAAAAAGCTGCTGCGGAAAATTTAAATAATCAGCTATTAATTGTTGCAGGGCCGGGATCCGGTAAAACAACCGTTTTAACAAGGCGTATTGCTAATCTGATAAGTGATAACAATATACCTGCTGACAATTGTCTTGCAATAACATTCACCCGTCGTGCCGCTGACGAAATGCGCCGGAGGCTTGAAAAACTTATTTCCGGAAAAGCCGCCGAAATCAATATTCATACATTTCACTCTCTTTGTTTTGAAATATTAAAGGAAAATTATAAAAAAGCGGGTCTGTCTGAGGATTTTGGAGTAATTAGTGAACAGGAAAAGGCTTTATATGAACAAATTCCTGATAACATGGTTGAATTTGACGATTTAATAAGGCTTACGGTTAAACTTTTTGAAGAAAATCCTGATATAAAGGAATTTTACAGGTTGCAATATAAGTACGTTTCTGTAGATGAGTATCAGGATATTGACGAAAATCAGTATAAGCTTATTAAGCTTCTTGTCCCTTCAAACGGTAATATCTGTGCAATAGGTGATCCTAATCAGGCAATTTACGGTTTTCGCGGCGGAAGTGCAAAATTCTTTAACAACTTTGCCGGCGATTTTGAAAATGTTCACATAATTAACTTGAAAAACAACTATCGTTCGTCGCAAAATATAGTTAATGCTTCAAATCAGATGATTGATACTTATAACATTGTTGCGCACAACAACAGAATTTATGACAAAATTACAATTCACACTGCCCCGACTGATAACGCTGAAGCGGAATTTGTCGTAAGTACAATAGAAAATCTTATCGGCGGTCACAGTTTCTTTTCAATTGATTCTGACAGATCTGACGGAGAAAAAAATAATTACACTTTTTCTGATTTTGCAATACTTTACAGGACATCAGCGCAGTTAAAATCTGTTATCAAAGCTTTGGAAAGATCCGGCATGCCTTTTGTAAAACTTTCAAACGATATGCTGTGCGATAAAACATCTGTTAAAAAACTTCTTAAAAATTTATCGGATGACAGGCCTGTTTTGGACCAGTTGAAAGAAAATTTGACGGATGATACAGAGGATTACATAAGGCAATACTTATTCAAAACAGCAGAAAGTTTTCCTGATAAAAAAGATTTTATCCATGAAATTTCGCTTATTAAAGAATCTGATACGTTGGATGAGCGCGCTGACAGAATTTCTTTGATGACCCTTCATTCATCTAAGGGGCTTGAATTCGGCTGTGTATTTATAATCGGTCTGGAAAACGGGATTTTACCGATAAACCGTGCGCAAACGCCTGAAGAAATTGAGGAAGAACGCCGGCTTTTATATGTCGGAATGACAAGGGCTAAAGAACGTTTATTTCTTTCAAGAGCTGTTAAGCGAAATATGTACGGTAAAACAGAACATCTTGAAATATCGCCGTTTTTAGCAAAAATAGAGCAGGATTTGCTGGAGTATTCAAGGTTTGAAAAAGAATATAAAGAACAGCAGAAATCCGCACAGTTAAGTTTGTTTTAGATAAAATAAGAGGTTAATTTTTTAATTAACCTCTTATTTTTATTAATCATCAATTGTTGTTGTTGATAAATTTTGGATTGTCTGTACTATTGGTTGGTCATGTTCTATCAGACTCAAGTATAACAATTTGTTTGCTGTTGCCTGATCAAGATCTATAAACTTACCTCCGGCTTTTACATCGCTTGCTGAAACGATTTTTACGTTAGCATTGATTTCTATATCACCGTATTGGATGTGTACCGGAACTACATCTCCGACTTTCAGTTTCTTGTTGTGGCTTAAAGATACGCCGCCTCTTGATATATCTGTTACCGCAACTACGCCGTCTGTAGGTGTTTCAAATGAGATAAGATTTTCGTTGTCTTCCGCATTAAATCTCATATATTGACGTTTGTCTATTGAATCAACCTTGTCACTTACGACACGTTGTTTGTACAAATCTTTGCCGAAGTCGTAATTAGGCAAATCTTCTTCAATACCAACATCAGTATCAGTGTCAGTGTCTGTATCTGTATCCGTATCGGTATCGGTATCATCATCGTTATCTGTGTCAGTGTCCGTGTCGTTATCTGTATCGTTGTCCGCATCATTATCAATATCAGAGTCACTGTCTGTGTCAGAATCATTGTCATTGTCTATATCTGTGTCTGTATCGTTATCTGTATCGTTATCAGTATCGGTATCGTCATCGTTGTCCGTATCCGTATCGGTATCGTTGTCT
>CASFPN010000025.1 GCA_949296425.1 uncultured bacterium
AATATAACATTCTGAAATTCCGTTTTCTAAAACAGTGTAGTTTATTGCATTTTGAAATACTGAATACTGTTTTTTAAAAGCTGTCTCAAAAACCTTCATCTGATATTTATTTAGAAGAGTTGGAATTGTCATTGCTGCAACAACCCCTATGATGCCAAGGGTGATTAAGACTTCCGCAAGGGTGAACGCACATTTACGTTTTAATGAAGCGAGCCTGTTATTGTGATGTGCCATATCACTATTATGACATAGGTTTGACTTTTTGACAAGAGAGAGGACTCTTTGGTGTTTTGGGGACAAATGAATGCGTTTAATTAAAATATCAATGCAGTCCTGAAACAAGTTAACCAGGACAAAATGTAAAGCCGCATCACCTTCAAAATTCCTGGCCTCTTGACTTATCTCCAGCTCGGGAGTGCCCCCCCCCCGAAGGGTTCAAACTCAACAATATTAATAATCTTAGCCTCTTCCATCTTCAAAACTCCTTTTCTTCTTATACAATATATTTATTATATCAAATTGCCTCAAAAATTTCAATACGATTTACTTTTTTCTGCGCTCAGGATAACAGTTCCACTTTATTGCAGGATTTTTACGAAACCACGTTAACTGACGTTTAGCATAATTTCTTGTATTTTGTTTAAGTTTTTCAACTGCATCTTGCAAGGACAAAACACCATCCAGATAGAAAATCATTTCACGATACCCTATGGTATCAATAATATTAGAAATACGCCCGTGCTTTGTCAAAAGTTTTTTTGTCTCTTCAACAAGCCCTTGTTCTAACATTGAATCAACACGCTTATTTATACGCTCGTATAATTCTTCACGCGGGAAATTCAAACCAATCCACTCAACATCATACTCTGCATCTTTAGTCCCGCGAGCCTGTGATAACGGCACCCCTGTTTGTTTTATAACTTCTATAAATCTTATTATTCGACGTTTGTCATTTTCATTAACAATAGCAGCAGCTTCAGGATCTAAATCCGTTAGTATTTTATACAAATCTATAAAATCAAGTTTTGAAAGTTCATCTCTCAAAGCATAATCAGGCTCGGTTTCAGGAAGGCTGTAATTTTCAAGTAAAACACGGAAATAAAGGCCTGTACCACCGGTTACAATCGGGACTTTATCTCTTGATAAAATATCATCAATACATTTTTTTGCGTCTTTTGCATATAAACCTGCAGTATAGTCAGTTTCAGGCTCGACAATATCAATCATATAATGAGGAATTCCTGCACGTTCTGCTTGTGCGGGTTTCGCAGTGCCTATATCTAATCCTTTATAAACAAGCCTTGAATCGGCAGATATAATTTCTCCGCCTATTTTTTTTGCAAGTTCAATTGCATAAGCTGTTTTTCCGCTTGCCGTTGCACCGACAACAGCAATAACTTTATTCGTTTTCATCATTATGTTCCGAAAATTTTCTGTCATAATATAAAAATATTAACACAACGAGATAAACAGAAAAATAGAATAAAGCTAAATTCATAATTATATAAGCAACAGGATTTATTACAGCAAAAGTGTTTATAAAAAGGAGAGCAAACCCCATAAGCCATAATGATATAAACAACCGGAAAGAGGTAAAAAAGTCTTTAAACAAATTTACAAGCGAATTCCACAAAGCAACAAGAGGATTAGGAGTTTTGTATATAATCTCAGGAATCCACAACATTAAAAGATACATTACAATTGATGTCACTATCATCAATAAAAGGCTCCACTTGCCAAAAAATATTAATTGCTCAGGGGTAAGTTTATCAATAAAAACAGCCATCCCTTGATTAGTGGTAATTGCCGGGTCCATAATTGTTTGTTGGAGACTTATCATTGACGCATCATCAAGAACACCGATAATTTTTGTTCCAAATAAATAAACCAACGGAGTAGCAAAAATTTGTATTAACGCAAATATAATATATACTCCGACAAATGATAAAAAGAATTTTCCCACTCCTTGCGGTATAGATTTAAACAGGTTTAAAGTCGCTTTTGCTCTGTCCTCATCAAGCACAAACACCTTTTTAGAAAGTTCTATTGCTCGCTCAACCATATAAAACCACCCGGAACAAAATACTCCGAACATAAAAAGCATTGTTATTGTTGCAAGTATAAATTTCGGAATAGAATCTACCGTATATTTAGAATACAATGAATATAAATCAAGTATTTTTACAAATATAATCATCGGGATTGTCAAAATAAGGTTGTAATTTGTTATTTTGGCCGCGTCTTTAAATAATTCTTTCATATATAATACAAAACCTCAACACATGAATAATTAAAATAACCTTGTTACTTAATAAGTTCTTCCAGTTTTTCTTCCATTGAAGCATTGGCAGTCAGTTTTCTTTTTCTGCGTTTCATCAAATCAACAAAGGCTTCCAATCTTGTTAAATATCCGGCTTTACCTGTTTGTTCGTCCATAATCAACGGTAATATAGGGATATCACAATTTTCCCTCATGGCAGGAAAAATATTCTGTGACATAATTTCAGGCATACAGGTAAAAGGACTTATATGAATAATACCGTCAATACCTCTTTCATCCGCATAAGCGACATCAGATACACACTCAAGAGAATCACCGCCAATATCACGCATCAGGTACGGTTTTGCCATTCTGAAAGCCCTTTGCAGATGGGTTTCGCCTTTTCGGAAAACTTTAGGAATAATTGCGTCTTTTAAAAAACTGCTTATTGTCAGACTTCTTCTTGTTTGAACGCCCATTTTCCCAAGTTCTCTAGTAATATTCTGATTAGAAAATTCATCACAAACAAGATAAATTTCTCCCGTCAAATCAACATGAAGAACTTCTTTTTTAGGGTCAATTTTTGTTTTTTTCATTTCTTCAAAAGCTGCTTTCTTAGCTTTTTTTAATTTACGGGTATTATCAGCATCTTTAATCATCTGTAATGCTTTGTTATAGTGTTTTTCTGCATCACCAAATGTTATTTCCCTTGCACGGTAAAAAGACAAAAGATTTTCCAGATCATCAAGGACAAATACTTTTCGTATTGCAATATTAATTGCTCTGGCAAAAAGAATTGGATCGTTCTTGCCGCTTATGGCTTTTAAGAAATCATACATTCCTTTAATCCCGTCATACAAGGTTAATTCAATATATTTTGCATGATACCCCAAATCCGTAAGAGCATTTTTAATACAATTACCGTATTCACCCAAACGGCAGCACCCCGGAGAAGAAATCATTGCAACATAGTCCGTACCGCCTTCAATTGCCTCAATAAAGTTGCCCAAAATTAATTTGTAAGGGAGGCAAATTGCTTCCGGAGAATGTTTTGTACCAAGTGACAAGGTCTTTTTACTGGTATAAGGAGGTACAAAAGGTTCGACACCTATCTTTTTTAAAGCTGCCGACCAGGCAATATATACCGTACCCATGTGGGGAAATGCTACCTTTAATTTTTTATTTTCTTTTTTCATTTTTTTATCTCTTATATTATTCTTGTACAAATTTTAAATTCGGATGACGTGCTGCAAGAGTTTCATCAATTTTCTTGACCGGAGTTGTATGAGGTGCTGATAAAACTTTTTCCGGGTTTGTTTTTATATTGTCCGAAATCTTCAACATTGCATTAACAAAATCATCCAAAACCTGCTTTGTCTCTGATTCTGTTGGTTCAATCATAATGGCTTCATGAACGATAAGCGGGAAATAAACTGTTGGGGGATGAGTGTTTTCATCCATCAAAGCTTTTGCAATATTCAAAGTTGAAACTCCGTGTTCCTTCTGCCTTTCACCTGACAATACAAATTCATGCATACACGGTTCATCATAAGGGAGAAGATACTCACCTTTTAACTTTTCTTTCAAATAATTAGCATTCAAAACAGCATTTTCACTGGCTTCTTTCAGGTTTTGTCCCATCATAAGGATGTAAGCATAAGCCTTCACAAGAACTGAAAAGTTGCCACAAAATGCTTTGACACTGCCAATTGAATGTTTTATATCAAAATTTCTGAAATATTTTTCGCCATCAAACTCAATAACTGGAGCCGGCAAAAAATCTTTTAGTTTTTCAACAACACAAACAGGGCCAGCACCTGGGCCTCCTCCCCCATGAGGAGTTGCAAAAGTTTTATGCAGGTTTAAATGAACAACATCAAATCCCATAAGTTTAGGATTAGTATACCCCATAATTGCATTAAAATTTGCGCCGTCATAATAAAGAAGCGAACCGTTTTCGTGCATAATTTTTGAAATTTCAAGTACATTTTCCTCAAAAATACCTAAAGTATTCGGGTTAGTCATCATAATTGCTGCGACATCATCATTTACCAGACTTTTTAAAGCTTCAATATCAACCTGTCCTTTATCATTTGATCGCACAGGTACAATTTCAAAACCGCAAAGATGCGCACTTGCCGGATTTGTACCGTGTGCGGAATCAGGAATAATAACTTTAGTTCGTTTACCGCCATTTACTTCAAAATACTTTTTAATAATCATCATGCCTGTGAGTTCGCCATGAGCTCCTGCAGCAGGCTGCAATGTAACTGCGTCCATACCGGTTATTTCTTTTAAAGCAGACTGAAGCTTATACATAAGCTCCAACGCCCCCTGACAATCCTCATCATCAGAAAGAGGATGCAACCCGGTAAACCCTTCAAGCGAGGCTAAAAGTTCATTCACTTTGGGATTGTATTTCATTGTACAGGAACCCAAAGGATAAAAACCTTTTTCTATACAAAAATTTTTATCAGAAAGTTCTTTATAATGCCTTAAAGCTTCCAATTCACCAACGTTCGGCAGTTCAAGAGGCAGCTTCCTTTTAAATTTTTCATCTATTACACAGGTATTAGCAGCTTCATCACAAAAAGTTATCCCTGATACACCGTTATCCTTTTCAAAAATAGTTTTCACTAAATAATCCCCTGCCTTTTTAAATCTCTTTTAATTTTATCCAGACCTGATTGAATAATACGTGAAATCCTTGACTGTGAAATATTGAATTCTTCAGCAATTTCTCTTAATTTTTTATCCTTAAAAAACTTGTATTCAATAAGTTCTCTTTCTCTCTGAGAAAGTTTTTTCATAGATTCTATAATTTCAGCTTTCAGCTCTGTAAGCTCAATACACTCTTCAGGCGTTTTATCTTCAGCCTTTATTTGTGTTGGTACTTCAGCATCCTGCATTTCTTCTATAGAAAGAATTGTTTTATAAACTTCCTCTCTTAAATTATTATTTTCCTCCTCATCATCTTTCAGCTTTTTATTTTTTAAAGAGTACCATTTATAACGGCGCCTGACTTCGTTTCTAATAGCCCATTTGATTGCAGTAGACAAATATGTATTATTAAAATTTTCAGGAGAGCTGTTTTTAAATAAAGTATACAAAGTATGATTTCCTATATTAATAAGCTCCGGAAGATCAATAAGATGAGAAGTTGAAAATTTTTGATATTCTACTTTAGCAATGGTTTCAATTAAAACTCTGTAATCCCTTAAATTAATCTTTTGTTTAATGTTTTGTTGTGACGACATAACTATAACACTATTCCTATAAAAACATTTCCCGTAAAAACATAATAGCAGAAAAAAATATAGAATACCAGACAATGTAATTTTCCTTAACATAAATTATATTAAAAAAACTAATAAGGAGATACCTATATGAGAATACTATTTTGTACAGACGGTTCAAAAATAAGTTTTAACGCATTAAAAAATATATCCGCATGGATAAAAGAGGCAGTGATTGACATTATTTGTGTAATTGACTGGAGTTTTCTGCCGGAAGAAATAACCATAGAAGAAGAAAATTTTACATACTCGTGCGCAAATGTTGCTGATACAATAATTGATTATGCAGAGGAAGAAATAAAAAAACTCGGGCTAACAACCGGCAAAAGATTTAAAAATTGCGGTGCAGCTGTAGAAAGTATACTTGAGCAATCCGAAAAAGAGAATTATGATTTAATATTAATGGGTTCTCACGGGAAAAAAGGCATACAAAAATGGCTAGGTTCTGTTTCTCAGGAAATTATCAACAGCAGCAAAATTTCAGCCTACATAGCTAAAGAAGAAAACAAAAAGAAAAAGCTTCTTTTAACAACAGACGGCACAAAATGTTCACTTGGGATAATAAATGAAATTTTACCTGATATGAAGCTCGAAGACAAAGAAATAAATATATGTATGGTCAATGAAGATCCAAACTTTTTATTTTTAGACGGAACACTTGACACAAACTGGCTAATGGAAATTCAAAAGCAGCAGCAAATTTATGCAGCTAATGCAATAAAAGATATACAAACAGTATTATCTGAACATAACATAAGAGTTGAAGAAACAAACATATTAACCGGAATTCCTGCACAAAAAATCATTGATTATGCAAGAGTAAATGAGATAGATCTTATAGTATTAGGTTCAAAAAACAAGTCAAAACTTGACAGATTTTTAACGGGTTCAGTCAGCAGACGGGTTCTTGAAAATGTCGTAAGCGACATCTGGCTTGTCAGATGCCCTGATTATTTTAAACAAGAAAAATAAGATTTTCCATCATCTTTATAACAAATATTTGTCAGGATCGAATAGTAAACTTGAACTGCTTTACTAATTTATGTTAAATATTTTTATTCCTCATGAATATAACATATATATTTAAGAAAAACAATATAATTGACCGGAATAAAAAAAAATGCAATAATTGATTTATGTTTAAATATTACGGGAAATATGCACCATATCTTTTTATATTACCGGCAGCTATTGTGCTTGTAATATTCTTTTTTATTCCCTTTTTTCAAACAGTTATCTTAAGTTTTCTTGATTATTCAAAAGACATTTACAACCCTGTATTTATCGGAATTGACAACTATATAAAACTTTTTAACAACCCTGTATTCTATAAAGTATTATGGAACACATTTATATATTTGTTTGTTGCAGTGCCGGTGCTGGCAATTGTTCCGTTGTTTATTGCGATATTAATTAACCGGAAAATACGCGGGGTTACACTTTATAAAATACTCATTTACCTTCCGGTAATTGTATCAATTGTAGTTGCAGCAATTGCTTTCAAATGGTTGTATGCTGATCAGGGAATTTTAAATTATATTGTAACATCATTAGGCTTTGAATCAATAGGCTGGCTAACAGATCCCAAATATGCATTGTATTCGGTTATTATAGTTACAATCTGGAAGGGTATCGGCTATTATATGATAATATATCTTGCAGCTCTAATGAGTGTACCGAAAGAACTTTATGAAGCCTGTGACATTGACGGGGCAAATTTTTTAACAAAACATCTTACAGTAACCGTGCCGCATATAATGCCGACAATCGCACTTGTTACGACTATAAGCGCAATCTCTGCAATGAAAGTATTTGCGGAAATCTATGTTATGACCAAAGGCGGTCCTTTGAATTCCAGCAAAACAATTGTTTACTATATTTATGAAAGAGCTTTTGAAAATCTTGACCTGGGTTTTGCCTCGGCAATGGCTGTAGTGTTACTGGTAATTGTAATGGTATTTTCTTTGATAAACATATTATGTTTTGAACGCAATAAATATCAAATATAGTTGAAAGGCTGACATCTTGAAAAGTTTAAAATTTAAAAATTTATACACGCATATTATATTGATTACAGTTTCACTTTTGTCAATTTTTCCTTTTATTTGGCTTATATCAACTTCTCTAAAAGGAAACAGTGAAAACATATTTGCCTACCCTCCTCAGATTATTCCATCTGATTTTACCTGGGTAAACTACACAGGAGTATGGGATAAAGTTGATTTTATCGGATATTTTATAAACAGCATGATTGTTGCCGGAGGAACAGTAATTTTAAACCTGATTCTTTCTGCAATGGCCGGCTATCCGCTTGCAAGAATGGAATTTCAAGGCAAAAAAATAACTTTTTTTGCGGTTCTTTCAACAATAATGATACCTTTTCAGGCAATAATGCTGCCTGTTTATCTGATTACAATAAAACTTCATCTTGTTGATACTGTTAACAATTTCGCCGGATTTATGGGACTAATAATGCCGTTTGCAGTAAACGCTTTCGGAATATTTTTAATGCGGCAGGCTTTTTTAGGGATTCCGCGGGAAATGGAAGAAGCTGCAATTGTTGACGGGTGCAACGTATGGCAGGTATTTTGGAAAGTACTTATGCCAATGGTAAAACCTTCACTTGCGGTTCTTGCAATATTTACCTTTATCGGCTCATGGGGAGAATTTTTATGGCCGAGTATTGTCTTAACCAAAGAAGCAATGTACACACTTCCTATAGGCGTAAACAACCTTCAGGGAATGTTCAGTTCTAACTGGAGATTTATTGCGGCAGGTTCAATTTTATCCACAATCCCTATTTTAATATTCTTTTTAGCTATGCAAAGATATTTCATTTCAGGCGAGAATGAAGGGGCTGTTAAAGGCTAGTTACCACGGATAATTATCTTTAATTTGCCATCCATCACGCATCATTTTTGCAGCACAAAAAGTTCCGCTTCCTTGTTTTGAACAATTTGAATTTATTGTATTATCATCATATTCATAACCTAAAGGTCGAATCCCCTGTGCACTCCGTGTAAAGATAAAAGTATCCCGTCCTAATTTATTTGGTTGTTTATTCGCGTTTATGTCAAAATAAATGTAATTATTAGAAGAAGTAGTAACAGAACCAGCACCAGTAGAAAATACAACTAATGTTCCGTCGGACAATATGCAAGGGAGTCTTGAATTATCAAAATAGACAGAGTAGTTCCATTTTGTACCGTCAGTCCGAAACCAAGGCGAGCTTTCGTTATAACCGCAATAATCATCACAAATTCTAACCGACTTAAGATAAGGTTTATAATATTTATTAAAATATGCTTGTGCGCCGATTTCAAAACCATCATCCCATAATTCATAATCGCCGAATGTATTTATTGCCATTAAATGTGCCTGAGATAAGACAGAATAAGCTTTTTTTACTCTTGCAACAGTATCCTGTTTATTTTTTCCCGATAGAACAGCCGGCATTGTCATAGCAGCAACCACACCTATAATACCGAGGGTGATTAATACTTCCGCAAGGGTGAACCCGTATTTACATTGACAGTTCGGCAAAGCTACGTGCGTAGCACCTTTTGCAAGGGTAAAGACGTATTTACGTTGGCTGACCGGCAGATCTACGTGCGTAGCACCCCTCTTCCTTAATTCCTCTCCCGAGAGAGGAAAAATTTTTATGATACTTCTTAGTGCCTTAGTGACATAGTATCTTACGAGATTTAAATAGCTTGACTTCTTGACCTCTTGACTTCTGCCTAGCTCTGGAGCCCCCCCCCCCCGAAAGCGAAATCGCTTGCCACATCTAATTTTAACAGACATGAAGTTAATAAATTGCTTAATCCCATTATTATGACTCCTATTCTTTTTATAATATTTTATATTTTAACATATTTTTATATATTACTCAACTCCGGGGACATGAACACCATATCGTACATCATCATATTCGTTATAATCACCATCTATTTCTTCTTCAAAAATTTCTTTTGAGCCGCAAACTTTAAAATTCTTTATAATAGCATCATCCAATTCCTGAGTTAAAACAATTTTTCCGTTTACATAAGTTACGGTCTTTGTCTGCTCCTCACTTTTTTCTTTATCCTCATCCAAAATTTTATCAACTATATCATTTTGAGAATTTGCCAAAATAGTACGCGTCACATCATTCATTACATCAAATACATAACGCTGCCTATTTGTATTACTGCCGGAATTTGTTATAAGTGTTGTTGCTTTTTCAAGTTCTTCAAGAGATTCTTTATAGTATTTCAAATGCCTTAAGAGAATTGCTAGATTATAATGCGCCTCATAATTCATCGGAGCAAGCTCTATTGCTTTACAGTATGCCATACCTGCATCATGATAATCTCCGAGGAGATGATAAGTCAATGCCAGATTATATCGTGCATCATAATCCTTTTTCAAAATTTTACAGGCTTCTTTATATGCGTTTAGAGCTTTTAAGAGATACTGCCGCCGCATTTCATATTCATCATTTAAATATATTGATTTTTGTTTATATGCAACACCTTTGTTGTAATAAGCAAGACCTTTATTAGCCTTGTAACTCTTTCTGTTGCTGTAAACAAAAGGAATAGACAAAAGATGCCTTTTTGTCTTTATAATTTCATCATATTGATTAATAGCACCATCGAAATCACCAAGCTTTTCAGCAGAAACAATTCCGTAATTCATTCGGGCTATTATCATTTTTGGGTTGTATTCAAAAGCTTTTTCATAAGCATCAACGGCCGAATAATAATCCTCATAAACAACATAAAGATTTCCGAGATTATACCATGCTCCGTAATGTCCTGGATAAAGTTCAAGTGCTCTGTTATAATATTCTATTGCCTTTTGAAGCTTTTGACGTTTTAAGTACTTATCGCCTTTGTAAACGTAATACATCCCCTGAATTTTATCAATCTGTCTTTGGAAAAATTGCGGACGAAAATATATAGCCGCACCAATAGCCGCAATAATTAATAATGAAAATAAAATCGAAAAGAACTTTTTCAACCGCTATACCTCATAATAAGAGCATTTTACCGGTATAACGAACAAAATGCAATACACTATTGTAACGAAATTGTAACATTTAAACAATAAAAAAGCAATTTCATATAACAAAAAGTTTTTATATAAGTAAGGTAGGTTAAATTAAATTTGGAGGTTAGGTTATGTCAGGCTATAATATGGCTACAGGAATGTACGGTTTATTTCCGAACTGGTACAACAACCAGGTAGCTTTAAATGACTTAACAAAATTAGATATGTATCCAATGTTAGGTTATATGACAGATCCGCTTATGAGCATGAATGCCGGGATCTTTCAGGCTTGTCCTGGATTTAATATGCCTTATATGCCGACATATCCTGGCGGTTACAATTATGAAAACTATTACAAGAATTATTCAGAATATCAGGATTTCATGATTGACAGAAGGGTAAACTATGAACAGAAAATGCGAAATGCAAACCTTAAACTTCATGCGCCGGAAGAAGGTATCGCAAAACAAGCCGCAATACTACATGAAAAAATAATGCAAAATGAACAACAGCAAATACAACAGGCATATAAAGCTTTTAAAGAAAGCGTAAGAGCAATGTACGGAGGAGGAGATGACACTCAAATTGCGAACAGAGCATCCTCATTGTATAAACAGGTTACAGGGGTATCCTTAACTGATGACATAAGGCAGCATGGCAGAGATTCGTTTACTCAAGGCTTCTTACAAACAACAACATTCGGTATAGCAGATTCTAAAACCGCAGAAGAAAATATTGCGGAATTAACCGGTCAGCCGGTAGGCAGAGGTGAAAATGCGAAAAAAATTGCAGGTAATATCACCGGCGGAGCAGTGGCAGGCGGTACTGCAGTTGCATCAGCAGGACTAATCTGGCAAGGTATAAAAACAGGTTCTAAAACCAAAACCTTCTGGGGAATCCTTGCAGGTACAGTAGTAGGTACATTGGCAGCAATCGGTTTAATAAAAAATTAACCCCCAATATAAATTCTAAGTAGTGTGAAAGTGTAGCTAAGAGGTTGGATAATCAGCCTCTTTTTTTTAGAGAAAGTCCCGAAATTACATTCGGGACTTTTATCTAACTCAGATTAATTTTAAGTGATATTTTGAGTAAATATGAGCTAGAAAAATCTTATCGGTCTTACAATTTTAAGAGAACAATGAGATCCTTCCTGTTTACACTCATTATTCAAGCTTACACCTGCACAATAAGGAGTAGCGTCATTCAGATAACCTGAAGAACAGGCAGCTTCCTTAAATGATACACTTTTTGCAAGCCATTTTTCCGTACGTCTTCCGCCGGGAGAAATTTTTTCCAGTCTAACACTTGCCATTAAATGTTTGTCACTGTTTCCGCCGGAATTTTCAGAATTTTCCGGATCGTAAGCAGGAATAACAAGTCCGCTCATCGTAACGTAGAAAGGATAAACATCACTATAAAGTTTTGAATCTCCGCTTTTACCGTCTACGTCAACATAAACAATATATCCTGTCTGGTTTGTATCATATATTACACCGGACGGAGTTCTGAACTGAGCCCCTCGTGAGTTATTTGCAAGAGCCGGAATAGGCTGTGGATCTGAGTGAACATTATAGAATCTTATTCCGTTTCTCAAAACAAAATCAGGTTTTTTGTTTGAAAAGTCAGTAGGATTATTTTCTATAGAGTCACCGTGACATTCCGCATTATCAATCAGGGTCGGAGAAGTATTAGTATATCCAACAAATTTTTCACAGAAATTTAACCCTGAAACCGGAACCGTCCTTGGTCTTTGAATACAAGCGCACTTTTCATCATTCCAGATTTTATTTTCGTCGCATACAGCAGGACAATTAGGTTTCTGAACCCAGCTTCCAGTTGCTGTATTACACGTATGACAACAAGAAGGAGGATTGCCGGAACATTCTGACACTACAGAAGGAGGCTCATCATTTATATCCGGTTGTTCTTGTGGATCTTCTACACATCCGCAAGAACTTTCATCCCATTTGTATCCTGTTTCACAAGCTCTTGAGAATGAAGTATCATCTACCCAGGTACCCGTAGAAGTATCACACTTTTTACCGCAAGGTGCACTGCCTGAGCAAGAAAAATAAGTTTGCACACACTTACATTTTTCTTCACTCCAGGAAAATGGGTGCGAACAAACACGGCTGAATGACAATTTATTTACCCAGTTACCTGTATAAATATCACATTCTTTACCGCAAGGAGCGCTGCCGGCGCAAGAGTAAGTCGGTCTTTTTGCGCAGGAACAGGAACTCTCATTCCAAATATAACCGCTCGAACAGGTTTTAGTGACAGAATCATCCTTAACCCAGTCGCCGGTCGATGTGTCGCACTTCAATCCGCAATAATTTACGCTGCTATATTTAGTACAAGTTTTTGTAGTTTTTTTGCAGGAGCAGGAACTCTCATCCCACTTATATCCACTTTGACATGAACGTGAGAAAGAAGAATCAGTTACCCAATTACCTGTTGTCGTATCACATCTCTTACCACAAGGCTTTGAACCTACACACTGCTTTGGAGTATCTTGTGAGCCTGTATTTGACAGGACACATCCGCATTTGTTCTCATCCCATTCTTGACTTTCAGGGCATGAGCGGCTGAATGAACTATCATTAACCCATTGGCCCGTAGAATGGTCGCACTTTTTACCACAAGGCTGTGAGCCTGAGCATTCAAAATAGGTTTGCTTGCAGGTACAGCTATTCTTATCCAGAGTATAACCCGATGAACAAGTTTTATTACATTCACAGCTACAAGTATTTTTGTTCAGCGTATAACCTGAAGAACATGTTTTATTACATTCGCAGCTGCAAGTACTTGAGTTTAGCTTATAACCTGACGGACATGACTTGTTACATACGCAGCCGCAGTTACTTTTGTTGAGAGTATAACCTGACGGACATGACTTGTTACATACACACCCGCAGGTAGAATCATCCCAGGTAAAACCGCCTGAACATGTTTTATCTACAGATGAGTCAACAACCCAGTTACCCGTAGAATGGTCGCACTTTTTGCCACAAGGCTGTGACCCTGAGCATTCAAAATAG
>CASFPN010000026.1 GCA_949296425.1 uncultured bacterium
AAAAAGGTCAAGGAAACAGGCAATGCTTTATGCTTAACGAGGGATAAACATTGCCCCTTGAGCTTTTTCGCTGAGGGAGACACCTTCCCAACAAAAGGCAATAGCAACAAGATATATAAAAAAGATGAGTTTTCGCTCACGGGACACAGTTCTACCATCTGATGGTAAAATACGGTCAAAAAACGGAAAATGTGTGACGGTGAAAGCGGAAGATCGCCCAAGCGGTTCAGCGGGCGACTCCGCTTCCGTCAGCACTCCGCTTTTCCGTATTTCAGTCGAGTTAAGTTTATGTGGCGTGTGCTTGTCGCGGCGGAGCGAAGCGACGCCGCTCTCGTATCAAGACAAGCACACGCCACGGTTGCAAAATTAAAAATTTTTAATTCTAATACTGTTTTAACTTTATTTTTCTCTTTATAATATGTTATAATAATTTATAATTGTTTACAGAGGGGTAATTTTGATGGATTTCAAAGACAAAATATTAAGAGTTCGTTGTGATTTAAATCTGTCCCAAGAAGCCTTAGCTAAAGAGTTGGGCGTTTCTTTTGCAACTGTCAATCGTTGGGAAAAAGGTCATGCTCGGCCCAGTATCTTATTTGAAAATAAATTTAACAAGTACTGTTTCGCTAATAATATCAAGTTTGAGGAGAAGGAATAATGAATAACATGATTGAACAAGCAATTAGAATATTGCAAGAAGGAAAGCAGTTGCCAGAGGAATATCAAGATATATTATTTCCTGTAAATCATGCTGAATATGAACTTGTTTATAAAGGGAAAAAGAAAAAGCAGACAATTTTATCCTCGGCTAATGAACCTCAATCTGTTCCTTTTCAAATACAAAAACAATTTGGCGATCCAACAGATTGGAATAATCTTTTAATTTTCGGTGATAACTATCAAATTTTAAAAACTTTTTATGAAAACAAAGATGCATTAATTAAAGATAAAGTCAAAGGAATGGTGAAATTAATATATATTGATCCGCCATTTGCAACATCAGATGAGTTTGCAAATAAAAGTGGAGCAAAAGCATATTCTGATAAAGTCAAGGGCGCTGAATTTATTGAATTTTTGAGGCAGCGATTGATTTTAGCTAAAGAAATTCTTGCAGAAGATGGCTCCATTTTTGTACATCTAGATTGGAAAATGAGTCATTATATTAAAATTGTAATGGATGAGGTTTTTGGAAAGAATAATCTACGTAATGAAATAATATGGACATATACTGGCCCCGGTTCTCCTGGGATGAGACAGTTTAACAGAAAACATGATACTATACTTTGGTATTCTAAATCTTCAACATGGACATTTAATGCAGAAAAAATTAGAATAAAATCTGAAGTCCATACTGGTGGCTTTAATAATGAAATGAAGAAAGAAGAAAGTGAAAGTTATTCGGAAAAAGGAAAAATACCTGAAGATTGGTGGTATTTGGGGGTCGCTTCAAGGACGAAAGTTGACGGATGTAATAGAACAGGATATCCAACAGAGAAACCTCGCAAATTGCTTGAAAGAATAATTGAGGTTGCATCCAACGAAGGTGACATTGTAATGGATTTCTTCGCAGGTTCTGGTACAACTGGGTATGTAGCAGAACTTATGAATAGAAAATGGATTATGTGTGACATAGGTAAGCTTTCTATGTATACTATTCAAAAAAGGTTTTTAACAAAAAAAAGTCATAAACCATTTGCTCTAGTGAATGCGGCAATATATGATTTGTCAGAAGTGTTTGGATTAGATAAAGCCAAATATGATTTG
Source organism: uncultured bacterium (assembly GCA_949296425.1). Classification (GTDB taxonomy): domain Bacteria; phylum Cyanobacteriota; class Vampirovibrionia; order Gastranaerophilales; family Gastranaerophilaceae; genus Stercorousia. The sequence goes on from CASFPN010000026.1 coordinate 1,765, forward strand.
TTTGTTAAGGAGTTGTTCCATATTGAAAGCGAAAAAAAGAGTATAGCTGGAGTGGTGTTTGATGGAAAACGACGAGGAGATTGGGTAAGAATTTTTGACTTTCATTATTTTAAAAATAATCCAGCAATAGATGAAAAATATATTGAAGATTTACATAAACTTGTTGGCAAAAAAGTAGGCAGTAAGGTATATATTGTTGCACCAGAGATGAATATTAATATTTTAGATGATTATGTAGAGTTGGATGGGGTGCGATACTATCTTTTGCGAATTCCTTATCAAGCTATTAAAGAGCTTCATAAAACAGAATTTAGAAAACCTAAACAGCCTAAAAGTGAAGAAAATATTAATAAAATAGAAACTTCTGTTGGTTTCTATTTTAATGAAGAACCAGAGGTCGCGAGCTCGATTAGTGCATCAGAAAATAATATTATAATTGATATAATAAGTGTTAAGCCTCAATATGCATCTTTGGAAGCAAATGATAGTATTTTGGCGATGGTTCTTTTGGATACATCTGATGGCAAAGAATTTGTTATGCAAAAGTATTATTTTGCAGACAATATTATTTCAAAGAAAAAAGGATTTCAATACCAAATATTATTAGATAGAAACGAATTGAAGACAAATAGAGTAAGAATTGTATATATAGATATTTTTGGTAATGAATTTACAGAAACTTTGGAGGTAGAATAATGAGTTTTATTAAAAGAACAAGCATAGATAATTATGTGCTTAAAGTTGATAAAATCTACGATCCAGCAAAATTAAATCTTGATGTATGGGATGACTATTTAAATTGTTTATGCGTCGGTCGACAATATCAAAAAGAGGCAATTAAAGCAGCTGTTACTTACTTAGTATCTGGGAAATATCGTAATATTTCTCAACTTGCGCAAGAGAATTATAATACAAGTGAAGTTTTACAAGATAAGTACGGTAATGTCTCAAAATTGATAAAATTATTGCAAATGCCGAATATGTTATCTGCGACAATTGATTTGGCTACAGGGGCTGGAAAAAGCTATGTAATTTTCGCTATTGCAAACATTCTTATGTGTATTGGTTATTGTGAACGCGTTCTTATCTTGTGTCCTTCTACCACCATAGAAGCCGAACTTATAAAAAAGTTTAATGAGCTACTTTATAGAGAGGACTTAAAGCATTTGATTCCCAATACCTGTAAAATAACTGATTTTAGACTTGTAGATGCGAATCAAACAATTGAAAACGGAGACATTTGTATTGAAAATATACATGCAGTTTATGCAAATACAGGCTCTTCAATAAAAGATAGTTTTTTGCATAGCGGTTCAAATACTTTAGTGTTAAGTGATGAAGTGCATCATTGTTATAATGTAGTTGGAAATAGTGCTGAGAGCAAAAGCTTAAAAAAATGGAAAGAGTTTATTATGGATGAACAGTTTGCTTTTAAAGCCCATATTGGATTTACTGGAACCGCTTATATAAATGATGACTATTTTACTGATGTTATTTATCGTTACTCATTAAGGCAGGCTATAATTGATAAGATTGTAAAAAAAGTAAAATATGTTGATGAAGATATTACAGATAATGATGACGAAAAATTTCAAAAAATTTATATAAACCATGAAAAAATTAAGCAAGAAATTGCATTATCAAATCTTAAACCTTTATCAATTATTATAACGGCAGATATAAAAAAAGCCAATGGATTGCGTGAAGATTTTTTGGATTTTTTAGAGAAATTCACGCAGCATGATAGAAATTATTTTGAGGATAAAGTTATTGTTGTGACTTCTGCGGTTGAACATAAGACGAATTTATTAAAACTAAAAGAAGTTGATAATTATTCATCGCCTGTAGAATGGATAATATCTGTTTCTATGTTAACAGAGGGATGGGATGTTAAAAATGTTTTCCAAATTGTTCCTTGGGAAGATAGGGCTTTTAATTCGAAATTATTGATTGCCCAAGTCTTAGGACGAGGATTAAGAGTTCCTCCTGTCTTTAGCACTATACAACCAGAAGTTCGTGTTATGAATCATGCTTCTTGGAGTAAAAATATTAGAAAGATTGTTGATGAGATTTTAGAACAAGAAAATACGCTCACCAGCAGAATTGTTGATCCAGATGATAGTAGGAGTAAATATAATTTTGATGTTCACAATTTGAATTATGAGCAAGTAGAAAGGGAAAGCTTTAATGACGATTATGAAAAAAGTGAAAATTTTGATATGAGTAAACCTCTTACTCTCATAACGCAATCGACTACAATTACGCGTAATACTGTTTTTTTAAGTACTGATGAAACAGCCGAAAAAAGGATTTATGAAATACAACGAGAAACAAAAAGTGTTGATGAGGTTGTTTGTAATATAGTTCGTAGATTTCAAAGCAGAAATAATGAAGCAAAGAAGCGTAATCTTTTGGGGGAATTGGTTTTCGAAGATGGACAATCAGAGTTGGATAAATTACCATCTCCAAAAGAGATAAAAGAATGGATATTATTGCAAATGGCAGCAGCCAATATAAAGGGCGATAGATTAACTGTTGAAAACATTAAAAAGATTAACGGAAGATTTACCGGAATGCTCAGAAAAAAAAGGACGACTGCAGGATTTTACAGAAAGGCAAAAGATATACAAGTAATTAATACATCAAAAATGAGTAAGTCTGAAAGTAGATTTTCGGCACTCAATAATGGAGGCACAATATTTTATCCTTCTGATATGGAAACGTCGTTTGCAGATGATGAAAGAGATATATTGAATGAATTCTTAGATGCATTGCCTCGTGCAAATGGTAAAGAAAAAAATGTATACCTTTTTAAAACCCCGCTGAATTTTGTGGTTGTAAACAGGGAGCCGGAAAAACGATTTGTTGATGAAGTTCTTTTTGATGTTGATTTAGCTAAAAAAATTACGGCTTGGGTAAAATCACGTGATACTGGGTTTTATTCAATACAATACATTCTACAACGTGGGACAGAACCACAGAGTTTCAATCCTGATTTTTTTATTAAAATTGGTGATAATATTGCAGTTATAGAAACGAAGGCTGATAATGATATTTGTAAAGAAAACTTCTCGAAAATGGTGGATACGCGCAAACATTTTGAAACTCTTAATAAGCAGTTTGAAGAGGAAGGTTCATCAATTAGATATAGATTTAATATGCTTTCCCCCTGTTCTTACTCTGACTTTAAGAAGGTTATTCTGGAAGAGACATACTTTACTGATGGTTTTATTAGTAAATTAGAAGCTGATTTGGAAGAAAAAATAAAGAACAAAGAATAATAAAGCCGTTTTATAATTTGACTCGTCATATGCCGTATTGATTGCATTTGAATCTTTAATAGCATTAAGAAAGCCGAGAGATTTTATAGATCTCCCGGCTTTTTCGTTTTATATGGTAGTATAGCTTTTTCCCTCAACCGTAATGCGGTTTCCTGTAATTTCCGGTTCACCGCTCTTGCAGGCACGCAGGATAACGTGAACGGTATCTTGCTCTGCTTTCGGCATATCGCCTTCGTCGAATTTGTCTTCGCCTCCTACTTCGATGATTTTGAAGCCTTTGGATACCATAAAGGACGAGAACTGCCAGAGTTTTTCGAACAGTCCGTTGGAGTCCATGATGACCGAGAGGTTTTCGGTCGGGTGATATGCTGTAATTCTGAAATAGTTTGCCATTTTT
>CASFPN010000027.1 GCA_949296425.1 uncultured bacterium
CAGAATTGGCCGAAGAAATAATCAATGCAGCATCATCTTATGGAATAACTACTCTCTCCGGCTTAGATTACACAGAAGCTGATGGATTTATAGATATTGCGACAGGTTTAGTTCTGGCTAGAATCTCGCATGTTAAAGGCGCAAATAAGGCTAGTGCAGAATTGAACGGTTCATCTGGCGAAACACCTAATATCTCTTCAGAAAGAGGTGGAGTTGACAAGCCGGTAGAAGATGTTGATATAAATATACCTGATACTTCCCCAGACCCGAGTAGAGCTAAGCCAGAAGACGTAAATGCTTCTTCAGATGTTGTAGAAACTCCTGAAGTAAGACAAAATAAACCTGATGCAGCCCTATCAAAGACTACAACAAAGTCCATTACAGACCCAAATGGCAATAAAGTTACTGTACACGAAATTGTTGAATATAATCCTGATAAAACTATAAAAAGTATAACACAAACTAAAAAAGACCCTAATAGTGGCAATATAATAGTGTCCAAATATAATCCTGATAAAACCCTAAAAACACAAACTATAACAGACCTTAAAAGTGGTAATATAATAGTGTTTGACTATAATCCTGATAAAACCCTAAAAACACAAACTATAACAGACCCAAATGGCAATATAATAGTGTACGAATATAATCCTGATAAAACCATAAAAATTATAACACAAACTAAAAAAGACCCTAATAGTGGCAATATAATAGTGTCCAAATATAATCCTGATAAAATCCTAAAAACACAAACTATAACAGACCCAAATGGCAATATAATAGTGTCCGAATATAATCCTGATGGTACTCCAGAAAAAGTAACGTCAACTACTAAGGATGCCAATAAGAATGAAATACGTAAAATTGAAGTACAATTTAATGCTAATGGCAAACCAACATCCGAAAAAACAACTATCTTCGATGCCAATAGGAAGACTACATCTATAATTATTGACAAAACCTTGTATGGTGATGCCGAAACAGCAGACAAACAAATGGTAACCAAACAAACAGTAACGACATTTGATAGAGATGTTAATAGAAAACTAATAAGAAAAGTAGAAAAAAAATCAGATGGACGTACAACAACATATTCTTACGAATATCCCAATGATGGCGGAAGGGTAAAGAAAAAAGAAATCGTAACATATTTTAATGGCAGACAGGTTGAAAATCATTATGATGGCTCTGGTACAAAAATAGAGGAGATAGAGATTAATCCAGGCAATAAACAGGTGTATGTTCAATCCTCAGACAAACTAAGTGACTTATATCCAACACCTGATGCATCAACAGTTACTTTTAAAGTGAACGATGAAATACATGAGGTTAGAACAGAAGCTGATGTTAGGAAATACCTTGAGCAGTATAGCAGCCATTTTAAATCTGATAAAATTAATAAATTTGTCAAGTTATTTAACGCTCATCCCAAACGATTCAACAGAATAGCAAACAGCGGCTTTTTTGATTTGGTTAATCGTGGATATATAAGTAGAGAAAAAGCTTCAGATTTACTACAATGGTTTGATGGAGAACATATAAGTTTTTCACACAGGACATTAGCTGAGATAAAAATGGTTAAAGAACAGCTAGATGCAGGAATTACAAACCCATCTTTAGTCCAAAAAATGCCGTCGGAAGCAGGAGATAACTGGGTTTATGATAATATCAAACCTGGTGGAGTATATGAACGTGACGGAAAATTATTTGTTCGTGAAGATACTGATACCTTTACTGAATTAAAATTATCAAAAGAAAAATTTGATGAATTATTCCCGCCTTTATCTTCAACATTTAATCAAGGGACGTTAAGCGATTGTTGGTTAGTTTCTTCAATAGACAATTTAATGGATTATCCTGCAGGCAGAGCAGCTATATTCAAGATGTTCGAACAACAGGGCAACGATATTTTTGTAACCTTTAAAAATAATAATGACCGTATTCCATTTTATAATAGTGAGGTTTTAGATAATAAAGGTAAACAAATTAAAGGGGCTAATGGCATACAAATGCTAGAATTTGCTTATGCTAAACATCGTAACGGAAATATTGACCAAAAATATTTGTCAGAAAAACAGATAGCTAATTTAACAAATCAAGGGTATTTAATGGAACAATTAAGCAGTGGCTCGGAAATGGATGCCTTTGAAAATATTGTTGGGCATAATGCTCGTCGTATTACCAATTTATCTGAGGTTAGCCAAATAATTGAAAATTCTGCAAATAGTGTTGATGATATCATTGGAATTCATTTTCCAAAAGGTTGCAAATTGTCAGTTTATAATATATATGGACCTCATGTTTATGCCTTAAAATCGTTTGATCCTGATACACAAATGTGTTATTTGACAAATCCATGGAATACATCAACATTGATAGAAGTCCCATATAATGTCATAATGAAAAATGTTCACAGTATTGATATTATGAGTTTTAAGTAATATAATCAGTAAAAGAAGAGGAAAAAACATGAGTATAAAAATGAACGATAATTCAAATTTATTTAACAAATTGCAACAACAGATTGAAGCAGCTCAAAAAAAAGGCCTGCCTATAAAAACACTGGTAAAACAACAAATTGCACTGCTTCAGGAATCACATGACGAATTTATAAAAACTGCGCAAAAGCAGGGATATGATTTAAACAATCCTCGTGTAGGTGATATTGAAGTTCAACAATATTCTGCTATGAAACAACTGGCACAAAAAATCGGATTACCTGTTGATGAATATGACAAACTAATTAAAGATGTAAGAATTAGAATATTTGGAGAAGAAAATTACAAACGCTTTTTTGAAAATAATTCATAATTTTTGTTTATCAGAATTTTGCACAAACAATTTTATAAAATTCCCGCTTGACTGATAGCTGCTCTCAAATGTTATTATATATTCTGGTATAATACAGGAGAGATAAATATGAACAAGTTATTCAGTTTAATTTTGTCCGTTTTATTATTAACAGGAGGTGCGGTTATGGCAGCGGATTTTGAACAGCCGTTTAAAAAGGGAGAACTTAACCCTTATAACAACTATTTTACTGGCACAACCTTTCTTGAAAGGTTGTGCGACAAAGATGATATTTGGAATTCATCTATAGCAAATGTTACATTTGAACCTAAAGCAAGAACAAACTGGCATAAGCATTCCGGCGGCCAGATTTTGCTTGTAACGGCGGGCGAAGGCAGATATCAGGAAAGAGGCAAAGATATCAAAATTCTTCAAAAAGGTGATGTAGTAAAAATTCCACCGAACATTGAACACTGGCATGGTGCAGGTCCTAACGGTATGTTTGCTCATATTTCGATAGAACCTAACCTTCCGAACAATCAAACAATCTGGCTTGAACCTGTCAGTGACAAAGAATATAAATAATTTTAAAGGCTGATATTTTCAGCCTTTTTTAGTTAAAATATTGATATTTATAACATAAATGCTTATAATTCTTTTATGGAATTTGAAATTGAAATCTGGCTGCAAAATTTTACAAAGAAATTGTTTGATGAATTCGGCAGGCGTATTAAATTTATAGGACTTCAAGGAAGTTATAAGCGCGGAGAAGCAACATCTGACAGTGATGTTGATATTGTGATAATTCTGGATAAGCTTTCTTTTGAAGATTTAACAGTTTATAAAAAAATTGTAGCTTCTATGCCGTTTTCACAAAAAATTTGCGGGTTTATATCCGGTGAAAAAGAAATATATAATTGGCCGAAATTTGACCTTTTTCAGTTACTTAATGATACGGTTTCACTACATGGAAATTTAGAGGATTTTATTCCGATTATAAAGCGTAATGATATTCTTGACTCTATAAAAATTAATACTGCAAATCTTTATCATCGTATGTGCCATGCTTATTTGTTTGAAGATAAAAATACTGATGTTTTGCGAAGCGGGTATAAATCTGTATTTTTTATTTTGCAGGCAATTTATTACTCACGGAATACCAGATATATAGCTTCTAAAGCTGAATTGGCTGAATTGCTCGACGGAGAAGAAAAAGAAATGCTGCTTGTCAATATGAACTGGGATTCTTTGAATGTTTCGGGAAATGCGGATTTTTATTTTGAAAAAATTATAAACTGGGCCAGGGCAAATATTTGATACAAGTTTTTATACAAAAAAGGCTTTCATTATAGAAAGCCTTTCCAAAATTTTTAAGATTTTCTTCAGTAATCTGAATTTTCTACTGTAAGCCCAAAGCGTATTTGTTGCTTACAGAGATCATATCCATTGCGTTAAAAATATTTTGTTGTGTGTTTGTAATAGCATTTGCTTCATCTGAAATTGCCGCAAGTTCTGATTGATATTGCTGAGCCGCTTTAATTTTTGATGGATCACCCGTGTCCATCATTGCCTGAATTTCTTCAGCTATATTGCCCGTAATATCATCCAGAGTATCGTTTGTTGATACAGTGACTCCGACTTTTGACGCAAGTTCTTTTGCTTCAGATATAAGCTCCTGCTCTGATGATTTACCTCCTTGCTGCTGTTGTTCTGAATTTTGTTGATGTTTTGTTGCTTCCGCCTGCGCAATAAGCTGCTGTGCCTGCGCTTCGGAAGTTACTGATGAAGGATCTATCCCGAGTGCTTCCAGCTTCATTTTTGTTGAAGTACTCAATTCTTCAATTTTGTAAGCAGATAATGCCATTGATTGTGAACTGCTTATAGAACTGATTGACGACATACCCATATCCTTTCTTTTTACTTACCTTGTACTTAATGCTTTTTTTATAAAAGTCAATCAGGTTTTCATATATTTTTTATCGGCATTTGTGATGTAAAACTTTAGCATTAACGGTAATATATTTACATTTCTTAAATAAATTTTCCTTAAAAATGTTTAAAATTGGTCTTTATCATTTGTTTATGATAAGGTTAAACAAAGGGGTTATATATTATGAAAAAATTACTATTACTGGTTTCTATATTATTTTTTATGGCTCTGCCTTGTTTTGCGGCAAAGTATGTGAAAATTGAACCGGAATTTTTAACAGTTTCTCAGAGTAAAAATTATGAAGTCGTTAACGAAACAATTGCCGTCATATTCAGCAAGATTAAACCGTTTGTAAAGACTGATAAGTACCCGAAATATTATCATGACTTTACGCTTGTAAAAGATGACGGAACGCAAAATAAAGCTTATCATTACGTGAAAAACGGAGCTGCTGAATTAATTTATACAACAGATTCAAATGAATTGAAGTATATATCTTTCCGCCGTCCGGAGCTTCAAAAATGCAGAATTATTTATGATTATCCGTCAGGTAAGCTTCATGCCGTTCAGGTATTTATATCCGAAACAGAATCTTATGTCTTTGGAGCAGACGGAAAATATGTTGATTATACCCCCTATGTAAAAGAGGTAAAAGAAAAAGTTATAAAAAATTGGAAAGTGCCGCCCAGAAAAAAAATAGATATTCTTGCAAAAGACAGGAAAGATTTGCTTGTTCAAATGGCAGTAACTGTCGGCAAAGATGGGAATGTAAAAAAATGCAGAATTTTAAAATCTTCAAAAATCAAAGAACTTGATGACAATGCCGGAGCAGCAATTAGATCTGCAGCGCCTTTTAAACCGTTTCCGTCTTATTTCTTTAATGAAGAAATAGTAATTATTCTGAATTTTAATTTCAGTTTATAGAAATTTCATAACTGCCGTTATGAATAACAAATTTCATTCTGATAGTTTGTCCGTTGTATTCTTCCGGAGGCGGTAAATATTTAGGAACGCTCATTAGCATATAGTAAACAACATCATTTAATGTTTTGTTGTCAGATTCTCGGGTAAATCTTCTGTTAGTAAGTTTTCCTGTTTTGTCAACCGAAAATGCTATTTCGCATGAACCTGAGCCCGGTATGCTTCCTGCTGCGAATTTAGAAAACAGTGCTGCACGTAAATTCCCTTTATATTTAAGCATTGCCGGACTGTTCGGATTATAAGCAGGTTTGGAAGGTTTGACCGGTTTTGATGTGGTTAAATTCCTTTTAGGATTCGTGGTTTCTTTTTTTTTAGAAACCGGCGGAGGATTGTAAACTATTTCGTATTCAACAGGTTTTGATACTTGCTGCGGCTTTGTAGAGTTTTTTTTTACTACAGTTTTATTATTAGAGTTGCTATTTTGTTTGGTTTGAGTTTGGAAAACATTTGCCATACGGTTGTTCTGAACAGAAGCCGGTAAATTTACGGCGTTTAAGGCCTGTTGGTTTTGAGGCTTTGTTTGATCCTGATAAGCCGATGTATCATTCCATATTGTATCAATATCAGGGATATTTTGTTTTGTTATTACCGGTTTTGCTTTTGTTTTTGGTGTTTCGGCCGGTTTTACGTTTGATTTGACCGGAATTAACCATACCAGAATTGAAATTATAAGACAGAGAGCAAAAAACAGTCTAGAAACAAGTTCTGATTTTTTCTCCAGTGACATATTATTTTTGTGCAGCTGTGTGTTACGAACAACTGGAGCATCTTCAATGTAATCAAAGGTATTGTTTCCGCAGTCGCAATATTCAACTTTGGTTTTATATTCAGCTTTACATTCTGTGCATCTGTACATAATTTTATCCTATCACAAATAAACTTGTTTTATAAATCGCAAAAATAATCAAAAAAATTATAAGCATAATAATTACAATTGCGGTTTCGCGTATAATTTCATAATTTTTGTGCGCCTGAATAAATTTAATTATGAACGGTGTTTCAAGAATTATCAATAATATTATACATACAATTTTTAACAATTATTTGCTCCTTATAAAAATTATATTTTCCAGCATAATAGTTTTGTGCATCTGCGGTTTAACGTTAATAATCAAAGTTGTAGCAGCTGCGATAATAAGCAAAGTAACAATTGAAATAATAAAAATTTTTGTTGTACTCATCAGTAAGTTATCCTTTCATAGTCGGAAAATTGATCCGGAGTTGAGAATCTTTCTTCCGTACCTATAATAAAGCCTCCTATTACAACGGTAGATGTTCTTTGTGAACCTCGCGGAAATTTCAAAATAGGTTTCCGCTGAAGATTTGCAATTGCCGGTTTAACTCTGTTTTTTACAGCATCCATATAATTAGGATTTGAACATTGGACATTAATATTTGATACGTTTCCGAATTTATCTACAACAAATGTGAATGTAAACAGTGTTCCTAAAGGTGCATAATCTATTTGAGAATCTCTCATAATCTGATTTTGCAGATTGCTTCTCCATCTGTTCCATGCGATAATTTCTTCCTGTTCCGTCATGTAAGGATTTTGGTATGTATTTTGCTTTTTAGGCTTTTGTACATTAACTTCCGTTTTTTTAGTTTCTGACAATTGTATGGGTTCTTCCGCTGTTTCTTCTTGCGCCTGTTCTATTATCCGCTGAAGAAGTTCAAGCTGTGAAGTTTCGTCAGGAATATTTTTTTGAACGATTTTCTTTTCGGTTTTTTCAATTTTTTGCGGCTTGGCTTCAATATATTTTTCAATATTTTCGGCAGTCTGCTGATTTTTTATCTCGATAACCTGCGGTTGTTTTTCCGTAATATCAGGTGTTTTTACAGATTGAGCTTTAGAAGTTTCAGATGGTGTTTTTTTAGCTGCAGGGGTTACTGGAAGATTATTTACCGGGATTGTGTCGCTTATTCTTGTCAGCTTAAAATGCTCATCTTCAATAATCATCGGCTGATGCATATCAGGATGAATTTTTATTGTTAGAATAGTGAGTAATATAAACAAAATAATTGTTAATACTTTTAAAAAATCCATAATTAATCTTTATCTACTTTTGCAAGCAATTCATCACACGCGTAAATATCAAATTTTGTCTGACTGAGCATCATTGTTTCAGCAATCAATAGGGCTGTCGGCACAAGTGCCGCTACCAAACTTAAAAATATTCCCTGCATATCTCCGCCGATTTCCGTCATAAAGTATGAAACGTTCATTGCAAATTCTATGAATATGATTGTACAGGCAATTGCAAGAGAGCGTGTTTTTTCCGAATTTAATCTTCTGACACCTTCAAGTCCGTAAATTGTTACTCCGTGGTGCTGATAGTCTGAAAATCCGTCCTGTTTAATTACTTGTGAGCCTTGAACTTTTTTTGTACAGAAAAATGCATTTACAAAAGAGAAAAACGCAAATATAATCAAAAATGTTGCAAGAACCAGGAAAACAGGGCTTATTCTTAAACCGGAAATTCTTACCCAGCCTGCAGCTTCCGGGAAACACATTGCAAGAGTGTTTGAAACACCGTAAGCAAGAAAAGGTGCCGTCAAAATACCGACAACTGTTTCTCCGACCGATTTCAACTGAAGATTAAACATTTTATCTCTGATGTATTGAAGTTTTGAATTGCTCAAGCTGTTTATGTATCTTTCGATCCACTGTCTGTAAGATTTTATAACACTTTCAAAATCCTCTCTGTACTCATATTTGTCAAGTGTCATTGTCCATTCTGTACCATTGCATTTGAAATATCCGCAGCTTATGGCTAAAACTGCCATTATACCTGCAAAAAAGAATGAAATAAATATTGCAAATGTCATAAAGTCATTCAAATTCATATAATAAACAAGATTTACAACATAAATGCCGAGTACAAATATTAATGAAAAAATCAGCATAAAACTTTGCCCGAGTTTTGCGGATTTTGACATTTCTTTTTGTATACTGCTTTGAAGATACAGATAAATCCCCTGTTTTAAAAGCAGACAGATTCCGTAAATTAAAATTGTATAGACTCCCCATACTTTGATGTTTGTCGGGAGGTGTAGGAAGTTGGCGCTCTCTTTAATTTCAAGCCCCATAAGGTAGTTTGAAACACCGAATGCACACACCATTGAACTTAAAAACATTGCAATATGAAGGAATATGCTTGTTTTTGCATTGGAGGAAAGTTTTTTCTTTAAATCGTTTATGTGAAATGCAACCTGTTTAATTATTGCAACACGTGCATTTTCAAGATCTTCTTTTTGTTTTTCCAGTTTGACTTTTGTAACGGCATTAACATCTTTTCCGTAAAGTCCTTTTATATCTTCTTCGGTTAAATCTTCTTTTCCTATGGAGGTAACTGTTTTGCTGTGAACGCTTGGCTGTTCTTCAAGAATTTTCACGCTTACAAATTCATCAGATCCGGCAAACATAAGTTTGCAGATATTTTTAACTTCAACTCTTTTGATAGGCTGGCCTTTAAAAAGAACTTTATCACTCTGAAAAGTATTCATAATAACGCACTTGTTTTCACCTGCACTGTATTGCAGCGTAAGTAAAATATCACAGCCCGGATTTATAACCACATCGCATCCGGGATTTGTGCCGACATTTATTACGTCTTTATTAAATACTTTTTCACCCTGTGAAGTTGAAATTATTACAGCCATTTTTTTATCCTCTTTGACACTTATTTCGTACTTTTATTTTTATCTTCCTATAGCGTGAAGAAATCTTCTGATAGATTTATCAATATTTTGTTCCGGAGAAACAATCAAATGATTTTCGCCGAGTACAGGTGTTAATTTTTCTTTTACAAGATCGAGTTTTTCAGGATGTGCATCTAGAAACATCATTGAGATATCAGGTGCGTATTTTTTTACGTTTTGAACATTATCAGGCAGAATATTCCAGTTAATCTGTTTTTCTATTGCTCCTTCGTTTTCCAGATCACCTATTACAACAACAGCCGGCACGTAGCCGTTCTTTTTCATTGAAAGCGCGTGTGAGAAAGCTTTTTTCAAACCTACTCCGTAAGCTGTTCCGTAATCTGTTTCATCATACTGTGTAAAAGCATCCATTGATTTTGTAATTGTACTTCCGTTCATAGGGCTGCCTTCATAAATAAGATAGGCATCTTCTGATACACGTAAAATTTTTATCTGATCTTCGGGATCTAAAAGATTACATATTTGGCGCAGAGTCTTTTTCTGTTCCGGCAGTCGTTTTTGATTTGAGGCCGATGAATCTATTACAAAAATTACTGCTGCAGGATGAAAATCGTCTACTTTAATCTGTTTTAATCCTGCCCAGATAAATTTTATTGCAACCGAAAGTACAAGAATTATTAAACCTAATGTGACTAACCTTTTGTTTAACTTCATTATTCCCACCTTTTAATCTTAAAAATAATATAGCATATATCTGAGAAAAAGTGAAGGTATATTTTTCGCCGGTATGTATGCTGTAGCATAAAGTTATAAGTCCGGCAAAAAGACACTTTCCTTTTTCATTTAGGAGAGTGTCTTTTTGTGTTGGTTGTTTTTAAACTTCAAATTTATACATTAATCAAAGCGTATCACTTTTGGCTTAGTATTTTTAGAATTAACATCATCAACATCAACTAATTTTATGTTATCAAATTTTTCCGGTGAAAATTCGTTGACATTTATCTCGTTTGGAGATATATCATATTTTTTTAATTCTATTGGGGTTTCTGCTGCTTTCAGTATCTTATCGATATCTTTGCTTTTAGGCGGGTGCACTACGATATCAGAGGCGATTTTTGCAGTTGTTTTGTCTGTTGAGCTGCCGCCTCTGAGGATATTTCTGAAATCTACCATAAATCTGTCTGCCTGTCTTTGCAGATTATTAGTAAAACTTGCATATAATCTTGAGATTTCATCTCCTCCAAATATTTGAGCAAATTTTACTCCGTCAAGTTCTTTAAATCTGAAACGGTGAGATGCAACTTCTCCTATTTCAGTATTACCGTAGATCATTCCGTTACGGCGTGACATTCCACATGTCATATTAGTTGTATCTGCAGGTTTTCCTGCGTCTATAAATCCTGTTGCAAAGTGGCTTTGGCCGTTGTCAGTAGAAAAATGATATTTTACAACTCCGTTTGATGAACCGGGATGTGTTATTGAAACAGCTCCTTGACTTACAACCTTTTCGCCGTCGCGTAATCTGATTCCGGCAATAGCGTAGTTTGATTTTGCTTTGTATGCAACATCAAGTTTTGGCTCTTTAATCCCTTGCAATGCTTTTTGTACAATTTCAGCTGTTTCTGCATCATGTGAAGTAAGTGCAGTTATAAGTCCGTCGTTTAATGTAATTTTTCCTGCTGCGCCTTCTGATTTGGGGATAAAATTCATAATTTTTTGAAGTATTCTGGTGATTTCCATAATAAATTCCTTTCTGCCTTTTCTTTAAACACCTTTTTACTACTTCAATAAAACTATTGAAAAACAAAATTTGCTAAAAAATTCTAATATGTTACGAAATATAAATTTTTTAAATTGCATTTTTAATTAACTTAATTATTATATGGTGCAGCATTAAGCGGTTGGTTAAGTTTCAACTCAAAAGTTGTGCCATTTGGAATTTGCACATCCCGTCCCCGTTGCATAGCTCCGCGCAAACCTCCGCCTAAAGCTCCGATACCACCATAGATTGCCATATTTTTACCCCAGTTATCACTCCCTGAAAGTGCAGTAAAAGCGGCACCGATAAGCATTGAGCCTAGTGCTCCTATTACTATATCACGGGTCATTTTTTTTGCACGCTCGCTTTCTTCTTCCATATATATTTTTTCAGTTGAAATATTTATTAAATTTCCGTCAGGGGTTAAAATCCTGTTAAAGCTGAATTCAAGAGCTCCTGTTCCGTATGCATAACCTGCGCTTTGCGCATCAGTGGCACTTCCGTATACAAGGCTGCCTGCAGGAGCGATTAAGACTCCGTTATATACAAGGTCTTCGCAAAGTGTTGCGGTCAAGTTGTCATTCTTTTCCAAACTTCCCGAACTTATTCCGGAATCGAATGTTATTTTGAATGTTGTACCGGCCGGTACATGAACTACGTTGCCGAAAAGAAGATCCGCAGACGGCTTAAAGGTATTGTTAATGACTTCTTCTTCAATAACGGGCGGTGTGTAGTTTGTTCTTTCTGTATGTTTTCTTTTTTTATAAAAATTATTTTCAACAGGAGCAGACTGCACCGGCTCAAATTTTTTCCTGTCAAATTCTGCTTGAGCCTCGTCACTGAAATCATATTGAGCAGGAACAGGAAGCGCAAATATTTGAAAACATATAATAAGAGCCAAAATCTTTTTCATAATTACTTATATTATAAATGAATATTGAATTATTACAATATCCCTGTTATAATTAATGGTGAGTTGATTATTTAGTCATCCTGAATTTATTTCAGGCTCCTGATGAGATTCTGAAACAAGTTCAGAATGATTTAAATATTTAAATTAAAAAATTAGGAAAAACATAAAGAGAGTGATTATGGAAAAGATATTAGAAATACTGGCAGTAGTGATAAGTTCATATATTATAGGTTCAATACCTACCGGATATATTATTGTAAAAGTTTTTACCGGTGAGGATATAAGAACAATCGGTTCAGGTTCAACCGGAGCTACAAATGTAAAACGTGTTATGGGTAAAAAATGGTTTTTTATAACTTTATTACTGGATGCCTTTAAAGGGGCGTTACCTGTTATTCTTGCTGCCATGTTTGCCAAAACATTTACCGGAATCGGACTTTTGCCGGTTTTGGCTGCTGTCGCTGTTATAATCGGACACAGCAAATCTGTATTTCTTAAATTTACCGGCGGCAAATCTGTTGCTTCAGGTGTCGGAACAATTCTTGCTCTAAACTGGCAGGTTGGTTTGATTATAGCTGCAATATGGGCTGTAATAACATTTTTTACAAGATATGTGTCAGTAGGCTCAATAATAGCGCTTGCTCTTTCTCCTTTTATAATGTGGGCTTTTAAAGCTCCTGTTGCATATATTTGTTATTGCGCACTTGGTGCTTTATATATAATTTGGCTTCACCGGTCAAATATTCAAAGACTTATCAAAGGTGAAGAAAATAAGGTGAGATAATATGGACTTTACAATACTTTTAATTGGCATAGGTATAATTGTAGCACTATTTATTATAGGAAAAATCTTTGCAATACTGACAAAAATCTTAGTAGTAATTTTGATTGTAGCAGCTCTTGCTGTAGGATTTTTCATCTGGCAGAATAAAGATAATTCTTTGAATAGACCAGCAATGGCGGATTCATATATAATTTCGTTTAACTCTCTAAATAACTTTAGTATCCTTTAACCATTTGTCTGAGCACGCTGCTGTTTGTAAAATTTATATCCTGAGAATTTTTTTCTTCCGTTTGCGGTGCATTTTTAGGTTCTACTTCATAAGTTTTAATCGGACGTTTACCGGTTAATCGTTTCATAAAGTCATAATATTTTCTTTCAAAACCTGTTGCATTATTTTGTTTATTTTCAAGTTCAATAAGTTCATCTCTTGTGTGTGTGCCTGTTGGAACTCCAACGGATGCTCTTGTCAGCCATTCTCCAAGAGTGGTATTTGTAGCCGTAATCCAGCTCATTCCAAATAATGAACCATTATACTGGCGTCTGAATGTACTATTGAACAGGTCAATCAGAAGTGTCTGGTAGAACAGTCTTGAACCTTCCTGTACAAATCTTTCTTTAAATTTTGTTTTTGCCCCTTCAACATCGTTACCGTTTGATTTTAGCATAACCATATTGTAGTTGTCTGTCATCAAGAACCAGATTGTTGCTGCAAGTGCTGCAGTTTTTGCAAGGTTTGAAAGTTCGCTGTTGGATACATTTGACATTGTATCCACGTTAAATGCTTTTAATATATTATCGCTTACGTAATCTTTAAATTCTTTTTTAGTAATTTTTCCATTTGAATATTTTTCTGCTTCGCGTCCGATATTTTGTACACTTTGGGCAAGAGCGGTAATATCTTCCACTTTTTTGGAAGGTTTTTTAGCTCCTCCTCTTGAAAATACTGATTTTATTGCATCATCCACAAATTTGTATGGCATTGTTCCGTATTTCCATATAAATTTGAACGGAGCCAGGAAGAAGTCTATTGCGGGTTTGATTTTCTTTTCTTTTGTGCCGAGGCTGATTGTTCCGTCTGCATTTATTGATTTAGAAGCTATATTTTTGTATTGGGCTGCAAGTTCCGTGAAACCGTTTTCTTCCAGCACTTTTGTAATGTTATCAAATTTTTCCTGAGTTATTTTGAAATCTTTTATCTGAGTTGCATCTTTATATATCTTTTTAAAGAAGCCGGAGAAATCTTTCCAGGCATTATCAACGGCTGATATTTTTCTTAAACCTTTTATTGCAAATCCACCGGCTATAATTACACCAATAGCCTTTGCTACAGTACCGAATGAAAGAAGCGGTTTTTGTTGTTTGTCTTTTTCTTTTTTATTTTCGGAAGATTTGAATGATAAATCGGGCTTAATTTGAGCTTCGGGAGCGTGATTACGTTCATTTTCCGCACGTGCTTCTTCCGGAGTCAAGCGTGTAATATGTTTACCGTTAATTATACGTGAGAATGCTTCTGTTGTAAGTGTTGTAAGAGCAGTCATTAACATAATTCCCATTTTGGAATTATTGATACATTTATTTAAAGCTCCGAGTGTAACAAGTGTAATGTATGCATTAAATCCGATTCTGGCCATTTCCTGTTTAAATCTGACTTTTTGTTCGTGGCTTGCTGCTTTTTTATCATCATCCATCATTCTGGACAGGTTATAAGCATCATTTGCAAGAAATATAGCGGGCGGAATTCCTGATACAATTCTGTTTAACGACCTTTCATGTTTGGTGTCATAATTGCCTGTTTTCGGGTCAAACATTTTAACCGAACGCTGGAATATTGCAGATGTAATTTCTTCGCTCGATTTGCCTTTTAGTTTGGCAGAAGTTTCAAAAAGTCCGCGCAATGAATTTACCTGTGCATCAATTTTTGAGCGCTGCCTGATTTTTTTGAAGAAAGGTTTGTTATATGTTTGTATGGACCATTGTTTAAAAGGTTTGATTTTGCCTAATCCTTTAACTATTCCGTTTAAAATATCTCCCGGAAGTATTGTAAAAGGATACATAAGGCCATCCCAAATAAGCTGGGGGATAGTCTTTTTCTTGAAGGATATTTTATCACCTTCAACATTAATCATCTTTTTAGCAAGTTCTGATTTTTTAAGGTGTTCCAGAAGTTCTTCGCCGATGGATGTAGTAACATCTTTGCCGTCAACTTTTCGGGTAATTCCCATATAATCTTTGGCAAATTTTGTAAATTCACTAATACTGTATGTGCCTGCTTTTTTATACGACGGGGCTAGTCTTAATGCAAGTCCTATACCGGCAAGAGTCCCGAACATCGCAAGAACCGGTGTAAGAGCTGACGGTTTTTTCTTATCTTTATTATTTGCGCTAAAAGAAAGACCTTTAAAAGATAAATCCCGGTGATTATTTTTTAAAGGTCTCTCATTTAAATAATTTATTGATGACATGAACTCGGAAGGAACATGTTTGGGGGATAGTTCCCCTATAGGTTTTTGCCGCTGCTTCACAGTATCAAAAGTTATTTTACCTGTTAACATTTCTTTTTCCTTCCCGTCATGTATTTTTAAATGAAAAGAAAATTTTGACAAGTGTGAGTATATACAAAATTTACAATTTTTTATAATTATATAAAATGTAACGAAATGTAAAAATGAATTTAAAATGGCTGAAACCCTTGATATAATCCTCATAGGATAGGATAGGATAGGATGTATTGCGCCTGTAGCAATTTTTTGACATATTGGACTTAAATAAATTGTAGTAATCAACAAAAGAAAGGAAAGAATATGTCAGTAGAAAGTGTAAACAATTCAGGCAGCAATACGGGTCTTTATACTACAGGAGCCGCTTTGGTAGGCGCGGGTGCAGGTGCTGCAGCAGGGTATTTAACAAAACCATTTTTGAAAGATGGTGCTCCGACAGACAGTTTTATTAAAAAGATGGATGAAAATGTAAAAGCTGCTATGCCTCCTGTAGAAAGAGAACTTGTAAAAGGTGTTGAGACTGAACTGAACAAAGTTTATGATGCAATGATGAAGGCTTCTTCAGTGGAAGAATTAAAGGGTATATATTTGGAAAATACGATAAACAAGCTTGAAAGTCTAGATATTAGCACTGCTAAATCATCACTATCTGCTGTATTAAAAAATTGTATTGATTCAGGTATAGTTGATAGAAATTTTCAGGAATATTTGGATAATCTTAATAAAGCCAAAAATTTTGATGACCTAAAAACAGTTGTTGCAGAAAACTTTGATAAAGTGTATGCAGGAAAAAACATTGACCAGATAAAAGAAGCAATAAAAAAAGAAGCAGATGAAATTTCTAGAAAAGCCGGTAAAAATATGTTTAAACAATTCTGGGACAGCAGCAAAAAACAGTTTGTAAACTGTGAAGACGGTGTTGGAGCCGCAATTAAAAAAGCAGCAAGAAGTATTCAGGGTAAATATGCATTAATTTACGGATCAATCGGAGCTGCTGTATTAGGTTTAGGTACATACCTTTGCTGTGGCGGCAAAAAATCAGCTCAGCCTGTACAAAAAGAAATGAATACTCAGGCATAATTTCAATTATTTTATAATATTTAGATTACACACATTATTAACGAACGACCGCTTGAAAAGCGGTCGTTCTGATTATACTTTTTTCAAAATTTCCAGAATCAAAGATTTAAATTTTGTTTTCGCATTTGCAGCGGCTTCTATAACTTCTTCATGCGACAGTTTTGTCCCTGTGGCAGAACTTGCGGCATTTGTAATACAGCTTATGCCAAGAACATTCAGCCCGCAGTAGTTTGCAACGATTGCCTCGGGAACGGTTGACATTCCGACAGCATCTCCGCCGAGTTTCCTTATCATATTTATTTCAGCCGGAGTTTCATAGGAAGGGCCTGAATTTGCCCAGTAAACACCTTCTTTTATATCTATATTCAAATCACGGGCACATTTTTTTGCAATTTCGACAAGATTTTTTTTGTAAATCTCTGACATATCCGGGAATCTTTCTCCCATAGTATCATCATTTTTACCGGTTAAAGGGTTACCCCCCATAAAGTTTATATGATCTGTTATAATCATCAAATCAGCAGGTTTAAAGCTTTCATTGACAGCTCCGGCAGCGTTTGTAAGAATTACTGTTTTAACTCCGAGTACTTTCATTACCTTAACCGGATAAGTGATATCAGTCATGCTGTGCCCTTCGTAAAAATGGTTTCTTCCCTGCATCATCATAACTTTTTTACCCGAAATATCCGCAAAGACTAATCTTCCTTTATGCCCCTGAACCGTTGATTTTGTAAAATTCGGAATTTCTGTATACGGGATTGCATAATCGCAGTATTCATCAGCAAGTTCTCCTAAACCTGAACCTAAGATAATGCCGATTTCAGGATGAAAATCATTTGTTTTTTCTTTAATAAAATTTACTGTGTTTTGCATTATAACCCCTCATCTAATTAAAAAAGTTAGAGTTGTCTCTAACTTTTTTTATGGATAACCTATATGGCTATGTGCGTAGCACTAGCCTACTAATCTGTCGTCGTCTGCTTCTGCAGCTTTTACCATAATAGCATGTTCGACAGGATTTTCTTTTTTGTATGTTGTATCAAAATTTTCTTCAAAATTAAAGTCATCATGGGCTTTTTTAGCCTGATTTTCATCCACGAGTTTTTTTGCAAGTTCTGCAATTTCGTAAACAAGTTGATATCTGTTATCAGTATTTTCATTTAAGTCCCATGCAACTCTTATTATTTGATCCATCATAAAATATAACCTCACTTTTTGTTTCTGTAGAATAATAGTATAATACAAAAACTTTTTTGGCAAGTGGCAAAAAATCATGTGTTGGTGTATAATTTGTGTATGAAAATTTTTGAAGGTATGCACAAATATATCTGGCTTGAATTTATTGTGTGGTTTTTTATTTTGTGTGTTACTGTTGCAGCAATAAGGATTCATCATTATCACAAACAAAAGGAACTTGTTACATATCAAATATTTATGTCTGATGTTGACGGCTTGATTGCCGGTTCACCCGTGAAATTTATGGGAGTTCAGGTAGGTTATATTGATAAAGTTAAAATTGTTGCAAATGATGTTTATTTAAAGCTTGTTATAACAAAGCGGGGGGTAGAATTTCCTAAAGGTTCAATTGCAACGGTTGAATTCAGCGGAATGGGCGGCTCAAAATCTCTTGAGGTTTATCCGCCGACTGACACAAGTCTTTCAACAAATAAAATTATTGTTGTTAAAGAACCTAAAAGGCTTCATGATTCTCTCGGGCTGCTTAATGATATGTTTGATAAAATCGGTTCAATTTCAAGCAGATTGTCGTTTTTTGCAAAAGAAACAAGCGGTGCAGATTTGAGTAAAGGTATTCACACTGTCGGGATTGAAAATAATCTGAATGTATTAAACAAATGGATTGAGGAATTTAAGGTAAAAAAAGAGCATAAAGGAGTAAGTTATGATAAACAAATCAAAAGTCAGGGTAATCAATAACCCCGTTATTTTATTGAATTTGTGTACAATGCGTAATAAAAACACTGACAGCCAAGGGGTCAGGATCGCGACAAGAAAAATAACAAGATGTCTTTTATATGAAGCTGCAAAAAATCTTCCTCTGGTTGATACCGAAATAACTACACCTTTAGCAACATTTACCGCAAAAACCGTTAATCCTGATATTACTATAATAATTTCACCTATTTTGCGTGCAGGTTTAATTTTTACTGATGAAGCTATTGATATTTTGCCTCAGGCTTGCATAAGGCATATCGGAATGTACAGGGATGAAAAGACTTTAAAACCTGTGTGGTACTATAATAAAGTCCCGATGGAAGCCCCGAATCCCGAAAAATTCTATATTTATATAACCGATCCGATGCTTGCAACCGGAAATTCTCTGATAGAAGCTATAAAACTTTATGCTGATAAAGGAATTCCTATTGACAATATTAAAGTAATTTGTATAATTGCAGCTCCACAAGGGATTGAAAATATCCAGAAACACTATCCGGATATTGAAATAATAACAGCAGCTGTTGATGACCATCTAAACGAAAGAGGTTATATTGTCCCTGGCATGGGTGATGCAGGAGACAGAATTTTTAATACTTAACGGGGCAATTGTTTCCAGTAATTTTTATCGGTGAGTGCTCTATAGGTACACCCTACTCCATTTTCACTACCTAAGCCTTTGCTGTCACAAAGATCTGTCCTTGTACCGTCTGCTCCCATGGGAACTAATTTCCCGTCATCCATAATCTGAAAAGTGAACAGATCATGCCCCCACCTGTTGGGTTTGTTATTTTTTCCGTTAACATCTACCGTTAATTCCAGTCTGCCGTCGCCGTTTTCTATTATAACAAAGGTTCCGTCCTGCAAAATAAAATTACCGTCGTCAAAACGTAAAGTATAAAGTTCGCTGCCATTGTATGTTTTATACTCATTAGGTCTTGTGTTACTTGTCAGACATGTATGTGTATCATTGTCCCAACAGTTATACGCATTTGCAAATTGTTTTATAAATGTATCTCTAAAATCGTGATGATGATTGTTGTAATTTATTATATCTCCAAATTCATTTTGAGCGGATGAAAGTGCCTGACCTAATATAGAATAACTTTTTTCAAGTTGTGCTTTTAGTTTTTTCCCTTTAATATCGTTGATTACTGTCGATAATGTAATTGCTGCAACTACACCTATAATACCAAGGGTAATCAGGACTTCGGCTAAGGTAAAGGCACATTTGTGCCGCTTGCCAGACATGTCTTTGGCAACATCTTCTGCCAAAGTAAAAGCTTCTTGCCTCATATCTTTTATCCTTATTTTATACTTATATAATACTTATATTATATAAGTATAACTATTAAAAATGATTTTGTAAAGTGTTTATATATACGAAATCATGGAGATATAAGGATGAAGAAAAAATTATCCCGTTCCGGCAGCGGATGGGCTCTGTTTATGCCAAAAACATTGCTTGAATTAATAGATGTTAATCCGGAAGAAGATTTGCTTGAAGTAAAAGTTGAAAATAATGTTGTGAAGATTACAAAGGCGGAAGATAATACTAAACGGTAATTTTTATTTCCCCAACAATTTTACCGTTAATTGTCTTTATACTTTTATCAAATTCAATATTTGCCCAGTGAAGGTTTTTTAAAATTTGTAAAACAACCATTTCTCTTGCTTTCATATCGCAGTCGGAAATTTTTACGACAAAAGCTTCTTCTTTTTCCGTATTTACTACAACACAAAGTCCGCCTGCCCCGACTTTTGCAATTATACCTTTTGAGTTTTCAATAATTTTTGTATCTGTTCTGGCTTCTCCGCCTATTATATATGGGTGATTGAGAAAGGCCGTTTTAATTTTTTCATAGTCCGGATTACAAAATACATTCAAATATCCATGCAGCATATTTGTAAGCGGCATAGACATAATAGGAACACCGCAGCCGTCTGTTGTCAGAGGATATTCTTTTGTAAGATGACAGAGTTTTGTAATTTTGTCTTTTATTGCCTTTTGAAGGGGGTGGTCGGGACTGTCATAAGTTTTTAAATCCCAATTTTTCATCTTGCAAAGCCCGAGCATCATAATATGTTTGCCGGAACAGTTATTCTGCAGTACATTTTCACTTGTTCCGTTGAGCAGCATTTTTGTCTGTTCTGTTTTAGATAACGGTTTATGCAAGCCGCATTTTAAATAACTTTCATTCAACCCGATTTTATCAAGAAGCCGTTTTGCGGTATTTACATGAATTTCTTCTCCTGCATGGGAAGCGCAGCAAAGCGCAATCTCCTCCTCTGTCATATCGTAAAATTTATCCATACCGTAATCAATAATAAGGCTTGCCTGAAGCGGTTTAGCACAGGAACGCAGGTAAAACGGATAATTTCTGGTATCTCCTATGAAATCAAATGCTCGTTCTTTACCGGATAGCACAACAAATCCGTAATGTTCCTGTTCAACGAGTCCATCTCTTACATATTCAAGTAATAGTTCCCGTTCTATATTATTGCTGTTGTCCATTTCTTTTTACAAGCTCCAAAAGCTGCAGCATTTTACGTTTTAATTTTAGATTTTCATCTTTCAATGCAGAGATTTCTTCTTCATACTTTTGAGAGTCATTCGTGAAGGTTGTTTCAGTCTGCGGAATGGTATTATAATCAAGGATAAAACGTTTTTTTGATTCTTCTTTAAGAATAAGAACTGCTTTTAAATCGTCTTCCGTTACAAAACCAAGCTCGACCATTACTTCCCCGAATCTTTTGGGATTACTGCTCTGTTGTGAATCTCTATGAGTGAGAATGGCTTTTTGTAACTGGTCAACATTAATTATACCTTTTTGTTTGAAATACTCTCCGGTTCTAAATTTGCCGGAAATATACCCTGCCATTGCATGAATTTCCAGTGAATCAGGTTTTTTTATGAAATTTTGTTCAAGACATAGTTCATAATATTTTGCAATTTCCTCCATTGAAAGGAATGTATTAATTGAAATCTCAAGCATACAATATTCATTCAGACAACATTGCAGAAAGTTATAAATATTGTTATCAAGTCCGCATTGTCTTTGACTAAGCTCGGTTTTTCCTTTAAATGTAATTATCGGAACAAATGTAGCAAAAATATCATCTTTGTGCTCCCGTAAAAAATCTTCGCACGCCTTATCTTTCATCTCTTCAGCCAGCTTAAGATACATAAATTGTTTGATCCAAAATGGGACATTGAAAACTTTGTTTAAAAACAATTCAAAGATATTCTGTTTCAAATCAACCTCTCAAAAACATACTTGCTTTTCTTATTATAACATAAGTCGAAAATAATATCAAGATACCTTACCCGAACGGGCAATTTACTCATTCTTCTTTATGCTATTGATTTTTGAGGATAAAAATTGTATTATTGATTTATAACAGGAGATTAGTAGTATGGAAAAAGAGATGAAGAAAAAGATTTCGATTGCAGTTATTGCAATTATAGGCATTATTACAACGATTAAACTGGCTGTAATTTATTACAATTCCAATTTCAATCCTTATGCGCTTTCCAGTTTTTGTTCTGTCAACGATTTTATTGACTGTGACGGTATTGCAAGAACTCCGGAGGCTCAGTTCTTGGGGATTCCTCTTGCTTACTGGGGGTTGTTTTTCTACGGTTTTGTTTTTTTAATGCTTTTTGCAGGCAAACTTAAAAATTATAAACTTTTCAGGTTTATGGAAGTATTTAAAAATCCTCTGGATTACATTGCATCATTGGGATTGTTTGCTTTTTTGATTTCAATGATATTGCTTTGTCTTAGCTTATTTGAAATAAAAAAATTATGTATTTTATGTGCGTTTACATATATTTTAAACCTTTTAATGGGTTGTATAGCAACGGATTTTAAAAACGGTGGATTTATACATTCAATAAAACAAAGTTTTTCTGATTTTCTTGAAGCGATAAAAATAAAAAAATACCTGATAGCATTTATTGCAGTTATGGCTGTTGCTGTTGGATTTTTAGCTTATACCAGAGTTTCTTTTGTATTTGCTCCCCAGGTGAAAAGGCAGCTTGAATTTAAAGAATTTACCGGAGCTAAACATAATAAATATGCTGTAAAAGGTAATATATTAGGAGATGAGGATGCAAAGGTAATTATATATGTTTATTCTGATTACCAGTGTCCAATATGTCCCGCACAGGATATTATGATGCACAAGTTAGCAAAAGAGATGAAAGGAATCCGCATTATTCACAAAAATCTTCCTCTTGATACTGATTGTAATGCTTATTTGCAGGCTCCTTTTCATCAGGGTTCTTGTGTGGATGCAAGATATGCAATTGCTGCCGAAAAACAGGGTAAGTTCTGGGAAATGAATAATATCCTTTTTGAGAAAAAACCGCAGACTGAAGATGCAATTTTGGAACTTGTTAAAGACATGGATTTTGATATTGAAAAACTTCAACAGGATGCAAACAGTCCGGAAACGGCAAATGAGCTGAAAAAACAGATTAAAGAAGCTTATGATAAAGGTATAATGGGAACTCCTGCAACCGTAATAAACGGTCAGGTTGATGTAGGTATTAAATCTTATAATACTTATAAAGAAATGGCGGAAAAACTTGGAGTGCAAAGAAGATAAAATAATTTTGCATACTTGTTGTGCAATATGTTCCGGATATCCCATATCGTATTTAAAGGATATGGGATATCGAGTTATTTCATATTTTTACAACCCTAATATTTACCCAGAGAGCGAATATCTTAAACGTCTTGAGGCAGAAAAGATTTTGTGCGCTCATTTAGGATGTGAATTGGTTGAAGAAATTTATAATCCCGATGAGTTTTATGCCGCTGCTAAAGGGCTTGAAGCTGAACCCGAAAAAGGAATAAGATGTGATAAGTGTTTTGAACTCCGTTTGAGAAAAACCGCAGAATTTGCTACAAAAATGGGTATAAATAAATTTACAACCTCAATTGTAATAAGTCCGCATAAAAGTTTTCAAAAACTTTCCCGAATAGGTGAAAATATTTCAAAAGAATTTAATCTTGAATATCTGGCAATTGATTTTAAAAAGAAAGACGGATTTTTGAAAACAAATAAATTATCTAAAGAACTTAATCTTTACAGACAAAATTACTGCGGGTGCAAATTCAGTTTGAGATAAATCATATATTTACATTATGATTATTCTCAAAAATGTTATATAATAAAATAAAACTTGATTTATCTGAAAATTTTATTAAAAAACATTATAAAGGATATTATGATATGAATAAAAAGATTGTATGGTTATTATCGGCTTTTTTGATTTTATCATCTTTAGATGTTCTTGCTGCAAGTGTTGATAAGCTTGAACCTATCGGCAAAGATACATCCTCAACACGTGTTGCAAAAGCATCGCGGACATCAAAAGCAAAAGCTAAAAAAGATGATAAGGATTCAAAAAGAACCCCTGACATTTTGGATACGGAAACAGTTTACTATCCAAATGCAAATATGAGCAGTGTAATGACTAAATATCAATCAGGCAACTATACCGGCTGTTTACAGGAATTGTTTTCTCTGGTGCAAAAAGAACCATCAAATGCCCTTGCATATTATTATATGGCGATGGCCTATACCCATGTTGATATGCAGGATAAAGCTATTGAGTCTTATGAAAAAGTTTTATCTCTTAATCCCAAAGGCTATCTGGCAGATTACGCACTTAAAGGCAGAGACTGTCTGACAGGTGGCCCTGCTTGTCAGGAACAGCAGGTTGTACAGGAAGAACTTTCTGATCTGGATAAGTTTATTATCGCTCCTTACGGAAACGGACTGTCTCCGGAACTCAACCAGCAGGTTAAACAAAAACAGCTTACAAATATTAAAGAAACAATAAACAGAAAACAAACACTTGAAGAAAAAGATATTAACAGAATCAAAAAATTTGATGATAAATATAAATCCTCTGTTGATGGAGAAAAACTTGCCGAAGTCAGTGATGAAGAAGTTTTAAAAGCCGTACAGACCTTGAAAGATGCCGGTGTTAATGTCACCATTCAGCCTGAAAATCCGTATACCCAGATGAACACTTATCAGGATCCCAAAATGGCTGAAATGAGTCTTTTACTTGGCGGACAGAATAATAACGGTAATAATATGATGAATATGTTGCCGATGCTGATGAGCCAGGCTCAGAAAGGCGAAAATATTGATCCGCGTTTAATGCAGGCTGTAATGATGAATTCAATGATGTCTGATTTCAGTTATGCAAACAGTAATAATAATGAAAACTACTAGATTTTATGAGTGAAAATTATGAAGCAGCAAAAGAAAAATTGTTGACAAATATGGATGAAACCTGTCAACAATTTTTCGTAAAAAACGGCTGTATATTAGAAAATGCTTATTACGAGCTTTTGTCTGATAACATACAAAAGGCAAAAAATCTTTTTACTGCAATAAAAGATAGTGATATCCGTGCGCATTGGGCAGCGTTTATGATTTCTTTAATTGAGGGGGATGTAAGAGAGTATCCGACATATTTTGAATTGAGAAATTTTCTTGAGATAGATTTAAATATTTTACTTAACTATTTTAAAGGAGATTATGTAGAAAAGATTGTAAGATACGCCGATTTTATGTTTACAATTAATCCGGAAGTTCATAAATTTATTGGCAGAGTATTTTATAATAATGCATATAATGACCAGGCTATGTTTTTTTTAGACAGAGCAAAAAGTTATTTTTATCATGATCCGGAACTTCATTATCTTTTAGCGTTTATATATTATAACAGAAATGAGTATAAAAACGCTGAAAAATCGCTTGAAAACTGCCTTTGTATACTTCCGGAGTATTTTCCAGCATTGAATTTGCTAAAAAAAATTAAGCAGAAGAATGAAAAAACGTAAGCTGATATATTTTCATGATATACTTATCTATGCACAAAAATCGAACAGGAGATAATTATGATTATAATAATGGAGCGTAACGCTACAAAAGTACAAATACAGCGTGTTATAGATTTTTTAAGAGATAACGGGTTTGATATAAGATTTAATCAAGGTGAAATTCATGCGGTAATTGATGCCATAGGAGATAAAACTACCGTTACTCCGGGACGGGTTGCAGCGTTTGAAGGTGTAAAGGAAGTTAAAATAATAAGAGAACCTTTTAGACTTGCTTCTCGTGACAGAAAACCCGAAGACACTGTCATAACCTTTCCGAACGGAGTAAAAATCGGAGGGAATAATAAGCCTGTTGCAATGATTGGTCCGTGTTCAGTTGAAGATGATTATGAAGGCCTTTTGCAGGTTGCAATGGCCGGTAAAGAAATGGGATGCGAATTCTTAAGAGGTGGGGCATTTAAGCCGCGAACTTCTCCTTACGATTTTCAAGGCTATGGTGAAAAAGCATTGAAATTTCTGAAAAGAGCAAGTGAAGAAACAGGACTTCTTGTTGTATCAGAAGTTATGGATGCTTCTGATTTGCCTATGATGTGTGATTATGTTGATGTATTACAGATAGGCGCGCGTAATGTCCAGAATTTTAAACTTCTTCACGCTGTCGGCAGATCAAGAAAACCTGTTATTTTAAAACGCGGTCTGGCAAGTACAATAAGGGAATTTCTTCTTGCAGCCGAGCATATTATGTATAACGGAAACCCTAATGTAATTCTTTGCGAACGCGGCATAAGAAGTTTTGACAGTGCGTTTACCCGTAATGTTATGGATATAGCATCTATTCCGGTTATAAAGAAATATTCTCATCTTCCTATAATCGTTGATCCAAGCCATGGTACAGGTCAAAGGTATTTAATAGAGCCTTTAGCAAAAGCAGGGCTTGTTGTCGGAGCGGACGGTATAATGATAGAGGTTCACCATGACCCTGAAAATGCACTCTCAGACGGTAAACAAAGCTTACCTATTCCTATGTTTAAAGAAGTAATGAGCAGAATAAATCGTTTTAACAACAGACTGCATTATGAAAAAACTTGTCTTTCTGCAGATGTTGATTAATATAAATCTTGAACAATTCTAAGCGGTTTGATATGAGAATCTTAAAAGATTTATTAAATTGCAGGATCCGGTATCCTGTGATATAATAAAAAAAATAACGGAAAGGATAGGAACTAGTATGGAACTAAATATTAAAAATTGTAAACTCGGGGGGGGGGCACTCCTGAGCTAGGCAGAAGTCAAGAGTTCAGGAATTCAAGCTATTTAAATCTCGTAAGATACTATGGCACTAAGGCATTAAGAAGTATCGTAAAAATTTTTCCTTTCCCGGGAGAGGGGTGCTACCACGTAGCCCTATCGAACAAGCAACGTAAATGCGCGTTTACCCTTGCAAAAGCTACTGCGCACGCAGCCCTATCGAACAAGCAACGCCAATGTGCTTTTACTCTTGCAGAAGTTCTCATTACCCTCGGCATCATCGGCGTGGTTGCAGCTCTTACTATTCCTGTTTTGACAGGCAATTATAAAAAAAGAGAAACTGTAAATAGGCTAAAAAGTACTTATTCCATAATAAATAATGCAATGGAGCGTGCTAAAGTAGATTACGGAACAGATTATTCAATTTGGCAAAGAAGTTCTCATGATAGATATGCTTTTGAATTGATATATTCCTTATACATTAAACCTTATATTAAAACTGTAGATGTTAAAAAAGGAACAATATGCCGTAATTATAACTGTAAAAAGGAATATACAACTTTGAGCGGTCAGCCAATGTATCAGCATGATTACGGCGGAAGTTTTACATTGCCTAACGGAGCTTTGGTTCATATTATCCCCTATTTCTGTGGTGTTGATTTATATTCTGACATTGTTTATATTGATATAGATGGTCCGGAGAAGGGAGAAAACAGGCTTGGAAAAGATGTTTTTGATTATAGATTATCTATCGGGCATGGAGAAACAGCTAAGTATATAAAAAACGGAATTTTTGCTACTCCTTGTGAAGGTTTTACAAGGGATGAAATATTAGTAAAATGTTCTAAAAATTTTGATGGGGCATCATGTACGGCTAAAGGTGCAGTTTCATGTTGTGCCGCGTTAATTATGCAGGATGGCTGGGAAATTACGGAAGATTATCCATGGAAATAATTTACATATTTCTCTGGAAAAAGCCTGCAATTTCCTTATGCGGGAAAAATTTTACAATCGGGCGTCCGTGAGGACAGGTGTATGGCATTTTTGTAGTACGCCATTTTTTTACGATTTCCTGCATCTGCCAGGTGGAAAGTTTTTGACCTGCTTTAACAGATGCTTTACATGCAGTTGTAATAAGAATTTTTTCTTCGAGCCTGTCAATATTACCGTCAATATTTTCCAGAATATCCGCTAAAATCTCTTTAGGATTTACTTTTGCAATCATTTGCGGGATTTTTCTGAAAATAAGTTCGTTGTCTTTTAAAAATTCTATACCAAAACCGAATTTTTCAAATTTGTCGATATTTTCTTTAATAAGTTCAGCTTCGGTGCTTGAAACAGGAATTACATCAGATACAAAAAGCATTTGTGAAACAATATTTTTTTCTGACATTAGTTTTTCATAAATATATCTTTCTTCTGCAATATGCTGATCAATGATTTCCATTCCGTCGTCTTTTTCAACAAGAATATAAGTGTTTTTATACTGACCTATAATATTTTCTTCAGGTTCTGCACTCGTTTCAACCGGAACAAAAAACTGTACCTGTTCTTGTTTTTGCGGCATAGAATTTTCGCCTTCTTGTTCCGCCATCATTTTGTCTGAAATATAAATAGTGTCATCAGATTTGTCAAAAATAATTTCGCCCGTGCTTTCCAGTTTCGGCTGTACAAAATCAACTACATTACCCAAACTTGGAGCAGCAGGTTCAACAGGTTTAGCCTGCTGTTTTTCAACATAGTTCATCAATCCGGCCTGAATAGATGTATATATAAAGTTAAATACCTGATTTGGATTTTTATATCTTACTTCTTTTTTAGTCGGATGAACGTTTACATCAACATCAGACGGCGGTATTTCTAAATTCAACACAACAAATGGGTATTTACCGCTTGCGATAAGGCTTTTGTAAGCTGTATCAATGGCTTTTTGGAATACCGGACATTTTACGGTTCTTGAATTTATATAAATATGATAGCTTTTTTTGCTGGAACGCGTGTAATCCGGTGTGCTGACGTAACCGCTGATTTTCAATCCCGAAAGATTATCGGTTTTCAAAACTTCTTTTAAATTAGAGATAACATCTGATGAATAAACTTCTTTTATTGTTTGGAGCAAATTATTCTGTCCTGTTGTTTTTAGAACTGTTTTACCGTTCTTTTTTAATTCCAGAGAACATTCAGGATGTGCAAGTGCGAGTGATTGAATTAACTCCTGAATGTATGAAAACTCAGTATTTGAACTTTTTAAAAATTTAAGACGTGCAGGAAGATTATAAAACAAATCTTTTATATCCATAATTGTTCCGATTGCACATCCTGTTTCAAGCTGTTTGACTTCCGAATTTTCGCATTTTACTTTTGTCCCTGTTTCAAAATCAACAGTTCTTGTGGTACATGTTAATTTTGAAATAGAAATAATACTTGATAAAGCTTCTCCCCTGAAGCCAAGCGTATGAATATCAAACAAATCTTCATCCGTTGTGATTTTGCTTGTAGCGTGTTTTGAAAATGCAAGCATAATATCGTCAGGATGAATACCGCATCCGTTATCGGCTACACGAATATCACGGCAGTCGTTGTTAATCTCAATGCTTATTTTGGTAGCACCTGCATCAATAGAATTTTCAACAAGTTCTTTAACGACTGATGCCGGGCGTTCAATTACTTCTCCCGCTGCAATCTGATTTATCAAGTGTTTAGATAGTTGTTTAATCCTCGCCATACAAAGCCCTCAATCTTAATCTCAATCTACATCAAACACAAATTCATCTAAATGTTTGATTACAAATTTGAAACATTTCTATAAGATAAGTACATTAAGACTATAAGGCGCTAAGTCGATAAGTCTTTTACATATGGATATCAGGGAGAAACAGACTTGGCAAGAGTTAAAACTAACATTAAATTAAAACCTAATAAAAAAGCTGATTTGCAGGTAGTAAAACCCGTCAAAACAACAAAGTACAGCGATATTGACTTGAATAACTGGAAAGCTTATGAACATGTTAAAACCGATACTTTGTGGGAATTTCCGACACGGTTAAAAGAAGGCGGTCATTCCAACGAATACCATGGTAATTATATCCCGCAGATTGCCCAGCAGCTTTATGAAAGATTTACAAAGAAAAATGATGTTGTTCTTGACTTGTTTTTTGGCTCCGGAACCTCAGGCATTGAAGCTGTTAATATGGGCAGACGCTGTATAGGTGTTGAACTTAAAGATGAACTGGCAGAAAGTGTTTCTGAAAAATTTACTCCGAAACAGCTTGTAACTGATGTCAGAATAATTTGTGCGGATTCTGCATCAGATGCCGCAAAAGAAAAAGTTCAGGCAAGCCTTGATATTATGAGAGAAGAAAAAGCCCAATTTTTAATTCTTCACCCGCCATATGACGATATTATCAAGTTTTCGGATAAAAAAGAAGATTTATCAAATTGCGATACAACGGAAGAATTTTATGATCTGTTTGAAAAAGTCGCTAAAAACGGTTACGATATGCTTGAAAAAGGGCGTTTTGCCGCTTTGATTATCGGTGACAGCTATAAGAATTCGGAAGTTCAGCCTTTAGGTTTTGAATGTATGGCAAGAATGATGAAACTGGGATTTCGTCTTAAAGGTATTATTGTAAAAGATATTCAGGGCAACGAGCGAGCAAAAGGCAAAACAGCAAATCTGTGGCGCTATAGAGCCTTAGCCGGCGGTTTCTTTATTTTTAAGCATGAATATGTAATGGTTTTCCAAAAAGCTTAAAGCTGTAAATCTCATGCATTTGAAGGATAAAATTTTAAAGAATATGATTTATTCTGATAATGTACATTGAAGGCATGCCCAAAAGTATAAAAGGCATGGTGTAAAAGGGACAATATTACAAAATATTAACCAAACTTGAAGAAATGTTAAAAGTGCTCAAACCATGATGACATCATGGTTTTCGGGGAAAAAATACACAGGAGGAGAGGTTAAAAATAAAAAAGTTGTCCACACATGATGTATAGAGTACAATTAATACTATATTCAACTTCTTGTAGAGGTAGGATGATTATTAATGGACAATAAAGTAAGACAAAATCTTTTACAGATACAGGAAGACATCGCACCTTATAAACCAAATATTATCGCAGTTACCAAATATTTTGACGGAAATGCCATAATTGATGCATATAATGCAGGATTAAGGGATTTCGCAGAATCAAGGGCAGTTGAAGCTGTAAAGAAGATTGAAAATCTTCCTCAGGAAATCCGGGATAATTCAAGATTTCACTTTATCGGACATCTACAGACTAATAAGGTTAAAAAAGTGATTGCAAATTTTGATTATATACATTCCGTTGATTCAGCCAGACTTGCGCAGGTAATATCCGATGAAGCTCTGAATGCCGGCAAAATCCAAAATGTTTTACTTGAGATAAATATCGCAGGTGAAGAACAAAAATATGGATTTAGCGAAAACGAAATTTTCAATGAATTCACCTCTTTAAAAGAGCTGGCGGGTATTAATATTGCCGGTTTGATGTGTATGACTCCTCTGGGAGCAGCTGAAAAAACACAGGATGAAATATTTTCTGAGATTGTTCAATTGAAAAAACAGCTGGAAGAGAGATTTAATTATCCGCTTAAAGAACTGTCAATGGGGATGAGTCAGGATTATAAAGAGGCGGCAAAATACGGTGCGACAATGTTAAGGATTGGTAGAAAATTATTTAATTAAAGTAAGATAAACGGAGGAAAAACGGTGGCAGCAGTTACAGACAAAATTAAATCAGTAGTGGATTTTTTAGTAAAGGGATTTGAACCCAGAGAAACTATTTTTGATGAAATGGCACAGGAAGTTGATGAAGATTATCCTGTTCAGGATAATCTGGCTATAGATCCTGCATATTCATACCAGCCTGTTCAGGACAGAACAAATGAACTTAAAATAGTAAATCATCCGAATTTTAAAGGTTATGAAGTAAAGGTTATGGAACCGAGATCATTTGAAGATGCTGCAACAATTGTTCAACACCTCAGAAACAGAAAGACCATCGTTTTGAACCTTCATCTTTTAGATAAAGAACAATCACAGAGAACAATTGACTTTGTATGCGGTGCAGCTCATGCACTTGACGGTAAACCGCAAAAAGTCGGCGATCTTGTATTTGTATTTACACCGAGCAATGTTACATTGTCTGTTGATGTATCTGCAAACCAGAATAAATTTAATGACTCTTTGTGGAGGGCTCCTTTACAGTAGATACTGTACTTCACATTCAGAGTTAATTATTATGAGAAAGAGAGAGATAGTTGAATTGAGGCACGCCCCCCGTGCCTCTTTTTTTATTGAAAAAAGATAAATTTTTTGTTATACTAAATAATAAGTAAAATCAAAGGAGGTTTGGATGAAAATATTATCAGAATTGTCAGAGAGCTTCGGGGGGGGGGCACTGTAGGCTCCGCCGGAGGCAAAAAAGCTAAGAGGCATAGATGCGAAGCTAGTTTAGAAGTTAAGAAGATAAGAAGATATGAAGATAGGCTATTAACAGAAACTACCTCCTTCCTTCCCTTATTAGGGAAGGATAAGAGGATGGGTAACAATCAATACCC
>CASFPN010000028.1 GCA_949296425.1 uncultured bacterium
CATATTGGGCGTTGCGGCGTATTCCAAAGGAGTTTTTCCGCCGAGTTCTTTAAGCGGTCTGTCCGCCATTCCGTCGCCCAGAATAACCAAGTACTTCATATATACCTCTTTTAATGATAAGCAAGGCTATTATATCCCAAAACGCGATAATAGTCAAAGAATTGAATTGACAAAGACGAACGAATATGATAATATCAGTTAAGCCGAAAGGCAAGAATATAATCGGCACGGAGAAATACCCAAGAGGCCGAAGGGGCTCCCCTGCTAAGGGAGTAGTACGTTAATAGCGTAGCCAGGGTTCAAATCCCTGTTTCTCCGCCAAACAGAGTCGCGTTTGAACCCGCGGCTCTGTTATTTTTGTATTAAGGGAGTTGCCGGCATCATCGTTGAACGAAAATAAACCATCTAATAGAAGCTTCTTAAATACTACCTACAATCATCCCCTATAACATTACGAACGTTATTGTATCCTAAACCATTAAAAATAACGTGCGTCTTTACTGGTAAATCTTTGATTGATACGTTATAATATAATAAAGTATTACAACAACGATATTAAAAGTCTTCTTAGAGGTTTTAAATGTCACATTACGATAAAAATCATTATGTGCAATGTAGATTATTAAAAAATTTTGCACAACAAAATAAAAATGGCAACAATGTAATATGCGTTTTAAATCTTATAAATTTTGCGGCATACTATGCAAAACCGGAAAATGCCTTTTGTGAAAATAATTTATATGATGTCGAATTTGCCGATAATAACAAAGATTTAGAACTTAAATTCAAAACCAACATAGAAGATCCAATGGGCACTTTACTTAATAAGATTGACAATGATAGCGTCCCGACTTTTACTTTTACACGTGCTGAATTAGAAACAATTAAAAAATACATTTTGCTTCAAATTTACAGAACCCCACACAATAAAAAATCTTATACCAATATACCTGACAATACCTTTGAGTTAAGTCAATTTAACATAAATCAAAATGAAAGCAAAGTGGATTTTTGGAAGCGTGAAATGCTTACAATACTTGATTCTGATTGGGATTCTTTGTTGAAAACCGATATGATCGGCATTCGTAAAAATGCTTTGGAAATCAACTCTTCTTTTTTGATGTTTATAAAAACAGCAGATGAATTCTGCATAAATGATTTAGGCTATTGCACAGAAAGATTACCAATAAAAATACCTGAAAATAAGCAAAAAGAATATATTGAGGATGTCAAAAAATTAGGTAAAGAAATGTATGGAAAAGACAACTTTGATGAAATAGCAAAAAAAGAAATAGCAAATGAAAGTAGCTATATCGATAATTATATTCTTTTCCCAATATCATCAAGCATTGCAATACTCGTAGTTTCGCGGGTATGGAAAGATTATTTATTACATCCCATATTAAAACATAGAGGAATACCGTTATACTCTCCTCTGCTCCAAAATCATTTAAGTATACCAAGGACAATCTATAAGTATGCAGATAAAATTAAAAACGAAGCGGACATTATCACATATAAAAGTCCTGAGGATCAATACATTTATCAATTACATACAATATCGTGCGAAGAAACCATTTATTTGAATCACCTGACAATAAATGAGGCTTTCTGTTACATTGGTCTTAAAACTCCAGATCAGTTTTTAAAGACAATTCGAGAATATAATTTTTTAGCTTCAATGCAAACGCAAAACATTAAGAAAAATTTATTAGGATATGTAGAATTGCTCTCAAAATTAAGTAAAACCAATCATTGAAATAAGTAAGCTCTCCAAATTTTGCCGTTTCGTGGTAGCCATCGTAGCACAGGTTTCGCAGAAGTCAATGCGAAAAAATATCGCTTAAAAATCAAACATCTCTTAACTTAAAAGCCGGGAAGAAAATTCTTCTCGGCTTTTTTATTGCCATAGAATTTAACAACTCCAACTCAATATTTTTTCGTGGTCATTTGACTTCTGGTTTTCTTTACTTCCAATAAACAGACCTATGCTCAATCGGTGCTGCTCAGCTACTGCCGAAAGGCAAAATAAAATTTGGAGGTAAATCCTATGGAAAACAAAGTTTCCCAAATTCCTGAATTCAAGAGGTATTATCTCTCGGAATTCGAACTCTACGACGGTGAAAAATTCATCACTTTCAACATCGTAGGAATCGATGCTGCCAAAAATGAAATACAAATAGCTGTCACCAACAGAGGCAAAATAAGCGTTATCACTTACGACCTTCTGACTGATAAAAACGGCAGACTGTATTTCGAATACGGCGCCATGTTTGAACACGTCCATCTGGACGACTTCGAGGAGGTGGCGTAATGAAACTCACTCTTGCAAACATCAAAGAACTGAAACGTAACTCAAGCAGTCCGCTTATTAAGCGGGTTTGCAACTACGTTATCAACGAATGGAGCGACTATTCGGATAAGAAAAGCATCTTTACCGACGTGCTTTATCACGGCTGTCAA
>CASFPN010000029.1 GCA_949296425.1 uncultured bacterium
ATCTACGTGCGTAGCACCTTTTGCAAGAGTAAAGAGTATTTGCGTTGACTGAGCAACAGATCTACGTGCGTAGCACCCCTCTCCCGGGAGAGGAAAAATTTTTACGATACTTCTTAGTGCCTTAGTGACATAGTATCTTACAAGATTTAAATAGCTTGACTTCTTGACATCTTGTCTTATCTCCAGCTCAGGAGTGCCCCCCCCCCCGAAGCTCTGCAAAAATTCTCTTTTATTTTTCATTCTCAACTCCTTGTTTTATATATAACATATTTATTTTAACATATTTTTAAAGATAATTCAATAAATCATCAATTAAACAAAACCCCGACAATTGCTGCTGACATATAACAAGTCAATGTTCCGCATATTAAAGCTCTTACTCCGAGCCTTGCGAGATTTTTGCGCTGATTCGGAGCAAGTTCCCCGATACCGCCCAACTGAATCGCAATTGAGCCGAAATTTCCAAAGCTGCATAATGCAAAACTAGCTATTAAAAAGCTTTTATCTGACAATGCAGCGGGCAGATTAGTTAAATCAAAATAGGCAACCATTTCATTTAACACAAGCTTTGTTCCCATAAGAGAGCCGACTGTCGTTGCTTCATTTAAAGGTACACCCATAAAATAAGCAAACACTGCAAAAATCTTGCCCAAAATAAGTTTTAAAGAAAGATGAGTCAAATCAAATGAAACAAAATTTATGTGCAGATATTTAACTATCAAATTACCGGCACATCCTAAAAACCAATCAATCATAGCAACAAGAGCTACCAAAGCTAATATCATCGCAATAACATTAATCGCAACCTTCATCCCCTCTGAAGCCCCTGCAGAAATTGCATCAAAAACATTTATATAAGGTCTTTTTCTTTTGCTGTACGTTATTTTAATATCCTCGCTAGTTTCAGGTGTTGAAGTTTCCGGATAAACAATCTTTGAAATAACAAGCGCCCCTGGAGCAGCCATTATGCATGAAGCAAGAAGATATTGTGCGGGAATTCCCATACCGATATAAATCGGCATAGTGGCTCCAGATATACATGCCATACTTCCGGCCATTGAAGCTAAAAGCTCCGAACGCGTTAATTTTGCAAGATAAGGTCTTATCATTATCTGAGCGGCAATCTGTCCTACAAATGCACTTGCAACGTTTGATAAAGCTTCTGCCCCGCTAACACCCATAATTTTGTTCATAGCCTTACCGAGAAGCGGAACAACTCTTTGCATTATTCCGTAATAATAAAGCATGTTAACCAAAATCATCATAAAAATAAGGGATGCCACAAGCTGCAAAGCAAAAACCTGTGCCCCGGGGCCAAATACTGCAGTAATTTTATGCTCGGTCATCAAAGGACCAAATACAAAAGAGCCGCCTTCTTTTGCAAATTCGAGAATTTTCTGGATAAATAAACCTATATTAAAAAATATTGCTCTGCCTAAAGGAACTTTAAAAATAAATACCGCAAGTAAAATTTGAAGCACAAAACCTGTGCCTACAGTCTTATAATTTATTGCTTTTCTGTTATTGGACATTAAAAAAGCTATCCCAAATATCAAAAGAATTCCCAATAATCCAAAAAATCTGTCCATTTTCCCTCTTTTTTTATTCCTTATTCTTTAATTTTACTTAAAAGCATATAAAAAAACTTTAATTATAAAAAAAAATTTACTTAATATTTCTTAAAAAATATCTCTTTTACTGTTGAAAAAATTTTTGCCCGCGCCTTATTATAAAAGCAGGAATATTTTTCTGCAAAATTTAGTTATAAATAGGGACAAAATAAAGTAAGGGGTGTAAACATGCGCGTGTATCCGGTTCAAATTCGCCAAAACAATTTTGCGGTACAAAACAGTAATCTAAACAGGAACCAGATATTATATCAAAATGAGGAGTCAAAATTAAAGGCTTATAATTCTGCCCCCCCCCCGATTTATTTCCATGACAGAATTGCACATTCTGCAGGGGTTGCATCAGTAACATTTACAGGTGAAGGTAAAAATGTTCATCAAATACTGTCATTAGCCTATGAAAACAAAGCAACAGGTTTAGGAGAAGATTCACAAGGCGGCTTGGGAGTTGTAACTGCAGAAGCTCCTGAAAGTTTTCGCAAACATGAAGACTTAGATGTCAGAACAATAATGCCTTTCCATGAATACAACAACCCTAAAGGCGGCTTTAAATTTTTATACATAAAAGATGTAAAACAAGTTAAAGATGAAACAAATCCACAAACCGGAGAAAT
Organism: uncultured bacterium; assembly: GCA_949296425.1. GTDB lineage: Bacteria > Cyanobacteriota > Vampirovibrionia > Gastranaerophilales > Gastranaerophilaceae > Stercorousia. The sequence continues at coordinate 2,243 of CASFPN010000029.1, forward strand.
TATCCAAACAGTAAAACTGCCTGATGAAATTGAAGCAAAATGGTTTATGTCCGCAGAACCAGGTCAAACTCTGGAAGATTTTGCAAGAAGTCATAATTACAATCCCGAAGATTTAAGATATGTAATTCAGAGCGCACCAAAAGGCAATGATGCAAACAGCCTTTCCAGATACTGTATTATAGAGCCGACGAGTGCTGCAGGCGAAATTGAAAGAATGTCCGATATAGATATCGGAGAAACTCAAAAAGTAAAATATCAGCTGTTTAAAATCTCCAAAGACAATCCTGGTTACAACAAACTGTCAGATACTCCAAACTACTGGATGTACACACAGGAACTTGCCAAAACTCCCAGACCTTATACTTACGGTCCGGAAGGATATGGTGGAATGAATTCCGAAATTATAAACTCGGATTTCTGCCGTGCGGTTTTAAAAGCCGGTGAACAGATGAATACAGAAGAATTCGGGTATTTTAACACCGCGAACTTTTGGGGGCATGACAGAACGGTTGCAATGCTGGTAAATCATCTTGCGGATGAATCTGCAAGAGGCAACGAATTTTATAACGGGACAATAACGCATTTTACAATGCACAATCCCGGACGAAACTATCAGGGTTTTACGGATAATCCGTTTGCATTTGCTCGTGCAATATTCAGCGTTGAAGATGTGGAAAAAATGAGAAATCATCCGCAATATGAATTATTGCAAAACTTTAATGCCCGCGGATGGGAAAATTTGACAGAAGTTGAAAAAAAATTCGTCAGAAATGCATTTGACCCATTTATAGGTGTATTTAAAGATTTCTTCGGGACATATAATATAACAAAAGTTGCACTTGTAGGTCAAATGGTTAATCCAAAGAATACTACATCAGGAACAGTTTCCCCAAATTTCGACAAAGAAATGAAAAATCCTAATATGGATGTGGCGCCGGGTATTGAAGAAGAATTACGCTCACTGACAACCATAAGTCCGTTGAACGGTTCAACCCCAGCAAACCTGGGCTTGGATAACAATAATAAAGATTTTGGAGCTGGAAGCAATATTCTTTCCGAACAAAAAGGCGGCTTTACGCCATTTAAATATACCGGAGATAATATTGAAGAAATAATTAAAATCAGAGAAGCCAACAGTAAATGGCTGACAGGAATTATTGCAGATGCTGCGGCAAAAGGCCAAGAGGAACTGAATAAAGTATTCTTTAACGAAGCTCAAATTACTCAGGGAACAAGTGTATTTGGAAGTTTATCAAAAATCGAAAACGGAGACATGCTTGTAATGGGTTGGGGCAGACCTGATGAACAAAAAGGGTATCCGATTACTTTTGAAGGCTTTTTAAAATTTTTAAAACGTGAGGATGTTCCCAAAGAACGTAAGCTTAAAGTTAAATTATTAGTAGGCGCCGGCCGCGATCCCTGGGATAAAAATGCACGAGATTTCAAACTTATTCAAAAACTTCTTAAAGAAATTCAAGAGCTGGACGGCGGTATTTATGCACATAATGTTATGTATGTTGACGGACTTTTCCCGAATAAACTTGTAGGTTGTGCAACCCATTGTATATTCACTTCCAGACGTGAAATGTGCGGTATAACACCGCTTGAAGCAAAAACCGCAGGTGTTCCATACATCACTACTGCAACAGGAGGTCCTGTTGATTATACAAACTCACTAAACGGCTGGCTTACAAAAACAGCTCCGGAAATGACGCCCGACTTTGATAATTTAACTTGGGACACTCCGGCAGATATAATTGATGATGCCAGAATTGAAAGATCATCAAATGATATCTCTGACTGCTTTAAAGCTATGACAGATGAATATTTTGACAATAAACCAAGCTATATTGCACGATGCAAAAAGAATATTGAAGAGAAACTTGACTGGCATAATAATGATGAATTTAACGGCGGAAAATCAGCTAACAAAATGTATAGAAATGACATCTGGCATATAGATGAAGGCTGGGAAGCCCGTGATAAATCTCCGATGAAAAGGCTTATAGGAAGTGTAACAGAAACTGCTCCTGAAACTATTCAAGAAACTGCAGAAGAAATTAAAACAACAGTTAAGAGCAAAACAAATAACGTGAAAAATCAGATAAAACATTCTTCTAATAAATGGGTTAAAATAGCTGTGGGCACAGGTATCGCTATTGCAGCTGCAGGAACAGCAGCCTATGTATACATAAAAAAATACGGCAAAAAACCCATTATGGAAATACTAAAGCCTTCAAAACAGGCTGAGGAGAAAAAAGGAACTACAGATAAAACAATAAATCAGGCAGCTTAATCTTTATTTATATAATCAATCAACTCATATATTACGATGAATTTTTCTATAAATTCATCGTAATTTTTCAATTTCACAACTGATTTAAAAATATACCCAAACGGCATGGCTTTTCGCTGCCTCATTGCAATAATTACTGTATTATCTTTATATGAAAAACAAAAACCTTTTGCGCAGTATGCGCGGGCAAATCCCTGCAAAATTTCCCAAAAATCCTCAGTAATAACTTCATCAATATACCTATCTGTTTTTGCAGAAACAGATAAATATTCATTTAATTCAGCAACTTTTGTTTCATATAAATGATATCTGTTATACTTATCTTCATTTTTAGAAATCAAAATAATATGATTTTTAATATTTTTGTCAATATCAATCCTTAATATACAACCTTTAAACAAATCCGGTTTTTCAGATGCTTTGACGGGTAATGTAAGTCTTGTATCAGCAATTGTAATACTTGAACTCTTATAATAACCGAAAATGCATGAATTGTCCTCTTGTGTATCAAAATTCGGAAATAACAGAGAATCAATAATCGCGTCGGTATTTTGATTTTTCGGCCAATTTTTAAAATTTGCAACAGGCTGCAGAAGAAACGGGAATATTTTGTTATAAAATTTTTGTTGATATTGCCTGTCAGTAATAATAAGAGTAGTAATAGATTTCAAGCAGCATACATATAAAGCAAACAGCAAAAATGCAAACAAAACCGGATTAAAATAATTTTTTAAAATCATAAAACTAAGGCTAAAAACAGAAACCAAAGCTCCGGCAAAAAATATTAATGAAATAAAAAAAGTTTTAATAATAAGTTTTTTGCGATATATTTCAAAAATTTTTATATTTTGAAAATTATCCTCCAAACATTTGTAATATTGAGTTTTAAAATCTATTTTTTTCATTACAATATATTCTATCACATCATATTTGAGTATTACAATAGAGAAACAAAAAGAGAAAAAACTTGTTGACAATAAAAAATGTTCTTGATAGAATAATTTTACTGGCGAAAATGAATAGCATAGATTTTGCGCTTGTAGCTCAGCAGGTAGAGCACTCCCCTTTTAAGGGATAGGTCGCGCGTTCGAATCGCGCCAAGCGCATAAAATAGAGGATAGGTTATAATCTATCCTTTATTTTATTATTTTTAGTCAAATTTATACGGATATTAACATAAAGGAGTTTAGTATGAATATTTTTGAAATATTAAACCAAGGGAAAGGTTGTATAAACGAAGAAAACATTTCTTCATTCCTGGCATATTTGTTAGATCCGAATGAAGACCATGGCTTAGGAACTGTATTTTTAGAAAAATTTTTAAAGAAACTGAACCTGACTGATGGTGAAATAAAAACAACTAATATGAATAATCTTAATATAAAACTTGAATTTCAGGTTAATATTCCAGCGAAACGCTATATTGATATTGTTTTTGAAACAAGTGAACATATTATCGCAATAGAAAACAAAATTTTAGAAAGTTCAAAACGTCCTAAGCAGTTAGAGGACGAATATAATGGATTAAAATCTTCCGAAAATTATAAAAACTCAAATAAAGCTATTTTAATGGTTTATTTAGTTCCAGAAAAAGATAAAAAAGAAAATTTTGAACCTGACAAAAATAATAAAGATAAGTATGAATTATTGCTTTGGAAAGATGTAAATAAAATCTTAATTAAAATTCTGTGTAAAGAAAATCGAGGCAGAATTAATCCTATATACGATTATACTAAACACACAATAAAAGCTTTTATTAGTTTTATGAATAGTACAACTCAGCCCGAATATTTTTATTGTAATGAAAAATATTATAGAATTTTCAAATATTCATCAGGTAAAATTCTTGTTCAGGAAGAAACAAAAAATGCGTGGAAAAATGTAAAATCTTCAATAGCAATAGTAAGAGATAAGTTAAAAGAACTTAATTTATATGAAGAAAAAACAACACAAAATACCCGTTCTTTAGGGGCAAAATTATATAAAAAATTAACACAAAATATGTTATAACAAAGAATATTAATCACATAATAAACAACATACAAAAAATGGGACTTATATACAACTTTACACCAAATATGCTCGAGCTGTGTATATTATAAATATGCAACGTCTTTCCTTTGTCAACATTTTGTACACTTGATATAATCTTGACTAATATTTATTTAAATTGATAAAACGTGAAAACAACGACTATAAGACGCTTATTTTAAATGAATAAATTTTTTTGCGCAGTCAAACATTGAATTTACCAGCGCTGCATTAGAATAAATATTCATGCCGTTACTTTCGAGAACCTGTTTCATTCTTTTTTCCCACATTGAATAAATATCGTCTTTTGAAAGATCCAAAACCTGTGCAATCATTGTTAATTCTTTAAAATCAATCGGAATTGGAAGTGTACCTCTTAACATATCAACAATATCAAGACGTTTTTTACGCGGAAAAGCTTTTAAAAAATTTACAACAGACATTCCCTTTTCTTTCATAACACTTTTAAAGAATTCAACGGAATCATCTATTAATATCGGTTCCTGAGGAATTTTATATTCTTCAAATTCCTCAGGCTCAATTTCCATAACTGTTGCAATACGTTCTAATGTAGTTGTACGTGTTGAAAACGGTATCGTGTTATCTATAAGATTATATACATAAGAAAGCGTAACACCTATCATTTCAGCAAAATCTTTTTTATGCAAAGAATTTTTATCTAAAAACTTTGCAACTTTTTCTGAACTTTTTTCTTGAATGATTGGTTTATTTTTCATAATTTTATCCTCATCTTTTAGCACTATCAACATAAAAGTTATTTATCTTTTTGTTAAGCGTAAAGACGGTAAACAGGTGTGGTAATATTTATTTAAGTTAAAATAATAAATATAAAGGGAAAGACTGGAACAAGCGTAATGACTGACAAAAACCTTTAAATATCACATACAATCGTTAAAAAGGATAAAAAAAAATGAAGTTAATAACAGGACTCGGAAATATCGGCGAAAAATATTGTTTTACAAGACATAATGCAGGTTTTATGGTGCTTGATAAATGGGCGTTGGACAAAAATATTTCATTTAAAGAAGACAAAAAACTCAAATGTTTTATTACAAAAATGGAAGACAATCTTCTAATAAAACCTACAACTTTTATGAATTTGTCAGGAGAAGCCGTACGTGCAGTAATGGATTATTATAAAATTGACACAAAAGATTTGCTTGTAATTTATGATGACATTGCACTTGATTTGGGTGTAATAAGATTTCGTGCAAACGGCTCTGACGGCGGTCATAACGGAATTAAATCCATCATAAAACATACAGGTACAAAAGAATTTGATCGTCTGAAAATAGGAATAGGTCCTCAGCCAAATATTCCTTCGGAAAACTATGTTTTGCAAAACTTTCCGAAAGACGAACTCCCTAAATTAAAAAATGTTTTGAACAGAGCAATAGAAGCTGTTGAATTTTATCTTGATAACGGGATAGAAAAAACTCAGAACAAATATAACTAGATAATATCACTTAATCTCAGATATTTATTAAGCACTTCCAACACACCGTTTGTATCAGTAAATAACGCGGAGTACAGTTTATCAAGCTTAAGTTCTTCATAAGTCCCATTCAATTTAGGAAGGGAAACATCATCTTGTTGTTTGCTAAATGCTAATGTATATTTGTCATCCTCAAAAAGACCATAAGAAAGGTTTGAATTTTGAGTGCCATCTGGATTATAGCTTCTAAATCCTGAAATTCTTCCATTTTTATCCAGATTTACCTCATAATGTAAGTTAAAAGAATCAGGATATCTTATTTCATATCTTTGATTACCCATAGGGATAATAAAGTTGTCATCAAGATTTTTTGGAAAAATTTCTGAACGTGGCGGAATTATACCTTTAAATATATTATCAGGCAGTTTGTATCTTATTACATAATTTCGCACTTTATTAAATTCGTCTTCTGTGCATTCCACCTCACCTACAAAGAATTTATATGTTTGTGAATCTCTATCAAATTTTTTGGTCAAAATTTGGTTATAAGCAGAGATTTGTTCAATAAAGTATTCTTCATCACCAATTAAAACTTTTTCCGCATTATAAGTTCCGGTTTTTAAACTTAAGGAATAAGTACGTTTAACTTTAGCATCAGGACATAAGGATGAAAAATCATATTGATTAGGAGGGTAATCATAACATTCAAATAAACAATTATCAGGCAAATTCCTTCTAAAAATTCTTGTTCCGTTTTTCAATTTTTTAAATTCCTTTGAATCGGAATTAAGTATAATTTCAGTATCAATTGCCGGAGAATCATCGATATTTCGTTGCACCGTGTTCTGGGGTTTCAGCGTTTCCGACTCTTTCGTTGTTTTCGGTTTCAAATCTTCTGCAACTTGGGAGGCTTTACGCCACCAGTTATTCTTATGACCGATGATACCAAGTGCTACTACGCCAGCTAATGCAGCTGCACCTATCATATATTTTGAAGCATTGGAAATTTCATTATCAGAGGATTCTGTTAGTTCATTCGGCACTTTATCCCTTTTTGATTGGGAAGAAAGCGGCGACGTATGGTCTAGTCCTGAAAAACCTACTTTATCTATCGGCACTTTCTGCACTCCTTTTTTGTTATTTCCCTTATCTTTATTAAACACGAAAGAACAAAAATCTTGCCCCGCCCATATCCTATCTTATCCTATCCTATGAGAATTATAGCAAGGGTTTCGGCCATTTTAAATTCGTTTTTACATTTCGTTACATTTGGAAATAGTACCCTCTGCTTTTGTCCGTATCAAAAGCATTTTTTATTAAAGTATCCACATAAACTATTACAATATCCGTTTTTTATATATAATAGAATAAAGAATAAAATAAAGGAGTAAAAATGAGTTTACAGACAGCAGAACAGTTTGAAGAAAATGAACAATATACACAGGCATTTGAAGAATATCTAAAACTTTATAACAGAAACCCGAAAGATCTAAGTTTATTAGAAAGACTCGGTCATATATCAATGCTTCTGGATAACAAAGATCAAGCTGCCGAATATTACTCAAAAATTCTTGAGTTTGATGCAACAAATATTCTTGCTTATGAACAGTTAATGGATATTTATGTTACAACAGACAAGTTCAAGTATTATATTTACAGAGGTAATATGCATTCAGTTGAACATAAACTTGAACACGCCATAAATGATTACAAAAAAGCGATAAACGCGGCAACAGAAGACAAACAAATACTTTCTGCAAGATTTGTACTGGCAACACTTTATGAGCAGGAAGGAAACAATTTAAAAGCAATTGATGAATATTTAAAAGTCCTTGACTACGAAGATGCTCCGCAGGAAGCTTATATAAAACTTTCAAATCTTTATGTAAAAGAAAATGCTACACCGAGTGCAATAGAAATTCTTGAAAGAGGAAGAAAAAACGGTCTTGATTTAACAGATATAAAAGAACAGCTTTCAGATCTCTATCTTAAAAACGGAAATCCTGAAAAAGCAATTGAAGTTACTTCAGATGAACTTACAAAAGTTAAATGCCTTCTTGATATGGAGCGCGAAAAAGAAGCTTACATAAAACTTCAAGAAATGGAAGATGAATATAACCATATTGCACAATTCCATTCACTAAAAGCCCAGTATTACTATATGACAAAAGATTTTGACAAAGCTTTGGAATGTGTAAACAAATTTGATGAATTTGAAAAAAATTCCCCCCTCACATATCAAATGCGTGCCTTAATTTATGAAGAAAAAAACGACGACTTTAATGCTCATCTCAACTGGGGCAAATATAACCTTGTCAGAGGAAATAAAGATATTGCAATAAATGAATATCTCAATGCATATCAAATAAAAAATAATGATATTGATTTATTAAACACACTTGCCATGCTTCTTGAAGAATCCGGCGACAGAAACCACGCAATGGAATTTTATGAAAGGATTTCAAAACTCGATGAAAACGACAAAAAATCATTGCAAAAGCTTGCTGAATTCAGAGAAAGTATAGGTGACTACAAAGCTCAGGCCGATTATCTTTTAAAACTGTACCATCTTGATAAAAGAAATGCTTCTACAGTAAGAAAACTCGGCGAAACTTACGAAAAACTTCGCAACAAACCTGCAGCTGTTGAATGCTATGAAAAATATCTGGAAATCGGTAAGGGAAATTCCGATTATTCAAAAATCCAGCATAAACTGGAAAAACTAAACAGTACCGAAATGCAGGAAGAAGAAGGATTTATAGATAAAATCATGAAATGGTTTGGCAGGGATTAGTTTTCTAAATACCAAATCGTCAATAATTCGGAGTTACTGCCGAAACAAGTTCGTATAGCTGGATTAAAACAGTGTACCGAGCATTCCTGCATAAAGCTGATAAAATGCTATAGCTATAAATAAAACAAAACCGCCCATTATTATGATAAGTGTAGGTTCAAATAACTTAAGCATGGCATCCAGCGCCATGTCAACTTTTTTGTCAATAACATCTGCGGCGTCTTTCAGCATTTTTCCCAGTGTTCCGGATTTCTCTCCCGTAGCAACCATTGTCATTAAAGCATTCGGCATTAAACCTGATATGTGTAGAGCCTCTGTTAAAGACTTGCCTTTTCTTGCAAGGCTTGCGGTATTCAAAGCCTGCTTTTTCATAACAAGATTACCGAGTGTCTTGGAAGATAAATCCAATCCTGACATAATAGGCAATCCCGCGTCATAAGAAATTTGAAGAACTGTTATAAAATTTGAAAGATTTATAAATCTTATAAAATCCGAAACAACAGGAACTGTCAAAATAAATTCATCCCACCTGTTTTTAAAGCCTACATCTTTAAACAATTGTACAAGCCCGTAACAACCTGCACCAAATGCGATTATAATAAGCCACCAGAAGTTTCCGAAAAACATACATATATTTATAAGAATTTGGGTTAAAAAAGGAATCGAACCTCCTCCAAACTGTATTACACCATAAAATGCAGGAAACACAAATTTTGAAAATAAAAGCAAAACTCCAAACATCAACAAAATTAAAACTGCAGGATAAATAGAAGCACGTATAATTTTGCCTTTAATATTATCCTGATTTCTTAATAATACAAGCATGCGCCTTAAAGTTTCTTCCAGTTCGCCCGAATCCTCACCTGCTTTTACAAGAGATGTATATACAGAACCGAATACATTTGCATACGAACTTGTTAAAGCCTGAGCAAAAGTCATTCCGCTCATAATTTTCTCTTTCAACTTAAAACAAATACTTTTTATTTTAGAAGAAGGAGCGTTTATTTCAATAGATTCAAGAGCTTCTAAAATAGGGATACCGGCTGAAAGCAAAACCTCAAGTTCATTTGTAAAATTTATTTTATCTTTTAGTGAGAGAAATGTAACATCCGTAAGGTTATTTTTCGCAAGAGCAACAGTGCTATTATCATAACTCCCCTGAAGAAAGTCCTCCATATAAACTTTTGTAGGCACAAACCCCAACAGACGAATTTTTTCACGAGCTTCTCTCAGGGAAGATGCCTCAACTTCGCCTTTTACAATCTCATTATTATTTTTTAATGCTGTGTATTGAAATTTCGCCATTATATATATAATACACCAAAAGAGTCAAATCACCAAATAAGCTCTGGCATGACATTTTTGTATTCTCGCTGGATAAAAATAATGATAAGTTGAGCGTCGGGATGGAAGAAAACAGTAACAATATTTGCAGCAAAGATAACAAAACAAAAAATAACGGTATTGTTCGTGCCCTAAAATATGAATATTCTGATGATTTATCCAAAAGTTATTTCGAATGCCTGCCATAAAAAAGTTCCGCTTTTTAAGCGGAACTTTTAAATTATTGTGTAACTTCAGTTGCTTCCGAATGCTCTTTCCTTGCCCGTTTTGCTTTTTTCTCAAAAGCAATTTTGTCATCGACAAGTTTTATTACAATCGTATCTCCAGGAGCATATTTACCTGAAAGGATTTCTTCTGCAAGCATATCTTCAATCTTGCGTTGAATTAATCTTCTCAAAGGTCTTGCACCATAGGCTTCTGAATAGCCGTTTTTAGCCAGATGATCTTTAACTTCATCAGTAACATCAACAGACAACTCTCGTTCAGCCAGACGTTTGAACAAATCTTTGAGCATCAAGTCAACAATCTGTCTGATTTCTTCCTGAGACAGATGAGAGAATACAATTGTTTCATCAATACGGTTCAAAAATTCCGGTCTGAAGGCTTTTTTCATTTCCTCGGTAACTGTTTCTTTGAGTTTTTCGTATTTATCTTTTGATTCATCTTCATTTGTTGAGAAACCGAGTTTTGATGTTGTTGTAATCATGCTTGCACCAACATTTGATGTCATAATAATAATTGTATTTTTAAAGTTTACATGACGCCCTTTAGCATCGGTTAAACGTCCGTCATCAAGAATTTGAAGCATTATATTAAATACATCAGGGTGAGCTTTTTCAATTTCATCAAAAAGGATTACACTGTAAGGCTTTTTACGAACAAGTTCAGTTAAATGACCGCCGTCGTCATATCCCACATATCCCGGAGGAGAACCGATAAGTTTTGCGGTTGAATGTTTCTCCATAAATTCGGACATATCAACTCTTATCATGTTATCTTCGGAGCCAAATACAGCTTCTGCAAGAGCTTTTGCAAGTTCTGTTTTACCAACACCGGTAGGCCCGCAGAAAATAAAGCTTCCAATAGGTCTGTTAGGACTTTTTAACCCTACACGTGCACGTCTGATAGCTTTAGAAATAGCAACAACCGCATCATGCTGACCGATAACTCTTTCATGTAAAGTATCTTCAAGTTTTAGAAGTCTTTCACTTTCGCCTTCAGTCAATTTTGTAACAGGCACACCTGTCATTGTTGAAATAACCTCTGCAACATTTTCCGCAGTAACAGTCGGTTTGTTGGCTTCATGTTCTTCTTTGTATTTTTGAGCCATTTCACGGATTTTTTCTTTCAAATCAGCTTCATCATCTCTTAATTGTGAAGCTTTTTCAAATTCCTGATTTCTGATTGCGTCTTCTTTCTCCTTAATCAACCCGCGTAATTCCTTCTCAAGCTCTTTACCTTCGGGCGAAAGATTTGAAACTTTTAAACGGACTTTTGAAGATGCTTCATCAATAACATCTATTGCTTTATCAGGCAAAAATCTATCCGTAATATATTTGTTAGACAATTTAACTGCTGCAACAATAGCCTCATCAGAAATTATCAATTTATGGTGTTCTTCATATTTAGGTTTTAAACCTTTTATAATTTCAATAGATTCCTCCTCTGTCGGCTCATCTATAATTACAGGCTGAAAACGTCTTTCCAAAGCAGAATCTTTTTCAACGTATTTTCGATATTCGTCAAGTGTTGTTGCACCGATTACCTGAATTTCACCTCTTGATAAAGCAGGTTTCAAAATATTAGCGGCATCAATAGCACCTTCTGCAGCACCGGCACCAATAAGTGTATGCATTTCATCAATAACAAGAATAATATTGCCAGCCTGACGAATTTCATCCATTATTTTTTTAAGACGTTCTTCAAATTCTCCACGGTACTTTGTTCCGGCAACCAAAAGCCCCATATCAAGCTGAATAACTTTTTTGCCGTCCAATATATCAGGTACTTCAGCATTAACAATTCTAGTAGCGAGTCCTTCTGCCACAGCAGTTTTACCTACACCAGGCTCACCAATTAAAACAGGGTTATTTTTTGTACGTCTTGCAAGAATTTGAATAACTCTTTCAATTTCTTTTTCTCTGCCGACAACAGGGTCAAGTCTTAATTCTTGCGCAGCAAGTGTTAAATCTCTGCCGAATTCATCCAAACTCGGAGTTTTGGTCTTGCCGCCGCTTGAAGATGAAGAACTTGAGCTGCCGGATGAAACTGTTTGAGGTTTAGATTCCCCGAGCATTTTAACAACATTGGTTCTGATTTTATTTAAATCAACCCCTAAATTTTCCAATACTCTTGCAGCAACTCCTTCTCCTTCTCTAATAAGGCCGAGTAGTAGATGTTCTGTTCCGATATAATTATGTCCGAGCTGTCTTGCCTCATCCCATGACAATTCAAGAACTCTTTTGGCACGAGGTGTAAAAGGAATTTCAACAGCAACAAAGCCCGAGCCTCTGCCGATAATTTTTTCAACCTCTGCTCGCGCATCTTTTAATGTTACTCCCATAGACTTTAAAGTCTTAGCTGCAACGCCGGTTCCTTCGCCTATAAGTCCAAGCAATACCTGCTCTGTCCCGACGAAATTATGACCTAAACGTCTTGCTTCTTCCTGAGCTAACATTATAACTTTTATAGCTTTTTCGGTAAAACGTTCAAACATTTATAAATTTACTCCTATCTCTCTCAAATTATATATATATTTTACATAAAAAACAAAAAACTTTCAAGTGGTAAATACAGAGACTTATATCGACAAAAATTCCAAAAATTTTTAATTAAATAAAAAAATGGTTGACATTTAATTTTGCTTCATGTAGAATTGAACTTGTCGAATGAAATAAGCCCCCATCGTCTAGAGGCCTAGGACAACACCCTTTCACGGTGTAGACAGCGATTCGAATTCGCTTGGGGGTACCATTTAGAAAAGTGATGACCCGTTGAGGTCATTTTTTTTTTGCATTAAATATCGCACATTGAGTTCGAATCGGATATATTTCGCCTGTCGGGCGAAATATACAGCGATTTTACCCGCAGGGCATCCTGCCTCGTAAGGCTCGTGACGCTCGCCTACGATGCAAGAGAATTCGCTTGGGGGTACCATTTAGAAAAGTGATGACCCGTTGAGGTCATTTTTTTTGCATTAAATATCGCACATTGAGTTCAAATCGGATATATAAAATTTCAGTGTAAATACTATATATCACAAATTACTTTACAAATAATTTTCACAGGTATATAATATAGGCATGCAATATAGAACACGACGAATTGTAAGACTTCTGAAAGGTTTGTTTTAAAAACAGCTTACTTTTGTCGTAAAAAAGTTTTTATTACTCGACCTTTCCCCCCGAAAGGTCTTTTTTTTATGTTAATAATCGTTAAAAATACAAAATTTTAAGGCAATAAAAAATATTTACGATATTTATGAAAAAAGTGAAAGGTAATATAATGAAAAATTTTATCCGACGAAAATCAATAGTCAAAAACAATGACCCGCTGGTCAAATTTATGAATTTAATCTGGGGTCTTTAACTAACAGATTATTGAAACGGAAAGGAATATAAATGATACCCGCATTAAAAGCAAGTGAATATATATACTCAAAATTAGGCAGTAATGCATCACTTTTACCGCTGGCCGTAAAGGATATAGCAAACAGTGCCGGTTTAACGGCAGGATCATATATTACGGGGAAAGATGTAGAGGGGAAAGACAGATTTATAGATGAGTTCGGGACAGAAGCAATATGGCTCGGCGGAATTCCTTTTTTTAAAAAATTTACTGATCTAACTTTTTATAAACTGCTTGGTATTGACCCGAAATTTGATGTAAGAAACCTGAAAAACAAAGAAATTTTAGCAAAAGCAATAGAAAAAGCTCCGACAGAAAAAATCAAACAGGGCATCATTAAAGCTTCTAAAAATCCGAAATATACCAAAAATCTGGCTATTGCAAAATTTGCATTTTCAACCGTAGCAGCAATAGCTACTTATGCAGGTCTAACTAAATTCAGACAAAAATACAGACTGGAAGAAGCAAAAGAAGAACTTAGAGAGAAAAACAAAAATAAACAGCCAGCTGTCAAAACTCTAAGCATGCCTTTAAAAAAAATTCCGACAGCGTTTGCTCCGGTGCATTCAAAGGAAAAAAATAAAGATATATCATTCAGCGGTGCACTTCAGGATTTTATGTTCAACCCTGTTAAAAACCTGATGATTTTAGACGGTTCTATCACTGCGGCAAGACTTTCCAGCTCGCAAAGCAGGCAGGAATTAATAAATTACACAATAAAAGAAGCCGGAACATGGTTTTTTATGTATTTTGCCGGTTCAATGATTCAAAAATTTCTGGAAAACAAAGCAAAAGTACCAATAAAGCTTGATTCCTTAATTATTGAAAGCGGAGAATTAAAACAGGCTTTCAATGATAACAACATAAAAGCAAGCCTTGATGCTTATGACAAAATAATAAAAGATACATCAAAAGAAATAGATATTTACAACTTTATCCATGAAAATCCTGATAACTTCATTGTTAAAATGGCTAAAAAATCAAAGTTAATCAAGACAATGAAAAATTCAGATAAAATTGATACAAGAGCATATATTGATATTACTGACTTTAAAAACTTAAAATCAAATATTGAAGAATTGTATAAAAAAGCTCCAAAAGACAATATAGAAAAATATTTGAAACAGGTTGTAAAATCTAAAAGAATATCTGTGCTAAAAAACATTGGAATTTGCATAGGTGCGTTGGGTGTTGCTGTCCCCTCACTGATGATTGCAATGAGATATATTTTGCCTAACAACAGAGAATATAAAGTCATGGAAATGGCAAAACAGGAAAATCAAAAAGAGTTATCTAAAACGGCCTGAGCGGCAACATAAGCTGTAGACCAGCAGTTTTGCAAGTTAAATCCGCCGCAAAATCCGTCAATATCCACAACCTCTCCGCAAAAATAAATTTTCGGAACTAATTTTGACTCCATGGTTTTTGGATTAATTTCTTTTAAATCAACACCGCCCGATGTAACAATTTCACCATCAGCTGCGGTTCCTGTTACGGTAATTTGAAAACGCCTTAACTTATCCAGAATTTTATCGCGTACAGTTCCGTTTATCATGCAGCATTTCTCATCTGGGTTTATACTTAAACTGTTTAAAATAAATTCCGAAAGAGATTTTGGAATAAAATCAGACAAAAGATTTTTTATACTTTTGTGTGGGGATGTATTCAGTTTTTCCTGTAAATCCAATTCACCGGTCAGGTCAAATATCAATTTGTAGGGAAAATTATCCCTTGCTCTGAGTGATGAAATTTTGTATATTTCAGGGCCAGAAACTCCTTTATGCGTAAACAAAATTCCATTTATCGCAACACCTGAAAGACAAGAAAAATTTTCTTTTGTTTCAAGTCCCGTAAGTGCAGGCTTTGGCGCTATTATATTATGACCGAGTTGTTTAATAATATTGTAAGATGAATGTCCGCCTGTTGAAATTATTATATAATCAGTTTTATATTTACGTGCATTCGTAACTGTCCAAAAACCTTTATCAATTTGCAATACTTCCTCTTTTATAAATTTAACTTTTTTAAGAGAATTCAAAAATTTTTCTCTTACATTCTTAGAATTATTTGAAACGGGAAAAATTCTCAAATCAGATTGAATATAGGTTTTTACACCTATACTTTCAAAAAAATCAATTGTTTCAGCTGTTGAAAATTTAGAAAACACAGAATATAAAAATTTTTCACCGCGCGGGTAATTTTTTGCAAGTTCTCTGAAATCATATTCGGCATGCGCAAGATTGCACCTTCCGCCGCCTGTCGGCAATAGAGTTTTTAATGGTGCATCTTTATCAAAAACAGTTACTTCAAATTTGTCCTGCAAAAAATAAGCACACATACAACCGGCAGGCCCGCCTCCGATAATTGCAACCTTAGATTTCAACTCGTGTACCATACAAAAATACCATCTCAGGATTTTCTAAATCATTATGAAGTTCACTTATGGTTTTGTGTAAAACAGGGTGCTCAAAATTCGGGATTAATTCCAAAAGCGGAACAAGCGTAAATGCACGGAGATGAAGATATTTATGCGGGAT
The DNA here is from genome assembly GCA_949296425.1 of uncultured bacterium. Taxonomy (GTDB): domain Bacteria; phylum Cyanobacteriota; class Vampirovibrionia; order Gastranaerophilales; family Gastranaerophilaceae; genus Stercorousia. The sequence continues at coordinate 18,328 of CASFPN010000029.1, forward strand.
TGTTAAGTGTTCGTCACTAATAATATCTTTATTATAAAAAAGGATATCAATATCAATAGTTCTGTCACAATATTCTGTCGAATCAGTCCGCCGATTGCGGCCAAGCTGCTGTTCAATTCTCTGGCATTCTTTTAAAAGTTCCGCAGGAGAAAGAGTTGTTTTTATTTCCAGAACAGCGTTAACAAACCAGGTATCTGAATTCATATTCCACGGTTCAGTTTCATAAAAAGCAGAAGTCCTGATAATACTGATACCATCTGCAGCACCAAGCAAACTTGTTGCTTGTTGAACATATCCTATTCGGTCTCCGCAGTTTGAACCTAAACTTAAATAAACTATTGCCATAACAATATTTTATGGCTTTTATCAGGCAATGTCAATATTTATATATAAATTTGAACACTACTTTTTTTTAGTATATAATCTTAACTATGTTTTTAATATATAAAATTCTTTCAACAATATTATTCCTGATTACACTCCCTTTATATGCGGCAGTAAGGCTTAGTCATGGAAAAGAATTATCAGGGTGGAAAGAGAAATTAGGCAACTTCAAAGCTCCGTCTTTAGGAGAAAAAATTATAATGTATCACGGTGTTTCAGTCGGTGAAGTTATTGCTCTTGAAAATCTTATAAAAAAAACAAAAGAAACTTTCCCTGATTATAAAATTGTTGTTACAACCGGCACCAAGACAGGTCAGGAAATAGCACAAAAAAAGTTTAAAGATATCGCAGATTTTGTAACCTATTTTCCGTTTGATATTACAATATGCGTTAAAACTTTTTTTGATAAAATTAATCCGTCTGTTGTACTGATAGCGGAAACTGAACTATGGCCGACTTTTGCAGATTATTGTAATAAAAGAAATATTCCGTTATTTGTTATTAATGGTAGGATATCGGATTCTACATTTAAACTGTATAAATTTTTGAAACCGTTTTTTAAAGGTCTTTTTAAAAATTACACTGCAATCCTCACGCAAAGTGAACTTGACAGGGAAAAATTTATCAAAATAGGTGCACAGGAAGATAAAACCAAAGTAATGAAAAACCTTAAATTCGACGTAAAAAGAATTGATGCAAAATTTGATTTAAAACAAGAAAATTTCAGAGTGATTATTGCAGGCAGTACGCATAAAGGCGAAGATGAAATAATACTTGATACTTTTAAAGAACTGAAAACAGAATTTTCGGATATAAAACTCCTGCTAGCTCCAAGACATCTCACACGCGTAAACAGTGTTAAAGAACTGACAGAAAAAACAAACCTGAAATACGGTCTTCGTTCCAATAACGACAAATTCGATACTTCAGACATTATTATCCTTGATACACTTGGAGAACTCAGCAAAATTTATCAAATATGTGACTTTGCTTTTATAGGTGGAAGTTTTAACAAAACCGGAGGACATAACCCTTTAGAAGCTGTTGTTTATAACAAACCGGTAATTTCAGGGCCTTCAATTCATAACTTCAGAGATATATACTGGATTTTATCCCGTTCAAATGCAGGGAAAGTCGTAAAAAATCAGCAAGAACTTTTATCTTATATGAAAAAACTACTTTCCGATAAAAATTTTTATAATCAAAGCTGTGATGACTGCAAAAATATTTTTGAATCCCAGCAAGGTGCTTTGGATTTTGTAATTGAAAAATTAAAAACAGTAATTTAATCATATAAAATAATGATTTTGGCGCATTTTGCTCATTTAAATAAATGATATTTATTAAGAAATGTAACATATTTTGGTATAATAATTAAAGAATTCACACATACCTGCCGTAAAGAATACCAAGGAAACAAAAACGAAAGGGAACATAAGTCATGGGTATGGCAGCTTCGCAAGCCAGATTTTTAGGGCTGACAGCAAGAAAAACAAATACCGAATATGAAGGGCAACAGATTAACCAGC
>CASFPN010000030.1 GCA_949296425.1 uncultured bacterium
GGAGTATTTCGCGCAGCCTCGTGTTCAGCGAGTAACTCCAGCTGTCGTTTGAAATATATTTCACCAGTAAAATTTTTCTGAAATCGAGGAATGCTTTTAATATCACTATATGTCCCGAAAACTTTTTCGGGACTTTTTTTACAAAAATTATTGATGTGCTAAACTAAAATCAAAAGGAGGAATAAATATGAGATTTTTACATGCAATGATCAGGGTTAAAAATATTGATGATTCAATGAAGTTTTATACTGAGCTTCTTGATTTGACGAGAACGGGTGAAGTTAAACTTGACGACAGCACTTTGTACTATTTAAGCGATGAGGACGGTCAAACACAGATTGAGCTTACATATAACAATGAAACTCCTAAAAATGGTTATACAAACGGAAATGCATTCGGGCATTTTGCATTTGAAGCTAAATCAATGGAAGAATTTACCGAAAAGATGAACAAATTTGGCTACAAATATCTTTATGAACCTTATTTTATGCCTGAAATTAATATGCATATTGCGTTCTTGAAAGATCCTGACGGTAATGAAATTGAGATTATGGCAAAATAGATTGTAAAAAGAGAACTGTTTTTTCTGTTCTCTTTTTAGTAATAGTTTGCATTATCTTTCTTTTTATTTTATTATTGATATGGTTGTAATTGATAGTAACGAAAGGAGTTCAAGATGGCTCAGCAATTTAATGCACAAAATATTAAAAAAAGAACATCAGTTCTTGTGTTTTTGAAAGGTTCAACAGCACCTCTGGTTTTGTATGTTGAAAACCCCGAAGAACTTTACGCTGAACTTCAACAAGCAATAAAAAGCGCCGCAGCGACTTTAATTGAAAAAGAAACGCTGGGACCTATAAAAAGAGTAAGTTTTATTTCAAATCAGGTTGCAGCTGTTGCTGTTCAGGAAGAACAATACGTCGGATAAAGTATGGAATATAAGATATCTATTGAAGAACTGGATAATACTCCTTCTAAAACCATTGAATTTCACTTTGAGGATAAAATAAAGGAACTTAACTGTGTTACTCCGTTAACCGCTGATTTGGAAATTAAATCTCTCGGAGAGTTTGTTGAAGTAACAGGAAATGTTAAGGGAATTTTAAGACTTGAATGCGATATTTGTCTTAAAGAATTTGATTATACACTGGATTTCAGAATAGATGAAATGTATGCAAAACAAGCACTGATGGATGATTACGGGCAGGAAACCGAACTTAAAGAAGGACAGTTTATAACAGATCTTAACGGTGAGGATGAAATTGATATTTATGACTTATTGTATCAATCTGTAATATTAAATTTACCAAATAAAAAAGTTTGTGGTATAAATTGTAATGGGGATAAATTTCTCAAAGAAGAAAATTTATCCGATCCGCGGCTTGATGTATTTAAAAACATCAAAATTGACAGGGAATAATTTTTCCCGCTCAGCCCTTACACCAAGGTGTTTGGGGCAAATTAAAGAAATATAAGTAGTATAAAACAGATAAAAAAGGAAAAAAGAAAATGGCAGTACCTAAGAAAAGAACAGGACATTCCGCTCAAGGACACAGAAGAAGTAACTGGAAAGCTACAAAACCGGAAACTACAAAGTGCCCTAATTGCGGAGCTACAGTATTAACACACACAGTATGCACAGCTTGCGGAACTTATAAAGGTAAACCCGTAAGTATAAAAGACAGAGTTGAGGAAGCTGTGGTTAAGGAAGAAAAGAAACCGGCTAAAAAATCAACTAAGAAAGCAGCAAAGACTGAAGAAGCACCTGCTGCGGAAGAAACTAAAGTTGAAGAAGTTAAAGCAGAATCAGCAGAAGAAACAAAGACTGAAGAAACTTCTGAAACTGAAGAAAAATCTGAATAACAAACATACCTTGACGTCATGCTGAACTTTGTTCAGCATCCCATTAAAATAAGCGGGACCCTGAAATAAATTCAGGGTGACGCGGCAGGTATTTAATACAAATAAGACTTTGAGAGGGATAAGATGACAAGAATAGCAATAGATGCAATGGGTGGCGATCATGCTCCGCACGAAATCGTGGCAGGAGCTGTTTGGGCAGCTAAAGAATACGGTGTCGCAATTGAACTGGTCGGAAAACAGGACAGAATAGAGCAAGAACTTGACAAAATCAGCCAGGAAGGTTTTATGACCGATAACGGTAAAGGCGGCGCTGCAAAGTATCGTGTTAAAATTGACACTTCCAAACTTGATATAAAAATTACCCATGCCTCAGAAGTTATTGAAATGGGGGAAGCTCCTGGGCAGGCTATCCGTAAAAAGAAAAAATCATCTATTGTTTTGGCTGTTGATGCTGTTGCGCAGGGAAGTTCCGATGCCGTTGTTGCAGCAGGTTCAACAGGTGCCGCTATGGCATCAAGTTTGTTTGGCTTGGGTAGAATCCCAGGCATTGACAGACCTGCTATTGCTGTTACTTTGCCCACCGTAAAAAAACCTATTGTAGTTATTGACGGCGGAGCAAACAGTAATTGTACTCCGGAAATGCTTCATCAGTTTGCGATTATGGGTGCAACTTTTTCTAAAAATGTTCTGGGTATTGAACACCCGAGAGTTGGTGTTTTGAATATCGGTGAAGAAGCCGGAAAAGGAAATGAACTTGCTCAGGCAACTTACAAACTGCTTGAAGAACATCAGGATAAACTTAACTTTGTCGGCAACATTGAAGGCAAAGAGATTTTCTTAAGTGTTTGCGACGTTGTTGTCTGTGACGGTTTTGTCGGAAATGTAGCATTGAAGGTTACTGAAGGCACATCTCAAATGTTATTCAGAATGCTGAAACAGGAATTCAAGGCAGATTTACTCGGCAAGGTTATCGGTTTGCTTGCAAAACCGTTTATGAAAAGAATTTATACAAAAATTAACTATGAAGAATTCGGCGGAGCCCTGCTTTTAGGTGTTAAGGGTATTACGGTTATTTCGCACGGAAGGAGTAAAGCTTATGCGATTAAAAATGCCGTAAGGGTAGCAAAATATGCCGTTGAAACCGGTATAAACGAAAAAATAGCTAAGTATTATGAGGAATAAAAATGACAGATAAATTAATTCCGTTGAGAATTGCAGGGGTTGGATACAGTTTACCCGAAACAGTTATTACAAATGATGATTTAACACAATTGTATGAAACATCTGATGAATGGATTTATACACGTACAGGGATTAAAGAAAGACGCGTAGTTTCAGGTGAACAGAATGCTATTGATTTAGGTCTTGAAGCTGCTCAAAAAGCTCTTGAAAAAGCAAAGATGAATCCTGATGATATTGATTTAATTCTTGCTGCATCTTCTGCGCCTCCTGATTTGTACCCTGCTATTGCATGTCATATTCAAGCAAGACTCGGAATTACAAAAGCTATTCCTGCATTTGATATTACTGCAGCCTGCACGGGGCTTGTTTATGCCTTGAGTATTGCAAGAGCTTATATCGCATCTGGTATGTATAAAAATATTTTGCTTGTTGCAACTGATAATAATTCCCGTCTTGTAAACTGGGCTGATAGAGGCACTTCAATTCTTTTTGGCGACGGTGCCGGTGCAATGGTCGTTACTCAATCCAATGACGGTGTTGACGATATTATTGCAATTGATATTAAAGCCGACGGTAATTACGGAAATTTAATAGAACTTTCATTTGACGGAAAGAACTGTCCGCTTGTTGAGCAGTATGAAGAAAAACCAAAAGGCATAAGAATGAATGGGCGCGGAGTTTACACCTTTGTCGCAAAAGTTCTCCCGCACTACGTTGAAAACCTTATAACAAATGCAGGATTGAAACCTGAAGATATTGATTATCTGATTCCTCATCAGGCCAATATCCGAATTATTCAGGCAGTTCAGGAAAGATTGGGTTATCCTGATGAAAAAGTTGTTACAAATATCAAATATTACGGTAATACATCAGCCGCATCAATTCCTATTGCTTTAGCTGAAAGTGTTGAAAAAGGCAAAGTAAAATTAGGCACAACAGCAGTTTTATGTGGGTTTGGTGCCGGAATGACCTGGGGCGGAGCAATTATAAGGCTTAGAGAAGGTATTTGCTGATAATTTTTTCGGGAATGTTGTGAGAGAAGGATCTTTTTGATATAAAATATAGCCTTAAAGTTTTTAAGGCTATATTTTATATTAAGTTTTTTTAAAATACTGATATTTTTTATGTTAAGATATGTAAATTATTAGTTTAAAAAGTTTTAAAGTCAGGGAGTATATGTATCATAGATTATAAATAATTGTTCGTACGGGCAATTTTTTATGTGAAAAATACTTTATATATACATATATCGAAATTTATGCTGTAAAAGTATATAAACACGAAAGGAGATTTTTATGGCCGGCGGAGAAATTAGACCTGATAGTTTGAATTTAAATAGAACAGGAGCACAAAATATACAGCTGGAACGTTTTAAAAATATTAATGTTGATCCTAAGATAGGTGAATTACTTGCAAATCCAAACAATAAACCTAGCGGACTGCCGGATAATGCTAAAGGAGTTTCATATAATGACGGTTCTGCCATTCTGGAATTTGCTGACGGTACAAATAAGAAAGTAAGTTTGACTGCAGCATATGGTCTGGATGTTTCTGCACCTGCTGACTATCATGAAGGTACCACAAAAATAATTGAAAATTTGGATTTTAAACCGGATATTGAACAAAAATTTGGAGATAAAGGTTTTATACCGCTTGATTCAGAGTTAGGAAAGGAGCTAAGCAGGCAGACACTGGAATACAGACCTGGTATTGACGGGAAATATACTCCTGTTTACGGGGAGCCTGATGCTCTTGGCAGACGTGAAATTCTTGGTTATAAGGAAACTAATATTTTAGATACTTTCAAAAATTTTTAATATAAAGTCAAAAACGGATAAAAAATTTTTATAAACAGAATAATTTCTATAGATGAAAATATTTACAAGTAAACTTACAAAGTTAATAAATAATTCAGTTGATAAGGTTCGGTTTTTAAAAACCGAACCTTATCCTGTTGACAGTTTTCAAATGACAGAAAACTTCCGGCCTAAACAATCTTTCTGGCAGAGTGTACGAAATTTTTTCGGCTTCCGTACAAAGTTAAACCCGAAAAGTTTTGCTGACGGATCACATACTCCGAAAGTGCCTTTTGTTGCATCAAGGCAGTCAGTTGCTTTGTCAGACAGCTATTTAAGAACAAATTATCTTTCGGAATCTGACAAAATAATAGACGGTTTCCGTGACGGCGGCGGCGGAGCAAGGTTTAGTGAATTTGGTGATTGCCTCCTGGCAAAACGTGAAGTTATCACAATTGACAGAAGCGCTGATGTTTATTTAAGAAATGCCATCAAATATGTCAGAGAAAATACAGCTCAAATGTCCGAAAATAAGAAATTAAAATTTATATATAACCTTGTGCGTGACATTAGCGGCAATGTTGAAAAAGCTCTTGAACGTTCACAATTTTTAGGCAGCAGCGCTGCCGGCAGAGAACTTTTGTTAGGCAAAATTTTCGAGCACGGAGCCGCTGCTTGCCGTCATAAAGCATTGATGTTTAAAATTCTTGCTGATGAAGCCGGCATTAAAACAAGAGCTATACGCGGCAATGCAATTGATTTAAGCGGTTTTGGAAGACATGCTTGGAACGAGGTCAAACTCAAAAACGGAACAAAACTTTTAGTAGATATCCAAAATTCTGCAATTGTTAATCTGGGTGCAAAAAATGCATCAAAAAATCCAAAACTTGCAGGTTATTATTCGGAAAATAATATTCCGCTTTATTACGAAATTGATTAATATTTTTTAATGTAAATTTGTATATAACTCTCTTTTTTATCAGGTTTACTTTTGGCTTATTTATTGTATAATTATTTCAGGAAATTTAGAGAGTAGGTCGGGCATAATTGTCCGATATTTGAGAAGGGATTAAATGTATGACGAAGAAAATTGCGTTTCTTTTTCCGGGACAGGGTTCACAGGCTGTCGGTATGGGAAAAGATTTGTACGACGGTTTTGAAAGTGCAAAAAATGTATTTGACACGGCTGACAAAGTTTTAGGCAAAAGTGTTACTACTATGTGTTTTGAAGGACCGGAAGATGCTTTAAAACAGACTGTAAATACCCAGCCTTGTATAGTTACTATGTCTATAGCCGCATTGGAAGCATTAAAATCTCAACTTGATATTAAACCTGATTATGTTGCCGGGCATTCGTTAGGTGAATATTGTGCGATGTATGAAGCAGGCGTTATGTCTTTAGAAACAACTTTAAAAGCTATCCAAAAACGCGCAGATTTGATGAATGAGGCTTCATGTGGGAAGAATAAGTCTGAAAAAGACTGTCCGGCAGGGCAAAAAAATGGCGGTGCTATGGCTGCGGTTTTGAATGCGACAGAAGAACAGCTAAAAGCTGGTCTTGCTGAAGGTTCTAAAGCCGGCTATGTTGATGTAGCTAACTACAACTCACCTGCTCAGGTTGTAATTACAGGCGATGAAAATGCCGTAAAAGCCGCATCTGATTATTTGCTTGCCAATGGTGTAAGACGCGTTGTACCTCTGGCTGTTTCAGGTGCATTCCATTCTAAATTTATGGAAGAAGCAGGGCATGAATTTGAAGGCTTTGTAAATTCACTTGAACTACATAATGCTTCAATTCCTGTTATTACAAATGTTGACGCTTCTGCAACAACAGAAAGCGCTGATTTCAGAGTAAAAATGCCGAAACAGATTTATTCATCAGTTCACTGGACTCAAACAATTCAGAAAATGGTATCTGACGGCGTGGAAATCTTTGTTGAAATAGGCCCAGGGAAGGTTTTAGCCGGTTTAAATAAGAAAATTGTGCCTGATGCTAAAATATTCAATATATACGATAAAGAATCACTAAATTCAACAATTGCTACTTTAAAAGAAGAACTGGTTCTGGTATAAAATGTTTAAAATTTGTCCAAAATCTAACAATTCTGGGGGATATTATAAATACATACATCCGGATTTAGTTCCGCGAAATGTTTATTTAAGAAACGGCAGAATGGTTAATTTGAAGAGGATGAATAAGACAATCAGGGATTTCGGGGCTTCCCCGGTTGAAAGATTTTTTAATTTTATAAAGGATACATACAATAAGATAATATGCAGGTTTGGGTTTTAACCCGAATAAATAATAAGGAGAAAATTAATGACAGAAAGAAAAATTGCATTGATTACAGGCGGTTCCCGCGGAATTGGTTTAGCTTGTGCGTTGGAACTTGCAAAAGCAGGATGCGACATTATTATTAATGACATTTGTGAAGCTGAAAAAGCTCAGCCGGCTCTGGATGAAATTAAAGCATTAGGAGTAAACGCGTATTTCTATAGATTTGACGTGTCAAACGATGAAGAAGTTCAGGCTAACGTTGATAAAATGATAGCTGAACACGGTAAAATTGACGTATTGCTAAACAATGCAGGTATTACAAAAGACGGTTTGTTTATCAGAATGGATATGGAACAGTGGGAAAGAGTTATCAAAATCAACCTTACAAGCGCATATTGCGTAACCCATGCCGTTATTAAACACATGATGAAAGCACGTCAGGGTTCAATTATTAACATGTCAAGCGTTGTCGGATTACACGGAAACCCCGGTCAGGCAAACTATTCAGCTTCTAAAGCAGGTCTGGTAGGTTTAACTAAAACTCTTGCAAAAGAATTCGGCTCAAGAAATATCAGAGTTAACGCAGTATGCCCCGGATTTATTCAAACTGCAATGACTGCAAATCTGCCGAATATTGAAGAATATTTAAAAGCAATTCCGATGAAAAGACTCGGGACTCCTGAAGATATTGCCAAAACTGTTAAGTATCTTGCACTCGATGCTGATTACGTTTCAGGTCAGGCAATCGAAGTTGCAGGTGCGTTAATAATATAAAAGTCTTTGTGTGAATAGGCTAATAAGTTAATAGTTCTTTACAGAAACAATATTATAAAATATTCACAATATCTATTTTACGAAATGACTTATTCACTTTAAAAAAAAGTAAAGATTTTTAACAAAATGACGAGAGGATTGTAAATTCCTTGCAAAAAAATCTTGCTCTAAGTATAATATTAGAGAACAAATAGTATAGTAATTTAATTATGAGGAAATTAGAAATGAGTACATTTGAAAAAGTTAAAAAAGTAGTTGTAGATCAATTAAGCGTAGATGAAGCTTTAGTTACTCCTGAAGCAAGCTTTACAGCTGATTTGGGGGCTGACTCTTTAGATACTGTTGAATTGGTTATGGCTTTTGAAGAAGAATTCGGATGCGAAATTCCTGATGAAGAAGCTGAAAAAATTCAAACAGTTCAAGACGCTGTTAACTACATTGATGCTCACAGCAAATAAACAGCAATTAGCGTTTTTACGCTGACTAAATATTTCTATGCGGGGGCGAAAATTGAATACTGATTTTCCCCCCTCATATATTTAAAAGATAGTTTTAAAAAGGTAAAGAGATGACAAAGAGAAGAGTAGTTATCACAGGACTTGGTGCCGTTACTCCTTTTGGTGTAGGTGTAGATAAATTTTGGAACAGTCTTGTAGAAGGAAAAAGCGGAATCAGTACTTCCGAACTTATTGATATTTCAAAACATGTTGTTAAAATATCAGGAGAAGTTAAAAATTTTAATCCTGAAGAATATCTGGATCCTAAAGAAGCTAAGAAAATGGACAGATTTATTCAGTTTGCAATGATAGCTGCTGATGAGGCGGTTAAAGATGCTAAACTTGAAGAAGTCAATGATGTTGATCCCTATAAAATCGGTGTAATGGTTAGTTCTGCGGCAGGCGGTTTCAGAACTTTTGAGGATAACCATATAAGAATTCTTGAAAAAGGCCCTAATAAATGTTCGCCTTTTACAATTCCTATGATGATTGTGAATATGGCATCAGGCAGAATTTCCATGAAATACGGTTTTAAAGGGCCTAATAAAGTTGTTGTTTCAGCCTGCGCTACCGGTACTCATACTGTTGGAGATGCTTTCCGTTCTATCCAATACGGAGATGCTGATATTATGGTCGCAGGCGGATGCGAGGCAACAATTTGTGATGTTGGTATCGGAGCTTTTTCAAGCGCCAGAACACTTTCAAAACGTAACGATGAACCGCAAAAAGCATCACGTCCGTGGGATGTTGAAAGAGACGGTTTTGTAATGTCAGAAGGCGCTGGAGTTCTTGTTCTTGAAGAATATGAACATGCCAAAAAGCGCGGCGCTAAAATTTATGCAGAAGTTGTCGGCTACGGTCAAACTGCTGACGCTTACGATGTTGTTGCACCTGATCCTGAAGGTAAAGGTGCTACGCATTCTATGAAGTTTGCACTCGAAGATGCAGGATTGAAACCGGAAGATGTTGATTATATTAATGCACACGGCACAAGCACTGGATTAGGCGACATTGCGGAATCTAAAGCTATTGAAGGCTTGTTCGGTGATAAAGATGAAAATAAAAATCTTCTTGTAAGTTCAACAAAATCAATGCACGGTCACCTTTTAGGCGCGACAGGTGCTGTTGAATGTATTGCCTGTGTAAAAACTATTAATGAACATCTGGTACCGCCGACAATCAATCTTGACAATCAAGATGAAAAAGTCGGAAATCTTGATTATGTCCCGCATAAAGCAAGAAAAGCAGATATTCATGTTGCCCTGTCAAATTCTTTTGGCTTTGGCGGACAAAATGCTTCTATTGTTATAAAAGAAGTAAAATAATTTATATAAAAATTTTTTTAAAATACAGCTCCTTAACTAATTTTGGAGCTGTATTTTTTTCGGTGTTCATGTTCTGTTAGTTTTTCAAGATTATCAGTGAGAACTTCAATTTTTTTCAATAACTTTGGCAAAAACATTGATTTTCTCGGTTATATCAATTTCGTCAATATAGTTTTCGAGATATTCATTGAGAATAATTCATGGCTAATGACATACGGTTTCGATTTTGAAAACAGTTTATAAATTGTCTATATGTTTAACAGTTTCTTTTATATATTGTTTGACTGCAGGAGTTATCAACAAATCCGGCTCCGTCATTGCAAATTCATCCAAAACGGTTATTCCGCGCTTAGGGTTTCCGTTTTCTATATATAATAGTCCAAGCATTACTTTGTTTAAAGGATTTTCGTCATTCCGGTATTCTGATATTTTTGAAGAAACAAGGCCGAGTGCCTTATAGCATTTTGCAAGGTCTTTGTAATACTGAAAATTCAGGCTGAACTGTTTAACTGCATCTTCATAAGGCTGTCTTGCCATATCAGGATACCCGATTTTCATATATGCGTCCCCCAGATTTTTATAGTAAACAGCAGTTGCCTGTGTTGATGGACTAAGGCTGATTGCAATTTTAAATTCTTGTATTGCCGCATAATAGCAGCGCTCATCCATATAACGAAGCCCCATGTTGTTGTGAAGATAAGCATTTTTAGTGGCATCAATTACGTATACATCCGGTTTTCTGTAGCCGGATGATACAAAGCTCAAAAATAGTAAGAGTATTAATAATGCTTTTTTCATACTTATTTGATTTAATTACAAATTACATAAGGTCAATTTCAAGCCCTTCAAATGCGGGGATAATATTTTCATCCTGTTTGTAAATTTCTTTTATTGCATTGAGTTTTTCGTCATTGTAGCCCGGATCGTAGTGGAAAAAGACAAGTTTTTCCGCACCTGACTGGTTTTTAGCTTCGACAGCCATTTCAAATGTTGAATGTCCGTACCCCTGTTTCGGGCTGAATGAATCCAGATAATCTTCTGTAGTGTATTGTGAATCGTGGATTAAAAGGTTGCAGCCGCGGGCAAAATTAACAAGCTTTTTATCTCCCCCGGCGTAACTTTCTTTGTCTGTTGCATAAACAAGAGTTTTATCTTTATAAGAAATTTTGTAAACAAGTACACCTTCCTGAGGATGTGCGTATGAACGGTAGCAGGTTATTAAAACGTCATCATTTTCAACTTTTATATCATTTTCGTTTTCTATACGTTTAATTATCGGGTCTTCTCCGTGGCGGAGAATTATTCCTTCAGTTTCTGATATATCTCTGATATTCAGATTTCCTGCGATATCACCTAAATCAAGAGGGAAAGATTTACCAAACAGAAGTTCTGCAAGTTCGTCTGAGAGGCTTTCGTTATAATTTACGTTACCGAAAACGTTTATACAGGATGAAGGAATATGCAGCGGTCTGAAAAACGTAAATCCCTGAAGGTGATCCTGATGTATATGAGAAATCAGGACTGTTGCTCGAATCGGAGTTCTTTCTGAGGCATTAAGTCCGGAAGAAATATAATCTTTCAAAAGGTTGTTGCCCACTTCTATCAAACCTGTTCCGGCATCAAGTATTATGCGATGTCCGTTAACATTTACTTCTACACAGGAAGTGTTTCCTCCGTACTGTAAAAAATCCTTATTTGCTATCGGATAACTTCCTCTTACTCCTCTGAAAATTACTTTAAATTCGCTCATATTTTTATCCTTTTTTTAATTTATTAATTTAAACAAAATCTGAATCTTTATGGAGTTTACTCCTATTTTTTTATGGTAATTACTGCATTCTGATCGTTTTCTGTACCTGTATATACACTTGTTCCGAAAACTAGGAGTTTTGCAAGTTTTTGTATGTTTTTTAAACCTGTTTCTTTATTTTCAATATTAAATACAACTTTGTTTCTGTAGTTTGTGACGGTAACAATTCTGAAAGCATTCGGATAAGATACTAAAGCCGGACAGCTAACGTATAGAATATTTCCTTTCTGCGTAATTTTTGCTCCATGATAGTGCCCTTGAAAAATCCCGATTGGATTTTTATATTTAGCCAGAATATTTTCCATTTTATCGGCATCAATGAGTCTGTGATTCGGACTTACATAAGGTTCTACCACAGGAACATGCATAAATATCAAAACAATATCTTTTTTTGAATTTTTTAATTCATTATCGAGCCATTTCAGCTGTTCATCTCCCAGTCTTCCGTTAGATGTCAGCCTGTCGCGTATTATTGTATCAAGTACTATTACTTTAAATCCTTTTTGGGGAATAAACGAGTAATAGCTTTTTTCGAATTTATAATTTTTGTTATATTTATTGATAAGCTGCATGTAAACCGAAGGGGTCAAATATCCGCCCATCATTGTATCATGATTCCCGAATGCAAAATACCATGGAGCATTCAGTTTTTGAGTATGCGGCAAAAATGCGCTAAGTTCTTTTTCAAAAGGTTTGTCTATTAAATCCCCGGTGAACATTACAAAAGAAACATCAGGAGTTGTATTTATTTGTTCAATTGCATCGTCAAGAAGCTTTGGCGATTCTCCAATCATTTTGTATGTTGTATTATTTGAACCCGTATAATAGTGAACATCGCTGAGTTGTACAAATTTTAAATTTTCCGCACTTGTGCTGTAACATTGAAGTCCGAGAAGCATTAAGCCGGCAAGAAATATGGAAACTGTCCAGTTTTTGAGTACTGCCATTGCGGATTCTTTTTTTGTAACGTGTTTTTTATATTTTTTTGTCATTTATTTTCCAGTTTAGCTTTAATTTCATTATACGTTGTATTTAGCGTCATGTCTTCCTCAGAGAGGATGATTGCTTTATCAAGATTAAGCAGTGCGTTTGTATAATTGTATAATGCATAATCGCACAAACCTAAGTATTTGTAAACTTCTGATGTTTGAACATTTTTTGAGAGAATATTAAGTTTTGCTTTTGCATCTTCAAAATCGCCTTTTGTGTATAAAATTTTTGCTTCGGTCAAAAGATATGAAATGTTTTCTTCTATATCAATGGCTTTTTTTATATCGTTTTCTGCCTGTGTCAGGTTCCCGAGATTCAGATAAATATCTGCACGTATTGCATAAGCGATATCTGAGTTTTGGTGATAAGAAATAAATTTATTCAGATAAGAGAGTGCATTTTGATAATCTTTTGTACCGGCATAACTTTGTGCAAGCCCGAGATAGCTTTGTGCGTAATTCGGTTTTATATTTATTGCTTTTTTGTAGTATTGAATTGCGTTGTTATAATCTTTATTATCAAGATAAAAGTCAGCGAGAAGATAACAAGACCAAAAATCATTTGATGAAGACGACAGTGTGGAAATTATGTTGGTTTTTTCTCCCTGTTTTCTGTAAGATACAGCTTCATTGACAGTTTTGTTATTTGTTGAAAGGTATGATTTTGCACCCGGATTTGTAACCCTTAAGATTACATTTTTTAATTCAACTGCATCGTAATTTGAAGGTTCAATTTCAAGAATTTTATTGAGATATTCTCCTGCTTCTTTATATTGACCGTATGTTGCGTAATTGGCCGCGATATCAAAATAATCTTCGGTAATTTCATTAGAGTATACCAAAGTACTGTTTAAGAGCAAACATAAAATTAAAATAACCGCTTTCTTCATATTTTAAATTATAGCATAATTTCATTTATTTGTATGATTTTTTAAAGTTCTGTTAGTTTTTAACCGTAAATTTATATATGTTTAAAAATTTTCTTGGAAATCCCATAGAACAAAAAAATATTCAAAAAATCATGCAGCCGTCTTACATAAAAAATGACGGTACAAAAGTCTATGAAAAGGATGAACCTTACGGGCATGTTGTCTATGAAATCAGTCCTGATAAATTTTATATTTCGAGAGTTTATAATAATAAGGAGCAGTTAATTTTTGAATATGCACGTCATAAGAATTTGGAGACAGGGCGTCAGTATGATGAATTTGACAGGGTAGCCTACAGACTTGATATTGTTTACGATGAAAATAACAAAGAGGCTATGCGCAGTGAATACAGTTATACTTATCATGATAACGGCAATAAAAAGTCTGAAACGGTTAAGGAATTACCAGGCAATTTATCAAAAGTATCTAACTTTGATGAAAACGGTAAATTAACAGAGATGTATGAGCTTCGGGGCAGTGTAAAAACGTGGTTTGATGAACAAGGCAAGCCTATAAAGCGTGAAATAGACCGCGGCTCAGGCGGAATTATTACAGAGGACTTAAGAAAAGGTTAATAAACGCTTTAATGATATTAATCTGTTTTTATACCTTCTAATCTTTTTGCCTTTTGGTGTTAAATCTTCATTGCACGTAAGATTTCTGCCATATCAACAGATGTCTTTTTAACATCGGAATTTGAATATTTTATTGCATTATCCGGATCTTTTAATCCGTTGCCTGTTAATATGCAGACAATTTTTGAGCCTTCTTTAATGTTGTTTTTTACTTTTATCAGACCGGCAACTGATGCGGCGCTTGCGGGTTCTGCAAGTATACCTTCTGTTGATGCGATAAGTTTGTATGCTTTTACGATTTCTTCATCAGTTACAAAATTAATTATGCCGTTGCTTTCATCTCTGGCTGCTTCTGCCTGTTTCCAGCTTGCGGGATTTCCTATACGGATTGCTGTTGCAAGGGTTTCAGGTTTGTAAATCCTTTCTCCTTTAACGATTGCGGCGGCACCTTCAGCTTCAAATCCCATCATTTTAGGCAAAGAAGGAATTTTACCTAATTCATGCCATTGTTTGTAACCTTTCCAGTAAGCGGTTATGTTTCCTGCATTTCCGACAGGTATAAAATGATAGTCAGGAGCCTGCCCCAGAGCATTACATATTTCAAATGCACCTGTTTTCTGCCCTTCAATCCTATAGGGGTTAACGGAATTTACAAGAGTAATCGGGTAATTGTCAGAAATTTTTCTTACCATTTCCAGAGCTTCGTCAAAATTACCCTGAATTGCAATGATTTCGGCACCGTACATCATGGCCTGTGAAAGTTTGCCTAGTGCTATATATCCGTCAGGGATTAGTACAAAAGTTCTCATTCCTGCTTTTGCACCATAAGCGGCAGCAGATGCGGAGGTATTGCCTGTAGATGCACAAATTATTGCTCCGGAACCGGCTTCTTTTGCTTTTGAAACTGCCATTGTCATACCGCGGTCTTTAAAACTTCCCGTCGGGTTGCAACCTTCAAATTTTAAATAAATTTCAGCATCTAAACCTATTTTTTTTGCAAGATTTTCTGCTTTAATTAAAGGTGTGTTACCTTCATTTAAAGTTATAACCGGAGTTTTGTCAGTTACCGGTAAAAATTCTCTGAATGTATTTATTAATCCCTGATAGTACATAAATTTTTCCTCTTATATTTTTTATAAATAAATTTTAGTATAAATATTATTATAGTGCAATTTATACAGGCCTTTGTTATTCCAGCAAATGAAAAACTGCTCTGCCGTATTCTTTATTT
Organism: uncultured bacterium; assembly: GCA_949296425.1. Classification (GTDB taxonomy): domain Bacteria; phylum Cyanobacteriota; class Vampirovibrionia; order Gastranaerophilales; family Gastranaerophilaceae; genus Stercorousia. The sequence goes on from CASFPN010000030.1 coordinate 15,250, forward strand.
GCAGTGAGGTCTGAATTGGTCTGGAATGTGAATACTGATATTACATGTAACGAAATGTAAAAATAAATTTAAAAAGGCCGAAACCCTTGATATAATTCTCATAGGATAGGATAGGATAGGATAGGATA
>CASFPN010000031.1 GCA_949296425.1 uncultured bacterium
CAATCATTAATATATTTGTCCGTCCCTGCGCTCCCGTTTTTTACCCTCTTTGTCAACTATCTTGTTATTATTAATATTTTTGTCCGTCGCTGCGCTCCCGTTTTTTACCCTCTTTGTCAACTATCTTGTTATTATTAATATCTTTGTTCGTCGCTGCGCTCCCGTTCTTACCCTCTTTGTCAATTTTTTATTGTAATTCTATCATATCGGGCGGTTTTTATCAAGAGGTAAATAAAAGTTAATAAATGGGATTTACGGCTTTTTGTATGATAGAATTAATTTATGGACACAGGTATTTTAACCGTTAAAATAAAACCTATGCAAAAATCTGATATTGATGCCGTTGAATCAATTGAACAGAGGGCTTACGGACAACATCACTGGTCAATGGATTCTTTTATGAGCGAACTTTCAAATGAGCTTGCAAAATATTTCAGCGCGTTTAATGAAAACGGAGAACTTATTGCCTATGCAGGGTGCTGGCAGATTCTTGAAGAAGCTCATATTACAACTCTTGCTGTTGCCCCGGAATACAGAAGAAAATCTTTGGGGGAAGCTATGCTTATTACACTTTTAAAACAGTGTTATAAAGATATGATTAAATATATTACTCTCGAAGTCAGAGTCAGCAATAAGGCTGCTGTTTCTCTTTATAAAAAATACGGGTTTAAGTCACTGGGTGTTAGAAAAGGTTATTATCAGGACAACAATGAAGATGCTTTAATTATGTGGACAGAAAATATTTTTTACGATAAATTTAAATCGGAATATGAACATAATATCGCTGCTTTGAAGGGGAAAATTAACATTTTATGATAAAAGCTGCAGTACCGAGAATTAAAGTTATAAAAAAACAGATTGAAGGTATCAGATTGACATTTGGAAGTATGTTATTGATTTTATGCTGTACTTTTCTACTGATACTTGCAACTTTTGTACAGCTTGACGTTACTCATTTTACCATTCCCAAAGCAGCTTTTTCCGGAGCTGATTTACAATTAAATGATTTTATTCACACATATAAACTTATTCCGCAAATCCCTGTGGTGATGTTTGTGGGGGCATTTCTGGGAAGAAAATACGGAATTATGAGTATACTTATATATATCCTGCTCGGACTTTTTGTGATTCCTGTTTTTGCACTTGGAGGCGGTCCGAAATACATATTAGAATATGGTTTCGGGTATATTCTTGCTTATATTCCGGCTGTGTTTTTTGCAGGGTCAATCCTGAAAAGCGGATTTACTAACCGCAATATGCTGCATGCCGTGTTAGTCGGAGTGTTAACCGTTCATTTAATCGGAATCTTGTATATGTTGTTTATTGCCGGATTGAAACATGACGGTGCGTCATTCATGTGGGGATGGTTTTGCGCGCAAAGCGGTGTTAAAATTATTTATGATTTTATATTCAGTTTTGCGGCTGTTTTTGCGGCTAAATATGCAAAAATTCTTTTATGGTTTTTTATGTAGAGGAGTTAAAATATGAAAATTCAATCAGTTAATTTTTACAACCCGTCTTTTACAAGTGACAGACGGAAATTTGATGTTCAAGGGCATATAGGCTCAACCTATGATGGTTTGTGGAAAAGAGATTCGCACTACACCCCGCAAAATCTTATTGATACTGCACAGAATAATAATGTTCAAAAAATTCTTGTCAGCACTCTTTCAGGTTTAAACCCTCAGGGCAGCACCTTTTATAAATCTGAACAGAACGCTGCTGATGAAATGATTAATCTTAAAGGAAACGGTAAAGTTACATTCTATCCATTACTTTCCTGCCAGCCGGGAATTTCTCAAAATACGGATACTGCAAAAGCTCTGCTTGAAAAACATAAATTTTACGGCTTGAAATTTCATCCCACAATGACTGAAATGCCTATTGCAGATAATTTTGAAATTTATTCCGATTATATGACACTTGCACAAAATAAGGGACTACCTTGTGTTTTTCATTCAATAACGGACGGGAAATCAAACCCTGCTCAGATAATTGAACTTGCTGAAAAACACCCCAAACTGCCTGTTGTTTTGTATCATGTTGATTTAATGTCTGCTCCAGGACAGATGGCTGAAACTATTGATAATATTTCTTCATCAGTTAAAAACGGAAGGTCAAATCTTTTTGTTGATATATCATGGCTTACGGATTTTGACGGAAAAGGTGAAGAAAGCAAAAATACTATTAGGCAGCTTCTTGAAAAGATAGGAGCCGACAGAATTCTTTTCGGTTCTGACGCCCCCATAGGCGAGATGGGAGATAAGGATAAATACAGACAGTTTACGGATTTTGTTGAGAATACAGTTAAAGAATTTTATAAAGACAAGCCTGATGAGGCTGAAAATGCTTTGAACAAGATTTTTTACGATAATGCCGAGGAAGTTTTTATTAACAAAAAATGGTACAATGAGTATTTAAAAAAAGCAAAAAAATTGTCAGGTAAAACAATTGCAATGATCGCTGCAGGAGTTGTTGTTGCTGCTGCAATTATTGCAAAAATCGTAACTGATAAATCCAAAAAAAATACTGATAACAGACCGTCAAGAATTATGCATAATGCTTAAAAAATTTTTATAAAATTAATTTGAAGCTTAAAGTTTCAACTACCGTCTGGATATTCATATTCAGGCGGGCTTCTTTTTTAGCGGTTTCTGTTGATTTTAAATCATTTATCAGTTTTACCTTCAAAGGAAGGTTGTCAAGGTTTGATTTTAACAATGCTTCTATATAATTCTGCATCTGTGTAAATACAAATTCCGGTTCATATTCTCTTGCAAGTTCCAAAATTTTGTCATTAAAGTCAAGAACTTCGTTGCGATTAAGTTCCAAATAACCGTCCATCGCCTCTTTTACAATGGAAAAATCTTTATCTTCATCTTTCATTGACGGTACATAAAAACACTGTGCACGTGAAACAACCGTATTAATCATGTCTGATTTGTCTTTTGTCAGGAAAATAAATGTTGTATTGGATGGCGGTTCTTCAAAAGTTTTTAAAAGCGCATTTGCCGCATCAGGTTGAAAATTTAATTGATTTAGTCCCTGAACGTTTCCTTCTTTATCTTTGTCGCAAAATATTAAAACTCTGTGATAATCGGAGGTGACAAGCAGATCACTTTTAATCATTCTTGCCTGATCAATAGAAATAACTGTTTTAGATGTATCATTAGAGGGCTTATTATCTACTTTGGAAATTGTCATAACGGCAGGATGGTTATTTTCTCTTATCCACCGGCAATTAAGGCATTGACAGTTTTCTGTATGATTTTCGCTGCAGTTAAGCATCCTTGCAATTTCAAGTGCCAGATCATACTGCGCCTTAATATCAGAACCGTAAAACAAAATACTGTGCGAAATTTTTTTACTATGTTTATTTATTCCGCTGTTAAAATATTTCATTAAAAAAGGATATTGTTCTTTTATTGTTAACCCTTCAGCCATTAAACCTTTAAACCTTTCAAGTCCTTAATTTTTCAACGAAACAACGCATTTTCTACCTCTTTTTCAACATCAAGCGCAAGTCCTGATTTGATTCTGTATTCAGCATCCGTTAAATTCTCTTTTAATTTTACCAGTTCTTTTAAGTTGTTTTTTTTGAGTTTTTGCAAGGTCAATTTTACTACATACTCATGCATTCCGGTGAGTTTTGCAAGTTCAAACGGTGTGCTGTTATGAGCTTTTGCTTTTAAAATTATCCAGCGTCTGAGCATTGTCTGTAATGTTGACAGAATTTCAAGCGGATATCTTGTATCAAGAAGTTTTCTGTATTCCAGAAGCGCTTTGTCTTTTTCATTTTCCATCAGAAAGTCAGAGAATGCGAATAAATCTTCATTGGAAATACAAATCTCTTTTACCATATCTTCAGTGACTGTATCGCTTGGATATGCAAAAAGTTTAAGCTTATTAAGTTCTGAATCAATCTGCCTGAGATTGTTGCCGATTTGGGAAATAATAGCGGTAAGGGCATTTTTTCCAAATTTTATTCCTTTTGTTTTCCCTTGTTTGACAATCCAGCTTTCCAGCTCGGCAGTTTTGTAGGTCGGAATCAAGTTACATTCAACTGCGTTGTATTTTTTCAAAAGCTTAAAGAATTTTTTACGGCTGTCTAATTTTTTCCCCTCGTTTCTCGGAAGCTGCGCAACAAAAACTATGTCAAGGTTTTCATTATTCCCTTCAAGAGCGGATTCTATTTCTTTAATTTCTTTGTCTTCAAAGGTTTTTGAAAAGTAGTCAAGGCAATTGATTATTATCAGCATTTTGCCGAACATCATCGGCTGTGAACGAAGAATTGAAATCAAATCAGGAAACTTAGGGTTGTTATATATTTTGAAAGACATTTCAAGAAAATTTTTATCGAGCCCTTTTTTGAGTTTTTCGATTTCCTGTTCAATATTAAAATCTTCTTCGCCGTAAAAAAAATATACTGACATATAATTTATCTTTTATTTTTATCCTTTTGAACTTATTAGATGGTTGATAAAAATAAAAAATTTCTCCTTATTTAGCTTTCAATCAATAAACTTGCACCTATAACGCCTGCAGTATTCCCGAGTTGAGCCGGAACAACTTCAACAGCCGAGCCTGCGACTTTCATTGCACGTTTATATAGCGCTTCTTTTAAAGGGCTTAAGAGTAAATCACCTGCATCAGCAACCCCGCCGCCTACAATAATTCTTTCAGGGTTAAGAAGATTTACAACACTTGCCATACCTATTCCGATATATTCACCCATAATTGCAAAGATTCTTTGGGCAACGGGATCGCCGGCTTTAGCTGCTTCGCATACAATATATGGGGTAATTATACCGCCTTCAGCCATTTCACGGAATTTGGCGGATTTTCCGCCTTTGATATAATCGTTTGCCATAGCTACAATTGAAGGACCGGAGGCAAATGCTTCCAAACACCCTGTATCACCGCAGCCGCATATCGGGCCGTCTTTCATTTGGAGTTTAATGTGTCCGATTTCGCCTGCAGCATTTGAAGCGCCTCTTACAAGTTTGCCGTTTATAATTAATCCGGAGCCTATACCTGTGCCGACCGTAATACAAATAAGGTTTTCACATCCTTTGCCTGCCCCGTAATTAAGTTCTCCGAGAGCTGCACATCTGACATCGTTGTCAACACGTGTCGGGATATTAAATTCGTCTTCAATCAATTTTGCAATCGGTACTTCAACCCATCCCGGAATATTAGGGGCGTTTCTGACAACTCCTGCCTTGTAATCTACCTGTCCGGGGAAACCGAAACCGATACCTTCAATATCTTTTGTGGTTAATTTAGTTTCTGTCATTAAGTCATGGATAGCCTGTTTTATATTGTTAACAGTGTATTCATAACCCATTTCCGCACGTGTCGGAACCGAGTTTGAATAAATTATATTTCCTCTGTCGTCTACCAGAGCAATTTTAACGTTTGTTCCGCCTACATCTATACCAATTCTATTCTTTCCCATTTTTTTCTCCCTTTATCTGAATATAATTATTATATTACAAACAAGATGATTTTTATGTAAAAATATCTTTTTTATTGTAGAATATTATTGTAAATAGTATTACTCAAGAAAAGGAAGAGAAATATGGAAAAACTTTCACCGTTGCAAATCGAAAGATTAAAGTACCAGCCAAAACTTCCGTCAAGCCTTGCTAACGGAATTAACAATCTTGAAATGGCTGAAGGTTCCGCAACTCAATCAGTCAGAGATCAGGAACAAATCCAAAATTTATTCAAAAATACATACGGCAAACCCGTTGTAACTTTTAAAACAACTTCTTCTTCAAAAACATCAGAAGTAAAAAATGTAGGCGTAATCCTTTCGGGCGGTCAGGCTCCCGGAGGCCACAACGTAATTGCAGGTTTGTATGATGCTTTGAAACAGGCAAACCCTTCAAACAGACTTTACGGCTTTTTAGGCGGCCCATCTGGTATTATTGACGGAAAATATGTTGAATTTGATGACAAATTTATCAACGCTTACAGAAATACCGGCGGGTTTGATATTATAGGCTCCGGAAGAACAAAGCTTGAAACTGAAGAACAGTTCCAAAAATCATGGGAAGTTTGTAAAAAATTAAATATTTCCGCTGTTGTAATAATTGGCGGGGACGATTCTAATACCAATGCAGCTCTTTTAGCAGAGTGGTTTGTTAAAAATAATGCAGGTATTCAGGTTATCGGCTGCCCGAAAACTATTGACGGCGATTTGAAAAACGACCAGATTGAAATTTCTTTCGGTTTTGATACAGCTACAAAAACATACGCAGAACTTATCGGAAACATTGAACGTGATGCAAATTCCGCTAAAAAATACTGGCACTTTATCAAAATTATGGGAAGAAGTGCTTCTCACGTAGCACTGGAAGCTGCTTTACAGACTCAGCCGAACATAACTTTGATTTCAGAAGAAGTTGAAGAAAAGAAAATGTCTTTAGAAAGCATAATTAGCTATATGTGCGATATTATTGTTAAACGTGCCGATATGGGGAAAAATTTTGGTATTGTAATCGTTCCTGAAGGTTTAATCGAATTTATTCCTGAAATGAAATCTATGATTGCAAACCTTAACGATATTATGGCATCACTTGAAAATGATCCGGATTTTGTTAATGCAACTACAATTCGTGACAAATTCGACATTGTTGAAAACAGGCTTGAGCCTGCAAATGCAAAAGTTTACAACTCGCTGCCGGCATTAATTAAAGGCCAATTATTAGCTGACCGCGATCCGCATGGCAATGTTCAGGTTTCTAAAATTGAAACTGAAAAATTGTTAATCGAAATGATTTCAACAAGACTTGATGAATTAAAATCTCAAGGAGATTATATCGGCAAATTCAATGCACAATCACATTTCTTCGGTTATGAAGGCAGATGTGCATTCCCGTCAAATTTTGATGCTGATTACTGCTACTCATTGGGCTTTAATGCTTTTGCATTGATAAGCTTTGGTTTAACAGGATATTTATCATCAGTAAGAAACCTGACAGAACCTGCTGACAGATGGATTGCAGGCGGTGTGCCTTTAACAATGATGATGAACATGGAAAAGCGTCACGGCGAAATGAAACCTGTTATCCAAAAAGCACTTGTAAAACTTGACGGACCTGTGTTCAAACAGCTTGAACAAAACAGAGAAGACTGGGCGTTAAATGACAGATATTTATTCCCGGGTGCTATCCAGTACTTTGGCCCGTCTTGTGTATGCGATGTAACAACTTGTACTCTGCAGCTTGAAAAATCAAAAGAACTCGCAAGTGTATAAGTTATAAACTTTAGTTAAAAAACCGGTCAAGATTGACCGGTTTTTTATTTTAATTAATATAATTGCCATTGAATATTGAACTAAATATAATATAAGTATGAGGAAGTTTGATTTTTTCAGACAGTTTAGGGATGCTGTTTTAATTTTGAACAAAAAACAGGAGGTTGTGTACAGAAACCACACATTTAAAAGGTGGTTTAAAGATTTTGCAAATCTGAAAAAATTTTCACACAATACAGGTTTTGACATCTGTCCGCTGGATCTGGAAAATATAGAAGTTTATTCTCCTATTAATCATGCCGTAAATTCCAAAGAAAATTTTTTCGCGAGAATTTCTTACCAGTCAGAACTTAACCGGATTTTTTACTATGATTTGCAGGCAGTTAAAAGAGGGAATTACACTATAATATTTTTTACTGATGTAAGTGCACAGAATAAACTTAATGATATTTATAAGGAAAATGAAAAGTTAAAGGAAAAAAATAAAAAACTCCTTGATGAGAATGAAGACCTCCAAAAAATTAAACAAAAGGCACAGAGTCAAGCTATCCGAATTGCCCTCATAAACAAGGTTTCAAACTCAATCCGAGAAAGTATTGATATCTCACAAATTCTTTATTCGGCACTGAAAGAACTTGCAATAATGTTCAGTGCTTATAAAGCTTATTACGCAAAAGCAGAAGAAAATTTTTTTGTAATAGAAGAAATATATGGACAGAAAAAAAATAGATCATTAAAAGAAATAATTTTTGATAAAAAGACAACGGAAACTATTGCGGCAAAAGAGATTGCCGTGTCTAATACTTTAACAGAATATATAAATGCAAAACCATTTAAGCAGCCTGTTTTGCGAATTGTGATTCCGGTCTACCATTTGCAAAACCTTATGGGAGTCATAGTTTTACTCAGCTATCAAAAGCGCGAGTTAACAGAAGAAATTGAAATTCTTGAAGCAATATCATCCCAATTGTCTAACGCAATTGCACGTGCACAGCTTTATCAAAAAAATGTTCAAACTGTAAAAGAACTTCAAAATGCTTTGAAGGAATTGAAAGAAACTCAAATACAGCTTATAAATTCTGAAAAAATGGCGTCACTTGGGCAGCTTGTAGCAGGTGTTGCACATGAAATTAATACACCTGCAGCTTCGATAAAATCAAACAATGCTATTGCCGCAAAGCTTCTTCCATCAATAGAAGACGCTGAATTAAAAGAGATGCTGATTGATTTGAATAATATTGATAAAGAAGCTGTAAACCGTATAAGCAGCATTGTAACTTCCCTGAAAAAATTTGTTCGTCTTGATGAAGCCGAGCTTCAGGAAGCTGATATAAATAAAGAACTGGATTTGACTCTGAAGCTTATCAGACATGAAACAAAAAACAGAATAAAAATAGTAAAAAATTACGGTGAAATCCCCGCTGTTAAATGTTTTCCAAATATGCTTAACCAGGTGTTTACAAATATTTTAATCAATGCATGTCAGGCAATAAAAGGAGAAGGTACTATTACCATAACAACAGGATACAAGGATAAAAACCTTATTGTAAGGATAAAAGATACGGGCTGTGGAATACCGCTAAATCAGCTTGACAAGATATTTACAGCCGGATTTACTACAAAATGTTCGGGAGTCGGAACAGGACTCGGACTTGCAATTTGTTCAAAGATTATAGAAAAGCATAAAGGGAAAATTACTGTTAACAGTGAGGTTGGCAAGGGCAGCGAGTTTATTATTACCCTCTGTGGTGAGTAATAATTATTAAGAAATATTACAAATTTGATTAATATATAATTGAAAGACACTTTTTATTAATAAAACAATCAACATGTTTTTTTCTATTTCTTATCTTTAACTGGCGGAAGATTGGAAAGTATGTTATAGTATTAATATAAAGTGTTAGTTTTACCCTTAAAATTATTTAAACGCATAACTGCACTTCTCTTAAGTAAAAAGACAATCATTTAAAAGTATATGTTAACAAAAATTAATATAAGTAAGTAAAAAAGGCAATATTTTATTCACAAAATTTTTAATATATAAGTGTAGTGTAATTTAATATTGTGCGTCGGAGGAAAGCGAATGACAATTAGTGTGAACAGCAAGAAAAAACAAGTGAAAAAAACTTTTGATGAATTATTGGTTGATTTGAAAACAAGTAATTCAGAAAAGGTCAGATATAATGCTGCGCGTGTTTTAGGCGAAATGGGCGATTCTAAAGCTGTTGAGCCCCTTATTGATGTTTTGAAACACGATAAAAACGGATCTGTTAGACTTTATGCAGCTCGAGCTTTGGGTGAATTAGGCGATTCTAAAGCTACAATTCACTTAATTGAATCTTTACGCGAAGACAGAAATGTTGATGTTAGAGTCCGTGCAGCCCGCGCTTTAGGACGTTTGGGCGGTGAAATTGTTGTTGAACCGCTTGTGGAAGCTTTGAATGATGAAAATCCGCAGGTTTGTATTACTGCAACTGATGCTTTGATTGAAATCGGCGATGTTGCTACAGATGCCTTGATTGCTTCTTTGGATCATGAAAAAGTTAACGTAAGATGTGATGCAACAAGAGCACTAGGTGAAATTGGAAACAAAAAAGCTGTTGATAAGGTTATCAATATGTTGTATGACGAATGGGTTAACGTAAGAATTTATGCGGTAACTTCACTCGGTAAATTGAATGATACTAAAGCAGTTCCGGCATTGATAGATGTTATGAAAAACCGCAATGAAAATGAACTTGTAAGAGCAGGTGCGGCAGCAGCATTGGGTGTCCTCAGAGATCAACGTGCCCTGCTTCCTTTGAGAGAATTGATTATGGAAGCTGAAGAACTCGGTGAACTTGAAGATACTGCTTTGAAATCTTTTAAGAAAATTATGGCAGCTAACTGGCAGTCAATTCCTGGTGCTACAGCTCAGAAGAAACCTGCAAATACTTTTGCATAGAAACAACTTAATCTTTTCATAAACTCAAACAAAAAGGATAAAACCGGCTTCTAACTCCTAAGCCGGTTTTGTTTTGTATATAATCGTCCTCTTATCATTACCTTATAAGGAAAATAAGATGTTTTTTAATTATAATCAGCTTCCCCAAATTTGTCGGCTGATTACAGTCTACTTAAAATAGTATTCAATTTCTGTATCAAGATCAAGTTTTTTTGCCCCGGAGCGAAAGATTTTTGATTTTAAACCCATTTTGGCAAAACGGTATTTCAGGCTGACAGCCAGAACACCGAGTCCGTATTTGCATGAGCGTATGAAGTTTATTGATGAGGCTTCTTTAAAATATTTTGTCGGGCACGAAACTTCGCCGATTTTAAAATTGTTGTAAAACAATAATGCAATCATTTCATTATCAAAAATAAAATCGTCGTCGCATTCGCCAAGCGGCAGTGTTTCCAGAACTTCTTTTGTAAAACCTCTAAAACCAGTATGATATTCTGTTAAATTTTCTCCCGTAAGCAAATTCTCAAACCATGTTAAAAATTTGTTTGCTATAAATTTATAAAGCGGCATTCCGCCTTTAATAGCGGAATTGCCAAGCATTCTTGAGGCTAAAACAGCGTCATATTGACCGAACGCCATCATGCAAACTATTGCAGGGATAAGTTTCGGGGTATATTGATAATCTGGGTGAAGCATTACGACAATATCCGCTCCTGCTTTGAGGGCTGCTTTATAGCAGGACTTTTGATTGCCGCCGTAGCCTTTATTTTCTTTGTGAACAATAGTTGTTATATTTAGTTCTTTTGAAACAAGTTTTGTATTGTCTTGTGAGTTGTCATCGACCAGAATAACTTCGTCAACAAACGGCTTATAAATTTCTTCATAAGTTTGTTTAAGTGTTTTTTCTGCGTTATAAGCCGGCATTATAATAATTACTTTTTTGTTGTTTATCATTTTTAGATTCCGTATACTAAAAGGTCATGTTGAACTTGTTTCAACATCATATTATATTTTTACTTAAGTTATAGGCGAGTGCCTGAAACACGTACAACATTTTTTATTATTTTAATATAAAAAGAGGTGTATAGACACCTCTTTAAATTTTATTCTTCAACAACTTCGGCGGTTTCTTCCATATTAGCTTCTGTTCTGATGGAAGATTTATCCGAGCCTATACTTTTGTCTTTAAATTTTTGTACCTGTCTTGCGAGTTTATCAGCCAGTAAATCAATACTTTCATACATAGATTCACCTGCTTCTTCGCAGCGTACAACGCCAGTATTCATTTTACAGCTGACTTCTGCAACGTGTTTGCCGGAAGCGGACGGATTTTTAATTACTGATAAAACGACGTCAATACCTTGAATTTGATCATAGTGATTAGCCACTTTGCCAAATTTTTCTTTCACATAAGCTTTGATAGCGTCCGTGATTTCGATGTTTCTTCCGTTAACATAAATGTGCATGCTTAAACCTCCTATAACATAATGCTTATACATTATAACATATATTTTCGGATTTTTAAAGCCTTTTCAGCACATTTTTGCAAAATTACATAAAAATTATGTATATTAGTCTTCAATAATAAATTGCTGTAATTCTACATTCGGAGTTCCGATAACACGTACAAGCTCAAGAACTGAAGCTTTCATCTGGCATTTTTGTGATGAACCGCTGAAAAAATCTCTATAGAAGCAACCTTCGCAGTTGCACCCTCTCTTATAGCATTCCAAAGCTGTTGGTGTCCATCTTCTTACTGCAACAGCTCTGCCCATATCCCTACTTCTAAACAATTTATTAAATCTCCAGTTAAAATATCTTACCCAAGTATGGCAACCGTGGCAGGGCTAACCCTGTCAAAATCCCCATTAGAGATGTGTTTCACCTCTTTAATTTAATTATAGAAAATAAGTAAATTATTTCAAGGGCAGAACATGAGAATATGAACATTTGTAACAATCATTGCAAACTCCGCAGTACAGCCTTTTCCCGGAAGTCAATCATGGTAAAAGTCAATTGCTTACATGGTTTTGCGATTTAAAAACATGCAATCATGCTCATGCCATGGTTTTTCATGGTTTAAATATTTATTAAGAATTGTAAATTATTTAGTATCAGTGCCTGTTTTGGCATGCCAAAGATTAAAACAATCCCTTTATTCCTAAAATCAACAGTATAAGACCGCCTGTAATTTCAAGCGATTTTGAAGGAAGTTTTTTAAAAAAAGTTCCGAGCCAAAAGCCTATTAAAGACATTATTATAGACCCCAGACCAATAAGCACTGCCGAATGTAAAAGCGGAGTTTTGGTCAAATGCAGATTTATACCTGAGCCGAGTGCGTCAATACTTGTTGCCAGACCAAGACCTATCAAGCATTTTAAACCAATGCAGCAGATTGTCTCTTCTTTTTGTTGAAATGCTTCATGAATAAATTTTATTGCAAGTGCCGTAAATATAGTGAAAACAATCCATTTAGAAAACGGTTCAATATATGTACTTACAATTCCAGCAGCAGCATAACCGATACAAGGCATTAAAGCTTGAAAAAAGCCCATAGTGAATGCAAGTGCGGATGAATTTTTTATTCTTGACGATGTAAATATCAAGCCCTGAGAAAACGATACAACAAGGCAATCAATACCGAGTGCAGCAGACAAAAATATCACATCAGTTAAGTTCAACTTCCACCTCAAACAGTCTGTTCCAAGGGAACTTATATGATGTATTATAATTTACGTCTAATTCTTCAAAAATCTTTTTTTCATATGGTTTCATAAGAGTTTTAATTGAATTTTCATCAGGTTTTTCAAGCATTTGTCTTACATTTGCCTGATAAGCCCAGTCGTCAAGAAATCTGATGACCTGCAATTTTTTAAAGAGTGATGAGTGAATGGGGGAAAGATTTGAATAGTACTTTATAACTGCTGCGCAGATAAGGCTTCCGAGTGTATTTGCGGAAGTATTCCATCCTGAATACCCGTAAAAATTGTCATCAAAGTCACCTTCAAATAACTTTTCAACAAAAGCGTTGTCCGCACCGTTTGCAAATCTGACATCCGCAATCATATAAGGTTTTTCAGGGGAAAACCATTGACCTGAAAACGATTTAGTTGGGACTTTCATGACTATTTCACCCTGATGCTCTTCGAAGTTATTAATATATAACAGAATATCAGCGTTTTCGGGTTCACAAATCCGGCATCCGGCGAGTTCTAATTGTCCTTTTACCGAGTTTTCGATTGAAACATCTTCGTAATTTGAGATTAAATCTTTGCATTCGGGAACAAGAAATATCGGCGCTATTTTTAGTGAAGAAAGTGTTATAGAGGTTGTATAAAACTCGTTCACAGCCCGTGCCAGAAGCGTCAACGGGATTTCATCTGCTCCTGTCTTTACAAATCCTCCGAGTTTTTCAATCTCCTGCGCTTCTTTTACATTAAGACCGTATTGCGAACAATCATCTTTTGAAAATACAAGAGTATTAAATAATCCTTGTTTTTGAAATTCCAGATAAATTTTGTTTATCTCAAAATTTCTTTTTCTTGTTTCAAGATAGTCATTCAAAATATCAGACGGGATATCAGTTTCAAAGTGCCCGTATTTGTGTGTATTGTAAGAGTATTCAAATATCTTTTTACCCCAGATATTCCAGTATTCTTTTTCTTCTTCATTAATATTGTTATTTGAAATTCGCATTATACTTGAAAACGCATAGATTTTAGCATGTTTGGCTTCAAGAATACCTTTGAGTTTATGTACTCTTTGTTTTATAAAATCAAAACTTTCAGGGCATCTTCTTGATGAAATTAAACCGCCGTATGATAAAGTATCCAGACTTAAAATTACTGCGTCAATATTATTTAAATTTTCAAGCCAGCTAAAAATTTTATCAGCCTCAGCGTACTTTGTCAGATCACCAAGCCATTCTCTCGGCGGAATATAAAGATTTATTCTGCTATCTAAAGCACAAATCTGCTCGGGAAGGGTATAGCACACAGGTCTGTTATCTATCGGAATAAAAGCTATGTTCATAATTTCATTATATGTTAAGATTAAATTTAAGCAAAAAGGTAACAATTTATGACTTTTGATAAATCACCGCAAAAAATACAGGCAATGTTCAATCTCATTTCAGACAGATACGATTTTATAAACAGGGTTATGTCTTTTGGCACCCAGCAATATGTAAAATATATGAGTATAAAGAATTTGCGGATTAAAGCGCATGATAAAGTAATAGACCTTTGCTGCGGAACAGGCGACCTTGCAATAATTATAAAGCAGATTCAGCCTGATGCTGATGTTATCGGAGTTGATTTTTCGGATAAAATGCTTGAAATTGCAAGAAGCAAAAGCAAAAATATTGAATACTTACAAGTGGATGTAACTAATTTGCCCTTCGCGGATAACACATTTGATTTTGCAGTAATGGGTTTTGGTTTAAGAAACATACAAAATGCAGAGAAAGCAGTTGAAGAAGTGTATCGTATATTGAAACCGGGTGGTTACTATATGCATCTTGATTTTGGAAGAAAAAATTTATTAAGTAAAATTTTTGATTTTATAATACCGGTTTTGGTGCGTTTATTTACGGACAACTATTTTGCTTACTCATATTTGATTAAATCAAAACAACTTTTTCCTGCCCCTGACGATTTGATTAGGGATTTTGGAAAAAAGGGATTTAAGCTGAAAAAGCGTAAGGATTTTCTTTTCGGTGTAATTTCAATGCAGATAATGATTAAATAAATTTTTTTTATTAAACTTGCCTTTATTTCCCTCCTCAATATGTTCTATACTCATTCCCGCCTTTTATGCAGTCAAGAATACCTTTAAATGAAACTTCCAGAATATAATCTATTGCATCCTGCGTTTCATAAGCTATATGAGGTGTTATTATAACATTATCCATTTTAGCAAGTTCTTTGACAATTTTGGCTTCTTCAAAACAAATAATGTCGTTATTAAGCTGTTTTGAAAGCTGACTGCATCTGAAACTTGCCTGTTCACACATAACAACATCAAGTGCGGCACCCGCAAGTTTTTTATTTACTAAAAAATCATACAATGCAAAAGTATCAAGAATTTCACCGCGCGATGTGTTAATTATGTATGCTGAATCTTTCATTAATTCAAATTCTTTTTTTGAAAACATGTGAAAATTGTTGCCTGTATAGGGTGTGTGAATAGAGATAATATCAGAAACTTTCAATAATGTATTAAAATCAACATATTTTATGTCATATTTAGAAGTAAGTTCTTTTTTTTCTGTCAAATCATAAGCAATAACATTCATATTGAATGCACAGGCAATTTTGCATACAGTGGAACCTATTGCACCTGTTCCGATAACCCCGAAAGTAAGCTTTGAAAGATCATGTCCTAAAAAATTTGAACAAGAGCCGTGTTTATCTTCCGTAATATAACGTGATGCAGGTATAATGCGTCTTACAAGCGCCAGCATTAGCCCTATTGTGAATTGCGCTACTGATTTTGAGCCATAGCCTTCAACATTAATAACCGCAATATTTTTTGCTGCTGCTGCTTTCAAATTAATATGGTCAACCCCGGTTGAACGGGCGGAAATAATTCTCAGATTTTTAAATGCATTAATAACGTTTTCAGTTACTTCAGAATCAATAAACACACTTATTGCATAAGCACTTTCTAATTGGTCCTTTGAAAGATTTTTGACAGTATCTTCGTTTAAGCTTTCACTGTAAAAAGTTATATCAAAATGTTCAAATTTATTGCTGCCGAAGAAATTTCTTTCGCTTTCACGGTAATCAAAAACAAGTATTTTTATTGCCATCTAAAGTTTCCTCCTTACGGTATTATTATTTAAATAAGTATTTATTCTATTACACAAAAGTACATAATTTCAGAATAATTAATAAGCAAAAAGTTGAATGAAAACATATAGAAAAAATTTTAGAATATAAATGTAAACAACTTCGTATCTCAAAGCCGGATCATCCGGGATATTTCCGGGCCCGGAGAACACAGCCTTTAAGGTAATGTACATCTGTGTTCATATTCGAAGCAGGTGACAGTGATAACCTGCACCATTTCCGGGAAATAAGCGGCGGGATACGGACGATTACCCGACGGGTAAAACTTTTCTTGAAAAAACTTCCGAATATATTTTATTAGTGCGGATAAAGAAAAGCTTGGCGCATCGCCGCAATCCTGATATGACGGTAATCGACGGACACGGAGAATAATTTTATTCTCCGTGTTTTTTAATTTTATCCCGTTACATGTTGTATCAATTTCTTGACATCTCTGTTCCAGACACCGTTCCAGTTGCGGATAATTATGTCGGCAGGAGTTATACCGTTCAGGGTATATTCTTTTATCGGTTCAACAAATTTTTCTTCCCCTGAATCCATACCTATCAGAGATTTTTCCGCAATATATAAAATTTCTTTTGCAATATCTTTTATATAATGATGAGCAATTTTAGCATTTAATGCGCTTTTGGGAACATTATACCGCAATTCCGAAAAATCTCTGTATTCATAAGGTTTGAAAAGTTCTTCTATCTCATCCATGGCACTTTGGCTGTATAAAATTCCTTTGTATATCGCAAGAATTGCATACTGTAAATCTTTACCTACACAGTCATGATTTCGTATTTCTACAAAGTTCCGCAGGCGTACTTCAGGAAAATAAAGATTTGCATGAAGTTTAAAATCATTTATATCAGCCTCAAGTCCTTCAAAACCTTCTCCCATAAATTGATTAAACGTAATTTTCCCGTTAACGGGTATTGCACCTGATTCACGGTTTATAAATATCATCGGTGCATCAAGAACATAGTCAACATATTCTTCAAAAGAAAAGTGATTATCAATCTGTCCGACAAAACCGCAGCGATCATTATCAGTGTTAAGCCAGCTCAATGCTCTGAAACTTTTATATCCTGTTTCCACGCCGCCGCGGATAGGTGAATTTGCAAACATAGCAGTCATAAAAGGAACAAGTTTGTTTGCAATTTTAAACTTGCGCATTGCATCTTCTTCACTTTTAAAATCTATGCAGCACTGAATACCTGCTGTTTCCCTCATCATAACATCGGATAAAATTCCCCAGAGATATTTTGCCATTATTTTATAGCGTTTTTTAGGAATAAGGTTTATTGATTTATGTGTTGACAGAGGTGAAACACCGTAATTTAAAAGTTTTATATTGAATTTATTAAGTACGGGTTTTAATTTTTTGTCTAAATTTTCAATTTTTAATTTTAATTCATCAATTGTATTTTGAGGTTCCAAACTCATCTCTATCTGGCATCCGGGTTCAAGTGTAATTGTGTCATGCCCCTGTTTTAGCCCGATTATGTTATAATCATCCATTATATAGTCCCAATTTTCTTCCCGGGCAAAATTTCTTAAAAAATTACAAATACCGAATTCGGATGAATAATCTACAGCTTTTGACGTAACCGGAAACACAGGGAGTCTTTCGTATTCGATTCCAATTTTATGTGTTTTTGCCGGTTTGCAGCCTTCTTCAAAGAGTTTTAGAATTTCTTTTTTGTCTAACTTTGTTCTGGTTTGTACGTTGTTCACAAGTGACCCCCTATCTATTATACCATCCACAAAATTAACAAAAAAACTTTATTAAAACATTTGCCTGTGTGTGGTATTATTATAGGTAAGATGAACTACTTCGACAGAGCAAGATATTTCAGAACAAAAAAAAGACTCGGACAAAATTTCCTGATAGACGGTCAGGTAATTTCTGATATCATTGATTATGCAGATATCAAGCCTGATGATACGGTTGTAGAAATTGGCCCGGGGGTAGGATTTGTAACAGAACAGCTTGTCAAACATGCAAAACATGTCTTTGCAATTGAACTTGATGAGGAAGCCGTAAAAGAACTTGAAAAAATCGACGCAACAAATCTTACAATTATTCATAAAGATATTTTAAAAACGGATTTGTCAGAGCTTTGCGAGGGCAAAATAAAAATAGTTGCAAATATTCCTTATTATATTACAAGCCCGATTATTGCCCATCTGCTGGGAGAAATCGATGATTTAAACAACAAAAACAGAAATAAAATAACAGATATTATTCTTATGGTACAATACGAAGTTGCACAACGAATGTCTGCAAACGAAAATTCTCCTTCCAAGCAGTACGGACTTTTGACAATATTGTCGCAATTCTGGGCTGATGTTGAAATTTTAAGATTAGTTGGAAGAAAAGCCTTTTATCCCGCGCCAAAAGTTAATTCCGCCCTTGTAAAATTAACGGTTAGAGAAAAACCATTGCTTGAATTAACAGACTACACACATTTTAGAAAAACAGTCAAAGCAGGATTTGCCCAGAGAAGAAAAACTTTGAAAAATTGTCTTTTATCAGGCGGCTTTTCAAAAGAGAAGATATTGGAGGCTTTTTCAAAACTTAATATTGACGAAAACATAAGAGGAGAAAAACTTTCAATAGACATGTTCGGAAAATTGTCGGAGGCCTTAAAATGACCATAAAAATTAAGTGTCCTGCAAAAATTAACCTGACATTAAAAGTTCTTGGCAGACGTCCTGACGGGTTTCATAATATTGAAAGTATTATGCAGACCATAAGTCTTTATGACTATTTAACAGTTTCTGCAGATGCGGCAGAAAAATTTGAAATAAACCTTTCCGGAAACAGTAAGGAAATCCCTTATGACGAAACAAATCTTGTTTATAAAGCTGTCATGCTCTTTATTGAAAGGACAAACCTTACACCACACAAAATTGATATTTATATAGAAAAAAATATTCCCGTATCAGCGGGACTTGCCGGCGGAAGCACAGATGCTGCCGGAACTTTGTACGGTTTAAATAAAATATTTAATGAACCGTTATCAAAACCAGAACTTCATTCTATCTGCGCAAAACTCGGATCTGATCTGAATTTTTGTCTTGAAGGCGGAAGGCAAATGGCATCAGAAAGGGGAGAAATTTTAAAACCGCTTGAATTTGAAAAATTTTCATTATCTTTAATTAAACCTGAAAATCTTGGTATCAGTGCGAAAGAAGCTTACACAAAATTTTCGGATAAGTTAAATAAGGGATTTGAGTCAACATTCGGCAAAAGAGAAGATTTTCAAAATGATCTTGAATGGGCTTTAATAGATGATTATGAAGAATTAAAGGCCCTAAAAAAGTTATATCCTGAAGCTGTTATGTCCGGTTCAGGCTCGTCTTATTTTAGTGTTAATAAGGAGTTTACCCCGATTGAAAACTATTGGATAGCAAATAACCTGCAGTCAATAGCTCAAGGTGTTTGTGTCCTTGATTAAAAAGACCTCCCTTATAAAGGGAGGTCTTTTTTTTTTATTGAAGTTACTTGGTTTCTACAAGTTCCGCTCCGGTTTCTTCCTGTATTTTTCTAAGTGCTGCATCGCGCTCTTCTCTTGTTTTATACGTACCTATTATATTTCCTTGGGTATCTTTTATAAAGTACAAGCCGATACTGCAATTATAATCTTGTTCTTTTAGTTCTGTTTTTGTTTGTACTCCTGGATCTGTGCCATTCCATACTTGTGTCGGAGTTCCATACTCACCTGTGTATTTTTCAGTTACATTGGCATTGCAGTTAACTTGGTATGTTTTACCGTTGACTTCGTGATATAGTCTTAAGGTTTTGAGAGGTATATAATCCAAATTTTTCGGAATGTTATGCATTTCTTTTAAGCCGTTGTAAACTTCTTTGACTTCACTCCAAGAAAGAGGAGAACCGTCTGTGTGTCTGTATGTTGCCTGAACAATACCGTACCATAAGTCATCTTTTTTTACTTCATAAGGACAAAAATCCATGTTTGTTGTAACTTCTTTCTGTACTTTAATTGAAATATCTTTTTCAATTTCATCTTTAGATATTTGTAAAGGTCCTATAGGTGTAGGCTGAACAGGTGTCGGTTTAGGCGGTTGTTGTGGATCATAAACCGGATGTTCTTTGTTACCCGGGTCATCAGGTGCTAGAGCGTAACCTATAGCAGCACCGACAACAGCTCCTGCTGCGCCCAGGTCAACCTCAACAGAACCCGGAGTTACTCCTGCTGCTGCACCTGACCCTGCAGTTCCGCCTGCACCTTGAGCACCTGCCCCGGCCTGAGCTAATGAACCGCCAGTTGGTGTTTCAGTGCTTAGCATGTTGCCTGCAGCTCCGCCTATTGCTGCACCGGCTATAGCACAGCCTATTTTTATCATTTCAGTATTATCTTTTTCAAAAGCACCGCCGCCGTTTTTAACGATATCGGAAATTGTGTCGTCATCACAGCCGAATTCTGCTGCAAGTCTGCGTCTTTCTGCCAAACTTAAATAAGCGCTTCTTGCTTCGCCTTCCTGTGAATTTCTGTCTGTAAAGCCGAATACAACTTCTTTATATTTGTCGCTTGAAAAATTACCGGCTTCATCGTAGAATAAATCTTTGTGTTTTTCTATAAAATCAATTCCGCCTCTTTTATTAGACAACAATTTGTTTTCACCAAGTACGGTATCAGCTAATTTGTTTGCTTCACGTCTTCCTTTGCCTTCGTTTCTGTACTTCTGAACCAATTCTTTTTTCTTTGCCTCACGTTCTTTTTGTGCTGCTTCAAAAGATTCTTTGTCTATAAAAGTTGTTGTTGTTTCAATTTTATGCTCACGTCTTAAATTTTCGATATATCTTTCAGCCATCTTTTTAGCTTCTTTTTCATCTTTCACTTCAAGACCGTTTGCCGTACCGTATTTTAATAACATATTTTTAACTTTTTCTGTTTGTTCATTACGGTAATCTTTGTCTCTTTCCAAACGCACCATATCGAATTGTTTTTTTACTTCTTGTGCTTGCTGTGCATCATATTGAGTTATTCTGTCTGTATGAATGACATTGCTTGATGCCGATTTTTCCACAGCCAGCCCTTTGTTTTCATCTTTCTTTTCTGTTTGCCCAATTGGTACGGTAACATTAGATGATGAATTTAAATCTTTCATTCTTTGATCTGCACGGATTGATGCCTCATAACTTTGTTTGTTAAAATCTGCGGCATAATCACGTGTAAAACCGTAAATTGATGATACCATAATTTCCCCTTTCAATTTTCCCCGTGTTTTGGAGTTATTTTTTTCCCTATACTTTTATAAAAAATTTTTGTTCCTGAAAATTGCATGTAATTATAGGGTTTTCATGTGTAATAAGACCTGTAATAGTTATTATTACTGAATTTCGATGAATTTATATTCTCTTAACATTTGTTAACAAAAACAGCCGTGATGACTATTCACATATTTTTAACTATCATATATTATATAGTTATGGCGATTTTAGATGTAAAAAATTTAAATCTCGGTTTTGTTTTTGAAAACGGATTCAGGCAGGCTCTTTTTGATGTGTCATTTTCACTTGAAAAAGGCAGAATGCATGCACTTGTCGGAGAGTCCGGCTGCGGGAAAACGATTAGTGCAATGAGTATTTTAAGGCTTTTGCCAAAGACTGCACTGATTAAATCCGGCGAAATTATTTATAAGAAGGAAAATCTCTTGAAGCTGCCTCTAAAAGATATGCAGAAAATAAGAGGAGCAAAAATTGCTTTGATACCGCAAGATCCGATGACATCGTTGAATCCTTTGTATACTGTAGGCGACCAGCTTTTGGAGGTTATTAAAATTCATCAGGGATTAAGCGGCAAAGAAGCTTTTAAAAAAGCTGTAGAAGCTTTAGATGCTGTCCAAATTCCCTGTGCGGCAGAAAGAATGAAAGCTTATCCTCATGAATTTTCAGGTGGGATGAAACAGCGTGCAATAATTGCGATGGCGCTTTCTTGTAATGCGGAAATTTTGATAGCAGATGAACCTACCACTGCTCTTGATGTTACAATTCAGGCACAGATTATGAATATATTAAATGAAATTAAAACATCTAAAAATACCTCAATACTTTTAATTACGCATGATCTGGCACTTGTCGGAGAAAATGCCGATTATGTATCTGTTATGTATGCAGGACGAATTGTAGAAACAGCACCTTCCAAAGAATTCTTTTCAAACCCGAAGCACCCTTATTCAACAGCTCTTTTGCGTTCACTGCCTTCTAACAGGGATTTAAAACTAGAAACAATTCAAGGCCAGCCTCCATCAATACAACAAGATATAACAGGCTGTAGATTTCATCCAAGATGTACAAGATGTATTGATATTTGTATAAATGAAGTTCCCGAGCTTGATAATGTTGGAATAAACCATTACAGCGCCTGTTTCAGGAATTAAAATAATACATTAATAACGATAAATAGACTGCCTTACGTCCTGTTCAAGCTTTGCCTTTTCGCCCATTTTTCTGAAAAGTTTTTCGTTTGGAGTTTTAATCCTGAACAAATTTAAAAACCACACTTTTAACATATTAAGCCCCATTCTGGAAAACAGCGAAACTTTTTTAGTTGCAAATTTCGGAACAAATGACATAAGATTATAATTTTCAACCGCTATGTCTGCATACTCAATAGAATTTTTTCGGAATTCTTTATAATTACCTGTGAGTGCTGAAATAGCCAAATTTTCTCTCAGATTTGTTAATTTCCTGATAGTTTGCTTGGCTCCTTCGTTTAAAGTAATTTTGGGTACACCTGCCATAATCATTTCTCCTTAGGACTCTGATATTATAACGGATTATATCAGTTGTCAACTAAATTAGGAATTTTCCGTTTTCATAAATAAGGATGTTATCGGCGTAGATTTGGGAATTGTTTTTCATGTTTTTAATCATATCCCAGTGTACTCCGGAGATATTTTTTCCGCCTGTTTCAGGGTAAGATGCGCCGACTGCCATGTGGATTGCTCCGCCGATTTTTTCATCGAAAAGAATATTTCCGGTAACTTCCTGAATTTCGTCATTTGTTCCGATTGCAATTTCTCCGATTCCTTTTGAGCCTTCATCGGTATTGAGCATTGCTTCAAGAAAGTCGCGGCCTGTATCTGCGTCAAATTTTACTATTTGTCCGTTTTCAATCCATAGATGAACCCCGGTTGAGCTGTTACCGCGGTAGTTTTGCGGAAAATCAAAATAAATTTCACCGTTAATATCATTTTCAACAGGAGAGGTGAAAACTTCACCGTCAGGATAGTTGTTAATTCCTGAGCAGCTAATCCATTTTCTGCCTTCTACATTGAATGTTATATCTGTTTTTTCTCCTGTTATGCGTAATTTTTTTACTCCGTTTAAGTAATTTGCCCATTTGGTTTGTTTTTTGTCAAGTTCTTTTAATTTTGCAACAGGATCATCCAAATCAAGGTAGCAGGATTTGAAAAGAAAATCTGAGTATTCATCAAAAGACATTTTAGCTTCCTGAGCGAGAGCATGTGTCGGAACATCTGCTATTACCCATTTTGCTTCTCCGTTTGCGGTTCTGTCCATAAGAAGTTTAGACAATCCTTGAGATGCTTTTGTACGGCGTGCGAGTTTTGTCATATCCGCACGTGCCATGTTTTTTGTGTTCATTGGTGCCCCGATTGAAATAAACTTATTAATTGTTTCGTATTCAAATTTTATAATCGGGTCAATATAATCAAGTTGTTCGTCTGATGCGTATTTGATAAAAATATCCGACATATCTTCAAAAGATGTTCTCAAAATCGGATGTGCGCCTTTTTCAAGAACTCTTTTGTAAACGGCTTTAACAAGCTCTTTTGCATAGATGCTAGTTGCCCTTATTTGTACAAGGTCGCCCTTTTGAACGTTTGTTGAATAATCAACAAGAACTTCGGCATATTTTTCCCAGATTGTTTTTTGCATATAATACCTCTTTTTTCCCTCACCCATTTTTCAAATGCTCATCCTTCGCATTGAAAAATTTCCCTCTCCCGCAAGCCACTCGCTCTAAATAAATAAAATTGCCTAATCTTAGTCCTCTACTTGTTCGTTCGGGCGAGGGGAAATTATATTTAATTATCTTCTAGAGATTCGTGGCCTGACTTGTGGGATTTTAAAAGCACCCCGCGTTTTGATGTATGAATAAATTCAATCATTTTCTCAATATACTCATTCATCGGAATTTCAGCTTTAATTTTTTCAATTGCCTGAGTTGTATTGTATTCTTCAGAAATCAACAGTTTGAAGGCTTCATTTACATGAGTTCTGACGTCCTGCGGCACTCCGCGGCGTTTCATTGCAATTACGTTTAACCCGCGCGGAACAGGGGGTCTGCCTTCGCCTTTGGAATAAGGTAAAATATCCTGACGTGATGCAGAAAATCCGCTTATGATAGCCATATCGCCTATTCTTATATTCTGATGGAATACGCTCATGCCGCCCACAAATGCCCCGAAACCTACATGAACATGTCCGCCTAAGGTTACGAGGTTTGCTAAGATTACTTCATCTGCTAAAACACAGTTATGAGCGACATGTGAGCCTACCATTAAAAGACATTTTTTACCTATTCTTGTTGTAAAATCTCCGCAGGCAGCGCCTCTGTGAACGGTTACATTTTCTTTTATAATTGTGCCGTCGCCTATAACAACTTTTGTTGGTTCTCCTTTGTAGCCTAAATCCTGAGGTTCTGAACCTATTGTTGCAAACGGAGAAATTGTACAGTCATCACCGATTTCTGCAAACTCAATATGAGCATTTGAAATAACTCTTGTTCTGTGTCCGATTGTAACATTTTCACCTATAACTACATATGGTCCTATGATTGCGTCATCTGCGATTTTAGCTGATGGATGAATAATTGCGGTTTTGTCTATCATTTTTTTTATCCTCTTTGCCGATTTTTGTGTTACTTCTTATTTTTTTGTCAGAGGCTTTGCCTCCTTTTTTATCCTCTTTGCCGATTTTTGTGTTACTTCTTATTTTTTTGTCAGAGGCTTTGCCTCCTTTTTTATCCTCTTTGCCGATTTTTGTGTTACTTCTTATTTTTTGTCAGAGGCTTCGCCTCCTTTTTTATCCTCTCTCTAAATTTAGGTGTTTTAAAAACGGATGAGGGGTAAGCCCTCTTTATTAATTATAGTACAAATCTGGCTTAGCCACAATATTTTTATATTATTTTAATATGAAACCTTTTGATTTATTATGAAAATCATAAGCTATTTCGAATGCATTATCAAGAGCTTCATTTATTATATTAATTAATTCTTCATTCCGGCTTTCTGCTGCAAACATGGCTAAATGTACAAAATCCTGCTGGGCTTCTTCTGTATATTGAGTTTTATAAGCGCCATTTACGCCTGTATTTTTGTATACGATAACGCTGGCTAAGTCTAATAAATCATTATATGCCTTATTACTTTTACCAGGTTTTAGCTTTAAATCCTTAAGTGCTGCCCCAATACTAAGTGTAGCCAATTGATAAGTATCCGCCATAAGATTATTAATACCTTTAATATCGGTGTATTTTGTAAATATTTCATTAGATTGTTCATCTACTGAACTATATTTTGTATAAGGATTAAATACAGTGTCAACTTTTAATGTACCCGGTTCCATTCCTGCTTGTTTCTCAACAAATCTAGTTAATTGGGTAGGCGCTGTTCTTACAGTAAAGAAAGTTTCATTTTCTTCTTTTACTTTTCTCCATGCATATTTCATATTTTTTGAAAAAGCTTTTCGCGCCCAGTCATTCAATCCCCAAAATGCTCTCATTGCTTTTGACTGTTCTTGATTTAATTTTTCAGGAGATGATTCAAGGTCAAATGCTTCAACTTTACGACCTTTTAAAAATTTTGACAATGCAATTTTTATTCTGTCTGCGGACGGCAGCTTCCATGCTTTTTTTAATACACGGGATAGTTCTTCCGACTTTTCAGGGTTTTGTCTGTAAAACTCTTTTTGTCTTTCAGACATTTCATAAATTCTTTCAGGGTTTTCTTCATAGAAATGTTTTAATGCTTCAGAAATTTTCTTTTTATGTTCGGCAGACAGCGGACCGCGTTTGATATATACAGGTTCTCCCTGTTCTAACTGTGCTTTTCTGTCAAGTGTTGCAAGACGTTTTTCTGTCATTTCGCGCGTTAAACGTTCGTTGTATTCAGGATCCGAAAATTTTAAAATATGGCCGTAATCTCTGCTTACAGTCGGGATATTTAGCTTTTTCATTGTATGGTACAAATCCTGCCCGTCTGCATAACGTTTCAAATCGTTCAAAGAAAAGCCTTCTCCCCAGTATAATTTTATCAGCTGAACACTTAAATCTTCATCATTATCAAAGTATTCAAGTTCGCCTTTGCGGAATTTGTCTATAATTGAACCTGCTTTTGTTTCTACATCTTCTGATGAAATAACGTCTTTAAATTCCGGAAATTTTTGTTTAATTTCTTCTAAGCTGAAGCATTCTTTAAGATATGCAAAATATTCTTTGTGAATGTCGATTAGAGTGTCTTTTGCTTTGTTGCCGTCTTCCAGAATTACTTCAGCCCATTCTCTTATATTTGGAGGGAATATGGATTTTTTTTCGGCAAGTTTGTCAAGCTGCTGAATAGTTTTAGTAAGATCAAGGCTGTAGCCGCCTGTGAATGCCAAATACTGTGCGGTTGTCGGGAGTTGTGTATTTGACGCTTCAGGCATTTGCTGTTCATTTTGAATAGGGCGGGATGCATATTTATAAGTGTTTAATTTTGGGGTATAATATTGTATATTTGTAATTTTCATTTTTTTTTCTCCGAATCATATAAGTATCATAAAAATTTTTTTTGACAATAAAAAAGTAAATCTTTACATTGATTTACTTTTTTAAATGAAGCTTGATTAGTATTGTTATAGAGTTATAGACTTTTTATTATTTTAACGCAAAAGTCATATCAGCTTCCACACAGATTTTGCCGTCAACTTTGCCTATACCATGAGCTTTGCAAACTGGGCCTTTGACTTTTGTCAATTCTACTTCCATTTCAAATTTGTCGCCTGGTCTTACGATATTTTTGAATCTTACGCCGTCAACTCCTGCGTATAATGTCAATTTCCCGTTAAATTCCGGCATTGTCATCAAAATTGGAGCTGAGCACTGTGCCATAGCCTCCAATTGTAAAACACCCGGCATAATCGGGTTATTCGGAAAGTGCCCCTGGAAAAATTCTTCATTCATTGTTAAATTTTTATAACCTTTTGCACTTTTGCCCGGAATACATTCAGTTATTCTGTCAACTAATAAGAACGGATATCTGTGCGGAATCATTTTCATGATATCCATAATGTCAAAACTTAAAGCTTCTGTTTTTGTTTCTTCTGTCATATTTTCTCTCCTTATTTACATTCTACTAATTTATCTTTTAACAATTTTGCGGTTTTTATATGAACTGCATGACCTGCTTCTTTGACTAATATCTGGCATTTCAAATTCAACGGGTTTACACCTGTCAAATATAAATCGCCTATCAGATCCAGAATTTTGTGTTTTATGGGTTCATTTTCAGAGCGCAATTGTGATGTATAGCCATTGTCTTGCAGACCGAGTGTATTTTCAATTGTTACCCCTTGAGCGAATCCCAGCATCTGAAATTTTCTCAAATCCTTGTAAAAACCGAAAGTTCTTGCCTCAATGATTTCTTGTTTGTTTTTCGGGTTATATACTGCCCAGCGCCTTGTAAGATCCGGATGGTCATAATTTACTGAATAAGAGATGTACAGTTCTTTATCCGGCAGAATAACTAAACTTGTTTTTCCGTTCAGATAATAAACAGGTTCAGATACCGTGAAGTATTTTTGTTTTTCAAACAAATGTTTTTCAATTCCCGCTTTTTCAAATAATTCAACCCATTTTTTAGAACTTCCGTCTAATGCCGGAACTTCTGTTTCGTCCATGCATATATCTATGCTGTCAATTCCGCAGAAAGCCAGAGCTGCCGTCAAATGTTCTGTGAGCATTGCTTTTGCTTCCTTATTTCCTAAAACTACACAGTGGTCTGTTGACAGAACATTTTCAACGCAAGCTTCAAAAGCTTCTTTACCTTTTACGAAGTATCGTATTTTTCCTGTTTTGGACGGGAAAAAATTAACAGTACATGGTTTATTTTTCATCAAACCGTTACCGCAGACAGAAATTTCTTTAAGAATTGTGGTCATGGTTTATATTGTCCTCAAATTCTTTTAATAACGGTTCATATTTACGGAATTTTGCAAAAATTTCCTGAGCGTCTTTTAAAGTTTTCAATTGTTTGATGAAATCTTTTCTCGGCATTGCAGGAATACCTACAACAATTGATTTTTCAGGGAATGATTTTGTAACCCCTGCTTTTGCCGTGATAATAGTATCAGAGCCGATTTCAATATGATCTGCCAGACCTGCCTGACCTGCAATTGTTACTCTGTCGCCGATTACGCAGCTTCCTGCTATACCAACCTGTGAAACAATAAAACAGCCTTTACCTATTTTGCAATTGTGTCCAATCATTACAAGGTCGTCAATTTTTGTGTCATCACCGATTGTGGTATTTTCGATAGTGCCTCTGTCGATTGCTGTATTTGCGCCGATTTCTACATTATTGCCGATTACAACAGAGCCGATAGACGGAATTTTAAAAATAACCTGTTTTGTCAACGCTTCTTTAATTTCTCCGTCTTTTCTTGCCTGTTCAATGTTATCAGGATTTTCAGTTACAAAACTGAAACCGTCGGCACCTAAAGATACGCCGTGGTGGAGAATAACATCATTTCCTACTTTTACTCTGTCGCCGATATTTACGCCGGGGTGGAAAAAGCAGTTTTTACCTATTACTGCCCCGCCGCCTACATAGCAGTTGGCAAGAATTTTTGTATTGTCACCTATTACCGCATCATGTGAAATTACTACGTTAGGGCCGATTTGAACGTTCTCTCCCAATTTTGCCGTTTCGTGAATCACGGCTGTCGGGTGAACGCCTTTATTAACTTCAGGAGCGGTATAGAATAAATTAAGAAGTTTCATCATGGCAAGACGTGGTCTTTCAACTTCGATTGTTGAGAATCCGTCAAGCTGCACTCCTAAAGGCACAAGTGCTGCTTTTGCTTTTGATTTTGCAAGATTTGTGATTTCTTCTTCTCCGAGCGCAAGAGCAAGTGTGTTTTCATCAGAAAGCAGGGGCGGTGCAATTTGCGTAATTTTTACATCCTGAACTTTTGTCAGCATGCCGCCTGTAATGTGTGTGATTTCTTCCAATGTAAAGGTTTTCATATATCTTCTCCTTTGTGTTAATAATTCTAATCTATGTTGCTTGATCTATATTATTTGATTTTAGTGAGTCTCCCCAAATTTTTAAAATTGTATTGTGCATATCTTCCCAATGCGGGTTATCCCGTGTTATTAGAGATGTCAAATCTTCTTTTTTCAATTCGTCAAGTTCTTTTTTTCTTATAATGGCTTCATCAAGTTCGTTGTATTTTTCGTAATATGCAAGTTTGTTAGTAGAAAATTCGTTTTCATAAATTTTTGTAAGTTTATTTTTGATTTCATGCATGTGCATCAACAGATTTGAGGTTACGCCGATTATTAAGTTTTCATCAGGTTTATTAAACAATATGTATACATAAGCGCTCATAAACCGCTCTCCATTTTATTTACTTTCTATTTTTTCAATAATTTTTGTGGTGGATTTTCCTTTTACAAATTCTATAAATTCAACTCTTGTACCGTTTTTTTTCATAATATCAGCTTCGGGAAGAGTTTCCATATTGTAATCGGCACCTTTTGTATACACATCCGGTTTAATTTCATCCAAGAGATTTTTAGGACTGTCTTCATCAAATAATACCACATAGTCAACATATCTCAAAGCGCTTAATATTTCGGAACGGTCATTTTCGTTATTAATCGGTCGTGACGGTCCTTTTATACTTTTTACGGATTTGTCGGAGTTTAACAAAACTATTGAATAATCCGCAAAAGACTTTGTTTTTTGAAGATATTTTACATGTCCTGCATGAAGTATATCAAAACATCCGTTTGTACAAACAACGGTTTTACCTGATTTATGAATAATATCAACTAAAGTTTTTATATCTTCTCTCTTTATTAACATATCCTCTAACCTTAGTTTATAAAGCTTATTTTAGCAAAAATATTCCTAAAAGTACCTAAAAGTTACCTTTTGTTAAGCATTAATAAATAAAACCCGCCTTAGCGGGTTTTATTTTAAGCAATTTGTAATGTCTGATCAAGATAGTCACATGTTAATCTCGGAAGATCTACATTGATTTCAGAACCCTTGTCTGGTTTGTTAAGTTTTTCTGATTTTGCTTCCTGATGTTTTTGATTTTTAATTTTTTCCATAATAATTTATTCCCCTTAGCTTTGTTCCATATTTTTATAAAAACATTTATTATAAAAATATTGCTATTTCGGCCAAATTTTATTAAGTTTTGTAAACTAAGATATCCTTAGTATATTTATTATATACATGAAAAAAGTTGCATTTCAACAATTTTTTTACAAATCCTTACAGTATTTAATGCAGCTCCTATACGAAGGTTGTCTGCAACGCACCAGAGAGATATGCCATGTTCAAAAGCCAGATTTTTTCTTATTCTTCCGACAAAAACAGGGTTAACACCTGATGCATCGTATGTTGTAGGATATTCAAAATTGTCGGGATTGTCAATAACCTGTATGCCGAATGAATTTTTTAATATTTGACGCACTTCATCAGGTGTAATTTCGTTTTCAAATTCAATATCAACGGCTTCCGAGTGTCCGTTGTAAACAGGAACGCGTGCTGCCGTACAGGATATCGGCAAATCATCAGGCAAATGAAGAATTTTTTTTGTTTCATTCACAACTTTCATTTCTTCTTTTGTGTAGCCGTTTTCACAGAAGACGTCAATTTGCGGGATTACATTAAAGGCAATTGGTTTTTTGAAGCATTTGTTTTCAAAAATTTTACCTTCAAGCTTTGATTTTGTATTTTCCGTTAATTCGTTAATAGCTGCAAGCCCTGCTCCTGATACTGCCTGATAAGTCGATACAATAAGTCTTTTCATCGGATTTTTATCAATTAGAGGTTTTAAAACAAGCATTAATTGAGAAGTTGAACAGTTTGGATTAGCGACAATACCTTTATGCCACTTTAAATCATCATCATTAACTCCTGCAATAACAAGCGGAACATCTTTGTCCATTCTGAAAGCTGACGAATTATCAACAAGAACACCGCCGCGTTTTACAATTTCCGGTGCAAAAATTTTTGATGTGGAAGCGCCTGCCGATGCCAGAACGATATTTATTCCGTCAAAGCTTTCTGGTTTTGCTTCTTCAACAATATAGGTTCTGCCTTGAAATTTCAGTTTTGTTCCTGCTGATTTTGCACTTGACAGAAATTTTATTTCATTAAAATCGACTTGTAGTTCGTCAATAATTTTTGTAATTTCTCTGCCTACAACTCCTGTTGCGCCTAAAATTGCTATGTTTGGTTTTATCATTATCCCCTCCCAATTTGCATGAAATATATAAGCACAAATAAATTACGAGGTTAAGCTTATGTGAAGAAATTTAACTTGTTTTTTTATTCCATAATATATAAAGGGGAGCATCCCCATCCAGAGCCTGTTTCACAGTCCTCTTTATAATTATCACGTGTGATAAGGGTACAATAATTAGGACAGCTGCATCCGTTTGCACTATTGCCTGTGTCGTTTGTCCAGAAAACAGGTGCAAATTGATTGTCTTTTATAAAGAAATAAAATATATCTCTGCCAACAGTATTAGGTTTTTTATATCCGTTTACGTCTATAAAAACTTCATGTGTACAATTAAAATTTATCATTGCACCGTCGGGCAATAAAAATGTAAGAAGTCCATAGCCTTTTGTTCCGCCATTCAATCCTAATGGTTTTCCTGTTTTATCAAACCATTCATTAGTGGCATGCCAGTGAATATCTTCATTTTTGGGAAAATTTGATGATGATAATGTATAATCGGCATTGTTTGATATTTCATTGCATTTTAATCCTGAGTCGACGGCTTTGAGTTGTTCGCCTATTTTGCAGACATAGTATATCATTTTTTCCCAGCCATACTCCTGAGGATTAATATTTTGGCCTTCTTTAACGGAAACCATTTGCAATGCCTGAGCAATAACCGAGTATTGTTTTTTGAACATTGCCTTGAATTGCCTGTCCTGAGTTTTAGTAATGACTGATGGCAGTGTCAATGCCGCAACAACCCCGATAATTCCGAGGGTGATTAAGACTTCGGCAAGTGTAAATCCAAATTTACGGCATATAAAGTGATGTTTCATATCACAATTATGATATATTTTAAAACTCCT
Source organism: uncultured bacterium (assembly GCA_949296425.1). Lineage (GTDB taxonomy): Bacteria > Cyanobacteriota > Vampirovibrionia > Gastranaerophilales > Gastranaerophilaceae > Stercorousia. The sequence continues at coordinate 32,417 of CASFPN010000031.1, forward strand.
GTCAAGCAAACAGTCAAAAAAGTTAGTTCCTCCTACCTTTTCGGGGGGGGGGCAACTTTCAGCTTTTTATTCTCAACCATAGTTAAAACTCCTTTTTTATTTATTATTTACAATTTACATTATAATGTCAAGTCCGTAAACAAAGTCGTTATTTTTATAAATATGCTTAACCGCAAGCAGCACACCCTGCATATAGCATTTTCTGTCCATTGAGTCATGTCTGATTGTCATAATCTGACCCGAAGAACCAAAAATAACTTCCTGAGATGCAATATAACCGGGCATCCGGACAGAATGAATATGAATATTTGAGTAAGAAGTTCCGCCTCTCGCACCTTCAATTGTTTCGGTTTCGGGACAATTTCCTTTTGTAAAATCGCCTTTGACCTCCGCCATCATTGCGGCTGTTTTAATGGAAGTTCCTGACGGCGCATCTTTTTTCTGATTGTGGTGAAGCTCTATGATTTCCGCATTATCAAAATATTTGGATGCCTGACGGGCAAACATCATCATCAAAACAGCTCCGGTTGAAAAATTCGGGGCAATAAGGCAGCCTGTATTTTTGTCTTTTGATAAACTCTTTAATTCCGCGATTTGTTCATCTGACAGGCCAGTTGTGCCGATTACGATTTTAATTCCGTTATTTAAGCAGTATTTTGCATTTTCAAAAATGGATTTCGGCTGGGTAAAGTCAACTAATATATCTATCTGACAGGATTTATTCGCTTCTTCAATAGTTTTGAATTCTCCGCCTGCAATATCAATTTGTGCCGTTAGTTCAGTATCCGGGCAATCATGTACTGCCTGAACAACTTCTTTTCCCATTTTTCCTAAAGCACCGCAAACCGCAACTTTTATCATAAATTTTTCTCCTTAGTTTAATTTTTTGTTTTCTGTCATCCTGAATTTATTTCAGGGTCTCAATAAGATTCTGAAACGAGTTCAGAATGACAATTATAGACAGGAAATTTCAAAATATATAAATATATTCTTAACTTTATCATAAACAAAATTTTTCTGTGATAAAATAAAGGTACTAAGTTTTTAAGGCGTAAAGACACTAAGTTAAATAGAAAATTAAGGAGAGAAAATTATGGCAGATGCAAAACTTTTAGCAGCTATTGAAAGAAGCGACACAGAACAGTTACAGATTTCTGTAAGCGAATACAAAGGCAAAAGCTATCTAAATATGAGAATATTTTACACAACAGACGGCGGATCTACCTGGCTTCCGACTAAAAAAGGTGTAACATTCACTCCGGATCAGCTTGATTTACTGGAAGAGGCAATACAGGATGCACGTAAGGAGTTCATGGCAGAAGAGTAAGCAAAGCCTGCTCTTCTAATCTGATTAGCCAGTTTACTTTAAAGGAGACAGTTTGAGTAAATACGCATCGGCACTTGTTAATATAAAAGCTCTCGGGGTTAAGACATTCAGCTACCTTATACCTGATGAGATGCAAAATAAAATTCAAATCGGACAGGCTTTGCTTGTCCCTTTTGGCAGACAGGGGTTGATTAATGCTTTTTGTGTAGGGTTTTCGGATTATTTGCCGGGGGATTTTAAGGTTAAAAAAATTAACAAAATCCTTGATGAAACCCCTCTTTTTTCTATTGATTATTTAAAACTTTTGGAATGGACTGCAAATTATTATTGCTGCGATTTAATTACTGTTTTGAATGCCGCAATACCGCTGAAACTTATTGAAAAGGCTTCAAAAACGGAACAGCTTGTGGAATTTGTAAAATTTGACGGAGCAACAAAACGGCAGGTTCAAGTTCTGGAACTACTTGAAAAATCAGGCAAAATGCCTTTGATACTATTTGAAAAGTATGCAAAGACAACCCGCACGACACTTAAAAAACTTGAACAGCTCGGTTGTATTAAGTTTTCTCAGGAAGAATTATACAGAAACCCGCTTGATATTTTGCATATAACTGAGCGCGAACCTTTGTTCGAACTATCAGGCGATCAAAAGGCTGTTTATTACGGCATCAAAAATAAGATAGGATTAAACCCCTCATCCCAGCCCTCTCCCGCAGGGGGAGAGGGAGCTTTGAAAGCTTCTCATTATTATACAAAAGAGTCTCTGGCCTATTCAAAAGAGCTTCGTAAAAATATGACAGATACTGAAAATTTGTTATGGTATTATCTTCGCGACAGACAGCTAAATGGCTGTAAATTCAGACGACAGGAGGCTATTGATAATTATATAGCAGATTTTGTATGTTATGAAAAAAAACTGATTATTGAACTTGATGGCGGGCAGCATAATGAAGATGAAAATGTAAAAAAAGACAGGAATCGTCAAAAATATTTGGAAGATAATGGATTTAAAGTTTTAAGATTTTGGAATAACGAAGTAAATGAAAATATAGAAGGGGTATTGAATAGTATATTGGAAAACTTACAATATCACCCTCTCCCCTTGCGGGAGAGGGTTGGGGTGAGGGGTGAAGCCGCCGAACTGCTTCTTCATGGTGTAACAGCGTCAGGTAAAACAGAAGTTTATTTCAAACTGATTGACGATACTATAAAATCCGGTAAAAATGTACTTTTTCTCGCTCCGGAAATTGCTCTTGCTTCCCAGTTAACAAAAAGACTTGCTAAAAAATTCGGAACAAAAGATGTTGCAATCTGGCACAGCAGTATTTCTGACGGTGAAAGATACGATGTGTGGCGCAAACTTTATAAAGACGAAATAAAAATACTTGCAGGCGCCCGTTCTGCCGTGTTTGCCCCGCTTAAAAATATAGGTTTAATTATTATTGATGAGGAACATGAAGGAGCATATAAGCAGACAACGCCGGCACCCAGATATGATGCACGTGTTGTGGCACGGAAATTGGCGGAATTTCATAAATGTCCTTTGCTTTTAGGGTCAGCAACGCCTGATATTTCTACATATTACAGGGCTGTTAATTCAGGTAATCTTTTTGAATTAAAACACAGATATAATAATGCTAAAGTTCCGCCGGTTGTTGTTATAAATATGCAGGAATACGGAAGAGGGGCGTATAAAAATGTTATTTCAATACCATTGCAGACGGAAATTAAGGAAACTCTTTCAAAAGGACAGCAGGTAATTTTGCTTATTAACCGCAGAGGATTTTCAACGTTCACCCAGTGCAAGGCATGCGGGCATGTTGTTGAATGTCCGAACTGTGCAATTCCTATGATATGGCATGCACGCGATAATATGTTAAAATGCCATTACTGCAATCATGTTGAATATTTCCCTGATTTTTGCCCCGAATGCGGTTCAGATGCTTTAAGAACAAGCGGTACGGGCACACAAAAAATTGAGCAATATATAAAGGATTTGTTTACTGAGAATAACATAGAACGTATTGACAGTGATATTCTTGTAAGAAAAGGCGAGCATATAAGACTACTTGAAAAATTCCAGCGCGGCGATATTGATATTTTAGTCGGAACGCAGATGATTGCAAAAGGATTAGATAACCCGAATGTTACACTTGTCGGTGTAATTTCCGCTGATGCAAGTTTTAACCTGCCTGATTTCAGAGCATCAGAAAGAGGTTTTCAGCTTCTGACTCAGGTTGCGGGGCGTGCAGGCAGAGGAGAGTTTGCAGGAAAAGTCCTTTTTCAAACTTATAACCCTGATTTTTACGCGCTTGAAAGTGCCAAATCACAAAATTACGGAGAATTTTATGCCGCGGAAATTGCCGCACGCGAAGAATTTGATTATCCGCCTTTCAGCCAGATTGTAAGACTTGTATTGAGTTCTATTAATAATTTTCGTGCTGAAAAATCCGCACAAGAAATTGCTTTGCGGCTTTGTACAATGATTGAAAAATACGGAATATCCGAGCGTCTTGAGGTGTTAGGGCCGACTCCTTGCGTAATAGAGAGAATTAACAGCCAGTACAGGTTTCAAATTATTATAAAGAATAAGATGGGTGAAAAGGGGCATAATTTTATTTCAAGTTTTTTAAATAAAATTACCCTGCCTAAGGATATTAAAATGGTTGTGGATGTAGACCCGCTGGATATTCTGTAAAATAGAAATATTATGGGAAATAAATTAAGCAAAGAAAGAAAAACGCGCTGACCGTTTAATCTGCACTAAATTCAACTCGTGCGAATGAACTCGCTATATATTTGTCATCCTGAACTTGTTTCAGGGTCTCTCTTTACCGCTCAAACAACATCCATTTTTTGCTGTTTCGTTGAACAGTAATTGCTATTACCACTCATCCTAACACTCTCCCACAAGGGGCGAGGGGAATTATTTTTCGTGCGCTTTGCGCACCTTAAAGAACTTAACGTCCTATGGTCTTATCGTCTTTCGATTAAAATATTACTTTATTTCACCCTGAAGATACCAGGTTTTTGTGCCCGTAATTTTTACGTTTACAAATTCTCCTGTCAAATCTTTGTCGCATGGAATATGAACGGTTTTAAAATTTCGTGTTTTGCCGGTGTTTATCATTTTACCTTTATGCTCGTAAAAGTTTTCAATGAGAACTTCCATTTCGCGTCCGACATATTTAAGATTTGATTTCAGACAGTTTTCCTGAACTTTTTTATTCAAGCGCTGAAATCTTTCATTTTTTATATCTTCCGGAATAAATTTGTCAACCCATTTTGCGGCAACTGTTTTTTCTCTTGGAGAATATGCGGCAAGATTTGAGTAATCAAGTTCAAATTCATCAATAGCGGTAAGTGTTTGCTGAAATTGTTCTTCAGTTTCTCCGGGAAAACCTGCGATAAAGTCGCTTGTTATAGTTACATCGGGCACCATTTTGCGAACTTTTTCAACAATTTTGGCATAGGCTTCTCTTGTATAGCGTCTGTTCATGGCTTTTAAAACTTCAGAACTTCCTGATTGCATAGGAATGTGGAAGTATTCGCAAACCTTATCAAGTTCAACAACTGTTTTTATAAGTTCATCGCTTATGTCTGTCGGGTAAGATGTTACAAAACGTATTCTGAATTTACCTTCTATTGCATTAAGCTCTCTTAAAAGATCGGCAAGTCTGTAATTTCTGTCCTTAAAATCTTTACCGTAACTGTCAACATTCTGCCCGAGAAGCGTAATTTCTTTGAAACCTGCATTCAAAGCGTCTTTTGCTTCTTTAATAATTGTTTCCGGCAGTCTGGAGCGTTCCCTGCCGCGCGTATAAGGCACTATACAGTATGTACAGAAGTTGTTGCAGCCTTCCGTAATCGGAATCCAGGCATTTACCCCTTTTACTCTTTTTATATCATATTTAACAGCCTGTTCATCTTCTGTTGAGTTGGTTTCCGTGCATTCACAAATTTTTTCTCCTGTGTTAATTTTTTCAATAATTTCAGGGAGTGCATAGATTTTATGAGTTCCGAGAACAAAGTCCACATAGGGTGCACGTTTGAAAATGCTTTTAGCTTTTTGCTGGGCTACACAGCCTGCTATGCCGATTTTCAGTTCAGGTTCTGTTTGTTTCCGTTTACCCCAGACGCCAAGCTGGCTGAAGGCTTTATCTTCACTTAATTGTCTGATTGAACATGTGTTAACAATTAAAAGGTCTGCCTGTTCAGAAGTTTTTGTTTCTTCATAACCCATATATTCCAGCATTCCGAACATTCTTTCGGTATCGGATTTGTTCATCTGGCATCCCATTGTTTCTATGTAAACTTTTTTCATCTTAAAAATTCCCGCTATTTATATCAACTGTTTAAATTATAATACAAAAATACTTAATACTCTTGACTTTCACTAAAAAAAATTATATTCTGATATCATAATGGTGTGAAAGGTGTTTATTTTATGGGATTATGTAAAAAGAATGTTTTATTTCTGCTTCAGGAACGTACTGAAAAATACGCGGATAAAGTTGCTTTAGGTATGAAAAACAAATACGGGTGGAGAGAATTTACTTACCGCGGCATAGGTTTGATGTCACGAAAAATTGCACATTATCTAATTAATGAGCTTGGGGTTAAAAAAGGCGACAGAATGGCAATTTTGTCTGAATCCAAACCAGAATACGGAGCATGTGTTTTTGCCTCGGTAATTTCCGGCATGACTGCTGTCCCTCTTGATGTTAAGCTTACCGAATATGAACTGAAGTCAATACTTTCGGATTGTGAACCTTCTGTTATTATGGTTTCTGAAAATAATATTAAAATGGCAAGATATTTAAAAGATGTAATCCCTTCCATAAAAGAAATTATATTGATGGATGAGCCGTCATGCGTTGCCCAAGAAAAAAATATATATGAACTTCCTGACAATTATGATTATAAATGGCGTTTTAGAAGTTCAAATTCTACGGCATTTATAATTTATACTTCAGGTACAACGGGAGCGCCAAAGGGTGTAGAAATTACTTTTGCAAATATGATGGCACAGCTTGAGGATTTAAAATTTGCACTTGACCAAATTTTACCGTACAGGCATGTAAATATTTTGTCGATTTTGCCTATGAATCATCTTTTTGAGATGACTGTAGGCTTTTCTACATTTTTAAACTTCGGTTTTTCCGTATATTACACTCCGAGTTTGAAGCCTAAAGACGTATTGAGTATTATGCGTGAAAAGCAGGTAGAATTTATGATTGTAGTGCCCGCATTTTTGAAACTCTTAAAAACCGGGATTGAAACTGAACTGAATAATTCATCCAAAACTGTTCAAACTGTGTTTGCAATGATGTTTAAACTTGCAAAATTTATTCCTTCATACAGGATAAAAAAATTAATGTTTAAAAAAATTCATGCAAAATTCGGCGGGCATTTTTCGGGCTGTATTTCAGGCGGAGCGCCTTTAGATGTTTCTGTTGGCAGATTCTTTGAAAGGATAGGCATAAAAGTTTATCAAGGCTATGGCTTGTCTGAAACAAGTCCTGTTGTATCTGTTAATACTGACAGACGCGGAGATATTGCATCTGTTGGCAGACCGTTGAAAAGTTTTGAAGCAAGAATAGATGAGCAGACCGGTGAATTAATGCTTAAAGGCCCTTCTGTGATGAAAGGCTATCACAATCATCCCGAACTTACTGCTGAAGTAATTGAACCTGACGGATGGCTGCATACCGGTGATATTGCAAAAATAAGCAAGGAAGGTCATATTTACATAACCGGAAGAATTAAAAATATGATAGTTTTATCCGGCGGGAAAAAAGTTTTTCCGGAAGAAGTTGAATCAGTGATTGAAAAAAGTCCTTATATTGCGGAGACTTGCGTACTCGGTACCTCCAGAACTTTCGGAGCAAAAGACGGGACAGAAGAAATTACGGCTGTTATAGTCCCTTCTGATGATGTTATTCAAAAATATGACTGGGATATTGTAGACAAACTTATAAAAGACGAGGTTAAAAAATTATCTTTGAGGTTGACTCCGTACAAAAGACCGATTAATATAATTGTAAGTAAAAATCCTTTACCGAGAACTACAACAAGAAAAGTTAAACGTAAAGAAGTAAAAGAGCTTGTAAATGTATAGGAGTGACTGATGAAAAAATTATTATTAGCGGCATCGTTTTTGTTAATCGGTATTCCGGTTTGCTGTGCAGATGTAACCGAACAAGCTGATATCCCAAAATCCGAGGTAATTCCGGCACAGGATATTATTAAGCCTGCAGACCCGGTAAGAGAAGAACTTCCGCCGCAATGGTCGGAGTTTTGTGAAGCCGGATACGAAAATGCCGTTTATAGAGACAGCCATGACATTTTTAATATTTTTAGTTTTGTAAAATCCGAACGAGTTAAAAAAAATTACTGGGCAGAGCGTCGTGTGAGTTTTGAAAAATATTTAAAAACCTGTGAAAATCTTGACAGCACAGCAAAATCCGAATGCTATGCAAAACTCAGGGATATGGAAACTCAAAAGAATGACCTTTACAAAATAAAAAGCAGACAGCTTTTGTACGAAAATAATGTGGATATCCACAGGAGATAATTTCAGGTATTTTCAGTAATTATGTCGATTTCCTTGACTGCAAGTTCAAGGATTTCGAATATATTGCCGATTTTGTTATTATCAATCATTTCGTTTTCGGTATAGGCTTGTAAAACATGCAGATAACTGGAAAGTTTTGTTGCATGTTCTGAAATAACTTGAAGCTGATTAAAATAAGATTTATTATTCATTGCTATATCCTTACTATTTAATAGTAATTAAATAGTAATTTTTTGTCAAGTTATTATGTTACTATAAAATTATAATATTATTATAATGGATGGCAATATGGTAAGAAAATCTTTAAGACCAATAGGTGGCAGTTACGGCATAATAATTCCTAAGCTTTACCTTGAAGAAATGGGGATTAACCCTGTTTTGCATGATGTGGACATTGAGGTAAAAGACAAAATCTTAACGGTTAAAAAACTCGAAAAAGAAAAAGATAAATAAAAAAAGGCACCTTTAAAAGTGCCTTTTTGGTTGTTGATTATGACATCAATTATGAAAAATATCTTTTCAAAAGTCCGTCAAAACCTCTGCCATGACGAGCTTCATCTTTAGCCATTTCATGTACTGTGTCGTGGATTGCATCATAGCCTAATTGTTTTGCTCTTGCTGCAATTGCAAGTTTGCCTTCACATGCACCCTGTTCAGCTTCTGCTCTCATTTCAAGGTTTTTCTTAGTTGAATCAGTTACAACTTCGCCTAACAATTCTGCAAATTTAGCAGCGTGTTCAGCTTCTTCAAAAGCATATCTTTTGTAAGCTTCTGCAACTTCAGGATAGCCCTCTCTTTCGGCAACTCTTGACATAGCAAGATACATACCTACTTCAGTGCATTCTCCGGTGAAGTGTGCTCTCAAGCCGTCCATAACTTCTTTATCTTCAACTTTTCCGTCGCCGACTTTATGTTCACAGGCATAAACTTTACCTTCTGCCGTATTTATTTCTTTGAATGTAGTTGCACCGCATAGAGGGCATCTTTCAGGTGCCTTATCTGCTTCTGTTGACCAGCCGCATACTGTACATACAAATTTTGCCATTTTTACCACCTTTCTTAATCACAAAAATGATCTCTCTTTTTCTACATATTTTATAATACAACATAAAGTTTTATTTGTAAAGTAGGAATAATTATTATTTTTTCTGAAAATTATTCTTATAAAAGAAAAGACCTTGTATTATCAAGGTCAAGGTTGGTTATTTTGGTTATGTTATAGTAATTATGATTAAGTTTCGCTTTACATTGTTTTATAATTACCCTGAAAGTCAAGATTTGCTATGATGAGTTAAAATGTTTACAAAACTTTATGTTAATATATTGGTATGTTTGAAAAGTTGAAAAAATTTTTTCTGTCAAAGATATTACGTCGTAAGTATTATCGAACAGGTAAATGCAAAGCCTGCGGCAAATGCTGTACGCAAATTTATGTAAAACATTACAAACATGTTGTGCAGGATGAAAAAGAGTTTGAGAAACTTCAATATTTGCACAGATTTTATACTTATTTAAAAATAATTGGAAAAGATGATATAGGATTAATTTTTGAGTGTCAGAATCTTGATCCTGTCACACATAAATGTAAGATTCATAAAACGCGTCCCGGGATTTGCAGGAGATATCCGCAGGAAGAACTGTTTTCAATGGGCGGAGCATTGTCGGAAGATTGCGGTTATAAAATGGAGCCTATTGTCTCATTTTCTGAGGTATTGGCAAAAGAAAGCAAAAAAAAGATTAAATATAAGTCAGACAATTAAACTTTCCGGTAATGAAAAATTATAAATAGTCGGTTAAGCTTATAATATGGAATTATATGAAAGGTGAAAGTATGAAAAATATAATATTAATTATAAGCGGGATGTTTATTATTGTTACGCCTGTTTATGCTGTATGCAGTATTACAGGCGGTGCTTGTACGGCTAGTTCAAATTGGGAGTCAAAACCTTTAGAACAGCGGCTTGTGCCGGATAATTTGCAAGAACTTCAAAGAACAGATGCCTTCCGGCCTGCTTATATAACTCCTTACTATGACATGTTAATAAATACTGAACAAGATGTTTTACCTCCTGAAAACAACTATAATTCAAACTGCCAGTTTGGGGTTTGTATGCCCGGACAGACAACCGGAGCCGGTGCGGAACTGACCGAATAGAGCATGTTTTTGTTTTGCAGGTTAAGCAGAAATATTTTCCCTCTTATTATTTGGGAGGGAAAATATTAATTTTTTGTTTATTTTTTTAAGATTTGAAAAAAAAAGTGTTATAACATAAATATAATTAATGGAAGGTAATAATTTACAGTAAAGGAGATAATTAATTATGGCTAAAACAATTGGTATCGATTTGGGTACAACAAACTCTGTTGTAGCAGTCATGGAAGGCGGTAAGCCGACAGTTATTGCCAATGCCGAAGGTTCAAGAACAACCCCTTCAATTGTAGGTTTTTCTAAGACAGGCGAAAAACTTGTAGGACAATTGGCTAAACGTCAGGCTATTTTGAACCCTGATAAAACTATAGCGTCAATCAAAAGACACATGGGTGAAGATTACAAAGTAAACATTGACGGAAAAGATTACACTCCGCAGGAAATTTCTGCAATGATTTTGAGAAAACTTGCTGATGATGCTTCCAATTATTTGGGAGAAAAAGTTACGTCGGCAGTAATCACTGTTCCTGCTTACTTTAACGATGCCCAAAGACAGGCTACAAAAGATGCAGGAAGAATTGCAGGTCTTGATGTTTTGCGTATAGTAAACGAACCTACGGCTGCTGCTTTAGCTTACGGGCTTGAAAAAGAAAAATCTGAAAAAGTCCTTGTATTTGACTTAGGCGGTGGTACTTTTGATGTATCAATTCTTGAAATCGGCGACGGTGTTCATGAAGTTCTTTCAACATCAGGCGACACCCACTTAGGCGGCGATGACTTTGACCAAAAAATTATGGATTGGATCTGCGACGAGTTCAAAAAACAAGAAGGTATTGACCTTCGTGGTGACAAGCAGGCTATGCAGCGTGTTAAAGAAGCCGCTGAAAAAGCTAAATGCGAATTGTCATCAGTTATGGAAACAAATATCAACCTTCCGTTCATTACAGCTGACGCAAACGGCCCTAAACACTTAGACTTGAACCTCACAAGAGCTAAATTTGAAGACTTAAGCCGTGATCTTTTAAACAGATGCAAAACTCCTGTTGAAAACGCTTTAAAAGATGCTGGCATTTCAAAATCTGATATCAATGAAGTAGTTCTTGTCGGCGGTTCAACTCGTATTCCTGCTGTTCAACAGTTAGTTAAAGAATATACAGGAAAAGAACCTAACCAGTCAGTGAACCCTGATGAAGTTGTTGCAGTTGGTGCAGCTGTTCAGGCAGGTGTTCTTGCAGGTGAAGTTAAAGATATCGTACTTCTTGATGTTACACCGTTGACTTTAGGTATCGAAACATTGGGCGGCGTTATGACTCCTCTTGTTCCGAGAAACACCACAATTCCTGTATCTAAATCACAGGTATTCTCAACAGCAGAAAATAACCAGACAGCCGTTGATATTCACGTACTTCAAGGTGAAAGACCTATGGCTAAAGATAACAAATCTTTAGGTATGTTCAGACTTGACGGAATTCCGCCTGCAATGAGAGGTCTGCCGCAAATTGAAGTTACATTTGATATTGATGCTAACGGTATTGTAAATGTTTCAGCTAAAGATAAAGCTACTAACAAAGAACAAAAAATCACTATCACAAATTCTTCTAACCTTTCGGAAGCTGATATTGACAAAATGGTTAAAGAAGCAGAAGCTAACGCTGCTGAAGATAAGAAGAAAAAAGAAGAAGCTGAAATTAAAAACAATGCAACAAGTTTAATCGGTTCAGCAGACAGAATTGAAAAAGACTTTGAAGGAAAAATTGATTCAGCTGACAAATCTAAACTTGATGAACAAAAAGCAGCACTTCAAAAGGCATTGGACGAAAACAAACCTGTTGATGAATTGAAAAAATTATCTGATGAATTGCAGCAGACAATGTTCAGCATTTCGCAAAAAGCTTACGAAGCTGTTCAAAAAGAAGAACAATCAACAGCTTCAAGTGAAAATGCATCTTCAACTGAAGATAAAAAAGACGGCGGAGATGATGACGTAATTGATGCCGAATATACTAAAGAATAAGTATAATTCTTATAATCTAAACACCTTAAAAACCGGACTTTAATTTATAAAGTCCGGTTTTTTATCTTTATAAATAATAAAATTGTTCTGATTATTCCCAAACATCACGCAACATTTCGGCTGTACTTTTTCCGCCTTTTTCCGCCCGTGAACAAACACTGTCAGCAGAAAGCCAAACCCGCTTTTCATTACCGTACCATATCAGAGAAAATATATCATAGCCCCATTTATTAGGTTTTTTTTGTCCGTTTGTATCAATATATATTAAAGGACCGTAATTCGTTTGGTTGTATTTATACCAACCTATTATGGTCCCGTCTTTTAGCACCCAGGTTTCATTTTTATTAAGAATACTGCTTTCTGTAAAACCGGGGCAGTTTTTTAGCGGAACTGATATATCCGCATCCGGATTATCTTCTAATATAACAGTGTCTATTCCCTTATATTTTGGAATGCAGCCTTCTGTATATGCATTGCCTTCACATATTTTTATCGGATTTAGTATATTTTTCAAATGCTCTTCCATAGCTTTACAGTCAATCTGGGTAGTGAGAGCAGTTCCTGAATAGTAATAACATGCGTAATAGCTGCCGGTATCTGCGTAAATACGCAGTTGAGCATTTTGTAAAGTACTATAAGCTTTTTTAAACTGCTGTTTAAGAATGTAACCCTCAGTCTTACTTACTATAGATGGAAGTGTTATTGCTGCAGCAACCCCGATTATACCAATAGTAATCAACGTTTCTGACAATGTAAAAGCTCTTTTATTCATGATATTTCCAAACATGTAATATATTATTATTAATATCAATATATTGATTATAAAAGACATTATATTCTCTTATGTAGAATTTGTCAAGATTATATAATTTGTTTAATGAAAGATGATATTAAACATAAATTGGGACGTAATATAAAAGTTGAAAGAATAAGAAAATATCTTTCACAAGAAGAATTTGCCGAAAAAATTGATATGAGCTTGAGTTATATAAGCAAGCTTGAGCAAGGATTGACTTCTCCTACTGCAATCGCATTATTTAAAATGTCAAAAGTTTTGGATATCCCTATGGAAGAGTTTTTTAAAGGGATTGATATTTGAATTCATTTAATATTTTTTACCTTTTCCATGAGTAATACTGGATATAAGGGAAAAAGGCGTATAAGCAGGTTGTAAGTTACTCTCTCTAACTATTTACGTGTGAGAGAGGATACTTAACTATTTTTCCTCCCTAGTCAGAAAGGGAAATTAAACCGTTACTCATCTAAACCTTCCCCTAATCAGGGAAGGTTTAGTCTGCAATATTTTAATAATTAATAGGTGTGAGATTCCCAATGTAACGAAATGTAAAAACGAATTTAAAAAGGCCGAAACCCTTGCTATAATTCTCATAGGATAGGATAGGATAGGATGTCTTGCGCCTGTAGCAAATTTTTGACATATTGTACTTTAATAAATTGTGGGTAATTAACAAACGAAGGGAAAACAATATGCCGATAGATAAAGTAGGTTTTTCAGGACTAGACCATACATTGTCGCTTTCTTCCTCCCAATCCAAAAGGGATAAAGTGCCGAATGAACTAACAGAATCCTCTGATAATGAAATTTCCAATGCTTCAAAATATATGATAGGTGCAGCCGCATTAGCCGGCGTAGTAGCACTTGGTATCATCGGTCATAAGAATAACTGGTGGCGTAAAGCCTCTCAAGCAGCAGAAGATTTGAAACCGAAAATACCGCAAGAATCGCCAGAACCACAGAAACTTCTGGAATCTCATAAGGAACAAAAACTTCTGGGACCTCATGTAGAATCTCCTTGTGGCTCCGGCGGTAGCCGCGGTGTTGATGAAGTTGATAATATTAATAACCCGCAAGTTAATAATAACAATGCTTCTAAAGTTAAGTCAAAGAGTTCAGCTGCCGATTCCGGCAACCCAAAACCTTCCGAACAGGCACAGGCACCTGAAGCAGAAACAGGCAACCCAAAAACTGCCGAGCAGGCACCTGAAGCAGAAACAGGCAACCTAAAACCTTCCGAACAGGCACAGGCACCGGAAGCAGAAACAGGCACCCCAAAACCTTCCGAACAGGCACAGGCACCGGAAGTACAAACAGGCAATCCACATAATGTAGATACGCAGGTTGATTATTCAGATATTAGTAAAATCGAAGGAGAGCGTTTTAAGTATCCAGATGGATCTGTTGCAATAACACAGACAGACAAATCAGGTAATGTAGTCAGAGAATTTTATTCACAGGATGGCACGACTGTAAGTTCTGTCACTGACTACAACCCTACAACGGGTATGCCAACAAAACGTACCTCATATATTAATGATGACACGGTTGGTAATGTTAATGTCGCTGAGTACAATCCCCAAACAGGTGAGTTAGCAAAATGTACCTTCTATATGGATGATGGCAGGATTATTATTTACCATTACGATTCAGAAGGCAGAGGCATTTTAGATAGGATTGAAAAGCGTGAGGCAAGTCTGTCCCATTTTTAAGAAATCAGAAACACAAAATTATGAATAACTGTTATCGTCTTATAAAAATTTATGCTATAATTTTTTTAGGATGATGAAGATTGATATAAGTAAACAAACAAAGATAGTTATTGTTGCAGTTGTTATATTGGCATTAGCTCCTTTTGTTATATATTTAAAAGTTCTCCCTGCAGTTGTGTCAAATGGTCATGTAATTAGTTTTGTAGAAAGGACATTGCATGAGATTGCCGGTTTAGAGTTTAGTATAAAAAATTCTGTTTTAAAAACGGGAATTGTAAATCGGTCTTATTTTCCCGATAATATGAGGTATTTATGAAAGGTATTGTATTAGCAGGCGGTGCCGGAACTAGGTTACATCCGACAACTGTTGCGGTTTCAAAGCAGCTTCTTCCTATTTATGACAAACCCATGATTTATCATCCGGTTTCTGTTTTAATGCTTGCAGGTATCAGAGATATTTTGATTATTTCAACTCCTGTTGATTTGCCGAATTTTAAAAGGCTTCTTGGTGACGGAAGTCAGTTTGGTGTAAAATTTTCCTATAAAGAGCAGCCATCGCCCGGGGGACTTGCTCAGGCATTTATTATAGGGGAAGAATTTATCGCGAATGATAATGTGGCATTAATATTGGGCGACAATATTTTTTATGGCGGCGGATTTTCTGGTAGATTGAAAAAGATTGTTGAAAGAACCGAAACAAGCGCAGGTGCAACAGTTTTCGGATACCCAGTTAAAGACCCGCAAAGATTTGGCGTTGTAGAGTTTGCACCATCCTTGAATACAGAAATTTCAAACCTTTCTAAAACCGGAGACAGTGACTTTCGTGTCATTTCAATTGAAGAAAAACCGGAAAAGCCAAAATCTAACTATGCAGTAACAGGTCTTTATTTTTATGATAATAAAGTTGTTGAATATGCCCGAAGTTTAAAACCTTCTCAACGCAATGAACTTGAAATAACTGATTTAAACAATATTTATCTCAAACAAGGTAGGTTGAATGTGGAACTTCTCGGCCGCGGGTTTGCATGGCTTGATACAGGAACGCATAATTCACTGCTTCAGGCAAGTCAATTTGTAAAAACAATTGAAGAAAATCAAGGGATAAAAATAGCCTGTCTTGAAGAAGTTGCATATCGTATGGGATTTGTGACAAAAGAAGAATTGAAAAAAACAGTTGCAAATTACAATAATAATGAATATTTTAACTATGTAAAAGATATGCTTAACAAATTGTAAGTTTTTTAATTTTCGCTTATAATAATTTGGCAGAACTTGTCAGGGAGGGCGGAAAATGAATATAGAGCATATAAAAAAAGTTGATCCGCAGGTTGCGGCAGAAATAGAAAATGAATTTGACAGACAACAGAATACAATAGAGCTTATTGCAAGTGAAAATATTACCTCTGAAGCTGTTATGGAAGCGTGCGGAAGCGTTTTGACCAATAAATATGCCGAAGGTAAACCGCATAAACGTTTTTATAACGGCTGCGACCATGTTGATGTTATAGAAGAACTTGCACAAAAAAGGGCATGCGAACTTTTCAAAATGGATCATGCTAATGTTCAGCCCCACAGCGGAGCACAAGCAAATATGGCTGTATTTATGGCTGTTTTAAAACCCGGTGACAAGGTTTTGGGGATGGATTTGTCTAATGGCGGACACCTTTCACACGGTTCGCCGGTCAATTTTTCGGGCTTGTACTTTGATGTAAAAAGTTACGGTGTGGATGAATACGGTAATATAGATTATGAAAATGTTCGTAAAATGGCACTTGAGCATAAACCGAAATTGATTATTTGTGGAGCAAGCAACTATTCTAAAATTATTGATTTTAAAAAGTTTAGAGAAATAGCTGATGAAGCCGGAGCTTATTTGCTGGCTGATATAGCGCATATTGCAGGACTTGTTGCAGCAGGACTTCATCCGTCACCAGCAGGGTACGCACAGTTTGTAACAACAACAACGCATAAATCTCTCAGAGGGCCGAGAGGCGGAATAACAATGTGCGACGCGCAATTTGCTCAGGTCATTGATAAAGCTGTTTTCCCCGGCATGCAAGGCGGGCCTCTTGAACATATTATTGCAGGTAAAGCTGTTGCGCTTTTGGAAGCTTCTAAACCTGAATTTAAAGAGTATGCAGAACAAATTTTAAAAAATGCAAAAGCGCTTGCTAAAGGTTTAATGGATGAAGGGATGGATATAGTAGGCGGAATGACAGAAAATCATTTGATGACACTTGATTTGCGTAAAACCGGAAAAACAGGTAAAGATATGGCAAATGTTCTTGAACGTGTCGGGATTACCGCAAACAAAAACACAGTCCCGAATGATCCGCAGAGCCCTTTTGTTACCAGCGGCATAAGATTAGGGGTGCCTGCTGTCACAACACGAGGTTTTAAAGAAGACGATATGACAGAAGTTGCAAAAATTATTGCATCTGCAATATTTTCATCAGATAATGAATTGGGATTGCAAAATTTAAGAGAACGTTCTCTAAAACTTTGTAAAAAATACCCGATATACAAAAACTAGAAGCCAAGATGGCAGGATGTCAGGAAGGCTGTTATCGTAAAATAAACATTTTGAGTGAAATTAGCTTGACCTCCCTCCGTACTTCTGAACTTCTAATTAAAAGGAATAATAATGCTTATAAAACTAACACATGCGCATGTAATCGGAACAGTAATAGCTTATTTGATAGGTGTTTGTCTGGTGCCTCTTGTTATAAGTTTTTCTAAAAAAGAAGGACTTGTTGATGTTCCAAATGAAAGGAAAATACATACCAAACCTATATCAAGAATTGGCGGAGTTGCAATCTGGGCAAGTACAATGCTTACTTTTTTGTGTCTTGTATTTATGAGCTATTATCCTTATGGTAGTTTGTTGTCAGGTATTTTGCTCGGCGGTTCTTTGATGTTTTTATTAGGGCTTGTCGACGATATTTATAATTTAGATGCTAAATTTAAACTGTTTTTACAAATATCAATAGCAACACTTGTATATTTGTTGGGTGTGCAGATTAACAATATTCCGTTTATCGGGGATATCGGAATTTTTTCATATCCTATAACCCTGTTGTGGATTGTGGGTATTTCAAATGCCTTGAACTTTATAGACGGTGTGGACGGGCTTGCAGGGTCTGTCGTAACCATAAACGCCGTTACTCTTGCAATTATTGCGGTCGCAATGACACCTCCAAATCCTATCAGTGCATTGATAGGGTTTATTCTGGCAGGTTCAATGCTTGCGTTTTTGACTTATAATTTTAATCCGGCAAAAATTTTTATGGGTGACAGCGGAGCCCTGTTTTCAGGATTTTTGCTTGCAACTATATCTATAACAGGAGTTATGAAAGCTGCAACACTGGCTATTTTATTGCCGTTTTTGGTTCTGGCTGTTCCTATAATGGATATAACTTTTTCATCATTAAGAAGAATTGCCAAAGGCAAATCTCCTTTTGTAGCTGATGCCGAGCACATTCATCATAAACTGCTGCATGCCGGATTTTCACAAAAAAAGACTGTTATGATACTTACATCGGTTGCAATTATTGCGGGTGCACTTGCTTCATTGTTTATGGGCAGCCAGACAATAAAGCACTATTTTATTTATATTCTTGTAATAGTTGTAATCATGTTGTTGTTAAACTTCATAAAGGTCTTGACAAAAAAATAATTATGTGTTATCATCCCTCATGGATTTAATTACTCAGTTTTGAGCCATGTCGTTTTCACGGGATAGAAGTTCAAAATATTTAAGTGTAAGTCCGCCTATATAGTTTCAGAGTTAAACTTGTTTTAAGTTTAACAGTGTTAGACATTACGTGTATTAGTTAAGTAAAGGTTTATTAGCTATGACAGTAAGTGCAGTTGGACAAAATGAAAATTCTCGTTTGAATACTATTGTAAAGGCTACGGCGTTAGGTACGGCAGGCGGATATGCCCTTAAATATTTATGGCCTGTAACCTCTCAGGAAAATGATTTTAATCGTCGTACGGTAATAAATTATTGCCGTAAAGTGACAAACAAAAATTGTATAGCCGAATTTAAAAAAAATAAAACTTTATCGTCTGCTCAGGACATGTTTGTAAAGCTTATTGAAGTTGAAGAAAAAACAAACAAAAACGCGTTTAGTTTTGATGATATAAGCGAGAAAGTAAAGGTACTCGGCGGAGAGGATTCTGCTGCCGGTAAGGAATTCAGAAATATTATTCGTTATGTAAATGAAACATCAAAGAATATGACAAGGAAATTTGCGACTGCATATCATTTGATGTTGAAACTTAAACGTCCGGCTATTCCGTTTCTGGTGGCAGGTGCCGGCATTGGTTTCTTTACAGGTTTTG
This sequence comes from uncultured bacterium, assembly GCA_949296425.1. GTDB lineage: Bacteria > Cyanobacteriota > Vampirovibrionia > Gastranaerophilales > Gastranaerophilaceae > Stercorousia. Next base: position 51,339 of record CASFPN010000031.1, read on the forward strand.
CGCATAATGTCATGAAAGATGACTATAGTGCATAAATTTATATTTTTTCACCAAAAAAATATAAGGTCGAATTGATTCAATTCGGCTATTTTTTTGTAAATTGTGCAATATAATCTTTTGTTTTTTGGCGGGTTTGTTCATCTGCTGCAAAAATTTCGTCTATTGTCGGATTTTTCACAACTTCATGTTCATCACACATTTTTTTTGTTATTTCATAAATATCGAAAAGTTTTATTTTTCCGTCAAGAAATGCAAAAACCGCTTCTTCATTTGCTGCATTCATGCAAACAGTTGCAGTGCCGCCTGTTCTGCCCATTTTATAAGCAAGTTTTACAGTGGGGAATTTTTTGTAATCGGGTTTTTCGAAATCCAGCCTTGCAATTTCAGCAAAACTGAAACTTTTTGATTTAATCCCCTCAAACCTTTCAGGATAAGTAATGGCATATTGGATGGGAATATGCATACTGGGAAGCCCCAATTGAGCTATAACACTACCGTCAACGTATTCTATTGCCGAATGCACGATACTTTGAGGGTGAACAACAACATCAATATCATCATAATCAAATCCGAATAAATGATGTGCTTCAATAATTTCAAGCCCTTTATTCATCAAAGTCGCACTGTCAACCGTAATTTTTTTACCCATATTCCATCTTGGATGGGCTAAAGCCTGTTCAACCGTGGCATTTTTCATATCTTCAACGGCTTTATGAAGAAAAGGACCTCCTGATGCTGTAATGATAAGCTTGTCAACCTGATTAATATCTTTTATACACTGGTGGATTGCGCAGTGTTCACTGTCAACAGGGATAATATTTACACCGTATTTTTTTGCTTCCGACATTACAATATCGCCGGCCATAACAAGGGTTTCTTTGTTGGCAAGTGCGATATCAATACCGTTTTTTATGGCGGTTAACGTTGGACGAAGCCCTATTTTGCCTGAACAGGCAACAAGGATAATGTCGTTTTCTTTGTTGGAGCAAATTTGCTCTAACCCTGCCATTCCAGTTAGAATTTTTGCATTGTGAGATCCTGAAACAAGTTCAGGATGACTGTTACAAGACACAAATTCCGGCTGATATTTTTCAGCCTGTTTTTTTAAAAGTTCAACATTATTACCGCCTGCAAGGGCGATAATTTCAAACTTGTCACCTAATTTTTCGATAACTTCCAAAGCCTGCCGCCCGATAGAACCGGTGGAACCGATTATGCTTATTTTTCTCTTCTTAATTTCCATAAGTTTATTATATGACAAAAAGAAGTTTTGTGCCAGAACAGTCATTCGGGCTTTATATTGTCTAGTAAAAATGACATGCTGAACTTGTTTGACAAAGCGAACCAAAATTTTTGTCATCCTGAATTTATTTCAGGTGGTGACAATTTTCTAATATAGTTCAGGTTATTCCATAATATATAAAGGCGAGCAGCCCCAGCCGAAGCCTGTTTCACAGTCTTCTTTGTAATTATCTCTTGTAATTGCTGTGTGATAACCTGATGTACAGCCGTTTATATTATTTCCGCTTGTATAATCAAAGAAAACCGGAGAATAATTATTTTGGGTCAGTCCGAAATAAAATATGTCACGTCCGATAGTATTGGGTTTTTTATACCCGTTTACATCTATAAAAACTGTTTTCCAGCAGTTGAAGTTTATTAAAGCACCATCAGGCAAAAGAAACGTAAAATTTTTATAACCCGGATTGAGTCGCATTGGTTCTTTCTTTTTATTAAACCATTGATCATTTTTATGCCAGGTTATATCTTCATTAAATTTTGTATTCCCAGCCATTACGGCTGACATGTTTTCATCTGTACATATGACTCCTGCTTTTAAATACTTCAGTTCTTGACCAAGTTTACAAATAAAAGGCTGCATTACTTTGATATAAGTTGCTGTTGAAAATGAGCTGCCTAAATTTAAATTTTCCCCGTCTTTTGCGTATACCATCTGTAAAGCCTGTGCAATAGTTGAATATTGCTTTTTAAACATAGCTTTAAACTGTCTGTCCTGCGCATCATTAATTACTGCCGGCAAAGTTATAGCAGCAATACCCCCTATAATTCCAAGTGTAATTAAAACTTCAGCTAGTGTGAAACCACTTCTCGTACGCGAGTTTTTCGGGGGGGGGGCACTTCTAAAGCTTTATTGAATAACATTTTCAGACCTCCTTTATCCTTCTTTTACTTGCTCTTTTATTGATTTACTTTCATTAACGTAATTTGTAACCTGTTTTAAAGCCGGTTTGAAGGCGTTAACGGTTGAATTTCCGCCTAAGCAGCCGCCTGTACAAGCCATAACTTCAATAAGGTTGCCGAGTTCACACATTCCGTTTTTCGCGTATTTTTTCAAATCTCTGACACTTTGTTTTGTAAGTCCGTCAATTATAACAGGATGTGCCGGGATTTCTTCAGGCAGCAGCGTTTGAACAGCTTTTGCAACTCCGCCCGTTACGCAATAATTTCTGGCTTCTGCTGATGCTTCCGTTTTAAATTCGCTTTCAGAGCATTCTGCAACCTGAATTCCCAGTGCAACCATCCAGGCGCCGATTTCTTCGTAATTTAAAACGTAATCAACATTCGGATTTTGCAATGCTTCGCGTTTTTTAGCAACGCACGGGCTAAAAAATACGGTTACAGCATCGGGATTTTCACGCTTTACAATTTCTGCCGTGTAATAAAGCGGAGTTTTTGTATCTGAACGGAAAGGTTTCATATCCGGAATATGTTTGTCTACAAGTTCGTTGTATCCTGCACAGCAGGAAGTTGTCATAAATTCCGCACCTTTCATTAATCTTTCTTCAAACTCAGCAGCTTCTGTTTTTGTTGTAACATCAGCACCTTGAGCTACCTCGTAAACATCTGCAAACCCTAGTTCCATAATAGCTTCTTTAAGCTGCTGCGGTTTGCACGGAAGCTGGCCGAACATTGCAGGAGCTACCATTGCGATTGTTTTTTTGCCGGTTTTTATATTTTTTAAAACATCAATAATCTGGCTTTTTTCATGAACGGCACCAAAAGGACAGGCTGATGCACATTTGCCGCAGGAAATACATTTGTCAAAATCTATTTTTGCATGACCGTTTTCATCTTTTGCAATTGCACCGACAGGACATGCACTTTCGCACGGAACAATAATTTTTTGTATAGCCTGATAAGGACAAACTTGAACACACATTCCGCAGTTCTTACATTTTTCCGGATCAATAACGGATTTACCGTTTTGAATTGAAATGGCACCGAATTTGCAGGTATTAACACACGGTCTTGCAACACAGCCCTGGCACAAATCTGTTACGTAAATTCTTGAAGGTACGCAGCCTTTGCAGGCGGTTGTAAGAACAGTCAGAGGGTGTTTGTCAGGGACTTCTCTTTTCTCGGCTTTGTTTGCCAGTTCTGACAATAAAACACTGTCATCAGTATCTTCAATGGAAAATCCCAGCCCTGCAATTGCTCTGTCCCTTAAAATAGCACGCTCTTTAAAAATACAGCATCTGTAATTGGGCACATCGCTGTTTTTAGGACGCATTGCAAAAGGAATGAGCCTTGTATTTTCTTCAAAATTATCACTTAAATATGATTTTATAAGCCGTACTAAAATCTCTCTTTTTAAATGTGATGTTTCTTTTGGAGTGCTGGTATTCATTGCCATATATCTTTTTTCCCTCTTTACTATTCTCTATAAATATATTATGGCATGAACATAAAATTTTTCAAAATAAATTTCCCCTCTTTTAAAAGAGGGGAAATTGTTTTACTTCTGTAACCGTTTATGATCTTGATATTTTTCTTTTGTCAGGGAATCTTGAAGCTGAAGTTCTTGTTCACTTATACCTTCACCCTCAACTTGAACATTTCCAATATCACCTTGCACTGTTTCTCCGTTCGTTTCAACTCCGACTTGGTTATACCAAATCGTTGTTTCATCTTTCTCATCCATATGAACTGTATTATTTTCAGTATTTGGACCTAAGTCAACGTAGTCTTTTCGCATATTTCCGTTTACAAACAAACTTTCTTTTTTATCTACAAATATTTCATTGCCTGCGGATGCTCCATGTAAACCAATATAGTCTGATTTATTAGGATCTCCGTATATTTTTGCATTTTCCAAATCTGTTATGTGAATATTTGACTCATCAGGATTGTACCATTCGTTTCTCAGCCCTATACTTTCAACAACCGGAGTTTTATTAGTATCGGTCTGATCAGGGAAATCAATACGAACTCCTGGTTTTATAAAAACAGAATTAATTTTGCGGCCGTCCTTCATATAAGAACGTGTTTTGTCTTCATCAATTTGATTTTTATCAAATGTTACCCCGCCAATATTAACTTTTGTTGATTCTTCGTTCATGGGCTTTACCGATGAAGCTTTTTCATAGTTTGTTTTACCATTAACAGGTCTTACTGATTCTGACATAATTCAATCTCCTTAATATCTTGTATATTGTATTGCAATTGCACATCTTACTTTTATATAAAAACATTTTGAGTATAGAAATTGTCTGAATTTTAGATATATCTTATAGAAATCTTATAAAATATAGATATTGCTTGCCGTTTCAGGTTAACAAAAATTAATATAGTATGATATAGAATATCATATTTATAAAAAAATTCGATGTATAAGGTTTATATGGATTTTAAAAAATCTTTTGGAGAAAAAGTTAAAAGAGTGAGAAAAAAACGCGGACTGACGCAGGAACAGTTGGCAGAATTAATTGATATTTCTCCAAGAAATTTGAGTAAAATTGAAGTTGGCGAATGTTTTGTAAAAGCCGAAACGCTTGAAAAAATTCTGAAAGCATTAAATATTTCATCGGAAGATCTGTTTGCGACTGATCACATAAAAGAGGCTGATGAACTGTTAAACTTGATTTACAGTATTTTAGACAAAGTCAAAGATGATAACAGAATGCTTGAAAAAATTTATAAAATGACCAAATTTTTAACAGATGAAAACTAAAAAACCATTTTATTATTGAGATCCTGAAACACGGAGGTCAATCCGACGTTCAGAATGAAATAATAAAATGGTTTTTGAAATATTAGTTAAAAAAATTATTTTAATTTTTCATCAATTGCTTTGAGAACTTTTTCAACAGTTGCTTCTTTGATTACTTCGTCATCAACTTTTACGTAAGGAGCTTTTGAAAATTCCCAGTCAATTGAGCACAAACCTAAACATGGAACCCCTGAAACTTCCACTTTGTCACCGTATTTTTTAGGTACCATTTCTATTAATTCTTGCAAGTTGGATGAACCCATAACAAAACATGTTGTTCCTAAACATACTTTAACACTTACTTTTTCACTCATTTTCCTTTTTACCCTTTCTATTAACCTTCGTTATACTTTTTATATTATTTATTGTTTTGATTTTAATCTTTTTACATATATTGTATATTGACTTTTTTAAAATATTTTTCTTCAAGCACTTTGGCTATTTTTTTAATTATATTTTTCCTGATTTCAATTTCTATAGGTAATGCAGGATCGTAATGTGCTTGATTTAATTTGGCGCCAACCATAAAATATATGCAGTCGCTATCTAATAAAAATTTTACCAGCTTTCCTGCTGCGTTGTCAATATCGGGTGTATTTGCTTCCAGATATTCTAATGTTTTGGTTAATGTCAAAATCCCTTCTGTAACAAGGTCAACGCCTTCCATATAGGAACATGACGGAAGTTTTCCGATACTTATTGTAGTATCCATTGTTATTGGTCTGTTGAGTTCTCTTGAAATCAAATTTGCTGTTGTTCCGCCGCAGATTGCTTTTTTGCCTTTGAATTTTTCAAACATCTGGGCGTATTCTTTATCCTTTTCCTGATGGAAAGGAGGCCCCGTAAAAATTAATGCTTCTCGGGGTTCTCTGAAATACAGCACGCATGCTGAAACATCATCTTTCGGAAGTCTGTCAGTTTCAATGTTTCTTGCCTGATTCACAATATATTGTGACAGTTCCGTGCTTGAAATATCGGGATGTTCATTTAATTTGTCCTGTAAAAGAATAATCAAACCTTCACGACGCAGTCCAAGTTTTAATCTGCCGCCGCCGAGTCCTGCCTGAGTTACTCCGTCAGAGCAGAATATCAATCTGTCGCCGAGTTGTAATTTTATTTTATAAACTTTTAAACACCGGTTTTTGAAGGTTTTGGAAGGAATTGATTTAAATTGCGGTTCCAAAACTTCGTTATTTCTCATCCAGATAAATTTTGGATTTCCTTCTTCGACTATTTTGGCGTTTCCGTCATCGTCAACTTCTATGGCGGAAAAAGTCGAGTAGCTTATTTTTCTTACCTGACATACAGGAAGCGAGTTCATAATTATTTCCGCTGCTTTGCTTATGGGAATTTGGTCGCCTTCTATAAATTTTAAAAGCATTGTTGCAGTCATACAGGAAAGTATATTAGCTTTAATACCGCTTCCCAGACCGTCTGAAAGCACTGCAATCAGCTTTGCTTCATCAGGGTATCTTTTGGATATAAAGTAATCCCCGTAAGCATTTTGATTATATTTTTTCATTTGGCTGCAATCAATGTCAATAAACATTTTTTGTCAAAGTTAAAGGTGAAGCGAGAATAAAATTATCTTCACATTTCACACTTCACTCTTCACTCCTTTCGTCAAAATCTTCTGCAATTGAACTTAGAAGCGTTTCTGTTTCTACCATGTGTTCGCCGAGCAGGCAGGCAATTTCCTGTACAATTGATATATTTTTTGAAATAACTTCATGTGCTTTTTGGGAAATTTTTTCTCTGTTGGTTTCTGCTGTGGTAACATCTGTTATTACAGCACCTACAATTTCATTTTCTTCAATCGTAAAGGCTGAAATATCATACAGGCGGTTTTTTACGTGGTATCGTTCTTTGTGGAGATCTTTGCCTGTTTTCAGTATTGTTTTGAAAATATCCGCAAAATCGACAATTCTGTCGATTGCTGCGCCTTTAAGTCCTTCGGGACGGGTTTTGAATACCTCGTACATGTCACCTGTAAACATTTTCATAAAGCTGTCATTAGCTTCCATAATATTCATATTGTTATCAACCATAACTACTGCTGCCGGCATGCATCGAATCATTGCGGCCGCTTTTCTCATGGCTATTTTTCTCATATAAGAAACACACATTGATGGCTCTGCATCGCCGTCTAACAAAGCTTTTGCAAGATCCCGGCATGTTGCATATCCGCAGCCGCCGCAGTTTAATTCGTCATCAACAGTATGCTTGCCGATTTTTTTGAGTGTTGCAAGAATATCTTCAAGCGGATAATCCGAATGGACAACTTTTTTGGGTTGAATATTATAATCCACAACAACTTTAGGAGCAGCAGGAATTTTGTCGCGTTTCTTTTCTTTTTTCAGAATATCGGAAACCATTACAATTCCGGCTTTATCGGATGATATGCAAGGACCGCCTACACATCCGCCTTCGCATGCCAAAGCTTCTATAAAAATTGTTTTATCAAGTTTTTTTACATCAAGGTTTTTTAACGCCCGCTGTAGAGAATGCAGACCGCAAACCTCTAACAACTGCACATTGTCATTAACACCGGATTTTTTAATAGTTTCGTTCATCCCTCCGTCTATCGGATATAATGTACCTTCATAGGCGGATTCCGGCACAAACTGGTATCTTTTGTCTTTTGCAATAGTAGATATATCTATAATTTCGTCATTAATCCACATTCTGAGTTCTTCAAATGTAAGGGCGACATCAAACAGCCCTGAATATGTAACTTCATTTTTCTTGCCGATACAAGGACCTATAAACACAATAGAAATATCATCTCCGTAAGTTTCTTTAAGCAGTTTTGAATGCGTCATCAAAGGCGAACCTACAGGAGTAATATATTTAGTAAATTCCGGCATATAAAGCCTTATATAATCAACTATGACAGGACAGGCACTTGAGATAAAAAGTCCGTGTTCCGTGTTATTTAATATTTGGGCAGTTTTAATAGAAACTTCCTGAGCTCCGAGAGCTGTTTCCGATACTTCTTTAAAGCCGAGTTGTTTTAAAACGGCAATCATTTTTTCAGCCGAATTTTCAAATGAAGCACGCCATGATGGAGCTAGTGAAACATACACATCTTTTTGTGCGAGTATTAGGTTTTTTGCTTTATCAATGTCATTTCTGACGCGTTTTGCATTTGAAGGACAAGCTTTAACACAATTCCCGCAGGCAATACATTTTTCCGGAATAACCGAGGCATGACCATTTTCAATTTTTATAGCTTTAACCGGGCATTCTCTTATACATTTATAGCAATCGTGGCATTCATTTACTAATGTATATACCGGATATTGTTTGTTCATTTGTTATTTACTCCATTATAAAAGATGCATTTAATATTTTACTGGTTGGTTAATTTTGCCAAAATTTCACCAAGTTTTTTTTCATCAACACCGTTGTATTCAACTCCGTTAATTGTAATATTAGGTCCTGTTGCGCATTTATTTTCACAGCGTGCACCTGCAAGATCTATATCAGCTTCAAGATCATGAGCTTTCATAAAGGCTTCAATAAACGCTAAATTCTGTTGATTTCCGCGTGCAAAACAAGAACTTCCCATACAAACAGTAATTTTGATTTTTGCCATTATATTAATTCCTCGTATGATTTATATTTTACAGTATGTCCGCTTATAAATCAAGTATTCTTTTATAAATTACGTTGATATTTTTCAGAAATTCTTCTTTGTTAAAAATTTCGTCAATTTCTAAAGGAGTTAACAGTTTTGTCACATCTTTATCATTTAAAAGATTAACCCTGAAATCACCGTCATTTTCAAAAGCATCTATGGCGTTGTGCTGAACAAGTCTGTAGGCTTCTTCTCTTGTTATGCCTTTTTCAACAAGTTTTAAAAGAACTTTTTGAGAGAAAATTATTCCGCCGAACTTTTCGGTGTTTTTCAGCATATTTTTTTCATGGACAACCAGATTTTCAACAATCCCTTTGAAACGGTTAAGCATAAAATCTACAAGTGTTAAGCTGTCAGGAAATATAATTCTTTCTGCGGAACTGTGAGAAATATCGCGTTCGTGCCACAGCACAATATTTTCCATTGCAACCATGGAATTTGCTCTGACAACGCGTGCAAGCCCGCATAAATTTTCTGATAAAACCGGGTTTTTCTTATGTGGCATTGCAGATGAGCCTTTTTGATTTTTCCCGAAACCTTCTTCAACTTCCAACACTTCTGTTCTCTGCAAATGTCTGATTTCTGTTGCAAATTGTTCTATTACACTTGCTATCAATGCTAAAGACTGCATAAAGTAAGCATGATAATCTCTTGCAATAATTTGTGTGGAAATTTTTGCGGGTTTAAGCCCTAAATTTTTGCAGGTAATTTCTTCAACTTCCGGTGGTATGTTGCTATATGTGCCGACAGGGCCTGAAATTTGTCCGACTTTTATTTCTTCAAGAGCATGGATAAAATCTGCCCTTCTGCGTTCAAGAATATCAATCCAGCTGCAAACTTTTACTCCGAATGTCATAACTTCAGCATGAACCCCGTGTGAACGTCCTATACATATGGTATTACGGTGTTTGTTTGCCAGAGTTTTCATTGCCTGAATTGTTTCGTCTATATCTTTGACTATAAGTTTTCCGCTATCCTGAATTTGCAGGGCAAAAGCCGTATCAATAACGTCAGAACTTGTCATTCCGACATGCATGTATTTTGCCAGATCGCCGAGACTCTCGTTAACGCATGTTAAAAATGCTATTACGTCATGTTTAACTTCCGCTTCAATCTCGTCAATCCTTTGTACATTAAATTTGGCTTTACGTTTTAATTCTTCAATATCGTTTTTCGGGAAAGTTCCTAGTTCGGCATAGGCTTGTGCCACTGCAATTTCTACATTAAGGTAATATTGGAATTTGGATTCCAGCGTCCAAATTCGTGCCATTTCTTCTCTTGAATATCTGTCAATCATAAATTTATTTTAGCACAAATAATATACATTATGTTTTTACAAATCTTAACAAAAATGGCAATAATTTTGGGCATATATACTTTATATATATAAGAGTATAAAAATTAGAGAATTGCTATGAGTAAAGTAAATCAGACACAGAAAATATTAACCGAGCAGGAATTCAATAAAAGTCCGCTTAAAAATATAATGTCTTATCAGGATTATTTTGGTAAAGCATTAAAATTAGGTTCTGCATTTACACTTGCACGAGCAGTGGTTTTGCAAAATGCTGAAGATACTCAGGAAAACATAAAAGATTCAGTAAACGGCTATTACGTTGAGAAAGAACAAAACAAAGCAGAAGCCGAAGAAAAATATTATGCAGCCCTTGCTCAGTATGAGGCCATGAAGTCGGCGCAAACTTCAGCATTAAAAGATTTACAATATGCAACATCAATGTATGGAGAAGGAACATCACGCTACAATGATGCCTTAAAAAAGTATAATTTATCTAACAAAACTCTTTTTAATTCAGACATAAATCTTTCTGCTGCCCGTGATCAATTCAATTTTGCTAACACATCGGCATTTAAGGCTTATTTATCAACACAGTTAACGTAAAGTTACAATTAGCTTGCAATTTTTCCTTTATGTATTATCATGCAGCTTGTAGAGTGCTTACGCCAATAATCACTCAACAAGTAAAGGAAAGTTAATATGAACTTAAAAAACAAACAGGAAATAGTCAAAAAATACGGTAAAAATGAAAAAGACACAGGTTCAACAGCCGTTCAGGTTGCTATGATGAGCCAAAAAATTACTGAACTTACCGAACACCTCAAATCAAATCAGAAAGATTTCGCTACAAAAAGAGGTCTTTTGATGATGGTAGGTAAAAGAAAAAGACTGCTTTCTTATTTGAAATCTCAAAATCTTGATGAATACAGAGAATTAATCAAGAAATTGGGTATCAGAGGCTAGTTTAAAGCTTGTGAAAAATTTTAAAAGGCTGTCAAATGACGGCCTTTTTTAATATTTTATATAAACTTTTTCTTTCCTTGAAAAGGGATTGGTACCGCGTAAGCAGCGGAGGAATTTTATCATGAAAACTTTAAAATCAATGCGGTTGCAAATAGGTGTTTTCGGCAGAACAAATGTCGGAAAATCTTCTTTTTTAAACAGAATAACAAACCAGGAAATTTCAATAGTTTCTGATATTGCCGGAACGACTACAGATGTAGTTGAAAAATCAATGGAGCTTTTGCCTGTCGGCCCTGTAACTTTTCTGGATACTGCGGGGCTTGATGACAGTACAGAACTCGGCGAAAAACGCATTGAAAAAACAATGAAAATAGTCAACCGTATTGATGTTGCCGTAGTTGTATGTGATTTTAGCGGTATTGATGATTATGAAAAAGAACTCATAAAAAAGTTTGAAGCATTAAAAATCCCGTACTTAATCATTGAAAATAAATGTGATATTAAAAAAGTTGATATCTCAGGTTATGATAATGTTTTGTATACATCTGTGAAAGATGATGAAAATCTTGTATTTAATTTTAAGGAAGCACTTGTTAAATTACTGCCTGACGATTTTGTAAATTCTCCAAAAATTGTCGGAGATCTTGTGCCTGAAAAAAGTACTGTGATTCTTGTTGTTCCGATTGACAAAGAAGCCCCGAAAGGCCGGCTAATCTTACCTCAGGTTCAAACAATAAGAGATTTACTGGACAGTAATTGTATGCCTTATGTTGTGAAAGAAACCGAATTAAGGCAGGCACTTGATAATTTAAAGACACCACCTGCTCTTGTTATAACTGATTCTCAGGCATTTAAAAAAGTAAGTGAACTTGTACCTGAAAATATTTTGCTTACATCATTTTCAATTCTTTTTGCGCGATTGAAAGGTGATTTGGATGAATTTGTAAAAGGTGCCAGGGCAATTGAAAATCTAAAAGACGGTGATTGCGTTTTAATTCTTGAAAGCTGTACTCATCATGCAATAGAAGACGACATCGGACGGGTAAAAATTCCGGCTCTTTTGCGTAAAAAAACAGGTAAAAATCTTATAATTCATAATTATGCCGGGCATGATTTTCCGGATATAAGTGATTACAAATTGATAATTCATTGCGGAGCCTGTATGACAAACAGGCGCGAAGTTTTGTCGCGTATATTAATTGCAAACCAAAAGGGTGTTCCTATAACAAATTACGGTATTGTAATTTCTTATTGTCTGGGTATTTTGCCAAGAGCTGTTAAGATTTTTTCGTAATTTTATTTTTTAAATTTTCAAATGCTTCAAAAAGCCATTTAGCTAGATTTTGAGGAGATTCGTTTGTATTAAGATAAAATCCTGCCGTATTTTTATTATCGTCACCGATTTGAAGGCTCAGGTTTTCTCTTGAGAATACAGGATGGTATTCAACACGGTAATTTTTTTGGTCTGTATATACTTTTGTTTTGTAAGTCCCTGTCCTTATGTAATTTGCTCTGATTGGCGGCATAACATCTAGAACATATTTGCCGTCCTCGGTTTTTTGTGCAAGTTTGGATTCCAGAAGAGTAAATGTGTCTTGAAAAATTTTTCTTTGTTCAGGGTACATTGACTTCATTTTTTTGACCAGTTCGGGTGTTTTTTCGAGATGAACAGCCTGAAAAGTAACAGAATTGTTTTTGTAAAGATTGAGGTTAGTTTTCATAATTTAAACTCCTTAGATAATACTTTTTAATATAACTATAAAAAAAATTTAATAGCAATAGCCGATATAATCCATTAATATGATAAAAAATATTAATTTTGGGAATAGAATACAATTATGTATGATTATATTCCTGAATCAGAAGACAAAGATTTAAAGAAAGTCGGGCTGGAATTGATGTTTATGACGCCAGAGAAAGGTGCTGCCGATAATTGGGTTACGGCAGTTGAGCTTGCCAAAATGGTAGATTTGCCGTTGGAAACTGTTAAGAAAAAACTTGTTATATTGCGTGATTCAGGTATAGTGAGCGTAAAAGGAATTAATCCGAAATATTGGAAGTTTGATAACTACAATTTTCAACGAATGGATGAAGACGATGAAGTTTTTAAACTTCTTTGCAGTTTTGATGATGTGGACTTTGACAGATATTTCAGTTATTAAAAATAATGTGAATCAGTGTAACCTTCTCTTTAAAAATGAGCTAGATAAAAAACGCTTTTGCTACGAACAAAAGCAGAGGATACTATTTCCCAATGTAACGAAATGTAAAAACGAATTTAAAATGGCTGAAACTCTTGCTATAATTCTCATAGGATAGGATGTCTTGCGCCTGTAGCAAATTTTTGACATATTGTACTTTAATAAATTGTGGGTAATTAACAAACGAAGGGAAAACAATATGCCGATAGATAAAGTAGGTTTTTCAGGACTAGAACATACGCCGCCGCTTTCTTCCCAATCCAAAAGGGATAAAGCGCCGAATGAACTAACAGAATCCTCTGATAATGAAATTTCCAATGCTTCAAAATATATGATAGGTGCAGCCGCATTAGCCGGCGTAGTAGCACTTGGTATCATCGGTCATAAGAATAACTGGTGGCGTAAAGCCTCCCAAGCAGCAGAAGATTTGAAACCGAAAATACCGAACGAATCGCCAGAAATACCGCACACTCCTAACACCCCGCAAGTTAATAATAACAATGCTCCTAAAGTTGGGGCAAGCAGTTCAGCTGCCGGTTCCGGCAACATACAATCTGCTGAGCAGGTACCGAAAGCAGAAACAGGCAACCCAAAACCTTCCGAACAGGCACAGGCACAGGAAGTACAAACAGGCAATCCACATAATGTTGTAGATACGCAGGTTGATTATTCAGATATTAGTAAAATCCGCGGCGATCGTACTAATTTTCCAGACGGAGCTGTTATAATAACACAGAAAGACAAATCAGGTAATGTAGTCAGAGAATTTTATTCACAGAATGGCAGGACTGTATGTTCTGTCACTGACTACAACCCAACGGGTAATCCAACAAAAAAGACCTAATATAATGATGATGGCATGACTGTAAGTTCTGTCTATGACTGCGACCCTACAACGGGTAATCCAACAAAAAAGACCTACTATAAGGATGATGGCAGGACTGTTTGTGAAGTAAACGAATATGATCCGACAACAGGTAATCCAACAAAAACGACCTACTTTAAAGAAGATGGCAGGACTATTGATAATATTGAATTTTACGGTTCAAATGGCGAGGTAACTAAGATTGAATAAGTTAAGCATAAAGACAAAACTGCTGAATCTTCGCATACAAAAGCAGAATCTATTGATGAAAATAATACCTTTATATTAAATTATAATATATTTTTTCAAAATTTCATTCTGAAAGGATTTTGGGAGTTTGTCAAATTCGTGAATATCGACAATAAATGGAATATCACTTTCAGACAACAAATTTTTAAGCTCAGAAAGATTTGCATTTTCACGATGAAAATCTTTAACAACTAAATCCAAATCGCTTCCTGCATGGGCATCACCTGCAAGCCTGCTCCCGTAAGCCCAGATTTCCGCATCAGGACAGTATGATGCAAAAATATCTTTTAACATTTTAAGATATTCGGGTTCTATGAAAAGTTTACTCATTTCCAATAACTTCTTTCAAATGCTTAACGTCTTTCAAAAAATCGTCAATTAAAAGTAAAGTTTCTTCTGCAAAGGCTTTTCCGTAATCGTGAGCCGTATTATTTCTGTTATCTCTGTATTTGAACCAGCGATTTACTTCATCCTCTGTTAATAACGAATGTTTCAAAGCTTCTCTGAATAAATCTTTGAAAGTTAACAAATCTACAGCTTTTTTACTTGCAAAATACGGAGTCAGTTTTTTTCTTAAAAGTTTTCCGCTTTGTTCAAGCGTCATCTCAAAACTTTTTACAAGAGAATTCCTGTACATTTCATAGTCAATAGAACCTTCTTCTGCCGACTTTATGCAGGAATAAGATTTTTTGAGTGTTTCAATATCTTTTTCAAGATATTCAGTGTTAAGCATAAATCCCTCCACTGCTTACGCGGTTCCCATCCCTTTAACAAGGGAGGCAGGCTTGTTATATTTTTGCAAGCTGCAAATAGTAATCGTTTGCTCTTTCAAATTTATGAGCCGCATTAAATAGTCTGCTTTCCTGTAACTGCGGAGCAAGGATTTGCAAACCTATCGGCATTCCGTCTTTGTCAAATCCAGCAGGTACGCTCAAACCAGGAATTCCTGCAAGGTTAGCGGAAATTGTTGCAATATCTGTCAAATACATCGCTAAAGGATCTGATGCTTTTGCACCCAAATCGAATGCTGTATTCGGGCAGGTTGGCGAAATCAATATATCAACTTTTTTGAAAGCTTCTTCAAAATCCTGAGTTACCAGTGCTCTCATCTGCTGTGCTTTTTTGTAATAAGCATCGTAATAGCCTGATGACAATGCGTAAGTCCCGAGCATTATACGGCGTTTAACTTCTGGGCCAAAACCTTCTGCACGGGTTTTTGTATACATTTCAAGAAGATTTTTAGCGTCAGGTGTTCTGTAACCATATTTTACACCGTCAAAACGTGCCAAGTTTGATGAACATTCCGCAGTCGCTAAGATATAATAAATTCCGATTGAGTATTTTAATTTCGGAAGGGAAATTTCAACAATTTCACAGCCGAGTTTTTTATAATCTTCAATAGCTTTTTCAATAGCTTTTTGAACGTCATCAGTCAAACCTTCTGACATCAGCTCTTTTATAACTCCGACTTTCATGCCTTTAATATCATCGTTAAGATGAGCTGCATAATGTTCTACGGGCAGATTTAAAGATGTGGAATCTTTCGGATCATGACCTGAAATAACTTCAAGTAAGTTTGCGGCATCTTCAACAGTTCTCGCAAAAGGCCCAATTTGATCCAGAGATGATGCAAATGCAATTAAGCCATATCTTGAAACACGTCCGTAAGTCGGTTTCATCCCGACAATACCGCAGAAAGATGCCGGAAGTCTTATAGAACCGCCGGTGTCGGAACCTAATGCCAGTGTTGCTTCGCATGCCGCAACAGAAGCGGCTGATCCGCCAGATGAACCTCCGGGAACTTTATTTAAATTCCAAGGGTTATGAACCTTTTTGAAAGCTGAGTTTTCATTTGATGATCCCATTGCAAATTCGTCAAGGTTGGCTTTTCCGACAATCGGAACTAAATTGTTCAAGAGCTTTTCGCTTATTGTTGCATTAAAAGGAGAAACAAAGTTTTCCAGAATTTTTGAAGAAGCCGTTGTTTTTGAGCCCTTCAGATTCATGTTGTCTTTGAGTGCAAGCGGAACACCTGCAAGAAGCGGTAATTCTTCCCCTTTAGCTATTTTCTCATCGACTTTTTTAGCTGTTTCAAGTGCGGTTTCTTTTGTTAAAGAGTTAAATGCGCCTAATTTCCCGTCAACTTCTTCAATTCTGTCAAATGCCGCATTTGTTAATTCTATGGCTGAAATTTCTTTATTTTTTAAAGCTTTGCTCTGTTCTGCTGCTGATTTTTTCAAAAGCTCGTTCATAATATCTCCTTAAAGCTATTCATTTATATTATAGAAAAATATTATGACAAAAATAACTGTTTAGCAAGCGGTGTTTTGGGGACCTATATCGCAGTTTATACTAAATATGGTAAAAAAACGTCACCCTGAACTTGTTTCAGGGTCTAAATAATATTGAGATTCCGGAACAAGTTCGGAATGACAGTATGCCCGTGTTTTGAATATATTTAGTGTAAACTGCGATATAAATCCCATTAAAATTTACAATTTCTGCATTTTCTTATTAATCTGGGAATGGATTCTGTTTGCGTGGTAAAGATAGTTGGTAAGTTTTTCATAATTTGCTTTTGTTTCACCGTAAGGGACTTTCATTGCTATAAGTTCATCAACATTTTCGTTTATACTTTCCAATGTTTCCAGAGAGTCGCTTAAATCCAGTATGGATTTGAATTTTTTTGATAATTTGGCAATGATTTTTCTTGAAACAAAGCGTGCAAGACGATGTATTGGCGATAATTTAGTTTTTTGTTTTTTAGGGGTTATAACGTCTGTAAGTTTTTCTGCTATATTGCGTTTTGAATATTCTTCTTTAAGTTGAACAAGTTCATTCTCTATTTGTTTAGCACGAATTTTCAGGTCCATAACATCAAGCAGTTTGCCTAAAAGTTCAGCTCCTTTAATTTTTGTATTTAAGGTATCAAGGGCCTGCTCTTTTTCTGCTATCAAACATTCAAGTTTTAGCGTTTTGTCATCAAGATCTTTAAAAGAGTTATCATTTAAAATATTTAAATCATAGTCGTTTAATCTTTTATTAAAATTTGTCTGAAATAAATTATTGTTCATTTTGTTTTATCTGAAAACATGTAAATAAATTTTTTTGTCAGCTTAGAATTGGTGGAACCGTCCATTCCTATTTTAGTTTATACTATAAATTTATGTAAAGCAAGAGATATGCGAGGGATAAGTTTTGAGATCCTGAAACAAGTTCAGGATGACGTCCCCGAGTGCATTTATCGAAGAAAGCGATATTAAGAATATTAATCAAATATTTTGAATACCGTTAAAAGCGGCTCTTTCACAGTCGTAAGCTGTCTTGGATGGAGCGGCTACGCTCCTATTTTAGTTTATACTATAAATTTATGTAAAGCAAAAGAGATGCGAGGGATAAGTTTTGAGATCCTGAAACAAGTTCAGGATGACGTCCCCGAGTGCATTTATCGAAGAAAGCGCTATTAAGAATATTAATCAAATATTTTGAATATCGTTAAAAGCGGCTCTTTCACAGTCGTAAGCTGTCTTGGATGGAGCGGCTACGCTCCTATTCAATTGTGTATACTTTTTTGTAATACAGCATTGCTCCTACAACAGTTAAGACTATATTAGGCATCCAGGCTGCAAGAAACGGCTGCAAAGTACCTGCTTCTCCGAATGATATTGAAAGAGCTCTTATTAAATAATACGCAAATATAATTAAAATACTGAATAAGAAACCTCTGTTATAACGAACTCTGGGCGGAGTTATTGCAAGCGGAACACCAATCAGTACAAGTGCAATTGTTGTCAGAGGAAGCGCAAGTTTGTCATAAAGCTCTATGTGAATAACATTTTTTTGCTCATTACTTATCTGATTATGGCGTATAAAATTAATCAATTGTGTAAAATTCATTTCCTTAGCAACATTTTTATTTAATTCTTTAGACATATCCAGTCCGAATTTTACGATAGATTTGTCAAAAAGAGTTGTGTTTAGAATTTTTCCGTCATCTCCAACTGTGTACACTGCCCCTTTTTCAAATTGCCATCCTTCAGGGGATGTCTTGCCTTCATCTGCCTGCAAAACTTGAATTGTACCATGTTTTGCAGTATCAAGAACGGTTATGTTATGCAGAACTTTATCTTCACAATATCCTACATAGAAAAGTCTTTTCAGGCTTGCACCTTCGTTCAATTCTTTAAATACAAAATTCTGTTTTCCTTCCGGAATATTTTTCTGTCCTAAAGACCATAGCGCAAGGTCTTTAGATTGTTTTGTCATAACCGGAACAATTGTTTCGTTTATTAAAAAACTGCATATCGACATTAATAATGCAAAAATAAATATAGGTTTTGCAATCCTGTTTAAACCTATTCCGCATGCTCTCATAACAGTGATTTCGGATTTTAAACTTAAACCGTTTAATGTCATAACAGTTGCGAGTAAGACACCCATAGGTATTGTCATTACTATAACCTGCGGCAAATTCAGGATAATCATCATTAAGGCAACTTTGAAAGGGATTCCGAAAAGTGATATCTGCTTAATCAAAGTTATAAACGTGTCTGATGCAAATATGATTGATGTAAACACGCAAACGCCCATGATAAACATTTCAATAATCTGTCTTAAGATGTATTTATCAAGCAGAGTTATTTTTCCTGAAAATTCTTTTTCAATTACTTCGGTTCCCATAGTAATAATGATAATTGAAACAAATTGATTAGGCAAATATTTAAAATTAAATTCTGCAAACATATTTTTCGTCTATTTCGTGTCATGCTGAATTTATTTCAGCATCTCAGACAGCTCCTGAAACAAGTTCAGGATGACAAATTGATAGACGAAATAGATAGAAAATATTGAGTTAGAATTTAATTAAAACTTTTAAAGTTTCTTTTTCCTTATTTTTTTCAAAAGCCTCAATTGCATCATCTGCTTTGTAGGTTGCTGAAATCAGCGGCGAAAAATCCACTTTTCCCGATTTTAAAAGCCTTAATGCAGGCCCAAATTGTCCGCAGCGTGAGCCGAGAACGGTAATCTCATCAATTACGATAGGTGCAAGATTAAACTCTTTTGAAGCCGCAACTGTGCTTTTCAAAACAAGCACTCCGCGAGGTTTAGTGAGTGCAAGTGATGTTTCAAAACCTGAAACCGAGCCTGTAGCTTCTACTACAACGTCATAATTTTTTTCAACTTTCAAATCGTTGAGCAGTTTTGTTTTTACTCCTTGAGCTTTGGCAATATCAAGTTTATTTTGGTGTTTACCTACTAAGGTTACGTCAAAATTTTGTGCATTTAAGGTTAAAGCCGTGATAAGCCCGAGTTTTCCATCGCCTAAAACTATAACTTTTTGAAACGGCTTTATATGTAATTGTTCGGTAATTTCGCATGCTGCAGCAAGCGGTTCGACAAAAACAGCCTGTTCATCGCTAACATTATCGGGAACTTCAAAAAGGGTTTCTAAAGGCATTGTAAAGTACTCTGCAAAAACTCCGTCTTTTCTCCATATTCCTAAAGTGCGGCGATCGGGACAATGACGGTAAAGTTTTTCAGCACAGTATCGGCAGTCAGGTTTTTTGCACCCGTAACTTATTTCGGCCACAACACGTTTGCCTAAAAGTGACTGGTCTTGGTCGTTAATTTCTTCTACAATGCCGACTGCTTCGTGCCCCAGAATCCCTTTATATCCCATATAACCTTTTGTAATTTCATAATCCGTATTACAAATTCCTGCCAGAGTTACGCGAACTAAAGCTTCTCCCTTTTGCGGAACAGGTTTTTTATAATCATTTACTAATTTTAATCCTTCATCAAATATTACAGCTTTCATTTTTTCTCCTTTACTTTAAGAGTTTATCATAAAAATATGAAAGCAGTCAGAGTTAAATTTCAACTGTTCTCAAGAAGATGCTGATGTGTGTGTCTATGTTTTATTCTTATTCCGCTGTATCATTCAGCAGGCTTGTCTGGGAAATGTTTGTATCTTTTGCATCCATTGCCGCAACATCTTTTTTAACCTGTTCATCTTCATCAGGGTTTACGATTTTGTTAACAGATACAACAGTATCATTATCTGTCAGATTTTGTGCTCTGACACCTGTTGCAGGGCGTCCCTGGCGTGAGATTGAACCTGCATTCAGTCTTGTTACAACGCCGTTTGCGGTTACCATCATAATGTCATCGGATTCTTTGACAATTGTCAGCGCAACAAGTTTTGATGAAGTTGATTTAAATTTGGTTGCGATAAGACCTATTCCGCCTCTGTTCTGGCTTCTGAATTCTGACAATTTTGTACGTTTACCAAATCCGTCAGAAGTTACGACAAGCAGATCCGCATCGTAATCGCGCGGGACAATATCACATCCTACAATATCATCTCCTGAACGTAATTTCATTGATGTAACTCCTCTTGCGCTTCTTCCCAGAGGTCTTAAATCTTCAATCGGGAAGCGTATTGCCATACCGCAGGAAGTTCCGATGATTATTTCATCTCTTGCGGTTGCAAGTTTTACCCAATCAAGTTCGTCGTTTTCTTCAAGTCCGATTGCAATAATACCGTTTCTTCTGATATTTGAGAAGTTGTCAAGTTCAATGCGTTTGATATAGCCTTTTTTCGTCAGCATAATCAAATTCAAATCATGCGAGAATGTGCTGACAGGTACAACTGCAGTTATTCTTTCATCCTGTTCAATCGGAAGAACGTTTATAATCGGCAGCCCTTTTGCCTGACGGCCTCCTTCCGGGAAGTCGTAAACATTCAGACTGTAAACAGTTCCTTTTGACGAGAAGAACAGAACTTTATCATGCATCATTGCGGTGAAGAAGTGCTGGATATCATCATCTTCTTTTGTTTTAATTCCTGATTTGCCGCGTGTTGCACGATTTTGTCTTTCAAATGTGTCAAGCGAGATACGCTTCAAATAGCCTTGATGTGTGATAAATACAGCCATCGGAGTGTTTGGTGTCAAATCTTCTATTGTAACTTCACCTTGTTCGGGAAGAATTTGAGTTTTTCTGTCATCGCCGTATTTTTCTTTGTCTTCCAGAAGTTCACCTTTGATAATGTCAAGGATTTTCTGGCGGCTTGCCAATATTTCTTCGTATTCTGCGATTTTCTTAACAAGTTCATCGTATTCTGCTTTAACTTTATCCTGTTCCAATCCTGTTAATCTTCTCAATTGCATTTCAAGGATTGCGTTTGCCTGATCGGTGTCAAGCCCGAATCTGCTCATTAACCCGTTTCTTGCATCATCGGTTGTTTTCGATTGTTTGATAAGTTCAATTACTTCATCAATTGAACCGAGTGCAATAATCAAACCTGCCAAGATGTGAGCTCTGATTTTAGCTTTTTTGAGGAAGAAAATAGTTCTTCTTGTAACAATTTCAACTCTGTGTTCAACAAACTCCGAGAGAACTTCGTATAAATTCATTAATCTCGGTTGTTTACCGCATAACGCGAGCATATTTACACCGAAAGTTGTAGCAAGCTGTGTATATTTAAACAAATTATTTTTAACAACATCCGGTTTGGCATCACGTTTAAGCTCGATTACGATACGCATGCCTTCTCTGTCAGATTCATCACGAATATCAGAAATTCCTGTGATTCTTTGATCTTTAACAAGTTCAGCAATTTTTTCAATCAAGACAGACTTATTTACCTGATAAGGAATTTCTGTTACAACTATTGCGGTACGTCCCTGACGTCCGCCGCCGCCTGCAATTTCTTCAAAGTTTGCAACCGCCTGCATTTTTATGGAGCCTCGTCCTGTTTCGTAAGCCTGCTTAATATCGTTTAGCCCGATAATTGTTGCAGCTGTAGGGAAATCAGGCCCTTTAATATATTCCATAAGTTCAGAAACTGTTATATTAGGGTTGTCAATTAATGCAATTGTACCGTCAACGATTTCCGAAAGATTATGAGGCGGAATATTTGTAGCCATACCAACCGCAATACCGGAACATCCGTTTAATAAAAGCATCGGAAGTCTAACAGGCAAAACAGAAGGTTCTTGCAGTGAACCGTCAAAGTTCGGCTCAAATTCAACAGTTTCGCAATCAATATCAGCCAGCATGGACTGTGTAATTTTGTGCATTCTGGCTTCCGTATAACGCATAGCAGCAGCGCCGTCGCCGTCAACAGAGCCAAAGTTCCCGTGTCCGTCAACAGTTAAGTAGCGGGTTGAAAAGTCTTGAGCCATACGAACTAATGCTTCATAAACAGCAGTATCACCGTGCGGGTGGTATTTACCGAGAACTTCGCCGACAATACGCGCACATTTCTTAAACGGTTTGTCAGGTGTCATGCCAAGTTCATTCATAGCATATAAAATACGTCTGTGAACAGGTTTTAAGCCATCCCTTACATCAGGAAGCGCACGTCCGACAATTACACTCATTGCATAGTCGATGTAAGAACGCTTCATTTCTTCTCTAATATTTACAGGAACAATTTTTCCGTCCGCGAACATATTTTGCTGATTACTCATTTTTTCTCCCCAGCTCATTTGATTTATTGTATTACTTGATAATATTGTATCACAAACACATGTAATTTGGTAATTTTAAATTAATCTTTACAAAATCTAACTTATTTGATATTAGGTAAAATTGCACAAATATAGCACAAAGGAACTAATAAAGAAAGAGTGAAAAGAATATATTCAAAGATTGTTTTAATTTTAGACGTTTCGATGTTGGGAAGCTGCTTTATAGTTTTTATTCTAAAACAGTCTATTATAAATAAAATAAATTCTGCAATAAAAAAGTTTGCAACAAATATTACGGAAGCATTCAACAGCAGTACTACTGCAAAGAAAAGTCCATAAGAAGACGTTGTAGTATGCAAAATTAAATGATATATTTTTTCGGCAATTATTGTTAGAATACTTGCTGATATGCAGAATAAATAAAATAAACCGATTGTTTTACCGAATTTGAAAGTTAAAGTATTTCTGAACATGGATAAATTTTATCATTTAGGTTTAAATTAATCAACATTATATTTTGTTGCTTCTTTGTTAATCATTTCCATATATCTTTTGTTATTTTTTTCTGCAAAGCTAATTGCTTTTTTGCGTGCAGCATCTGTTCCTCCGAGTTCTGAGGCATAAAATCGTCTGGCATAAGAAAATCTGTCAAGCCCTTTTGTTTTTGCAGGTTTGTAAATTGCAGTATTGTATTCATAATATTCTTTGTTTTCAGGATATGTTAAAAAACCTACTGTTGCTGCATCCGGATATAAAAGAACCGATGCGCCTTTTGTTTTTTCCTGAATTTCATGGGCATACTGTGCTGCGGCATCTGTCGGATTTGTCAAATCAGAGAAATTTGCCAGAGTTATTTTCGTGTGCCAGTTATCTATATTTTCATCTTTAAGATAGTAATTATAATTTTTTGTTTTGCTTTCCGGGTTTGAAAGAAGGTATGTTTGTTTGTCAAATTTTATTTTATCTACCTGCGCAAAGACCGCACATGTTGTAAATGCAAATAAATTAAATAATATAAAGCTCAGTTTTAAAAGTTTATTCATAAAAAATCCTTTCTTTCATTGTTCTTAAAAATTATCCCTTTTATCATTGTAAAAATCTATTACCCTTTTTGTTAATTGAACTGTTTATTGTATAATATTTTGTATAAGGAGATGAGATATGCCATTTGAATTTATTCCGCAAAAGATAAAAGATGTAATTCTTGTAAAACCTAAGGTTTTTGGCGATAACCGCGGATTTTTTATGGAAAGTTATAAAAAATCTGATTTTGTTGCTAATGGAATAGATGTTGAATTCAATCAGGATAACCATTCAAAATCAACAGCGCATGTGCTTAGAGGACTTCACTATCAGGAAGCTCCTTACGGACAGGCAAAGTTAGTCAGATGTTCAAGAGGGAGAATTTTTGATGTTGCGGTTGACATAAGACCGGAATCAGAAACTTTCGGACAGTATGTAAAAGTTGAACTTTCAGAAGATAATAAACACATGCTTTTTATTCCGGAAGGATTCGCACATGGATTTGTGGTTTTATCAGATGAAGCTGAACTTCTTTATAAAGCAAGCGGTGAGTATGCTCCTCAGGCTGACAGAGGTGTTCTCTGGTGTGATAAAGATATAAATATTGACTGGGAAATTGACTTTGAACCGATATTGTCAGAAAAGGACATGGGGCAAAAATCTCTGCAAGAAATATTTCGGAAGGTAGGAAGATAAGAGGGTAGGAGGAAGGCTGTTTACATGTATAAAAATTTAGTTATATGGAAAGATTCTGTCTATTTAATAAAAGAAATATATAAACTTGCTGATATGCTTCCGAAATCTGAAGATTACAATTTAAAAAGCCAGTTAAACAGCTTGTCTTCCTACCCTCTTATCCTATTATTTTCTAAAAAACAATTTGGAGGTAACGATAGTGTCTAAATCAATTCTCGTCACCGGCGGTGCCGGATTTATCGGAAGCTGTTTTGTAAGATATATGTTAAAAAATCATCCTGATTATAAAATTGTTAATCTTGATGCACTAACTTATGCAGGGAATATCGAAAATCTTGACGATGTTAAAGATAATCCCAATTACAAATTTGTTCATGGAAATATATGTGATAAAAAACTTGTCCTGGAGCTTGTTGAGCAGGTCGATGCAGTTGTTAATTTTGCGGCAGAATCCCATGTTGACAGATCAATTACAGGACCTGAAATTTTTATTGAAACAAACGTCAAAGGAACTTTGCATTTATTGCAGGCGGCAAAAGAATTTAAAACAGAGCGATATTTGCAGGTTTCTACAGATGAAGTATACGGAACCCTTGGTAAAACGGGATATTTTACGGAAACAACTCCGCTTGCTCCAAACAGCCCGTATTCTGCCTCAAAAGCTTCTGCGGATATGCTTGTCAGGGCTTACCATGAAACTTATAATATGCCTGTTCTGACAACAAGATGTTCGAATAACTACGGACCTTATCAGTACCCTGAAAAACTTATTCCTTTCTTTATTTCAAAATTATTGAGAGGTGAGAAAGTGCCGGTTTACGGCGACGGAATGAATGTTCGCGACTGGCTTTATGTATATGATCATTGCGCCGCAATTGATACAGTTTTACATAAGGGCAGAGTTGGAGAAGTCTATAACATCGGCGGACATAACGAGAAAACAAATATTGAAATTACCCATCTTATTTTGGATGCTATGGGTAAGGATGAAGCTTCGATTGAATACGTAAAAGACAGACTAGGGCATGACAGACGTTACGCAATCTGCAACGATAAAATTCAAGCGGAACTCGGCTGGAAACCGTCTTTGACATTTGAAGAAGGAATTAAAATTACGATTGACTGGTATTTAAATAATCAGGACTGGATGAACGCTGTAATGGCTAAGAAGAAAGACTAATTATATGAAACATTTTTTGAAAAAAATTTTATCCATAGAAAATCATATAAATGACAATGCATACTTGGTAAAGGTTATTAAATTTTTGGGTCTGACATTTAAAATCCCTGTTTATAAAAAACTAAAACCATTGAATAATTTCTTTGTTAAACTTCCTCCTGTGTATTTGTCTATAGTTGCTATATCTAAAAATGAAGCACCTTATATAAAAGAGTGGATTGAGTATCATAAACTTGTCGGTGTTGAAAGATTTTATTTTTATGACAACGGTTCAACGGATAATACTCGGGAAGTTTTGGAACCGTATATAAAAGAAGGTCTGGTTGTTTATAATTATTGTGAAGGTAAAGCTATGCAGATTCCGGCGTATGCTGATGCGTTATACAAATATAAAAATCAAACCCGCTGGATGGCAATAATTGATTTGGATGAATATATAGTTCCGGTTGAAAAAGATAATATTCCAGATTTTCTCAAAGATTATGAAGCTTTTGGGGGTGTCGGAATAAATTGGGTCGTTTTTGACAGCAGCGGACATAAAACAAAGCCTTTAGCAGATGGCGGACTTATTACCGCGAACTATAAATGCGTAAAGAAAGATTATAATTGGTCAGGTAATACTCATATAAAATCAATAGTTAACCCCAAAGAAGTTAAATCGGTTTTTCACCCGCATTTTTGTGTGTTTAAAAACAAGAAATATACCGTGGATGAAAATTTTAAGCGAGTTATCGGATGTTTTACCGAGTTTCATTCTTCAAATAAAATTCGTGTAAATCATTATTATTGCAAGTCCGAAGAAGAATATTTGAAAAAAGTAGCACGCGGACGTGCCGTAAACGGACAAGAAAAGCCGTTTTATAAAGATTGTTTGAATTTTCCTAATGCAGTTAATGATTATGTAATACAAAGGTTTGTTCCGCAGCTGAAAAAGAGAATGAATGTGATAGAGGAAATTGAAAAATGAAAATACTTGTAACAGGTGCAAAAGGAATGCTCGGACAGGATTTATGCCCGATACTGGAAGATAATGGATATGAAGTTATTGAAACTGACATTAATAATCTAGATATTACAAATGCACAACAGGTGAAATCCGTTCTGGAAGAAAACAAGCCGGATATTGTTATTCATTGTGCGGCTTATACTAATGTCGATAAAGCGGAAGAAGATTTGAAAACCGCAGAGCTGATTAATGTTACCGGCACTGAAAATATTGCAGAAGTGTGCGGCAGATCAGGAATTACTATGGTATACATTTCGACTGATTACGTGTTTGACGGAACAAAAAATTCGCCCTATAAACCTGATGACAGAACAAATCCTATAAACAATTACGGAATGACAAAGTATGAGGGGGAAGAAGCTGTCAGGAGCCTTTGTGCGAAGTATTATATAGCAAGAACATCATGGCTTTACGGACACCACGGCAAAAACTTTGTCGAGACAATGCTTTCTCTGGCTGACAAACCCGAAATTAAGGTTGTGGATGATCAGGTTGGCTGCCCCACATGGACATGTGAACTTGCAAATGGTATTGTAAAACTTCTGTCACAACCTTACGGAACATACCACGTCTGCGGCTCGGGTTCAACAAGCTGGTACGGGTTTGCAAGAGAAATTTTTGTTCAATCCGGTTTGAAAGTTAATCTGCTCCCTTGCACTACATCAGAATTCCCGCGTCCTGCAAAACGGCCTGTATATAGCGTTATGGAAAACAATAGAATTTGCAGAAACTGGCAGACAGCTTTGAAGGATTATTTACAACTTAGAATTTTGTAGTTAATTTTCTGAAGCCGGATGTCAAGATGTTTGCGAAACTAAGAAGATAGGAAGGTATAAGGGGTAAGCTATTTACATTAAAAAGCTTGTTTTGCAATACAATCTCTTATCTTCTGCTACCCTATTCCTGATTAGGTAGAGTTGCAGCCCAAAACTTTTTATCCCCTCTAAAGAAGTATGGAGAGAGGGGATGTCATCCCTAAATATAACGAAATGTAAAAACGGATTTAAAACGGCCGAACTCATTGTTATACTTGCAATAGATTAGAATAGGACATGGTGAGTGTTGGCAATTATTATCTTCAAAAATACTTTATATAAATATAAGTTATTTGCTGTATATACGAGTGAAGTATTAAAGAGAAAAGGAGATTATTATGGCATTTGTTAACAACAATTTTACTACAACTAAAGTTGGTGGGCCGTCGAGCAAACCTATCGGTCAAACATCTAATGTACAAAGGGGAGGGGGCACATTCTCTGTAAATTCTGTATTTTGTGAGGGTGCTAATCGTGCGAACAATTTAGCCCAAGCAGATGGGAAAAAACAAACCGATGAAACAGTTGACGTGTTCAAAAAGCTGGATAAAGACGGTGATTTGAAAGTTTCTGCACAGGAATATACCGATAATATTGTTGCTGAATATATGAATAACGGTGGAGAGCTTCCATTAGGCTATAATAATATAGCAGACTATATTGCGGATAAGTTTGCAGAATTCAAGCAGTTTGCGGGCGATGATAATTCTATGAATATTGATGAGTTTAGAAGTATGGTTGAAGCGCGTTTAACCGGTTCTGAAGCTTCCAAGCCTGAATCATCTCTCAAACCTGAATCTAATTAAATTAGAAATCTGAAAAGATAAATTAAAAAGCCCGACAAATAATAATGTGTCGGGCTTTTTAGTATTTTATCCGGAAATAGAATTATATTCCGTGCGCAGTTCGCTAATTTGTGAATTGTAATATTCAAGCCATGTTGTGTCCTCGTCTTTTAAAGACGGTTCAGCAAGTGCTCTTATCCTTTTTTTGTCAAGTTCATCCAATTCATCCTGAATTTCTTTAAGCCGTATTGCATTTTGGATTTTTAGCTGCTTTGCGCTGGTTTCTTGATCTGTCAATTTCTTCCAGACACCGTTTTCTTCGCTGTATTGTGTTTCATCAACTGCAATAACTGTATTTTCAAACGGGATAATTATTTTTCCGCTGCTTTGTTCCTCTATAAGGCTTATCCAGTATTCGTCAGTTATTTCTATTGCTCCGTCAAAGTTTTCTTCATAAAATCCGTAATCTTTGTTATTTTTTGTTCCGTAATATTTCATTTTTCCTCCTTAGTAGCCGATTGCCATCCACGTCATATCATAAAAAAGTCCGCTGCTGCCCACTTCAAAATTAGTTAGCGAGTAGCTCATAAAACCTGTATCAGATCTTGTGTAATTAGCGCCATAGCCTTTTTTGGTGAAAACAGGGCATACAAATGTTGAAAAGGCTATGGGAAATGTTACACGTGAGGCGGTAGAATAACCCCATTGTACGACCATTCCGTTTGTTAATTTTAAATAACCTGATGTATCTTTATTAACTATTCCGCAATGCGAGTACCAGTCTGACCAGGTTTCAGAAGACAAATTTCTTGTAAAAATTTCAGGGTTTTCCCCGTCACAGAACCAGATCTGTTTTATAACGGAATCCTCGTCACCGGTTACGATAAGTGTTCCTGAAGTGCCTTTGGGGATGTTTTCAGGAGTGTAAACCGTTGAAAATATATATGTGCCTTTGGTTGTGTAGTCATCTAAATCAGTTCCGTCCTCAGTAACGGTGTGTTCATTGATTAATTCGGTTTTATCGGCTTTTTCATTATCCATCTGTGCCAGCTGTTCTGCAATGTCCGAAAAATCTTCATTGCAAGCGGCTTTATTTGCATCAATTTTATCGGCAAGTGCAATAAAATTTGCGTTGACCTCACTGGCTTTTGCCTTGGTACCGGGAACAAAAGAATACGGTATCATTGAATTAGTCATAAATTTCCTTTCCGACTAATTTAATGAAAAAATGTATATTTAAAAAAGGCGTTTGAATAACTTATTATACCACGTGTTTGCAAAATCCGTCAATATTGTGATAATATTAATTTATGGCAATAGGTGTTGATATAGAAGATATTTCAAGGTTTAAGGATAAATCGGATGAATTTATCCGCAGAATTTTTACAGATTTGGAACAGGAATACTGTTACAGATTTTCAAAGCCGGAAAGCCATTTTGCCGTTCGTTTTTGTGCTAAAGAAGCTGTAATAAAAGCATTAACCGCACTAAAGGTCAAAGGAATTCAACTAAATGAAATAGAAATTTTTCATAACGAAGATAAATGTCCTCAGATACGAATTTTAAAACCTTTAGACAAAAAAATAAACTTTCAGTTGAGTCTTTCTCATGACAGATCAAAGGCTATAGCTTTTGTTACTGCTGAAGAACAATAGCTTTGCTTTTTTTGTAGGAGCCTAAAAATCTCATAAATGTTATTTTTTCTTTTATTTCTTTAATGGTATTCATAATTTTAGGATCATGAATGTGTCCGTCAAAGTTTACGATAAATATATAATCTCCGAAATGGTGTTTTGACGGGCGGGATGCTATATATGAAAGGTTAATATTGTTTTTCATGAAAATTTCAAGAATATTCAAAAGGGCTCCGGGTTTGTTTTCAGTTGAAAATGCAATTGATGTTTTGTCATTACCTGTTTCTTCAGTTTCAAAATCACCAATCAGAATAAATCTTGTCTGATTTGACTTATCATCGTTAATATTTTCTTTTAAAACGTTTAAATTGTATATTTCCGCTGTTTTTTTGCTGCCGATTGAAGCGTATGTCAGGTTGTAATTTTGAAGGCTTCTGGCTGCTTCTGCGGTACTCGGGGCTTCGATAATATTTACATTAAAAGGCATTTCATTATGGATAAAATTCTGACACTGCGCAAGTGCCTGCGGGTGTGAAATTATCCCCGTTATTGATGAAAATTCCGTTGTTCTGGCAAGAAGACAATGGCAAATCGGCATATAATACTCAGATAGAATCCTTATATTAGGATTTTTTGTTGTCATAAGATTATCAAGAGATTCTCTTACGGTTCCTTCAATAGAATTTTCAACAGCCAGAACGCCCAGAGTGTCGGGGTTACTGTCAACATATTCAACAACCTGTCTTATTGTTGTTAATGGTGTCGGGTATGCATTGATGTTAAATTTGTCGCAGAAATAATCTTTTGCCATTTCCGTGAAAGAGGCTTGCGGCCCTAAATATGCTACTGATTTTACTGTTTCAAAATTTAACATTTGCGATTACTCCTTATTTCTAATATGATAATTATAACAGAGAGAAAATATCGAGGCAATATGAGTAATATAAAATTCGGAACTGACGGCTGGAGAGCTGTTGTTGGAAAAGATTTTAACAGTGAGAATGTACAAACCGTTACAAAAGCAATCGGCAAATATGTTTTTGACAACTTTGGTTTGCATAAAAATATAATTGTCGGTTTTGATCCGCGAAATATGGCAAGAGAGTTTGCTGAGCAAACGGCTAATCAGCTTGCTGGATACGGTTTTAGTGTTTTGTTGAGTGATAAAGTCCTTCCCACACCTGTGCTTGCATACAGTGCTAAACATTTAAACGCATGTGCTGTGATGTTTACAGCATCACACAATCCGCCTGAATACCTTGGAATTAAGTTTATACCGGATTATGCCGGCCCTGCAACTTCTCAAATTACGGATGAATTGATGATAAATTTGCATGTCCCTTTTCGTGAAACTGGTACAGGCAGCGTGGAAAAGTATAATTTTAAACCCGACTATTTCTGCCATATTGAAAAACTTATTGACTTTAGTAAAATTAAAACTCTGGATAAAAATATAATTTTTGACGGGCTTTATGCCGCAAGTATAGGTTATTTTGATAAATTGCTGGATATTCACGGGATAAAATATGACAGCCTGCACATGTTTCATGATATAAACTTTGGCGGAGGAATGCCTGAACCTAAACCAAAATATTTAAAAGAATTAATAGAAAAAGTTAAAACTTCGTCTAATTCCGCAGGCTTTGCAAATGACGGAGATTCTGACAGATTTGGTGTTATAAATGAAAACGGCGAATACGTTTCCCCTAATGAAATTATCGCAATTCTTTTAATTCATTTAACCAAAAATAAAGGGCTTAAAGGACCGCTTGTAAAAACTGTGGGAGCAAGTCTTTTGTTGAATAAAGCCGCAGAAAAACTTGGGGTTGAAGTTATTGAAACGGCAGTCGGGTTTAAGCATGTCGGAGAAGCAATGCGCAAATATAATCCTGTTATAGGCGGAGAGGAATCTGGCGGATTGAGTATTCAGGGGCATATTCCGGAAAAAGACGGAATTCTCGCCAATCTTTTAATACTTGAGGTCATGGCTTATGAAAATAAATCACTTGTTGAGCTTCAAAAAGGTTTGTATGATTTTGTCGGCTGCAGATTTTACAACGACAGAATTGACAGACGTCTTGAAAATTTTGATGAAATAAAACCGCTTCTTGAAGAATATAAAAGCAAAAAATCAATCGGTGATTTTAATGTTAAAAATATTGATACGAAAGACGGTGTTAAGCTTTACTTTGACGATGATGCAAGCTGGATGCTTGTTCGTCCGAGCGGAACTGAGCCGCTTTTAAGAATTTATTTTGAAAGCGACAGCCCGCAAAAACTCGACAAACTTAGAAAAACGATCTGAAAAAGCCGCGGTGTCTCCTGAGTGTTCTTGCTAACATGTCTACAGCTTGTGCTGTGGCTTTAATTTGTCTGTCTTCCTCAAGTGCGTCTTTACAAAATTCATGAAGGTCAATATCTTTGTACTTGTTCGGATCAAAATCAGTTCTTTGTTTTTTGGGCTTTATTTGTGCACGTATTTTTTCAAACTCCTGATTGTCCAGAAAAATGCCGCCGCAATTGTAGCAGGTATCAATCTGTATTCCGAATGTTTTTGTTTTTGCCATCGGCGTTTTGCAGGTTGGACAAATACGTGTTTTACTCTCGTCTACAGGCATGAAGTTTTTATCTTCAAGAAGTTCTTTTATTTCCGGTATTTCTTCTTGGGAAGAACTACATTGTTGAAATTCTTTGTTGTCAAAGAATATTCCGCCGCAGTTATCTGTACAAATATCAACATTTATCCCTTTTGAGGGAATAAATATTTTTTTCATTTCAGCACCGCATGCAGGGCAAGTTAAAATTTCTATTGTATCAGACATAATTTATCCTTAATAAAACAGTTTATCCAGCATTTTTAAAAATTTAGAACGTTTTGCGCTGTTCATATTATTTTGAAGTTCCAATTGATCAATTTTAGAGCCTATTTCGTTGTAAGTTTCGGAAAGCAGCGCCTGACGACGATCTATTTCTGTAGGGAATTCTTCGCGCATTTTTGTTAACTCTCCATGATCAAAGAATTTTGCTCCGCAATTGTAGCATTCATCAATAATAATGTCCCCTTTTATGCTTACGGAATTTTTTACCATATTATTGCCGCAGACAGGACATACACGTATTTGACTTTCATCTGTTTTTTCAAAGGTTTTGCCCTGAATAACCTTTTTTAATTCGTCAATATTTTCAGACTGTTCATCAAAGTTTTTCAATTCCCGGTTGTCAAAAAATATCCCGCCGCACCCGTCAAGACATACATCAAGATTTACACTTTCATTATTCATAAATATTTTGAGCATTTCTTTACCGCATGCAGGGCAGTTTATTATTTCTGTTGTATCAGTCATTTTTCTCCTTTATTTAGAAACTCAGAAACTTAGAGGTCAGGAGGTCTGCTGTTATCGGTGTTCCGCACAAAAATAAATTATGTAATCAGCTTGCCTTCCTGCCCTCTTGTTCTCTGACCTTCATTTATTTTACTTCAGCACTTTCTGCCAGATTTTTCAAAATGGTGTAAGATGCGTCCCAGCCGTTTAAGCCGCCTGTGGCTTTATATTTTGCTATTTGTTTTGCTCTTTCTTTTTTTATTTTTGCCTGCTCTTTTTCCCATTTTGCAAGTTTTTTCGCATCTGCATTTCTTTCATCTATATCAGGCTGAATAAATGCAAGAAAGTTTTTGTATTCCTGACAGTTGTACCCTGCTTTTACTTTTGAAGGATAATTATATGCAAGGTAATCATAAATATACATTGTTCTTTTAAAATTGTTTGGCTGACCTTTTAAAAGATCAAGCGTACTTCCGGGCATTTTTCCCAATACTACAATCATTGCAAGCGGGTTGTAACCTGCCTGAATCATTAAATCAATTCCTGTTATATCTGCTGCCATCTGATCTTTTTCAGACATATTATTTAGCGTAAGTTCATTTGCTATTAATGCCGTATTTTCAAGACTTGTGTCCACAAAACTCCCTGCAATTGCTGAAGTCAGATTAGAAACGAATTTTTTCTTTGAGGCATTGGCATTTACGAGTGCTCCGGCTTCTTGCGCGATTACGGCAGCAACTTCATTGTCATTTCCTGTGTATTGTAGATTAGTTTTGCTTACGTAAAATTCATTATTAACATTTGATGTGCTGTTTCCGACTTCTGTTTCCGTTACAATAAATTTTGTATCTGAAGGCAGACCGTTTTTAGACAAAACCTGTTTTCCTACTGTAGGAACCCTGTCAACTGCACTCCATGTTGCAGCAAGTGAAGGTAGTGCAAGCGATGCTGCTAAAAATAACGATAAGATAATCTTTTTCATAATTTTCTCCCTCTATTTTTAATCTACAAATCTGTATTTGATTAGTGCAATAACCGCGTGAATCCCGTCTTTCCATGTAATCTTTTTGCCTTCGGCAAATTCTCTGCCGTAGTAAGATATAGGCAGTTCATACAATCTTGCTCCGCGTTTTAAAACTTTTGCCGTAATCTCTGGTTCAAAATCAAATCTGTCTGATTTAATCTCAATACCTTTTATAAACTCTGCTCTGAATGCTTTGTAACATGTTTCCATATCGGTCAATGTCGAATTATACAATATATTTGTCAAAAGCGATAAAAATTTGTTACCTAAAAGATGATGGAACATAAATGACCTTGACGGTTTACCGCCTGAAAGTCTGGAACCGTAGCAAACATCTGCTTTGCCGTCAAGAATCAGTTTTATAAGAGGTTCATAATCTGCAGGATCGTATTCAAGATCAGCATCCTGTATAACTATTATATCGCCAGTAGCTTCTTTAAATCCTGTTCTGAGCGCAGCACCTTTACCTTGATTATATTCGTGATACAGAACTTTATAAGGGTATTTGGAATACAAATCTCTTGTACCGTCAGTAGAATAATCATCTATCAGAATTATTTCTTTTTCAAGACCGCAAAAATTTGCATCTTCAACTTTTTTAAGGATTTTGTCAAGTGTTGCAGCCTCGTTATAAACAGGTATAAGAATTGTGATTTTATTCATCTCATTAACCTTCCCTAAAAAACATTTGTAATATTCTAAAAAATATTGTACAATAAAAATATAAAGTTGTAAATTATACACAATAGTTAATGGATTAAGAAAAATGAGTGAGTGCGACAAAGAAATTATTAAAAAAGGTTTATCTCTTTTAGAGGACAAAAATTACGAAGAAGCGTGTAAAGTTTTTGCGGAGGCTGAAAAATTTTATAGTGAACAAAAATCTGACGAAGGTATTTCATTAGCATTGAGTCTTCTGGCTGTATCAAAGTATTTTTTTGATAAGTCAAATTACTCTGAAATTTTGAAAATATTAACGGAAGCTTCTTTTATGGCGGAATATTCAAAAAACGGAACAGCCAGGCTTGTCAATGAGTTTGTCCGCGGAACTGTTTATTTCGGGGAAGGGATTAATGATGTTGCCTTGCTACATTATAATAATGCAAAAAATATTGCTCTTGAATATGGTGACGAACTTTCGCTTATGGGTTATGTGTTAACAAGAATAAAACAACTTAAAGGCGGAACTCGGTTTTCAAGTTCTGTGTCAAGCGATCCTCTGATTTCTCTGGTAAAAATCGGCCGCTCAATCAGTGCAGTAACTGATATTGATGTTTTGCTGAAGGTTATTGCGGAAGAAACACGTATTGCAATTCAGGCTGACAGATGTACGGTATTTTTGCTTGACAAAGAAAAAGATGAACTCTGGAGCAAGGTCGCTTTAGGGCTGGATAGTCAGGAAATAAGATTTCCAGCTGACAAAGGACTTGCAGGATATGTAGTTAAAACAGGTGAACCTTTAAATATTCCCGATGCCTACAATGACCCGAGATTTAACCCTGATGTTGATAAAGAAACAGGATACAAAACAAAAACCATTCTTTGCTTGCCTATTAAGAATAACAATAAAGAAATAATAGGTGCTTTTCAGGTTTTGAATAAGAAAGGCGGAGAGTTTACAAAAGGGGATGAAGATTTGCTTGTTGCAATCGGGGGCAGTGCATCTATAGCCCTTGAAAATGCTCAGCTTTTTGAACAGCAGAAAGAACTTTATAAAGAACAAAAGGAATTATTTGAAAGTTTTATTAACACATTAGCAGCATCTATAGATGCCCGTGATAAGATTACGGCAGGTCATTCAGGCAGAGTAAAACTTTATTCAATGCTTCTTGTTGATGAGCTTGGTTGTGATGTAAAGTTTAAAGAACTTGTGGAAAAGGCTGCAATTCTTCATGATATCGGCAAAATAGGGATAAGGGATACTGTTTTGCAAAAGGAAGGTAAACTAACGCCGGAAGAATACAAGCATATACAGGAACATGTTCAGATAACACACAATATTCTTGACAAAATTTATATGTCGGATGATTTCAAGCAGATAACAGAAATTGCCTGTTCTCATCATGAAAAATATGACGGAACAGGTTATTACAGACATCTTCAGGGCGAGCAAATACCTTATGGCGGAAGAATTCTTGCTGTTTCTGATGTGTTTGATGCTATTACATCACGCCGTCACTACCGTGATAAAATGC
The DNA here is from genome assembly GCA_949296425.1 of uncultured bacterium. Taxonomy (GTDB): domain Bacteria; phylum Cyanobacteriota; class Vampirovibrionia; order Gastranaerophilales; family Gastranaerophilaceae; genus Stercorousia. The sequence continues at coordinate 87,723 of CASFPN010000031.1, forward strand.
CGATACAAAATGTTATTGATATTTTGCTTGAAGGAAAAAACAAGCATTTTGACGGAAATCTTGTAGATACATTTTTGAAAATTTCGGCTGATAAAATTATTAAAGTATTTTTGACAGAAAACCATCACTGTTTTAAAGACGATGACAGAGAAATTTTGAGCCGATATAACCTTAAGGATATTCATGATTTTATAGTTAACGAAAATGCCGACGATAACCAAAAGCATATTGCGGAATTGTTTAATTTCTATTATTCTGGAAATATAACAGAGAGTGAAGGTGCATAATTAATTGAGAAGAAAATTTTTTGTTATAGCAATAATAAGTCTATTTTCGGTGTCACCGGTATTATCCGAGGGTTTTGACAGCATAAAGCCTGCCGATCCTTTTGGATATGATTCAGCACCGGTAAACACTATAGCTCTTCCCGTCAAAAAAGCAACTCTGACACACAACAGTATTCACAACCAGTATGTCATCGCTTTTGACAGATTTATGCAGAGTAATGTTAAATCAGCTTACAGAAATTTCAGAATTCTTATAGAAACAATGGAACCTAACGATTACGGATACATGCAGATGGCTGAAAGAATGGCTGACATCGGTTTTTTTAATCTTTCCGAAATAGCTGCATCAAAAGTTGATGATAAAAATCTTTCTGATTTTTTAATAGGTGATATTAAAAGTTATTACTATCCGGCAAAAAGATTGAAACCGGATGATGAAATGTATCTTGGAGAAGTTTTTTCAAATATTATATACAACGATCAGAGCCGTGAAGCAACTGAAGAACTTGTTAAAAATACCGCTTTGCTTTCACAATCTGATTATGCAAACTATGTTGCGGCTTTGGGTTATTTAAAATCGAATAATATTGCTAATGCCGGAATTTATATTGACGAAGCTATCAGACAAAATCCGCAGAATATAAACTATAAAAAACTTAAAGCGGAAATATTATCACAGGGCAAAAAGCCTAAAAATGCGTTTAAAATGGTGGAATATTTGAAATCCCAGAAATTTTACACAACTGATTTTATAAGAAAGGCAGATTCGCTTGAACAGTATGTTCTTTATAAATCAGAAAAGGATTATTCACAAAAAATGTACCATCTTGGTTACTATTATTACTATGAAGGTGAACTTGCAAAATCCATAAGGACGCTTCAAGGTGCCGTTACATCAAAAAAGAAGCATAATAAAGCTGTCTATGCAATAATGGCACGGGTGTATTTTGACATGCAGGATTATGAAAAAGCTCAGGATACAGCGCTTAAAGCAATCAAACTTGACAGCGGCAATCCCGTTGCATTGCTTGTACTCGGGGATTTGAACTATAGAAACGGAGAATTTAAAGAAGCTTTAAAATATTACAAAGACGCACAAAATCATGACAAAGATTCATGGATTTGTCCTGTTAAAATCGCACAAACATACGAACAATTAGGCAAAGAAAAAAAGGCTATTGAAATCTATGAAAAAGTTTTAAAAACTTATTCGGACGCTTATATTGCTTACTATAAAATAGCATTGAAAGATAAGTCAAAAGAACTTGCTTATCTTAAAAAAGCCGTTGCTATCAATATGAATTTTAAAGACGCCTGGATTGATTTAGGGCGGCTTGCTATAGAACGCCAAAACTATCTTCAGGCTAACAAATATCTTGGAGTAGCTAACTATATTGACGAAAATGATTTTAGATATTATTATTATCAAGGATTGATTGCAAAAAATCAGGGGATGAAACAGGATGCTTTACAATATTTTAAAAAATCCCTTGTGCTAAATCCTGATTATCAGCCTGCAAAAGAGGAATTGAACTTATGAAAAAAAATATTTTGATAGTTGAAGATCACGAGTTGACCAGATTTGGTCTAAAAACAACATTTGAAAATGTTGATTTTGTGGATCATATATATGAAGCCGATTCTGCTGAAACCGCTATTGAAGTTTTTAATAACAACAATATTGATATAATAATCATGGATTTAGGTCTGCCGAATATGAACGGGATTGAGGCAACAAAACAAATTCGCTCGTCAAACAAAGATGTAAAAATTATAATTCTGACATCACATAATGATGAAAAAGAAGTACTGAACAGCTTGAAAGCTGGTGCTAACGCATACTGTTCAAAAGAAATCAATCCGCAAAGACTCGTTCAGGTTGTTCAATCAGTAGCTGACGGTGCTGCTTGGTTTGACCCCAGTATTGCACATATTGTTTTAAAAGCCAGTGCAAATTCACCTTCTTTTGACAATGAAAATAACAGAAAAGATTATGATCTTACTTCCCGCGAAGCTCAGATTCTAAAACTAATGACAGAAGGCTACAGCAATATGGAAATAGCACAAATGCTTGTGATTAGTATAAATACAACAAAAGCCCATGTTGCAAATATTCTTCAAAAGCTGGAAGTTGATGACAGGCTTCAGGCTGCACTGAAAGCATTAAAAAACAAAATAGTTTAATTTAAAGGAATAAATAAATGTCTGAATTGACAAATGTTCTGTTAGTTGATGACAATTCCAAATATTTAAAAGATGCCCTTCCGTTTTACGGCTATGAGGTCACATCAGTATGTGACGGTGTTCAGGCATTAAAAGAGCTTTCAAGAAATAACAAATTTGACATTGTTCTTCTTGATGTTATGATGCCTAATATGGACGGATGGCAGACGTTAAAAGCTATACGCTCAGCAGAAAAAACAAAAGATCTGCCGGTTATAATGCTCACAGCGGTCAATGAAGACCAGAAAATGGTTTCCGGTTTGAAAATCGGAGCCGATGACTATATCATAAAACCGTTTATCCTCCCCAATCTTTTGGCACGAATGGAAGCTGTTTTAAGACGTTCGCGCAGATCCGGAAAACCCTCTGAAACACTTGCAAATCAGCCTTGTACAGATATTTTAACATCAAAAGAAAAAGAAGTGTTACAAATGATTTCAAAAGGGGCAAGTAATAAACAGATAGCAGACAAAATGTTTGTGAAAGAGGTTACTATAAAGACTCACTTAAACAGTATATATAAAAAATTAAAGGTAGAAAACAGAACTCAAGCTGTTCTTGTTGCTATGCAAACAGATTTAGTTAAGTAAGAAAAATAATAAGGAGAATTTATAAATCATGATAGATTACACAAAGGAAGAATTAGTTGAATTATTGAGAAAAAATCCCGAAAAATTTAATGAATGGAAAGCAGAGCAGGAAGATGTTGATTTGTCAGAAGTTGATTTTTCCGGAATAAATTTTTCTGAGATTGATTTTTCCGATGCGGATTTAAATTCAAGTTCCTTTGCGGACTGTAACCTGTCACTTGTAAATTTTTCCAATGCGGATTTGACATCTGTTGATTTTACCAGGGCAAGAGTTCTTGAATGCGACTTTACGGATGCTTTGTTGACAGGTGCTGATTGCAGTTATGCTTCTATGACTTACTGTAACTTTTCGGATTCTGATATGGCAGGATGTATTTTATCAGAAACTGATTTAAGTAATTCTGATTTATCAGCAAGCCAAAATTTGAATTCAAGCAGGTTTGATGATGATACAGTATGGCCTGATGATGATATGCTTCCTGAAGATTTTGACAGTACAGGACATAGAGATTTGTCTGCTCTTCAGGATGAAGACGATGAAATGGTGTCATCTGATTGGTAAAATATTTTAATTAAATTATAAAATGTTTAAAATTTTCCCCTCTACATAATTTGTAACAGGGGATTTTTTATAAACCTCATCCCCTTCTCCTTGAGAAGAAGAAGGGAGTAAAATTCCCTCTCCTTCACACTAAACGGTAGTTATATAAATATTTACATAAATTATTGCAGAGGGTAAAAAGGAGAGGGTTAGGGGCGGGTCAAAAATGTAACGAAATGTAAAAACGAATTTAAAATACCTGAAACCGTTCAAATCATTAAGAAAGAAAATGCATAAATATATACAAGGGCAGGACGCAGCTCCGACCTTGCATTACTTGACTAGCTCTTTTCAGCACGTATAATTAATCTTGTATATAACCGAAGGGAGTATAGAAAATGTTGGATCGTATACAAGTTACAAAAGAAGTAGAAGAAATGTGCTGCGTAAAACGCGGCGTTAAAGGCGAACCTGCTCCTATCCCTCAAGAAGGTGATTGGACAAAAGTTAAAGAAATTAAAGAAATTTCAGGCTTGACTCATGGTTGCGGATGCTGTGCTCCGCAGCAAGGTACCTGCAAATTAACTCTTAATGTTAAAGACGGTATTATTCAGGAAGCACTTGTTGAAACCCTTGGCTGCTCTGGTATGACTCACTCTGCAGCTATGGCCGCAGAAATTCTTCCGGGCAAAACTATTCTGGAAGCTTTAAACACTGACCTTGTATGTGACGCTATTAACGTTGCTATGAGAGAATTGTTCTTACAAATCGTTTACGGAAGAACTCAAACAGCTTTTTCTGATAACGGTTTGCCTGTTGGCGCCGGTCTTGAAGATTTAGGCAAAGGACTTCGCTCACAGGTTGGTACTATTTATTCAACTAAGCAAAAAGGACCCAGATATCTTGAACTTGCTGAAGGATATGTTCTTGAACTAGGTCTTGACAAAAACGATGAAATTATCGGATATAAATTCGTTCACATGGGCAAATTTATGGATGCCGTTAAAAAAGGTGTTGATCCGAAAGAAGCCCTTGAAAAATTCACAAGCACTTACGGAAGATTTGCTGAAGCTGTGAAGAAAATTGATCCGAGAGTCGAATAATAAAAAGAGATTCCGAAATAAATTCGGAATGACGTGTCATCCTGAATGTCGGATTTACCTCCAGGTTTCAGGATCTCAGTAACAAAATATAAAAAATTAAGAGGAAAATAAAATGACAGTAAAATTTGAAGGACAAGACAGACGTCAGGCAAAATTGAATAAATTGTTACCTGAATACGGCTTCAAATCTTTAGAAGAAGCTCAGGAACTCTGTAAATCGAACGGTATTGACGTAGAAGCTATTGTTAAAGGAATTCAGCCTATTGCGTTTGAAAACGCTGTTTGGGCTTATACATTAGGTGCTGCAATTGCGTTGAAAAAACAGGCAAAAGACGCAGCAGAAGCTGCAAGCTTAATTGGTGAAGGCTTACAGGCATTTTGTGTTCCCGGTTCTGTAGGTGACACAAGAAAAGTTGGTATCGGGCACGGTAATTTAGCTGCAATGCTTTTGAGAGAAGAAACTCAATGTTTCTGCTTCTTAGCAGGTCACGAATCTTTCGCAGCTGCTGAAGGTGCTATAGGTATTGCAAGAAACGCTAACAAAGTAAGAAAAAATCCTTTAAGAGTTATCTTGAACGGTTTAGGGAAAGACGCAGCTTACTTAATCTCAAGAATTAACGGTTTTACATCTGTTGAAACAAAATATGATTACAAAACAGGTGAATTAAAAGTTGTTAAAGAACAGAGATTTTCGGAAGGCGAAAGAGGCGAAATCAAATGCTATGGTGCAGATGATGTATCAGAAGGCGTTGCAATTATGATTAAAGAAGGTGTTGATGTATCTATTACTGGCAACTCAACTAACCCGACAAGATTCCAACACCCTGTAGCTGGTACTTACAAAAAATGGTGCTGGGAAAACGGAAGAAAATACTTCTCAGTAGCATCAGGCGGCGGTACAGGAAGAACATTACACCCTGATAACGTTGCAGCAGGCCCTGCTTCTTACGGTATGACTGATACTATGGGCAGAATGCATGGTGATGCTCAGTTTGCAGGTTCATCATCAGTTCCTGCTCACGTTGAAATGATGGGTATTATCGGTATGGGCAACAACCCGATGGTAGGTGCAACAGTTGCTGTTGCAGTAGCCGTTGACGGTGCTTTGCGTAAATAGTATAAATATATCAAAATAAAAAATTCCCGCTTGAAAAGAGCGGGAATTTTTTTTATACCTCATCCCCAGCCCTTCTCCTTTGCACAAGAGAAAAGGAGAAGGGAGCATTTCCCCCTCTCCTAAATTTTTAGGAGAGGGAAAGGGTGAGGTTTAAAGTATGTTATAATTATCCAATGGACAAAAAATATCTTTTGGCTCGAACTTTAAGAAAAAATATAACTCCTCAAGAGCAAAAATTATGGAATTTACTTAGAAACAGACAATTTTGCGGTGCAAAATTTGTTCGTCAGTATCCTATAGGACCATACATTGTTGATTTTGCATGCAGACGAAAAAAATTAGTTATTGAACTTGATGGTGGTCAGCATAATACTGATAAAAATATTGAAAAAGACAATAAAAGAACAGAGTTCTTAATCTCAAAAGGCTATACTGTTATAAGGTTTTGGAATAATGAAGTTGATAATAATATTGAAGGAGTTTATTTAAAATTAAAATCATTTATTGATAATTAGTTGTCTTTAAATCGACCTCATCCCCAGCCCTTCTCCTTCACAAGGAGAAGGGAGTAAAATTCCCTCTCCTTAACCATAAACGATAGAAATATAAATAATTTACATAAATTGTTGCAGAGGGTAAAAAAGGAGAAGGGAGAAAATTTTAACCAAGAAGATCAGGTTTTATAAATTTTGTATTGCGCGTTCTAAAGCTTCGGTTTCTGTTATCCCGTTTTCAGAAGCGTAAGTTTTTAACTTGTTGATTAATTCTTCATTTAATCTTCTGTTAAACGGAATTTTCGGATTTTCACATTTTCTGCCTGCGCCTTCTCTTTTTCCACCCCACTGACCTTTACCGTGACAACCGCCGCCACGGCAATTGTGACCTTCGCCTTGTCCGTGGCAGTGACCTTCACCATGGCCGCAATTGTGTCCTTCATGGTTACAATGATGATCGTGATTACATTCGTGCATAATTAACCTCCTTTTTGTAATTCTATTATAACTCTTTAATTTGATTTTGTCAATACATTTTCAAGATTTAAACTTATGTTAATAATTTTTAATATATTTTTATTAAAAAAGCAATTTCAGCATAAAAAATTTTTTTATAGATACAGGTGTAGGTTAGTTAAAGGTTATTCAATGGTTAGTAATTCAATTAGTCCAGTACTATACAGTACAATTAAATCTCCTATGATGAAATGGCAGCCGATTTATAATGGGACTCTGCCTAAAAATCACCCTTGGCGTAAACAGGCAGAATTTGAATCAAAAAGAATATCATCAGATAAATTAAAAATAGGGTGTTATATTTTAGCAGGTGCTACATTAATGGGTTCACTTATTTATAGTGTTTGTACAAAAAAAATGACACCTTCTATCAGTAAAAATTTAGATAATACAGATGAAGCAGCCTGCAATATGGCAATGGTTGGGGATTTTATTGATGCAATAGCATAAAGAATAAATCTTTATAATTTCAAACTGTTTATGCGGCAGAAGGATTTAAGCACTCCTTTTGCTTTTTGAAGTTCACTGTAAACATATCTGTTTTCGGTTTGCTTTATTACTGCTTCTGCCTGCGAATACATTTTTTCGGCGGCCTGTAAATATTCAAGCTGCTTTGCTGATTTGACAAGCCCTATTTCCTGGAAATATGTTCCGTAAAGAATGAATAATCTTGATAAAATATCATTCATATTGAATTTTTTAGCGATAAATATGGCATTTTCTATATGAATTTTAGCGGTTTCAAAGTCTGAAAGTGTTATACAGCATTTTGCAATAACCATTTTGAAAAGAACCGTAAAGAAATAGTTGTCAATTTTGGGATTTTGTGCAACATCCAAAGCCTGCTGGGCTATTTCAAGGGCATTTTGCGGGCCTTCAGTGATTAGTGTGGCATCTGCAATCAAAAACCATGTCAAGAGCGCTCCCAGTGCCATTTTTTCTTTTGCAAAATATGCAATCTGATCGTTGTATATTTCCATTGCCTGTTTTGCATTGTCATTGTCCTTAAACATTTTACCGAGAAGTGTTTTGAGGATATTTTTTGTAAAATTGTCGCCATTGTTGTTTGCAAAAGTTACTATCTGGAACAAGTCTTCCTGCATTCCTTCGTAACGTTTTCTCAGGAAATTATTTATAATGTTAATAAAATTCCAGCGGATAATTGTTTCATTATCCATAATATTTTCGCGGTAAGATTTTAAGACATCTTCAAGCATCTGCTCCGAAGCTTTAAAGTTTCCTTTAATTGTGTTTGCAAGGGCAAGTGTCAATTTACATTTGCATATAAAAAGTTCGTCCTGAATTTGATTTCTTTCAATGATATCAAAAAGTATAGTTAAAATTTCAAAAGACCTGTCGTTCCCCTGAAGTGCGAGTGCATTAGCAAGGATTAAGTAAGTTTTAAGCCATGTTTCGTATATAAATGGAAGTTCAGGATTTTTTAAATTTTTCTTCTTTGCAAAATAATTATCTAATACGGGCATTATTTCCGTATCAATCATGTTAATAATTTGACCGCAGTTACCAATATTCAAAAGAGCATTTAGTTTTGTACATTTTAAAAGTGCAATCTCAAGAGTATTTTCGGGTTTAACTTTTTTCAAAACTTCATCAACACATTCCACTTCTCCAAAATATTTGCCTGTTTTGCGGCAGCAGGATGACATATAAGAAAGAAGTTCAATTTCTTTGGGGCTGTCGCCTACTGCTGTTGCATTTGAAATTGCATCTGGCAGATATTCCATTGCTTCTTGTGGATTGGAATTTGCAAGCAGTTTACCCAGTCGTTCTGAGATGTTGTATCTTATTTTCAGGGTCGCAGCCTCGTCAAATTCATTAATCATTGCCATTGATTGTTTTTGTGATATGGCATATAAATTCAAATCGCCAACGTATGCTGCGAGTTTTGTATTTTTTGTCCAGATTTCAAGGGCGAGTCTGGGTTGTTTAAGATTTTGTGCGATAACCCCGAGTATTGCATTTGAATTAAGGGTAAATCCGGCGAAATATTCAAGTATTTTTTTATTAATTTCTTCATACTTATCAGAGTTTTTAGCGGTTTTTAAAATTGTTTCCCATAGGGTAAGCGAGCTGAATTCGCAGTAAATGTCATTAACGTGGTTAATATAGTCCATTTTTTTCAGATATATAAGTATATCTCTGAAGGTTTCGTCTTTTACCTGAAAGATTTCTTTCACGAGATTCATATTTATCTTGTCGCCGATAATTGCAGAACCCACAAGAATATCATAAGCAGCCGGATTTAAGTGTTCAAGAAGGTTAAGCCTGTGTTCCAAAAGCCCTGTAAAAGTTTTTGAAATTTCAAATTCCTGTCCGCAAAGCTGGCAGTCAAAGCAAAGGCTCAATGCATGGTTTATGTAGGATGGATTTCCGCCGCTGATTTTGTATATTTCATAAAGCTCCGGTTTGATAAGATGCGGAAAACCGTCAATTTTTCGTGTTTTCTGCTCAACAAGCGCAAACATCTGTTGGAATTCCAGAGGGGCAAGGCCTATATCAAGGTAAAAATTTTGGTTGTCATTTTCGGGAAAGTAAAAATATCCCTTGGAAGGTTTTGCTTCGTTATAAATAAGCAGCAATTTTAAACTGTTCCAGATATTCTCTTTTTTAATATATCTGCTGATAAATTCATAAGAAAATCCGTCTATAAAATCAAAGTTATCTATAACAAATATAAATTTGTTTGAGTTTGTTATGTTGTCAAAAATTTTGTTTAAGAATTCAAAGGTTTTGTTTTTTGCTTCAACAATATTTTCAAATTTTCCTTCTTTAACAGGATACAAAAAATTTAAAAGATCAAAAATTTCATCGTTGTTCAGGTTTGGAAATTCGTTTTTGAAATATTGTGAGGCATTTTTTTTGAAATCCAGATTATTAATGCAGAAATTCGGGAGATTAAAAATATTAAGCAAAATATCCTGAATAAGTCCGCCTGGTGTTATTTGAGTGAGCGGAGTGCATTTGCCGTAAAGCCATGAAAAATTTTTTTCTTTTAAACTCATCATGATAGCTTTAAGCACAAGGCTTTTGCCTGCCCCTTTTTCTCCGCTGAGTGAAAAAATTTTTTTGTCTTGTGAAGACAAGCCTTTTACAAGAATATTATTGGCACTTTGCTGAGAAACAAGATTAGTTGAATATTCAAGTTTTAAATTTTTTTGTTCTGCGGGTTTAGCTTTTTTGTCAAATTTATGTCCGCATTTACGGCATTTTTCCGCGTTCGGGAAATTAACACTTTTACAGTCAGGACATAGTTTTAGAATTTCTTTGCCGCATTTTTTGCATGTAAGATCAAACAGAGAATTAACCGTATTGCAGCTTTTACAGATTAATCCTGTACGAGTCTTACAATAAGGACATTTCAGCGCATTGTCAGGAATTGTTTTTTTGCATACTGGACATTTCATTTTGTTAATCCTGGTTAAATGCTTGTTTAACCTTATCCATTAATTTAAATAATCTTTTTGAAACTTCGGACTGTGAGAGGTTTAGTTCATCTGCAATTTCATTTTGTGTCATACCTTTTTCATATCTGAGATAGTAGATTTTATAGTAATTTTTATCCGGAGTTTCCTGGTCAACTTTATAAACGGAATCGACTATTTTTTGAAGTATATCTTTTTTTATTGCAATATCTTCCGGCGTGTCCTGAATATCAACAGGTTCATAAACAACCGTAATTTTTGAATAGTCAGGCAAAGTATCTGAAACAGATGTTTCAAACGGCACATCATTTACAGGTGTGTAGCCGTTTTTAGTTCTTCTTAATCTGCCTTCATTTTTCAAGACATTTAAAATAGAAGTTGTGGCAATTTTTCTCAGATAAGCTTCTAATGTATCGTCAGAAGTTACTGTTTTAACGATTAAGAGTGAACGTTTACATGTTTCGTTAAAAAAGTCATCATACAAATCCTCGTTATTAGCGAATTTACGGTCACTTTTTATAATTTTTTCTATTAAATCTATTTTATCCTGAGCTAATTCCACTATAAAGTTTCCTTGTTCTTATCACATTATAGCATAATTAAAAATATATGATAAGATTCAAATTGAAATCGGGGGTGCTAATCTCGTTGCTGGGCGGTTTTATGACGTTTAGAGTATCTTTAACAGATTGTAACACAATTTTATCAATTTCTGAAGAACCGCTGCTTAAGACAATTTTTGAATCCTTAAGATTTCCGCTTTTATCCAATGTCAGAGCAACTTTTACCTGGTTTGAATAAGCATATTCCGAGGCAAGTAGTAAATCTGCCGAAAGTGAAAGTTTAATGCTTCTTCCTGCAGTCCTCAGGTAGTTTTGTATTTTCGGGCTGTATGAAAGAGCATCAGGTACATCCCAGACAAGTCTTTTTACATCAAGATATGATTCGGTTGATATCGGCTTTTTGGCAGTTGCCGTATTTTTCAATTCTTTTATTTGTTTTGATTTTTCTTGTTTGGTGTCAGCTTTTTTAGTGATTGCCGGAGCATTGGATTCAAGAATATTTTCAGGAGACCGTTGATGTTCCGGGTTATTAATTATGTCAGATGATGACGGAGTTTCAATATCTGAGGTTACATCAGATTTGGGTTTTAAAAATACAAATGCAGAAGCTCCCGCAAGAACTGTAATTAGTGCAGCTGTAGTTAAAAGGGCTTTTTTGCTGGATTTTTTCTGTTTAAGAAAAGCTGCGCCGGGAACCTGTTGCTGCGGCATATTATCATCCTGCTGAGGAGTGTATGATTCTAGACTGTCCAAATCTGTATCAGAAACCGGGTCTGTATCATTATATAACACCCCGAGCTTATCGGTATCTTCTTCGGTACTTTCTTCCGGATAGTTTTGATTGCCATCATTAAAATCTGCCATGTTAAGCAGTTCATCAAGATCGTTCAGATCTGTTTGAGAGAGTTCGCTGTTTGTATCCGGAATTTCGGGGCTTTGTGCTTCCGCTCCCTGAGCTTGTTCAGATTCTGAATCAGTGGAAGAAGATAATAAATCATCAATATCGGGTATTATGTCATCTGAATTTGAATCTGTAATTTCTTCGTTGGCCTTTTCATCAAGCTGTGTTGCTGGATTTGTCTGAGATATAACATCATCAGTATTTTCCGGAACCGTGTCATTTACGTTTAACAGATTATCAATTTGCGACATAAGTTCATCGGAAGTTATTTCTTCAACATTTTGATTTATCGAGGTATTGTCAAGTCCAATATCTTCAATAGATATGTTGCTTATATTTTCTTCGGTCATGTTTTCAAGAAGATTTTGACCGAAGCTGCCTGAATCTTCATTATTTTCAGGAGTCTGTATTTCTGTTTCCGTATTTGAATTTTCGATATCACTTATTTCATTCAGTGCTTGAAAATCTGTATTCTCTTGTGTATTTTGCTGTGAATCTGCAATTTCAGTGTTTTGTATATCATCATTAATAGCATCAATACTTAATTCTTCAAGATCTGCAAAATCATCAAAATTATCGGCAGTTATATTTTGATGGTTTTGGGGCGGCTGCTCATTTTCCTCATAAGCATCATTTGTATCAAATGCCAATAAATTTTCCTCTACATTATCATTTGCAGTTTCTTCGATAACATCTTCCTGTATAGGAAGGTCAGTCAAAGAAACACTATTATCAGTGTTTTCTGTCAGGCTCATATCCGGTCTGATGTTAGTTTCTGTTATATCATCAAGTGATAAAGTTTCTTCATCAATATTCGGAAGAGCGGTTAATTCGTCCATAAACGATGTGTCTATATTGTCAAGTGATATTGTATCTTCAAGATTGTCTGATGTTTGCTGTTCCGATTCAATTTCATTTTGAACTTCTATATCATCAAAGGAAATTTTGTTATCAATTTGATCAATAAAATCAGTATTTTCTATTTCGTTGTTTATATCCAGATTTTCAAAAGATATAGTTTCTTCCTGGTAATTTTGTTCATCGTCTGCTGGAATATTGTCAAGTTCTGATGTATCAATATCATCAAATACAATTGGTTCTGCGGAATCATTGGGAATATCTGTGAGCTCCTGGTCAATTTCTATACCTGTTTCTGCGATATTCAATACAGAATCAGCAGTTTCTGCTGCTTTCTCAATCGTATCTGCCGCTTTATCCTCAATTTCACCTTCAGTTGCTGCGGATGCTGCTGTTGCCAAACCTATATCATCAAGAATATTAGTTAAATCATCCTGTGAATTGTGAACGGAAATTTCATCGACAGGTTGAGCGGAAGATGTTTCCTGCAAGGCAGAGGAATCCGCTGAAATATTATCCTGCGGTTCTTTTCTGTTAATCTGCGGGTCAGTCATTGCTTTGTATGAAAGTGTTTCAAAATTTTCATATTCAATGAACTTGTCTCTGAGTTCGGCACTTTTTGTCAGTTGTTTTATAAGATATTGTTTTTCATCTTCCGAAATATCGTTGTCAGACATTGCCATAATAATTCTTTCGGAATTTTCAATATCTTTCTCGCTTGCGGCAGTTGCCGTATTCCCGTTATAGTTTTCGATATATGTTTTTAAATCCGATACGGGATTCAGTTTTTCTTTTTCAATAAAATAATAATCATTGTTCTGGTTATTTTTATTAATCATTTTAGGTTCAAAAAAACCTAGAAATTTTACATGGGAAAAATCTTTTGCAAGATTAAAAACAAGATAAATATCAGGTATAAGATTGTATTTAAAATGAGATTTTGGAATAAAAATAACATTTTCGTCAAGAACAACTCTGACGTCAATATGGATATTAGGAAGCATGACATCTGATATATCAAGTTCTTCAAGTATCTTTTTTATTGAATGAATATTAAAAATATCAGAAACATTAATGTTTTCTGATGCCAGATATTTTAAAGCGAGTTCTGCTCCAAGAGTATTAATATATGCTCGGTTTCTGATATTTTTATCCGCAAAAGCGTTCACTGCTGCGCTTGCGTCAAGTTTGTCCTGATCTTCAATATAAATTATAGTATCTTGTTGATATCCCATGTCAATTTCCCTTTCTATTCAATAAGATGACACTCAAAAAAAAAATATTCCAATTTTATTGTAAATTTTTGTAACAAATATTGAAAAATTAATCTATTTTAGTCAAAATAAATATGTCAGTCGTTTTTATCCTAATAAAGTATAATATGTGTTAAAGGAGGTTTTCTTATGATAAATTCTGTTTCCGGTATTAGTTTTCGTGGTGATGCTGCTGTCAATGCCAGTGATTTAATTAATTCGCCAGGCAAATTTACACTCCCGGCTGCGCCTGCTGAAGTTCCTGCTGATTCTTTTGAAAAAGCTGAAGGTCAAAAGAAAAAGAGTCATACAGGTGCAATAATCGGTACAATTGTAGGTTTGCTTGCAGCGGCATATATTGGTTTAGGTATTGCAGTACATAAAGGCGGACTTACAAAAATAGATAATCCTGAAGGAATTATGCAAAAAGCTAAAAACTTCTTCCATTCAATCGGTGAAAGTGCTGATAATTTATGGGGAAAAATTAGAGGTAAAAAGGCTGAAGGTGCATCAAATACTAATACTCAGGAATTAGCCTCGGAAGTCCCAGCGGCAGAGTAATTATAAATATAAAAATAAAAAATCCCGTGTAATGCGGGATTTTTTATTGCAAAAAGTCTGAAAGAATTGTGTTACTGACGAGTACCCCCTCTTTTGTCAGCGTAAAACCTGTATTAGTTTCTTTTAGATACCCGTAAGAAATGTACTTATCCAACGTCACTGAGTAGGTTTTACGAAAATCTATGTTAAATTTTTTATTTATTTTTTCTGTGTTAATTCCGCTTGATTTTCGAAATCCTAAAAAGATTTCTTCTTCCAGCTGTTCCTGAAAAGAAAGTCTGTGACTCTTTTTATGACTACATGGATTATTGATGTACTCTTTTAAATTTGAAGTATTAAAATATCTTATTCCGTTTTCATATCCGTGTGCAGCTAAGCCAAAACCATAGTAGGTACTGTTGTTCCAGTAATTTAAATTATGACGTGATTCAAAATTTTCTTTTGAAAAATTGCTGATTTCATAATGTTTAAAATTATTTTCTGTAAGAATTTCAATCGCTTTCAAATACATATCAGCCTGTATGTCATCATCGGGAAGATTTTGCGGTGGATTTTTATAATAAAAACAACCCTTATCTATTTTCAATCCGTAAAGTGAAACGTGCTGTATGTTTAAAGAAATTGCATGCAGCAAATCATTTTCAAACATTTTTATTGTCTGTTGCGGCAAGCCGTAAATAAAATCAAGGCTGATATTTTTAAAGCCGTTTTTTGCAGCGGATTTTACAACATTTTCAACATCTTTGGCTTTGTGGCTGCGGCCGATTTCTTTCAATATTTTATCGTTGAATGTCTGACATCCGAAACTCAGCCTGTTTATGCCGGTTTTTTTTAATTGTTCAAGGTATTCATCTGTAATTCCTTCAGGATTAAGTTCTGCTGTGACTTCTGTTGAAGAATCAATGTTAAACAGAGTGATAATGTCGGAAAACTCATGTGGGGTGAGTATAGACGGTGTTCCGCCGCCAAAATAGAGAGTATTTAAAACTTCATGTTTGTATGAATGACTTATTTCTTTTTTGAGTGCGGTTAAATATTCATTTTTTAGATTTGTAAAGCAAAAAGATACAAATGAACAATATTTGCATTTTGACTTGCAAAACGGGATATGGATATAGACATTTTTTACCATAGTTTTATAGTATTATAAATAATATTAGATTAACAGTCGCAAAATACATAAAATTTGAGTTATAATGTTAATATAAATTTAAAAATTGTAAACTCGGGGGGGGGGCGGCACTCTAGGCATCGCCGGAGTCAAAAAAGCTAAGAGGCATAGATGCGAAGCTAGTTTAGAAGTTAAGAAGATAAGAAGATATGAAGATAGGCTATTAACAGAAACTACCTCCTTCCTTCCCTTATTAGGGAAGGATAAGAGGATGGGTAACAATCAATACCC
>CASFPN010000032.1 GCA_949296425.1 uncultured bacterium
AAAGTAATAGACTATTGCGGAACAAATGTTTCGGATAGTAATAAACGTTGTGATTATGCAAAATACAAATGGTCCGGAGTTGCAAATAGCTATAGCCGTTATAAAGCTTTGGGAGTAAGAGAAGAATTTAATCCGGATTCTAATTCTCCTTATGGCATAAATTCATACAATTTTTCCAGTTTTGCACTTCTGTTGTCAGACGGTGCTGTTGTATATTTTGGAGAGTTATGGAATGGCCCCTGGATAGTTGTAGATGTAAATAATATTCAAAAAGGTCCTAATGAATTCGGGCGCGATGTTTTTGTAATTCACGTATCATCAGATATTAAGAAGAATAAACATTATTTAGCCCCTGCCGGTTCAGAAAGTTTGTTTGACGAAATTCCGGCCCTTAATAATGCTGATTACGGTATCACAGGCTGTTCCAAAGATATTGGCAAACCATCATCAAACACCGTATACGAAGTTGCAGGCTCAGGTTGTTCAGCTAAGTATCTTTTGGAATAAGTTTTATGCAAGGTATTTTTGAACGGCTTCTTTTGAAAATACTTCTATACTATCCTGTGAATGGATAAATATCATACAGCTTATAAGAGATTTTAAGGTTTCAAAGTCTGAAAATGACAGCTTGTATCTTAAATCTTCCATATTATTTGCAAGAAATTCCATGATTATTGTTTTGTTGTCAAATACAAGACTTGCAAAATAATCAAATGATTCTTTTGTTTTTATGCCTTCAAGATATATAACATCAGGTGATTGAAATTCAATAAATCTTGAAGCTTTATCCATATTAAAACCGACATTTTCGTTTAATTCACATTGATGAACATTTTTTAAATGATATTTTGCAATGCTTTCAAGTGTCATAATACTTTTTTTCATAGACTGGGCTTCAATCAAGAGTGAATATATAATATGGGTTTTCCCGCTTAAAGGCGAACCGCATACAATTATAATTCCCGGAATATTCAGTGCGGATTTAATTAAATTCAGGGATTTTTCTGATTTAATGATTTGATTTAAATGTTTGGGAGGTTTATAGATTTTGAGGAAAATCCTTTCGCCCATAATCGTTGGAAAAGTTGAAATACTCGCAACGACATTCATATCGTCAACTTTAAATGAGAGTTTTCCGAGTTGAGGAACTTCACTTACGGAGGAGTCAAGTTCCGCAAGAGTTTTTAATTTTGCCGTAAACGATGATGTCAAAACTTGCGGTATGCTTCCTTTATTTATAAGTTCTCCGTTTTTCTTAAAATTTACGCCAAATCCGTCTTCTTCACTCTGGAAGGTTACTTCATGAACTCCTTCAATGATTGCCTGTTTTAAGATAGCTGTAATAATTTTTTGTATATGATTATCCGAGAGATCTTCACTGTGAAGTTCATCCCGCCAATCGTATTCAATTCCGGCTTCAGTGAGTATGTCATCAATCGCCGAATCTTTTTTGTAGTATTCATTAATCTTTTTTAAAATACTGCTTTCAGAAGATATAACAGGTTCAATAGAACATTCAGCAGTTTCAAGAATTTTGTCAATTGCAAACAAATCAAGAGGATCTGCCATTGCAACGGTGAGGGTTTCTTCTATTTTGAAAAGCGGTATAATTCTGTATTTTTTTGCATCTGAGTAATTTATGTATTTTAGACATTTCAAATCAAGTGTATAATCGTCAAGATTAACATAGGGAATATGCAGTTTTGCTTCCAAAAATTTTAGAATGGCTTCTTCAGAAATTACACCGGAATTTATCAGAGCCTGACCGATGTTAATGTTTTGTGCATTAGCTATTTCTTCCGCCTGTTCTATTGTTTCGTACGGAACAAGATTAGCTCTTACCATATCATATTTTAATTTTTCCAGAGTTTTATTAGTAACTGTTGTTTCCATATTATTTTAAATACTGTTCTACTTTTTTTACTACTGCATCGAGTTCAAACGGTTTAGTGATATATTCGTCTGCGCCGGTTTCTTCGCCTATAAGTTTGTCTTCTTCCTGAGAACGTGCTGTAACCATTAATATCGGAATATTTTTGTATTTAGCATCATATTTTAACAGCCGGCTTATTTTATAGCCGTTGATTTTAGGCATCATTACATCAAGTATAATCAAATCCGGTATAATTTCTTTTGCGAGCCTAAGCCCGTCTTCACCGTTATATGCACAATAACAGGTAAAATCAGATGCTTCAAGAACAAACTTCAAACTTTCTACTATATCCTGCTCATCATCTACAATTAAAATTTTTTTCATACAATTCCCCTGATCCGTGAATTTACTATAAAAATATTATAACATATTAAAAATCTTCTTCTATATTGTTAATTTATGTAAAAGTTTTTCATATATAGTCAAAATTTACTATTGACTATTCTTATATATAAAGAAAAATCACAAAAGCGAAAGGAATTTAATTTATTATGTCTTTATTTAGTTCTGTAAAAAATTATATACCTACTTTAAGATTTGACGGATTTCGGGCAATGGGAGCCCATGTAAAACCGGCAGATACAAGGACAACCGAACAGTTATTAGAAAATATTGAATATTATGCGCAGCGTAACCCAGAAGTTGCTATGTTTAAAGAAGAATTAAAATCAATGAATCCGAAACATCTGGGTCTGGTTTCAGATATATGTGAAATCGCAAACGGAGGAGAATTCCGCGGTTTTGGAATTGATATTAAAAAACCTGTTTCAAACGGAAAAAGTTTGTTTGCTTTTTTGATGGAAAAACTTCCTAAAGCTTCTAAAGAAAATCCAAAAGCCCTTGATTTTGCTCAGGAAGTAATAAATAATACGGATAATACAACATCCAAATATTTTCTTGCAGAATTCCCAGGTGTAATTGACAGACCGGAATTGGGCAGGCATTTTGAAGCTTTAAAGCCTATGGTAAAAGATATTGCACAACAAACTTTGAATGGCAGCCATACAATGGATTTTGAAAAGCAGAAAAATTTTATGGATTTTATTAAAGTTATGATAAATCCGGAGTCAAAACCTGAAAAAATATCTATGCTGCAGAAACTAGTTAAGGCTGCGGATGAAATCCCCGGAAACAATGAACTGTATATTGATGATTTTGTAAGAAGCAATGCTCCGGTAAGCCGGGTTGAGGAAAATCTGAAAACAGTTCCTCTGGTTGCTGAAATGTTTGCAAAAGACGGAAAATCAATTGATATTGTTGATTTTGTAAATAATAATATTAATTTATACTAATTGCAAAGCTTTTGCAGCCGGAATCACAAAATAAAATTCGGAACCTTTATTAAGCTCACTGTCGCACCAGATGGCGCCATGGTGGGCTTCTAGTAATTGTTTGGCTATAGGAAGTCCAAGCCCTGTTCCGCCGGCTTTTCGTGAGAGGGAATTTTCAATCTGGGCGAACTTATCAAATGCATGTACAAGATTTTTTTCTTCGATTCCGATACCTTCATCTTTTACACAGACAAGAACATAGTCGCCATCTGCAATATGAATACTGTCTTTAAAATATTCGTTAATATGAATATCTTTTGAATTTATAAGTTTTGATGATATAGTAATTGTCCGGTTTTCAGGAGTATATTTAATTGCATTTGAAACAAGATTTGTCAAAACCTGCTCTAATCTTTGGGCGTCTGCCGTAATCTCCGGCACACAGTCTTGCTGTTCGGTTATTATTGTTAATCCCTTTGATTTTGCGACTTCTGATAGTGCGGACTTTACATAATCAATTACAGTATTAATGTTAGTAGGTGCAAAGTGAAAATCCATTTTGCCAGCTTCGATTTTTGAGAGATCTAACAGGTCGTTAATAATTCCTGACAGTCTTTGTACATTGCGCATAGCCATTGACAGGAATTTGTCCGCTGATTCGTTCATTTCGCCGCAGCGTCCGCTCATTAATATATCGAGTGAATTTTTTATTGATGTTAGGGGGGTTCTTAATTCATGCGAAACAATCGAGATAAATTCTGATTTGAGTCTTTCAAGTTTAGCCAGTTTTGAGTTTGCTTCAATGATTTCCTGATAAAGTGCAGCACTTTTCAAAGGCAATGAAACCTGTTGTGCAATAGTTTGAAAACATGTTGCATCATCAGGAGAAAACTGTGATTCTTTAAAAATTTCAACGCATCCGAAAAAATTCTCCCCGAGACTAATCGGTGCAAACATATTATCAAACCTGAAAAGGCTGAATGTAAATCTGCTCGCCGGATACTTGATTTGTTTTATGACTTTTAGAGAATCCGCATTAATTTCAAAAGGCGGTTTCTTTCCCTCAAACAAAGAGTTGTAATTCAGTACGGTTCGGACTTTTAATGCTTCAATAAGTTCATCTGACAGCTCGTATAATGAATTAAGAAGCAAAACAGGTTCGTTTGTCGTACAAAAAGAAAGTGTACAGGTGAGTGAAAAACTTAAAGCTCTGTCCATACCTTCAATCATATACTGAATAAGTTTTGCCTTATCAAGGGTTCCTGAAAATTGAGAACTTGTTGAATATAAAGCATTCAAGCGATACAAGCTGTCTGCCAAATCTTTATTGGAATTTGAAAGCATTTCAAGCGAATTTTTCATCCTGAGATTAACATTTATAGTTGAAAGCACAAAATCATCAGACATATCATCGGTGAAAAATGCATTTGCATATTTTAACAACTCTTTTTCTATTTTTGTTGAAGAAACTAAAAATATAATAATGGTATTATTGCAAATACTTTTTATTTTTTTGCTTAAATTCTTAAGATTATTAATCTGTGAATCTATAATTATAATATCCGGATTGTCTGCGCTAATAAGGTCAAAAATTAAATTTTCATCTGACAGACAGGATAATTCATACGTATTTTTATTAAAAAGCGTATTGAAGTAATCACATTTATCTTTTCTTTCGGATACTACAAGTATATTAATCATATTTATAATTTTACCAGATTTGTTTTAATTCATCAAATAAGTTAAATTTTTGTACTATTGTTAAATAATGTAAAATTTTCTAAAAAATGGACCGGTATATTGAAGAGAATTCCGTTTTATACCGATATTAAAAATAAAGTAAGGAAATTTGTAAAGGAATCATTCATGGGCATGTCCGCCGCACAGGCACGATTATTAAGTATTACAGCACGAATAACAGATAATGAATTGCGCTCGCAGATGTTGACTAATTCAAAGCTTCGTCTTGCAGATAAATCAAGTGCGGCTAGCGA
>CASFPN010000033.1 GCA_949296425.1 uncultured bacterium
CTAAATAATTGCCGAGCTGACGCTGCTGTTGGATACTGAGTTCACTCATGGAACAAACACTTACCTTTCTTCCTATGCTTGCTGTTCATTAGATAATATCCTATACGGAAACCATATCCAATTTCTTTAATAAATTGCACACTTTTTTTACATTGGGTAATATTGTTATCCGCTTATTATTGAACCGAGTAAATTCTCTTAAATCAGCGAAAGCCCGCATTGTGCGGGGAAAATGCTATTAAAAACGCGGCTATAAAAGGTCTCTGAATTTTAATGGTGGAGCGAACAAGAAGTCGAAACAATGTCCAAGATTTTCCCATTATGTATTTTATCCTATTTAGAGTATTGCTCTATATTCTAGTAATATCAAGCATTCCAAGATAAACTTATCAATTGGACATAATTTAATTTTTTGTATACCATGCACCACGTGTTTTACCGTGTTTTATCAGATAATTATTTTCAACAAGATTCGCGAGGTGTTTTTTGATTGTATTAATATTTGTACCTGTCATTTCAGATAGTTCTGAAATTGTTGCACGATCTTTTTTTTCAAAAACTTCCATAATTTTTGCAGACACTTCAGGTAAATCAAGATTTGAAAGTTTTTTAATTTCAGTATGTTCTAATTTGTACTCTAATCTGATTTTTTGCTTTTGCAAAGTTTTCAAGAAAAACATTAACCATGGTTCGTAATTTGGCTCAGAATTTAAAGTAGTTTGAGTTTGTCTTAAAGCTCTATAATATCCCTCTTTATTATCTTCAATTATTGACTCAGTAGAACTATAAGGAACATAAGCGTAACCGGATTTGAGCAATAATAGATTGGTTAAAGCTCTTGAAAGTCTGCCATTTCCATCCTGAAACGGATGGATTGCTAGAAAGTTAACAACAAAAACTCCGATAACAATTAACGGATGATAAAATTTATCTGCCAAATTTTTATTAGTCCAATCGATAAGTTCTTGCATTTTTAAAGGTGTTTCAAAAGGCGTTGCCGTTTCAAAAACAACTCCAAGCTCTTTACCATTGTTATCATAGGCCGCAACAGCGTTCGAAATTTTCTTGTATTCTCCTTTGTGTTTTTCATCTTTTGAAGAATACTTCAATAAAATTTTATGCAGCTGCTTTATATAATTTTCGGACAGCGGAATTACTTCCCAATCTTCAAAAATTGTATCCGCAAGTTTTGCGTATCCGGCAACTTCTTCCTCGTCACGGTTAGCAAAAGATTGTTTATTAATTCTTGATAAAAGTTCTTCAACTTGTTTATCTGAAAGTTTGTTACCTTCAATTCTGTTTGAAGAACCAACGCTTTCAATCGTTGCAACTTTTTTCAAAGCCTGTAATTTTTCAGGTGCCATTTGTCCCAGTAATTTCCAACTTCCCTTAAATTCATCTATTTCAGAGATGATAGTGAGCATTTGGTTGTTTATTTTGATATCAAAATTTTCAAGCATAATAATACCTAATTAGACCTAATATGACCTAATAGTATATTATTCTTATCTGATTGTCAAGATATTTGTATAAAAAGTCGAAACAATGTCCAAGATTTTCCCATTATGTAGTATTTTATCCTATTCACAATATTACTATATGTTGTAGTAATATCAAGTATTTCTGGTGATTTTTGTATCAATTTGACACATCATATGTTAAACAAAATTTTTACAAAAATTTTGTAAATTTTATTATTTTTGTCGGTCAAATCAGGCTTAAAACATGTCGCCGTATGGATTTTCATGTCAACTATTATTAAAAGGTAGATGAAAACACTGTCTAGTAAGCAATTTAAATAATTGTTATAATACAAATGTTTTAAAAATTTACAGCAGCCGACTAAAAAATTTAATACAAATATATCGGTACAATAATAAGGAAGAAATATAAATGGCGAAATTAAAAGAAAAAATTCAGCAAGCACTAAAACATGACAGGCAATTAGAAAATACATTAGATGATATATCCGAATCGCAGGAAAATTTACTGAAAAATCATTCAAATCCTGTTTTTAATCAAAAAGATAAAAATAAAATTTTGAAAAAATTTAGTGAGTTGCAAAGTATTGGCAAATCCTTGCATAGATATAAAAAACTGAATGAAAATAATTATAATCAGGATGCTCAGGAAGAAAAAGAAAATATTGAAACTATTCTTTTAAAGGGCGGTATTAGTTATAACAAATATATCTGGCACTCTGAAAATAGTGAGAATACATGTGATGTATGCAAATCTTTAGATGGCAAAGAATTTGATTTTTATGAAGAAGTTCCCGAACGTCCTCACCCGAATTGCAAATGTACTGTTGAAATTGTGGAAGATACAAGTTCAAATGATGTCCCTGAAACAATGACTGAAGAAAATGATGATACTAGTAGAATTTCATCTGAAAATCAGAATCTTCAAATTTCGACACCTCAGACAATATCTAACGCACTACAACAAAATTCTGCACCTAACAACCCAACGCAGCCTCAAAGATGGATAAAGCCTTGCAATGGAGCAATTGTAGGGAAGTATGGTGAACCAAGAAGTACACATGTTCATAATGGAATTGATATTGCTGTGCCTGTTGGAACTCCAATAAAAGCAGTTGCGGATGGAAAAGTCTACTATGCAGGAGCCAATGATCCTAAAGGCTATGGTCAATATGTTATTATTACCCATGAAATAAATGGAAAAATTGTAACCAGTGAATACGGGCATTTATCATCTTGGAATGTACATGCAGGGGAACAAATCAAACAGGGACAAATAATTGCAAAATCAGGAAATACAGGTCATTCACAAGGCCCTCATTTACACATTACAATAAGAGAAGGAGTTTATAAAGGAACTCCGGTAAATCCTAATAAATATTTTGATTACTAGTCGGACGTAGTTTTTCAACTTGTTTAATATACTCTTCTACAATCTTAATTTTTTTATTTTCATAAAGTAAAATTTTGTTTAGCTTACTCCTATTAACATTGTTATCCCTGAAATATGGTGATAGAATGTCATCAATAGGGTTTACACTATCAGTACTGATAGGTTTATATTCCATACCCAAATATTTTTCTTGCGTAACTTTTAACATTTTTCCGTACAAATCTAAATCAGCGGAAGGAATACAAGTATCAGGAATAAGAGATAAAGTTATATAATCATCTATATTAAACCCATTTTTTAAAATTTTATCTCTTATTCTTTTTGCATCTTTCACGTGATTATCAATATTATTAATTGTTTTTTTATACTCACTATTAATAATCTGTTCCATTTCCTTTTTATATTGTTTGCTTAAAGTTTCTGGAATAGGCTTGTATTCAGCAAATACTGGAAGGTTTGTTATGATTAATAAAAAAATGACTAAAAATATTTTTTTCATAGTTAAAATTATACAACAATAATTTTTGTCGATAGACATTAGTTTATAATTTTTATTTATCTCTGGATGGTAAAAGTCGAGCTTTTGTCCAAACTTACTAAAAACAGCTCTGTATCTATATTTCTGAAAGGACTCTTTTTATTTGCCCAAAGAGAATTTTGATGCAAACTTGGTAAAATTCGCTAAAAATCGAACTAAGCAAATTCTCTTACATCGGCGAAGGCTCGCACAGTGCTGAGAAATTGGCATTATAAAAGAGGCTATCACAAGCCTCTGAATTTTAATGGTGGAGACGGCGGGAGTGTCTTGGTCGCTCGCATTTAACGGGTCTTCGGTTGACGCCGGCAATGGCGCTGCCATTTTGTCGTCAAGCCTTCGCCCTCAGCTCGCTCCCGCTCGAACCCGATGACAAGGCTACGCCTTGTGCGGGTTCTCATATTCACCGCACACACATAATAAAAAAGCCCTATTAAAGGGCTTTTTTATTATGTATTGGAGACGGCGGGAGTCGAACCCGCGTCCAAAACGGATCTAAACAAACATCTACGAGTGTAGATATAAATTTTCTCGAACTAATCAGGGAATATCAAAACCTTTTAGATTAATTCAAAGTGTTTTTTACGGAAACACTAACCTTTAACGGTTATCTTGATACATCTACCGTCATCAATGTACTGCCGCTTGCATAATGGACCCATATCTCCGGCAAGCTGGGATATATGAGTAGCTATAAGCTGACTTATGCTGCTAAAGCTTGTGCTCTAGAGAAGTCTGCTTTGATTACATTATCGTTAGCATTTAATTTGTTTTGCTCGTTGATAAGCGGGAACAGCGCCCGCACTCGCAGCTTATTCCAACCAAACGTCCTGTCAAATCCAAAACGTCCCCATATTCTATTATTAATGTACTATATTTCTATTATAAACTATTTTATATTTATTTCAACCTATTCCGTTATATGAAATGAACATTTTGAACAGTGCGCTTTCGGATGAAGCATTAAATTATCTTCTAAATCATAAAGTTTTGCTATCCTTGTTATTAAAGGAGACCCGCATTTAGGGCATTTTAATCCGCCTGCACCGTTTAAAATAAGTTCTTTCAAGCTATCAATGACTTCTTGCGATACAGTGTATGAAGTAAAATCTTTTTCAAGCGCTTTTATTTCCTTAGGGTCACATTTCAAGACTTTTGCAAGATTCTGTCTTACAGTCACAGGTAAAAATAATTCTTTTCCGGCTTCAATATCTTCTATGAGATTCAAAGGGAGATTACATTCCCTGGCTAGACCTTTAGGGGAAAAACCTGCCTCATCTCGTTTATGTTGTATAAATTGTGCTAATGTTTTCATAATATTATAATTATATAACTAAAACACCCTCTTTATTCAAGAGGGTGTTTTATAATATATGAATTAATATTATTGATCAAAGGAGCTTGATGTTATACCTTCGGCCATTTGTTCTTTGCCGACTTCTTCAGACCACATTTTTGCCTGTTCAAAGTCATAATATGCTTTTTGAGGTTCTCCGTTTTCATCATAATACGGATTTCCGTTTTCATCATATACAAATGTACCATACATAAATGTGCCGGGGTTTTCACCTCTTCTGTATTCACCCTGCCAAATCAAATTGTTATTGTTATCAAATATAGATTTTGTATTTGTCTTACCGTCTCTGTTGTTTGTACGAATTTCATATCCGGCATAATTCCACTGCCATGTTTCAGGTCTTACTGCTGAATTTGATACATATCTTGACAATTTAATACCTTTACCCGGAACATCTACAACTTCTGTTCTCATCCAAGAGGTTTTAGGATTTTCCGGATCTTCATAAAAATCTAAAGTTTTTGTAATAAGAGCAAGTCTTTCTTTATTTGTTCCGGCAGTATCAATCTGAGTTTCATAATACTTGGCATCGTATCTGTTATAAGCTTTTGAAGCAACAAATGCGACATCGTTATTTTCATCTGAAGGTACCGGCCCTTCAAGTTCTACTCCGATATTCAAACCCTGACGAATCAAAGAATCGGCAATATGGAACGGATATTCTTTTACATATACAGGAATAATTTCAGGAACAAGTACCGTATCTATGTCATGTATTGTATCACGTATAACAGTTGTATCATTCTTACCGTTACAATCACATCCGTTACCTATTGCATACGCCCAGGCATAAGCCCAAGGGTTGCCTTCATTAATCTTTATGCAGCTTGTATTCATTGTAGATGCACCGGCTGCAGCCCCAAGAACCATTAAACCGTATATTAAATTTCTCATTGATTTTGCAGCATTTTTAGATGCGGGGTTAGTCTGCTGGGGTAACTCATTTTCAGATTTTTTGTTTTCAAAATTTTTCTTGTTTACTTTGCCTTGAAAATTGACTAAAGAAACGTTACTGATTGCTTTTACATTCATGATGGTTGTACACCTCCGATTTTCACACTAATGTATGTATATAAAATAAAAACATGTTTTTATTTGCTACTGAAATTGTATCAAAAACATGTTTTTATTGAAATTTCTTATTATAAAAGGATTTGAGCGTATTTACAAATCGTAATATATTAATTATTAGCTAACTTTTCTCTGACAAGAGTTTCAATTGTGTTTAAAATATCAGGATTTTCCGTCAGAAAATCTCTTGCTTTATCTCTGCCCTGTCCTAATTTTTCGTCGTTAAAACTGAACCAAGAACCTGCTTTTTTAACGATATCAAGGTTAACAGCAACATCTAAGATATTACCGATTTTGCAGATACCTTTACCGAACATAATATCAAATTCAGCAGTTCTGAAAGGAGGTGCAACTTTATTTTTAACAACTCTTACTCTGACGTGGTTACCCACATCTCCATCTTCACCTTTTACGCCTTCTGTACGTTTTATTTCCATACGGACTGAAGCGTAATATTTCAGGGCGTTGCCGCCTGTTGTGGTTTCGGGGTTGCCGTACATCACACCGATTTTCATCCTCAACTGGTTAATAAAAATAACAGTGGTATTTGTTTTACCGATTATACCTGTTAACTTTCTTAATGCTTTACTCATAAGTCTTGCCTGAAGCCCCATCTGCTGATCTTCCATAGACCCTTCAATTTCAGCTTTAGGAACGAGAGCAGCAACGGAATCAACAACTACAACGTCAACTGCACCAGAGCGAACGAGTTCTTCAGTGATATCAAGAGCCTGTTCACCTGTATCAGGTTGAGAAATAAGCAAATCATCAATTTGAACGCCTAAATTTCTTGCATATTCAGGATCAAGAGCGTGTTCAGCATCTACAAATGCTGCAATACCGCCTCGTTTTTGGCATTCAGCAACAATATGCTGTGCAAGAGTAGTTTTACCTGAGCTTTCAGGCCCGTAAATTTCAATAATACGTCCACGCGGAATTCCACCAATGCCCAAGGCAAGATCAAGTGACAGTGCTCCGGTAGGTATAGCATCAACATTCACTGTAGGTTTGTCACCCAGTTTCATTATTGAGCCTTTACCAAAATCTTTTTCTATTTTTTCTATAGCGAGTTTAAGAGCTTTACTTCTTTCATCTGTATTTACTGATATTTCGGTTTCTTTTTCTTTCACAGCCATTGTTATATATATCCTTTAAATTTGTAATACGAATTAGATATTAGTCCCAGATATGTTTTTCCTTTTTCTTATAAAACCCTAATCCTACAGGTTTATAAGTGCTGAGGTCATTTTTAAGCTGGTAAATTTCTTTATTAAGATCAAGAATTTTCTGTCTTAAAGTTTCGTTATCGGTTTTGCATCTTATAAGTTCGACAACAACTTCATCCATACCTTCAAGTTTTTCGTCAATAACTTTAGAAATTCTGTCGCTTAAATTATTTTCCATTTCTCTTAAGGAGTTGAGAATATTTAAAATAGCAGACGGTTGTTTTGCCACAGCTTTTGCAGGCGGCATAGAAGCATGTTTCATTGCTTGAACTTTTCTTAAATTTTTCACTTCTTCATAAGAAAAATAAGTCTGCCCTTTGCTGTTTTTTCTCGGCAAAATAGAAGCACGTTTACAAAGTTCAACTATTTCTTTATTGTCTGTTTTTAAAATACTTCTCACTTCCTGTGGAGATAAAGTCTTCCCCTTTAACTCTTGTTCTAATATCATCTTGTATCCCTCAAAATTTCTCCACTACTATTGTATTTTATTTATAAAAAAAAGACAAATAATTTAACAATGTTGTAACATCGCTTAATAAAATTTGATATAATTTATAAAAAATTTACTTGCATAATGACAAATATTTGTGCTGCGGTTTATTAAATTTAATTTTTTCAAGCCTGATTTTAATACAATTCGCTTGAGAAGAAAATGGTTTTAATTCAAGAAATTTTCTGTAATATCTAATTGCATCACTGTGCTTGCCTAGTTTGTCAAAGCATACGCCTATACCTGCATAGGCCTTGTAATAATCTGGGTTAAGTTTAAGAATAGCACTTAGTACATTTGCGGCGTCTTTAAATCTTTCAAGTTTCATCAAAAGGGTTGATTTATGTTCATACGCCTTTATAAATCTCGGAGAATTGTCTATAAGTTTTTGATAAATCATCAAAGCAAGATCATATTCTTCGCATAATTCATGGGCAATTCCAAGCTGCAAAATTGCTTTTGTTTTTTCGGGATTAATTTGGATTGCACGGATAAAATTTTTTATTGCCCCGCAAGGGATATCACTGAGCAAATAACATATACCAAGTTCATAATATGCTTCATAATAGTCTTCTTTAAGCTTTGAAGCAATATCAAGAAACTTAATTGCTTTTGCGTATTGTTTAAGATTTTTATAGCATATTCCAAGTCCTAAATAGCTTTCGGCATTGTTTCTGTCAATTAAAATTGCATTCAAATAATTAGCTGCTGCTTCTTTGTACAAGCTGCCAAGTCTGAGAGCATTTGCTTTGTTGTAAAATTTTATTCCGGCAGTGTTGTCCACTTTATTTGTATTAGTATTCACTTTTCAACCATCCTCCGTGATTAATAATAAAATTTTATTAAAATTTGCAGAACATCCGTTTGATGTATAACTTTATCAATCATTGGATTTATTATTACAATTGTGTTATAAAATTGTTATGAAAAAGTATTTAATTCTGATGTTAATATTTTGTTTAGGGACTTGTACATTCGCAGATGAAGTGAAGCTGGATAACGTGGAAGTTCAAAAAATTGAGCTGCCAAAAACAAATCCTGCCTCTAAAAAATCTCTGCTTATAACTGACAAACAGGTTGTTGATGAATTAATCAAACTGCAAAAAGACAAAGATATAGAAGATATTGAAAATCTCTGGAAAGGGACTGTTGAAAACAATCAGGTCATCGGATTTGCTTTGAAAAAACTGGCAACTCCCGAAAGTCAAAGGAGAATACATTCATCGTTAATGGCAAAAACTCTTTCTGCTGTTGTTGCAGGGGCTTCTCTTGCACCGTCCTTGATAGGGGCTGATTATATGGTTCAGTCATCAGCGTTTGCAGCCGGACGACTTGCACAAA
This sequence comes from uncultured bacterium, assembly GCA_949296425.1. Lineage (GTDB taxonomy): Bacteria > Cyanobacteriota > Vampirovibrionia > Gastranaerophilales > Gastranaerophilaceae > Stercorousia. Next base: position 8,895 of record CASFPN010000033.1, read on the forward strand.
ATTTAATTAACAAAAAAAACATGCCGACCGAAATTCCGCTTACGGACACGGAACTTATAGAACTTGCGGGTCTTGTCGAAACTTTACAGGATAAAATTATTACGGCATATTATAATTACAAAAGTTCACTGTCGCAATTGAAAGAAACACGCCAGAGGCTTCTTCTTTACAATAAAAATTATGCAAAAGCTCTTGATGAAGAAGACTTGATGGAAATAAGCATATCGTCAGCGCTATATGACAATATGCGTGTTGAAGAATTTTATTATATGGAAAATGCAAAAAAATACCACCTTGAACTTCAGCGTCTTGCTGGGAAAAAAGTAGTGGATAAATTAAATCTTTACCAGTTTAACTACAATTCGACACTTGTGGGAGAAAAGGCGGTGAGCAAATGAAGAAAATTTTTGTTTCTTTATTGTTGATATTTTTTGCACTCCCATCCTTTGCGATAAAATATGAGGATATTAATCAGCCAAAGCCTCCGGCTTATCGTACAGGGCTTTCCGAAGACCCTGAAAAAGAATATACGGAAGCAAAAGCGGAAAACAAAGTGCATCAGGAATATGTAAAAAAAGATGCAGAACAGTTTGACGCTAATGACTTAACCTATGCGGATTTAAGTATCAAACAGATATCCAGAGAAGTTGCGGCAGATTTGGAGCTTGACCAGGAAGATATGGTCGGGGATTTGTCCGTTTTATGGCAGGGTGCGGCAAGCCAGAGCGATACAATAAATTTTGCCCTATATAAACTTGCAAATCCTGATGAAAACAAACCTGATGAGAAATCCGTAAAAAAAGTTCTTACAACAATTGCCAGTATGTCAACTCTTGTTGGGGCTGGCATGGGAAATCCGCTTCTTGCAACAGGTTCCATCATCGGCGGAAATATTTTGGGAATTATGTCACAGGATACAAAGGCACTTAACTACAAATACACTAAAGTAACTGATGCGGATATGATTATCCTTGTAAGAAAAATTGAAGATCTTCAGCAAAGGACTGTTGATTTGTATTACAACTATATGACTGCCCGTAAAAAACTTAAAATGCTTGAAAAAATAACAGAAGACAGAAAGAGAAATTACGAACTTTCACAGGATATGCCGCGTGAAGTTATTCTTATAACTGATGCATATTACAGAACTGCTCTTGATAACCAGATGAAAGCAAATTCAGATTACTATGCAAAACGCGCCGCACTTGAACAGTTTGTCGGGAATGAAGTTTTTTCTCAGTTTGAACAGGATTTAAAAAAACGGGAAGAAAAAGATAAATGATATTTTTGCCGTTTGAGATAAAATCAGGTTATGAAAACATGCAAAAGGATGCAGAGTTACTGGACAATGCTGTTAATAACAAACTTTCAGAACCTGTATTCAGGCTTTACGGCTGGTCGCCAGCTTGTGTTTCTTTAGGGCGTAACCAGAAAAATGACTTTTTAAATGGCATATTTCTTAAAGAAAATAATATTGATGTTGTAAGACGCTTGACCGGCGGACGTGCACTTTTGCATGACAATGAAATCACTTATAGCTATATCTGCCCGGTTTCAAGCCTTAAACACGGTGAAAATGTTACAGAATCATATAAGGAAATATCACAATTTCTTATAGAAAACTTAAAAAAAATCGGGATAGAACTTGAATTTGGCGGCAAACCTGCACGCGGGCATTTTGATTACTGCATGCTTGTTTCAACAGGTGCAGATCTTTGCTTTAAAGGAAAAAAATTAATAGGTTCGGCTCAATTCAGAAAAGACGGTTATATTTTGCAGCACGGTTCAATTTTATACGACTATAACCGTGAACTGCTTGAAAAAATTTTTAATGAAACTTTGGATTCATCTTCAATTACCTGTATCAAAGACATCAATCCCCAAATAAGCAGAGAAGATATTATTAATCTTTTTGTAACAAAATATTAACAATTTTATTTTAACAAAGCAATTTCAATATAAAAAATTACTTTATATAAATACAGGGAAATCTAAAAATCAAAGGGGATAAAAAATGAGCGGATATTTAAGCAGAGATACAATATATAGACCAATAACTTCTACCGGGCCATTTTCAATGACATCTTATGGCATGACGTTTCCAACACCTTCAACTTATTCAATGGACTTTTGTAACAGTGTGTTTGGCCCGCGGATATTGCAACTCGACCCGGATTGGGGAACAAACTATATGAGAGGCTTTACAGCAAATAGTACTTTACAAGATGCTGTCAATTCACTCAACCAGCTTGAGTACAATACAAAAGGGTTGTTAAATGATGAGCGCTTGAATGAATCTCAAAAAACTAGGCTCCAAGAAATTTTAGATGAAATTAACGAATTAAAAGAAAAAGTTGAAAATGCAGCTAAATTAGAGGGATCTGAAAAATTAGCTGCAGCAGAAACTATAAAAGAAGAAATCGCTACATTTATTGAGAATGTCAAAAAAACTACTAAAGACATCGCAGACGAACTTGCAGAAGCAGCTGAAGAAGGCGGCTCCGGTTCAACAGGAGGTTCAACAGGAGGATCAGCAGGAGGTTCAACTGTGGGAAATCAAACAGGCTTTGATAAAGAAACCGGAAGAGCACTTGAACTTGGTGATAAACCTACAAAATCTGCATTAAGGGAATTAAACAGCAAACTGTTCTTTGCTATTGACGGTCCCGGCACTGAATATTCCGTATTAAAAGATATTATCATTACAAATGGAGCAATAAACGCAGGCAACATTATCGAACTTATAGATAATTGGGAAGCATATTATGGAGAAAAACAGTTAAACGATCTAACCAAACTCGATTTTTCTAACTTTGATGATAAAGATAATAGCGCTTGGGATCAAACTTTTATAAACAGATTTGTTGAAGATTTAGGTCATGATGAAAAGAAAGAATTCGTACCGTATTTATTAAATGCTTTAATTACACGTGCTGAAGCTGCAGGTGTTCCCGAAGAGAAATTCAGTCAATATGTTTCTAAAATTAATAACGAACTAGGCGATTGGTGTATCGGCGAAAAAGAAATCGTTAAAGGATTACTTGGAATTTATAAAGAAATTAAAACTCAGGAGCAAGCTAATGCAACAGACGAAACAACCAAACAGAATAACAAAATAGCAGAAGAAAAGAAACAAGCTGAAGCAACATTCTTAAGAGATATGCGCAAAGAATGGAATGACAATGAGCTTGAGACGTCTAACAATATCACATATGAAGATGGTTTATTTAAAATAACTATCGAAGGTGTTGAATATAAGGCTTCAAGTTTTAAAAGATTATGTAAAAAACTGACTGAAGCAGGGCTTGATCCGAAAGATTACTTCACGAAAGAATTAGATACTAATGCATAGTTTTTATAAAAAATACGAACATTGACAGTAAAAGTGGTTCCTCATAATGGTAAAAGGAGAGCCTATAGAAAGTAAGTAGGTTAGGTGAAAGTGAAGAAAAAGACCTTGGTTATATTCAAGGTCTTTATTTTTTTATCTAATATAGTAAATAATATGCGGGCCTGTAAACTTTTACACCCTCTGCTTATAAAGGAGAAAGTAAAGGTGAAGCGGAAAATAAAATTACCTAATATTTCCTATCCAGATAAACTGCCGCAATATCAATATCGTTCTGGGTTGTAATTTTTATGTTTTTGTAACTGCCGTCCAGAATATAAACTGTTTGCCCGAGTTCTTCAAGCATACCCGCATCATCCGTAAAATTCCGGCCGTATAATTTTTCATGAGCCTGCTTTATAAGATTATATTCAAAAGCCTGCGGAGTTTGCGTATTGTAAAGTTTTGAACGGTCGATTGTTCTTATTATTCTTCCCTCAACAACTTCTTTAATTGTATCTATGGTTTTTGTGGCAACCGTAAGAGCTTTTTTATCTTTAACCATTTCTATTGCGCGGTTAACAAGTTCTGTCGAAATCATAGGTCTTGCTCCGTCATGGATTAAAACATAATCACACTCACAAGCATTCAAACCGTTGTAAACTGAGGCTTGACGTGTCTGCCCCCCCTCTATTATTTTCACTTTCGGGCTGTTTTGAAAAATTTTGTTTAACTCATCTATAATTATTTTGTTAGCACAAATTATTATTTCATCAACATCTGATGCTTCAAAGGCTTCTACCGTATATTTTATAACTTCTTTCTCTTGAATTTTTTCAAGCAGTTTATTTTTGTTGCCGAAACGTGAAGATGTTCCGCCTGCAGGTATTATAGCATTAACTTTAAAGTGCATTTGTCTACTCCTGGAAATGGTTAAATAAGTCGTTGTCAGGTTCTGTGAATATTTCACCGTCAAAATTTACAGAAGCCGAGCCTGTCTTTACATCTCCTATTATCGTATAAGCCGAAATCTTTTGCAACAGGTCTTCAGGAACAACCGCAACAAGCTGATAATCTTCCCCTCCATACAAAACTGTATGCATATCAACCAGAGGATCATGCGGAATTTTTGTTGTGTCAATATTCATTATACATCTGCTTGCTTTTGCGATTTGAAACAAAGCATCGGCAAGTCCGTCTGAAGTATCCATCATTGCATAATCTTGTTTAATATTTTCAGCAATTTGAGCTGAAAATTCCGTCTGAGCCTCAGGCATAAGATGAGCTTTTATAAATTTATTATTTATTTCTTTATATTCAAAAAGCGGCTGGATACTTTTTTGCATCAACAATTTCAATCCTTTTGCGCTGTTGCCGTGTTCTCCCGAAACTATTATCTTGTATCCTGCCTTTGCATTTTTTCTTGAAGATATTTTTCTGCCTTTAGCAGAACCGATTGCAGCTGCAGAAATATAAATTTTGCTGCTTCCGGTTATATCCCCTCCGACTATTAAAACATCCCCTGCCGCATCTTTTGCCCCATTATAGAAATCCTTAACAAATTCGCTGCCAGTATCTTTTGGTAACGATAAAGATATTGTCATATATTTAGGCGAGGCACCGCTTGCACAAATATCGCTTATGTTAACCATAACAGTTTTATAACCCAGCTGATAAGGAGTTATAAAATCTTTCTTAAAATGGACATCTTCCACAAGACTGTCCTGGCTGATTACAATTCCCAAATCTTCTAAATAAGCACAATCGTCTCCGATATAAGGAGAGTTCAATGTAGATTTAATTATTTTTATAAATTCCAATTCTTTCATCAGATATCATGGTCTATAAGTGATACAAATTCCTGTACCAGAGCATTATTCCATTTTTTGCCCGCATCTTGTTTTATAACTTCCAGCGCTTGTACGGGAGTGAGTTCAGCTCTGTAAGCTCTTGGTTCTATCAAAGCGAAATAAGCATCCACTATCAAAATTATTTGTGATGTCATAGGTATATCTTCTCTGGCCATTCTTGAAGGATAACCTGTACCGTCCCAGTTTTCGTGGTGATGCTCTATAATCGGTAAAATATCCTGAACATAGCTTATGGGCTGTAAAATTTCCCTTGCCGCAAGCATTGGATGCTCTTTTATATGGTTTCTTTCTTCTTCTGTAAGGGGCGTAGTTTTCTGTAAAAGTTCCTGCGGAAGCATTAAGTTGCCTATATCATACAAAAGCATTGCAACTTTAAGTTTATCAATATCATCTTTCGGAAGGTCAAAACGTTTTGCAAGACTGACAGCAAGCAAAACTTTAGATTTAACAGTACCTTTGTGATGAAGCGGATTGTAAGATTGGGTAAGCATATCAGCAATATTATAAAGAATTTCTTTTGGAACTTCATTTTCTCTGTTTTGAAGTTTATCTTTAATTTCTTCGGTTATATCAGGGTTTATAGGAATATTATGCCTTGACAAAATGTCTGTAAATGTATTAATAGCTATCTCCTGCCAGCTTGTTTCGGATATCGGTTTTGCAAGAGTTACACGATTTCTTCCGTTACGTTTTGATGTGTACATTGCCTGATCCGTAAGTTCGAGAATATCTTCAATATTATCCGAATGTTCCAAAAATGTTGCAACACCAATACTGGCAGTAATATGCCCTATAGAATCAAGTGTTTCTTCTTCAAGTGCTTTCCTTATTCTTTCGGCTGCTGCCATTGCACCTTGAGATTCTACACCGGGAAGAATTACGTTGAATTCTTCGCCGCCCATTCTTGCTGCTGTATCTATTGCACGGGCATTTTTCTTTAAGACGTTTGCTACTGTTTTAATAGCCAGATCTCCGTATGCATGCCCGTATTTGTCATTAATTTCCTTTAAATGATCAAGATCAAGACCGATTATGCTAAACGGTTGTTTTTGACGGATTGCACGCTTGACTTCTTTTTTTAGATATTCCTCAAAATATCTTCTGTTATACAAACCTGTGAGAGAATCCGTTACTGCCTGAGCTTTAACTTCTTCAAACAATCCGGCTATTGTAATTGCCATTTCAACCTGCTGGGCAAATATTGTTAGAAAATCCGTTTCTCCTTCCGTTAAATCCTTTCTTGAAGAAAATACGTTAAACCAGCCGAAAATCGTATTTCTGCAATACAATGGAACAGTAATTATAGATCTGCTGGGGCTTCCCTGAACAACTTCATCTATTATCTCATCCGGAGTTTCAGGAAGAACAGATTTTAAAGTACCGCCTATATCGGTTGTCTGCAAAATTTTCTTTGCTTGAGCAGCTTTGGCATAAACACTTTGTGAATTATAAGTGAGCCTTCTTGCTTGAATAGGGCCTTTTATAAGTTTATTTACACGTTTAATCGAAACATCATTTGATTGTGCTAAAACATTTAAATAAACACCCTTTTCGTCCTCGCATTTTTTTATAATGTTACAATGAAGATACCCGAGTTCTCCCTGAATATTATTGACAATCGTTTCCAAAACACTTTGTAAAGGGCGGGACGCATTCATCATATCCCATATATGCTGCAAAGTCAGCATTCGTTTATTTGCAATATTAAGCTCTCTTGTGCGCTCCTCAATTTCTTTTTCAAGCTGAATATTGCGCTCATAAACTTCAAGATAATCCTGTTTATTATGATACACAATACTTTCGACTTCTGAAACCTTTTTATAGATATCTTTTAAATTTTCGAAAAAATTCATACGCTTATTATACACTATTGTTTAACATTTTGTAAGATTTTGTTAACAATATTTATTATTTCTTCAGGAGCGGGTTTTGTTCTGCATAATCCGGCTTCAGCCCCTGTTAAAGGGCAATTTCTTCTATGGCACGGAGTACATTTTAAATCCCCTCTTATTGAATAATATTTTTCCGGGTCGCCTAAAGGCCCGTACATTGTAGCAGGTGTGCAGCAAAAAATGGTAATTATTGAAGGAATTTCAGTTGCTCGTGCAAGGTGGGCGCTTCCCGAATCAGGCGACATTACCAAAGCCGCACGCGAAAATATTTCAATAAGTTCTTTTAAATTAGTTTTTCCTGCAAGATTTAGAAATTTGCCGCCGCTTATGTAGTTAATTAAATCATTATCTTTTTCCGTACCGCTGAAAACAAGCGAACATTTATCTTTTATTGCTTCAACAACAGCTTTCCAGTTATCTTTTTTCCAGTGTTTCATTTTCCATGTTGTGGCAGGACAGATTACAACCATAGGTTTGGATTTATCCAGACATTGCAAAAGTTCATCAACTTTTGCTTTTGTTTCACTGCTTACAGGGGGAAGTGTGTATTTTATTTCATCAGTACCTTCAAGTTTAAGATATTTCGCAAACTGCATATATTGAATAATAATATTTGTAGTACAATTTGGATTCGGAGCACGTTTCACGATTTCATTTCCCGCAAGGGTTGAAAATTCTCTACTGTATTCAAACACAAGCTTCCTTTTTGCACGTGCAAGAAACATCCATTGCATACTTTTAAACATTCCTTGCGAATCTATTGCAATATCAAATTTTTCTTTTCGCAATTGTGAGACAATTTTTATAAATTCGAAAACATTTTTGAGCGAAAAACCGCGTTTTTTCCATCTTTGTATAGGAACAAGTACGGCATTTTTAACTGCAGGATTGTCTTTTATTACGTCATAACCTTTTTCAGACACAAGCCATGTAATTTCATAACCGTTTTTTTGCAAAACATTTGCAAGCGGAATATTAAATATTATATCTCCGAGTGAAGATAATTTTATAAGGAGAAGTTTTTTCATTATACTTTTTCCTCCAAAAATGCAGCACCAATAACTCCCGAATAATCACCTAATAAGGCCTTTTTAAATTCTATTTTTGATGCGGGAACGGGCAATGATTTTGCTCTGGCTTTTTTAATTGTTTTTTGATAAAAATAATCGACAGCTTCAATCAAACCGCCCCCGAGAATGATTAATTTAGGATTAACAAAATTTATAACACTTGCAATTCCGCCTGATAAATACTCGGAAGCTTCCGTGACGCACTGCAAAACAAGTTCATCTTCTCTTTCAATTGATTTTTGTATCATACTTGATGTAATTGATTTTCCCGGTTCAAGAAAATCTTGAATAACAGACTTTCTGCCTTTTTTTAAAGCACCTTCAATCCTTGTTTCAATAGCAGAACGCGATGCATAAGCTTCCAAACAGCCATGCGCTCCGCAGGCACATTGCCTTCCGTTCAAGTCCACAATAATATGACCGAGTTCTCCTGCTGTACCTGTTGCACCATAAATTATTTTACCGTTTTTTATAATACAGGAACCTACTCCTGTTCCTACAAAAATACAAACAAAATCATCGCACCCCTTGCCGGCTCCGAATTTTTGTTCTCCCATTGCAGCAATTTCAACATCATTACCTAAAAATACAGGGAAATTAAAATTATCTTCAAGGATTTGTTTTATAGGTAATTCATAACAATCAAGATTAGGCGCGCCTATTATAACACCGTTTTCTCTGTCAATCTGTCCGGCTGCGCCGACACCTATTGAAGAAATTTCTTTTAAATGTACATTACATTCCGCAAAAAGTTCGTTAATACCTTCAATCAGTTTGCGCATAATATTTTCCGAACCTTTTTGCTTTTTGATTTTCTTTTTAATATGACACAAAACTTCCCCTGTCTCTTTATTTATAAGAGCAATAAGAATTTTTGTCCCGCCTAAATCAATTCCAACTGAATACTTTTTCATATATTTAGAATTATATATAAAAAACCACAAATTTGCAAAAAATTTGATTACCTGATAATATATTAATGATAAAGGGGATATGTTATGAGATTTATTAAAAAATTATTAATAGCGTTAATGTTGGTTGTTTTTACTTATCAGAGCGGTTTTTGCGCTGATGTTTGGGTTAATGATTTAAGGAAATTATTTTTGAATAATGAAGCAATTATATATGAAATAAATTTAAGAACTTTCGGGGCACAGGATACCAACAAAAACGGCATTATAGATTTTGACGAAGCAGAAGAAGGGGGGACATTTTTAAATGCTGTCCAAAGACTTGACGAACTCAGCCAAAAAGGTATAAACACAATTCATGTGATGCCTGTAACTCCAGTCGGAAAAACCAAAGCATTAGGCACAGCAGGTTCTTTATATGCGGCTTTGAGCTTTGATTCCCTAAATCCACAGCTTGAAAGCAAACAGAGTGCACTCTCTATTGAAGATCAGGCAAGAAAATTTATCGCGGAAGCGCATAAACGGAAAATTCGTGTAATAATAGATTTACCGTCTTGCGGTTCATACGATTTATATATGCAGCGTCCGGAATTGTTTGTCAAGGATAAATCAGGCCAGCCTGTTGTTCCGGCTGACTGGACAGATGTAAGATTATTGAATGCCGGCACGGAAACCGCAGTAAACAAAGATGTTTATAATCTTTATAAAGGTTTTGTCGACATGGTAATTGACCTTGGAGCAGACGGAATAAGAGCTGATGTTGCGACAAACAAACCTGCAAAATTCTGGAAAGATTTAATCAGTTATTCAAGAACAAAGGATCCGCAGTTTATGTGGCTTGCAGAAGCTTCCGAAAGCTGGACTCAGCCGGTTTCTTCTTACGCCGTATTTACTCCGTACAATAAACTTTTAGAAGCCGGCTTTGACGGATATTACGGAAGCTGGTTTAACTTAAAAGATTTCAAAACCGGCAAAGAACTTATTGACCTTATCCAGAAAACATCTCAAAACCTTACCGGCTATCCTGAACATAAAGCCGTAATCGGGAGTTTTTCAACTCATGATGAGATGAGTCCGATACTAATTAACGGGCGCAGATTATCAGAGATGATTATGTGGTTAAATGCTACTTTGCCTGTAAATTCGTATTTTGTTGACGGATTTGATACTGGTGATAATTATATTTATTTATGGGCAAACAAAAAAGCCCCTAAAACTTACACCGATGATGATTATTATTTTGCTCACCGCGGTAAAATAGATATATTTAATTTTTCAAGGCAGCCTGGCGGAAATGATAAAATGATTCCGTGGACTTTTGCTATCGCAAATAATCTGAAAAAGCAATTTGTTCCGATAATAAACAACGGCAAATTTATTCCTCTAAGAGTGTCTAATCCTGCGGTATTTGCGTATAAAATGACGTATAAAGACAAATCAATTATTGTAACCGGCAATTTAAATTTCAGAAACAATATTGATGTAACTGTTTATGTTCCTCATTTCAGTGCTGACAGCAATGTAATTCCGATAAAAATAGAAGAAACTCCGATAGCTTCGCACGGGTCATTTAAGGTTACTTTAAACCCAGGAGAAACACAGATTCTTCTCGTGGATGAATCCGACGTCAAATAACAGAATCTTATGCATAATAACGTTGTCTCAAATAATCTAAACGTTTTCTGCGTTTTTTCATAATTTCCTGTGTTCTTCTATCATACTTCCAGGGGACAATTTTATTTTTCTTCTTTGTATCTTCATCTGTTTCATCATTGTTTGCCATAAGGCTGGCAGCCCCCTGTGCTGCTGTCCCTAGCATTTCCATTATAGGCTGTGCCTTATTCATCAACTGTTCAAATTTGCTTTGCTGCGGTGTTGTGTATTGAGAAGGATCAACATTAACATTAGTCAAACTGTCAATATCAATACCAGACATAACGCTTTCTGTAGCATTTTTAAGATCAAGATTAGTTGCACCTACAGCCTGTCCGTAAACGTCATCCTGTGCTGCAAGCTGTTCTGTTATGTCACCATCTTTTGGCATACCTAAAGGTTCGTTGGTATTGGAATTTCCTTCATTAGCTAATTGTCCTGTAGTAGCTGTAACGATAGTATCACCTGTCGGTAGAGGAGTGTGTTCATAACCTTGCGGTAATGTTCCAATAGTACCTGTTACAAGGTTTGGCCCTTTCGGTAATGAAGTTGGTTGATAACCTTGTGGTAATGTTCCAATAGTACCTGTAACTAATGCACTGCCTTTTTGTACTGTAGAAACGCTATTTGCAGTTGGTAAAGATAAAGTAGTTCCATCAGACAGTGTTATTGTTCTGGATGACACAATGCTGCTGCCTGTCTGGATTGTAGAGCCACCGTTTGGTGTTGATAAAGCTATAGTGGATCCATCAGACAGTGTCATTGTTCTTGAGGTTAACAAATTAGGATTTTTCATCATTCCTGTATCGCCTTGTTTTAACGAAGTATCACCAGAGTTAAGAAGTTTCTGACGAGCTTCCTCACCGCTCATAGCTCCGAAAGGTTTTTCTTCAGAACCTTTATTTCCGGTTTTTGAGCTATTTTTAGCAGCTTGTTTTTGTTTATGTTTTGAAATTCCGCGATCAGCAAGAGAGCCTGCAGTACCAGCTAAAGTTAAGCCCATACCGACCATACCTAAAATATTTGAAAGCTTGTTGTCGCCTTCTTTACCATTCCATTCTCTTACCTGGCTAATCATCTGGCCTGTATTTGATACAATGTTACCTGATTGCATTGCAACTGTTGAAATTTTAGATAAATTGCTGACCTGTTTACCTGCCTGCTCTGCAGCTTTTCCGAATGTCCCGCCTATAGTATTTACTGCCCCTGTTATAGCTGAAGCTGCTGCTGCAACAGTTGCAATAGAACCTAATATACCGGCATCTTTACCTTTAAATTCCTGAACTGAAGCGCCAAGACTTGCTGCTGAACTGATAACATTAAGAGCAGTTGTTGCAATTGTAAGACCTTTGCTCATAGCAGAACCTACACTGCCGGCACCTGCCCATGAAAGTGCTGCAGTTGCTATTGACATACCTAAGGTCATCAAGGCCTGATCCAGCATCCCGTTCGCGGCAAGTATTCCGGCTTTTACAATGCCGCAGAAAAGTGTGCCGGCAATACCAATCTTAACTAATATAGTACCAAGCGCTGCTGTAAAAGGAATTAAAGCTAATGCTGAACCTAAAGCAGATACAACCTGGAATACTTTTTCAAAAATTCCGACAAAGGAGATTTTTTTCTGTAATTCTGCTTGTTTTTCCTGTTCTGCTTTTACTCTTTCATTTGCTTTTTTATCTCTGAGTTTTACTACTTTTTCAAATTTTTTGCCTGATGTTTTTAAATATTTTTGTGTTTTTAAGATTTTTGTTTGGTTTCTTGTAACAACTCGATTATTAGATGTAAATTGTATACCTAATTCATTAATTCTCTGGTTATTAAATTCAATTGTTGAAACTTTTTCAGTAACAGCGGAATTTTGACCGGCATTAAAACTGTTAGAGCCTAAAACTCCTGTATTTTGTCCCTGTTGATTTTGATTATTAGCCTTTTGCTGCTGGGCATTTTGCTTGGCAGCTGCAGCCTGAGCTTCTACCATCAATTGATCATTTTGAATAGTTAACTGCTCAAATTCAGCAAGAATTTGTTCTTGTTTTTTCTGAATTTTTTCTGTTTCTTTTTGAAGCTTTTCCATTTCCTTAGCTTCTTTAGTCATGCGTTTTGCAAGAGTTTTAGCTTCTTTTGAGAGTTGTTTTTCTGACTTTTCTTCATCCTTTTTAATGTCTTCGGATTCTTTTCTGCCTTTTTCTGTATCGGATTTAATTCCGCCAAGGCTTTTATCGGCATTTTTGGCTTCACTTTTTGCATTGCTTTTGTTAATTTCCGGAACTTGCATAGAATCTGAGGAAGATCCGGAACCGCTGCTTTTTTTCGTTGTTGTTGTTTTATTTGTGGTTTTACGATCTTTATTTTGTTCTCTTGTTTTTTTGACTGTTTTTTCAACATTATTTGCCTGTCTTAAAGATGAAACAGGTACAGGTGCATTAGTTGAAGGTTCCTTCATAGAAACTGCAGATGTCGCATTCTGAACGGTTTCATTTGATTCATTGCTTACAACCTTAGTTTGTTTTTCCTGAGCAGTTTCTGCAGATGAGGTTGAGTTAGCTGCGGGTTGTGCGGAAGATATTGAAGGTTGTGCGGATGTTTCTGTTGCTTGGGAAGCTGATGTAGCAGCTTGAGCTTGTGCAGGAGCAGTTTGTCCTTGTGCAGCTTGACCTTGCTGCTGTTCGTTTTGGCCTTCGTTTTGCTCATCTGTTGTTGCACCTACACCCTGCGGGGTATCTTCACCTGTAATTGCTACTATTTGGCCATTTACACCGTTTAATGATGTTAATGCTTCATTACCGTTCGCAACTGCAATATCCGTAGTTTTTTCTGCAAGCTCGGGAAGTCTTGTATCTGCTGTATCTATTGCTTCTTGACCGATTTTCATGCTTCTTAAGCCTCTGGTAATATTTATATAGGCCTTTTTGCTGATAAATAAACCGCCAAAACTTTGTTTCATACCGAGTTTGAAGCGGTATGAGCCTATCCTTTTTAATGTAAGGCCATTGTTTGCAGTAAAATCAAGGCTTTCTTTCGCAACCGGAATAACTTCCTGTTGATATTCACTGTTACGGGCAATATTTTCGGTTTCCTGAGGAATAGCTTTATCGAGGATATTCTTTTCTTTTGATGTATCCCCTTTAAATGTTTGCTGTGCTTGTACACCCTCCTCTTGAAGAGCGGCAACTGCCTGATTGTTGGAAGCTATCTTCTTTTTGTTGTTTTGAACGGTTTTCTTATCTGATTCCTCCATACCTTCGGTTTGTTCGGAATCATTTTCATCATTTTCTATATTTTCATCGATCTGTTCTTCTGATTCGCCTGTAATATCAGTAATTTCTTTTTTAAGTTCTTTGTTTTCGTTTTCGTATTTTTCAACTTCCTGTTGACGGCGTGCTTCATCTTCTTTAAATTCTTTAACAATACGTGTAACTCTTATATTTGCAATTTTTGCAAATTTCCGGCTTGCTCTTGATACTTTTATGGATTTTAATGCATTGAAAGCCTGAGAAAGAAGGTCGCTGTTTGTTTCTTGTGCCTGTTTCGTGAGTTCTTGAATGTTTTCATCAGATATTACAAAGTCTTCTTCTTCGCTCTGCTCGCCGCTCATTCTAGCTTCTTCTTTTGCCTGAGGGCTTTCCGGATCGTTTTCCTGCACAGCACCTGTTCCGCTTTCACTTTCCTGAACATTTGGCTGTTCTGTTGAAACTATCTGATCTTTAATATCCAAAACAGATGCTATATCATTTATGGACTGCTTTGTATCCGATGTATATTCTTCAGTATCATTACCAACTTTGCCGGCTTCTTTTGCCAGGTTTTTACCTTTTACCATGGCAATAATGGAAGCTATAGGACCTATTTGTTTTGTTATGGACTTTCTTGTTGTTTTGTAATTTATTTTTGAAGTGTAATCCGCTAATGTATCAGCAATTTCAATAGTTTCGCTTGCAAGTTCTTCTCCTAAAGTTACATAAATATTTAGTTCGTTTAAAGATCTTGCAATTTCTTTTTTATCTATAGTAAATGCGGAGTCATCAGAATTTGAGTTCTTTTCTTCAAACATGCCTGTAAGTTCAGCGTATCTCTGGGCTTCTGTATCAGATAAAGCTTCACCGTTATTAATTTTTGTCTGAAGTTTATTCCACTCTCTGATAAAATCTTCATATTCCTGAAGAGATTGCCTTTGTTCCTTAATTCTGTCATAAAAATTCTTTTCTCTTTTATTCTTTTCAATCAAGAGTTCATCTATTGCATCACTTATTTTTTCATTGTTTTCTTCACATTTTTGAATTTTTTTAGCTGCCTTGGGTACCAAATCAAGGAAAGGTTCTTTTTCAGATGTTGCATCATCTTCAGCATCAACACCTGATGAAACATAATTAGAACCGGTTGTGTCATAGATAGAATGCGCAATTTCAAGAACATCTTTTGGAATATTTACACCCTCATTTTCCATCTGAATAATTTCTTCTGCAGAATATCCTGCCCATTGAGGATCAAGTGTTAAGCCCTGTTGTTTTGCAAAAGCATCAAGTGTATACTTAACTTTAATGTCATTTTTTAAAAGGTTTTCGGGAATATCACCGTCTAAACACTTTTTCCAGCTGTAACCGTTAGCGTCAACCGGTACATATTCTACACTGTCATTTCCAAAATATTCTTTACAATAGTCATTATAATATTTTACAAAGTTATCTTTTTCTTCGCCTTCCAGCTCATAGTAAAGGGTAATGGCTTCATTGTAGGTGATTTGTTCGCCGTTCTCATCCAGATAATATTGTTGTAATATTTCGTATTTATTTGGTACACCGGTTATGCGCATAATTATCCTTTTCCTTTACTTTATTTATCGGAATAATTAGTGTAATCTTTAAGAAATTTCAGCATAAAAAGTGTACATACAGCCAAAAAGCGCATAAAGTAAGCACTTTACACGCTTTACAAATATTAATATTTAAAACTAAATTATTTTTTGTTACAAATGCTTCTCAATATTAGAAATAATTGTCGATTTCGGCATTAAACCCACAAGTCTTTCCAGAGCTTTACCGTTTTTGAAAACAAGAAGACTCGGTAAACCGCTGATTGAATAATCCTGAGCGGTTTTAAGATTTTCATCCGTATTAACTTTTACAAATTTAACCTTCCCAGAAAACTCAGAAGCAACTTCATCTAATACAGGTCCCAATTTTCTGCACGGACCGCACCATGGCGCCCAAAAATCAACTACAACAGGCTGTTCACAATTCAAAACTTCCTGCTCAAAATTGCTGTCGCTAATATCCATTGCGTTTGACATCACATATCTCCTTATTTTGTATTTAACGGATTTATTCTAACACAGAAAATTTTTTTGTGCTATTATCTTAATAGAATTCTATAGGATAAGAAAATGGCTAGGAAAAAAGTAATCGAAATTGTTCTTGATACCGAAACAACCGGTCTGGATTATACAAAAGAAAAAATGGTTGAATTCGCCGCTGTAAGACTTGAAAACGGCAAAATAAAAGATGAGTTTCAAACCCTTATTAATCCTGAACAACATATAAGAAAGTCAAGCATAGCAATCCATGGAATAACACAGGAAATGGTTGCTGATGCCCCGACAGAAGCTGAGGTCATGCCTAAAATTCTTGAATTTATAGGTGATTATCCGATTGTTGCACACAACTGTATTTTTGATTATACATTTTTGAATGAAGCAAGTTTAAGGACTACAGGAAAGGAATTAAATAACCCGAGAATTGATTCACAACAGATGTTTAAAGAAATCTATCCGGATTTACCTTCTCACGGACTTGAGGCCTTAACAGCCAAATTCAAAGTGGATTTAAAAAATCACCACAGAGCAATGGCAGATACTATGGGGCTGGCACTTGCTTATCCAAAACTAAAAAAATTATATCTACAAAAATATGATTGGGAATTAAAACAGCTTGATAACGTGGAATATTTGTTTGAAAGATTTTTAAGAATCCAGCAGACAGTTACAACACTGCAATCAGAACTACAGGATTTGAAATCAGTTTTTAAGTTATACTTTGAACAGGGTGGAAAACCCATAATCTCGCAGTCAGGCGAAACTCTTGTTTATAATTCAAAACAGTCGTTCGGATATGATTTACATCAGATTAAAGATGTACTGGAAGAAGTAGGCGCATTTGACAAAGCCGTAAAACTTAATACAGGATTTATAGACAGGCTGGTGTGCGGATGCAGACTTGATGATGAGAAAAAAGAAATTATAAAAGACGCACGCCATGAAATAACTGAAACCCGAAATATACAGATTATTAAAGCAGGAAAGTAGAATATGTCGTTTAATTTAGCACAATTTTTTAAAGAACCTCCGGTAAAAGAGACAATACAGGATGGTGAAAAAGTTAAAAGCATGTACGCTCATTGGAGATTGAGAATATTTTATGCGTGCTTTATAGGTTACACTGTATTTTATCTGTGTAAAAAAAATATAGCTGTTGCACTACCCGGTTTAAGTAGTGAGTATGGGTATTCTAATACAGAATTGGGACTTCTTGGAAGTTCTTTGTATTTAACTTACGGTATAGGGAAATTTGTTAACGGTGTTTTAGCTGATGGTTCGGATGTGCGAAAATTTTTACCAACGGCATTGATTATGACGGCAATCGCAAACATCTGCTTTGCATTATCTGCTGTTTTTATAACTCCCGGGCATGTTTCATTTTTCGGGTTACCGACAAACACAATTTTGTTGTGGCTGTTTGTATTTTTCTGGGGTGCATCAGGATGGTTTCAGTCAGCCGGTTTTCCTGCGGTTGCTAAAAGTTTAACTTACTGGTACTCAAATTCCGAAAGAGGGACAAAATGGTCTTTGTGGTCATGTTCTCATCAGACCGGAACTTTTTTAAGTGTAATTATATCAGGATTTTTAGTTGCACACTGGGGATGGAAAATGGCGTTTTTCGTTCCGGGAACTCTTGCAATAATTACTGCTGCCTGGCTTTATGACAGATTACGTGACAGACCGCAGTCTTTAGGGCTGCCTGATATTGAAACTTACAATAATGAGCCTGTTGCAAAAAAAATCGAAAAAGATTGCGAACAGGACAACAGATCTTATGTTGAAATATTTAAACAAAATATTTTATATAACAAAACAATCTGGCTTCTGGCTATAGCTTACATATTCGTCTATATAATAAGATTCGGCGCCGAAGACTGGATGATAAAATATTTGAGCGAAGCAAAACATAATTCGCTTGAAATTGCCGCAATGAAATTAAGTTCACTTCCGCTTGTAGGAATTGCCGGAACAATTTGTGCAGGATTGATTTCAGATAAAATTTTCAAAGGACAAAGAGCAATTGTGAACTTAATTTATCTCACAGGTGTAGTAATTTGCCTTGTACTTTTAAAATTCAACACAATAAGCGCAATTGACTTTATTCTTATAGGATTGCTGGGGGCATTTACATACGGTCCTCAAATGATGATTGGCGGACTTTGCGCTGTGGAATCCAGTTCAAAAAAAGTTGCATCTGCAGCAACAGGTTTCACGGGAACTTTCGGTTATGTCGGAGCTGTATTATCAGCTACAGGTACGGGATTTATGGTTGATAAATTCGGATGGAACGGGGCAATAATATTCTGGGTATTATCAGCGCTAATTTGTATAGGTATTTGTACTGTTCTTATGATTGATGAAAAACGCAGAAAGGAAAACAACGTTTAATTATTGAGGCAGTACAAACCAGAATGTACTGCCGTAATGAAGGCGTGATTTAACAAAAATATCACCGCCGTGCGCTTTGGCAATAATTTTACAAACAGCAAGCCCTACCCCTGAACCCTGCTCGCGTTTCAATCTGTTTCTGTTAACCTGAGTGAAAAAAGTAAATATCTTGGATAAATCTTTTTTACTTATACCATCACCACTGTCTTTAATTTCAAAAACAAATTCATTGTCAGTATTTAAATATGAAACAATTGATATTGCGCTGTTTTCCTTGCTGAACTTTATTGCATTTGAAATAAGATTATAAATAAGCTGCTTAAACCTCATAGGATCGGCAGTAATAGTTACATCCGAAAGAGTATAATTGAAAGTGAGATTTTTCTCCCTTCTCATTTCATCAAAACTCCATATAATATCAGTTATAATTTTTTTAGATTTACATTGTTCAAGTCTAAGTTCCAGCGGTTTATATTCGCTCCTTGTAAAATCAAGAACATTTTGTATCAAACCCATCAAAAATATAGCACTTTGATATATATTACTAATATATTTTTCGTGCCCGCTTCCTTTTAATTTTTCAGCAAGCAAATCAGAAAATCCGATTATTGAATTCAAAGGGGTTTTAAATTCATGAGAAACGCTTGCAAGGAATTCCATTCTGCTCTTATTATTTTTATCTCTTTCATCACTTAATGAAAGAATTTCAAGCTTAGACTCAATATATTCAAGAGCAATATTTATCGTGTCTATGTTGTTCCTGTAAAAACTATTGTCATCAGAAGCAAGGCCGATATATCCGAGTGTATTATTTCTGTATATTACAGGTCTTACAATTTTATTATCCCTTGATACAAATGTCATATATTCATACAGTTCATCAATTTCAACATTACTGTAAAAATCAGAAATTGTCTGACGTATCTTTTTGATATCATCAATCAGTTTTTTGTCCTTTTTATAAACCTCTGTACCTTTTAACCTGTTGATTTCAATTTTATTTGTTTCCCAGTTTGCAAGTCCGATCCAGCAAACATTTGCCTTAGTGAGTTCTATTAAACCCTGATTTGTAAAATCTGCGATTTCTTTGTCACTACAGGCACTGTTAATTTTTTTCACAAAATTATAAATTGCTTCTTTGTTCATTTCTAATATTATATTATAAACAAATAAAATTATAAAATAATATGGCAGAATCTATATTACTTTTTCTCAATAAATTCTAAATCATATCCAAGTAAATCAGCTATAATATAAGCTTCCTTTAAAGATAATCTGCCAAGTCTTAGTTTATGCGATATTCTTTGA
>CASFPN010000034.1 GCA_949296425.1 uncultured bacterium
ATACACTGTCTTTGTGTAATCGTCGACCGACGGCGGTACCGGTACTGACATACCGAGCAAATCGTTATAGTAATTTGCTGACTGGTTTGACAATGTTGTACGCTGTTGGTTGATCTGTTGACCTTCGTATTCAACATTGTTCTTTCTGGCTGTCAGACCTAAAAATCTTGCTTGTGACGCTGCCATTCCCATTGCTGTCGATCTTCCTTTCTTGGTGTTTTGTACTCGTGTTCATGTTATCGACACATGAGATTAAAAACTTTAATCATGTTAGTTTTAATGTTAAGATTTTGTAACATTTTACTTCTATGAATGTTGTCTAAAACGGTCTGAAATATAGGCCAGTATTGCTCCACCAATTTCTTCATCTGGATCAAAATTTGAGGTCTGCGGACGCAGAGAATTTCGTATAAGCATTTTGACAAGAGGTCCGAATGCATCCGGAACCTGAATTTTTCTGTAAATTCCGGCTAAAAAAGTCTGGATGTTGGGAGATTCTGTATTATTAAACCTTGCAAAAACAGGGTACATTTTATCAATACCTTTAACCCCGGAATCAAGCATTTCATTAATAATATATAATGTTTCTACAATCTGCGCTTCGTTGTTTGAATGTGCTAATATATCGGTAAGATAAGGCAATGCAGCCTCTTTTTGCGAAACAAAAGAATCAATTTTATTTTTGTCAAAGAGTGTATAGTTGCGGTTTCCCTGAGGAAGCTGACAAGGAGTATAAGAAAAAGTATTATTATAATTATAATATTGATAAGGGATCTGCATCTGTGCCATTGTACATCTTACAACCATTTTTCCTCCTTATGAATATACAAACGGCGGTCCGTTTTTGATTTCCAGTAATATATTATCAGCCATAACCTTTAGTTCTTCCTTTGGCTTACCCTTATCAACTTGTTTATAAAACTCGTCCACAAGAGGTTGAATTGCCGCGTCTTTTTTTGACTTAAAGTTTCTTAATTCAGTTGAAACCAATCTGTTTTGAAGTTCCACTTCGGTCTGAGCATTAAGCTTTTTAACCTGAACTTCTTTTATTGCATCTCCTGCGAGTTTTCCACCGTAACTTAAAGCCGTAAGAGCTGTTATTCCGAAAAATAATTGTTTAAATTGTTTGTTGTCCGTATCCAAAAGCCAGTTGTAGAAAAAAGCCCTGTAATCATCCACATGAGAATAAAATGTCGGTTTGGGAGTTCCGTCGCCGCCTATGGTTTCGTTTACTTTTGTTGTGGATGTTTTTGATTTTTTAATTAACTTATTTATAAATTCTTGTAACTCACCTTTATCCCAGTTAAGATTATCAAGATATTTCTTTATTGTTTCTTCACTTGCATCAATTGACTGAAAATAGGCTTCCAATAATCTTTTATCGTTATCTTTAGTTTGAACAGTTGAATTTTTCACAATGTTTGAAATCGTATTTTCTGTCTCTTTTACGGCTTTTTCAAGGTAGTTTTTGCTTTTACTTAAATTTTTCAGTGACAAAAATCCTAACCCTACAATTCCCGCAACGGTTGCTGCACCAAGAAAAAAGTAATTCAAATTATTTTTATTAGCGGAGTTTTCCTGTCCGGCGCCGGTAAATTGTAGGTGCTTTCCAAAATTCGGGAGGATTTTGGCATTGTCATCCGATAGGTATCTGCCGAATTCTCTGGCTTTTTCAGAAAGCATACTGCGTGTAATTTGAATTTTTCCGGCAAATGAACGAGTTTCTATATTAATAAGCTGCTCCTGCATATTTTTTTGAATATCAGCTTCACGCTTTTTCACCCACACTTCTTTAAATCCGTCAAAAAAAGTTTTGCCCATAAAGGCCATTGCAGTAAGGGTTAAAACACCTACCCCAGCATGAATTGTTTTTCTTGTAGGGCTTTGAATCATTTGATACAAAGCCTGATGAGTTTCTTCATTTAGAGCCACATTTCTTGTAGTTGCAGGCAGACGTTTTTCATTAGATATTTTGAGATTTATTTTTGTATTTCGTTTTACAAATGCTGACATAAGTGCGATTACCCCCATAACACTTAATGTAACAGCACTTATCGGAAGAATACTTTTATGAGTGTCTTTATTATTTTCATATAATCCTGAAGGCATTTTCACACTTTCAGATATAACAAGGGTGTCACAGGTACTGTCAAGGTTTGTTTTACAATCTGGACAATCTTTTATAAAATTGTTAACAAGCACTCCTTCTTTAGTTTCAGAGCTTGCACGTCTTTGAGAATTTGTCAGATTTCTCTGCTGTCTGATTGTTTCACTGTCACGAAGCGGACTAATTGTCATTTTCTTCTAAATCCTTTTCATTTTGAGTAAGTTTTTTATATAAATCATGAATAAAAGTTTTTAATTCAAACGCTTTTTTAGTTTCATCTATTTGTCTGTCATCGTTGTCGGCATCCAGAGGCTGAAATATTGAGAACAATGATTTAACTTTCTTTTTCACATCCTTAAATGCATCGGATATTTTCTTTTCAATTGAAGCTTTCAGTTCACCGATCATTGCTGTTAATTTATCAGAAATATCTGCTAATTTTTGCTGAACAGATTGAATTGTATTTGAAATAACTGACGGAATATTGGCAATTGTTCGTATAATTCCGCCAAGTACTGTATTTAACAGGAAATTTACGGGCTTTGCAATCACAGCGGGTGTATTATTTGTAAAAAACTGCGCAAGATTTGCAAGTTTTTGAGATGAATTCATTAATGCATTTTGAAAAGCCAGAGCCTTGAGTGCAAAATTTTGTGCATCCTGCTGTCTTTGCATTTTTGCCTGCTGCTGAGCCTTAAGAAAAGCGCCTATCGCAGCGCATTCATTCCAGCTCATTTCCCCGGGTTTTGCAGAGAAATCAGCTTTTTTCATACCGCCACCCATGCCGCTGCATATCGGGCATGCCGCTAAAGGCAGTCCATGCGGACAAGTACCGACTCTTGCACTATTTGTTTGTAAAGCTGTAACTGACATCAAAAAATCCTCTAATTACTAGAATAGAGGACTCAAAGAAGTTAAATAAAAACATTCCCAATCTGCACGTAGGATTGCTGTTTTCTTTGAGTGTTCCGGCTTTTACGGCTGCGGCAGCAGCTGGAGATATCCACTCCATTTCCTCTTATTAAAAGAGTAAAATAAGAAAAAATTGAAGTCAATTCATTTTGCTAAATATTTAAGCAAATTTACATAAACTTGTTATAAAGGTTCCATAAAAGTGTGCCTTCAATCTCACATAAACTGCAGACACTTTGTTAGTTTTTAAAAAGTTAAACTTTCTTAAAAAATCCGCTTTCAGATTTGCGTATTTTAAATAACTAGAGTACAATTAATATATTATGGTAGCAACAGAGGAACAATTATATTCTGACATCCCCCCTACAAAATTAAGGAATAAGGAGGAAAAGTTTAAACCGGCCAAAACCAGTAAATTTTGGCTGTGGGTGGCAAGTATGTTTTTCTTTAACATGCTCCAAAACCGGTTTTATGCCTTCAGATATAAAGGGGCTGAAAATTACTTTGAAGGTGCCCCTGATGTGCCTGTTATCCTTTTTGCACCGCACAGCAACTGGTGGGACGGGATTGTTTTCTATAATATTACCCATAGAATTTTTCATAAAGAAATACGTTTAATGGTTGAAGAATTAAACAGATTTCCACTTTTAAGACGCGGCGGAGCTTACTCTGTTAACAAAAAATCACCGCAGTCAGCCATGAAAGCTTTACAGTATTCTGTTGATGTAGTCGGAGATTTGAGAAATATTCTGTGTATATTCCCTCAGGGAATAATCAGACCGCCTCACTACAGACCCATAGAATTTCAAACAGGACTTGCATACATTGCACAAAACGCAGTTAAAAGATACGGAAAGGTTAACCTTATTCCACTGGCTCTTGACTATACTTTTTTCAGAGATAACAGACCTGAAGTTATTGTTGAATTCGGCAAAAGAATTGAATTGAACAGAGACAATCTTCCAAAGGACAGAAAAGAATTAACTCATAAATTAGAAAAAGCGATGGAAGATGTATGTGACAATCAGGCTTATGAAATCTCACACGGCGATATTACAAAATATAATATACTTTTTAAACAGCATCTGAAATGGTACAGAAGAATTGAACAACGGCTAAAAAGTATTGATTTGCCTCCTGTTTCCGGCGTATAAGCGCTCCAAAAGCAAAAAGTTGTCTTCTAAATAAATATACTTTTGTCTAGGTGTACTATTGTAAACTAAATGATAAAATTTTTTATCGGAGGTTTAAATGGAAGAAACTAATTTTGAGAATATGGAAGATGAACTTTGCACTATACTGTGTGATTTCGAAAAAATAGCAACAATAACAAAAGTTTTAAGCCGAACTTTGATTGAAAATTCAGATTTTGGACTGAGAGATACACAAAATCTTTGTTCAATACTTATTGAAGAAGTAAACAATACTAAAGTTAAACTTAATAATTTTGAAAAATCCCTTTCTTTTTATAAATCATCTTGTAGATAAAAATTTTTCATGCTAGCATAAAGCTTGTGTAATATTAAATATAATAATGAGGTATATAA
Organism: uncultured bacterium; assembly: GCA_949296425.1. Classification (GTDB taxonomy): domain Bacteria; phylum Cyanobacteriota; class Vampirovibrionia; order Gastranaerophilales; family Gastranaerophilaceae; genus Stercorousia. Next base: position 4,567 of record CASFPN010000034.1, read on the forward strand.
TATGCAAGCGCGCAGAGCAGCAAGAGAATTAGCATTTATTCTTTTTTCGCAATTTGATAAAAAAATCACAACATACTCAAAAAAAGATTTGGAAGATATAATTTTAAAATCAGTACGAATTTTAAAAAGCAGTGCTACTGATGAATTAAAAACCGCAGTAGGGTCATTGGTTATTATGCGGGATCAAATTGAAAACTACGAAGCAGACGCAGAAATAAATCTTAAACGCCCTATAGGTGCCGTAAATATTCCGGTGCAACTTCCGATGACATCCGATATGGTAAAAAGTATAAATAACATGATTGATATTGCCGAAAAAGCTCTCACAGCGTTAGAAATTGCTGAATTTACCACTCTTGATTCTCAAAACGAAGTAAAAGAATACGCAATAAGAATTGCGGAACTTTTCCAGAAAAACAACAAAGAAATTGACGATACAATACAAAAATATGTTAAAAACTGGGACGTAAACCGTCTTGTAAGGATGGATAAAGATATTCTACGTATTGCTATTATCGAACTTCTTTATATCAAAGATGCTCCGATGAAAGTTGTTGTTGACGAAGCGTTGGAATTAGCAAAAAAATACTCTACAGAAGACAGTTCCTCATTTATCAACGGAATTCTTGCAAAAGTTATTGTTGATTACGGAATTAATTAAGAGGATAGGAAGATAAAAGGACTCGATTTGCTGGCCCTGCTAACTTCTTGCCCTCCGGATGACCAATATGTTCGGATTTTTCAAAGATAAATTTAACAATTTAAAACAGACAGTTTCAAATACGGCACAAGCTCTGGTTGGCAGTGTTACTCAGGCCGCCGGCGAAGAAGAAAAATTTTCGGAATTTGTTCTTGACGAAATGGAGGACAGACTGATAAGCGCGGATTTAGGTGTTGGATATGCTGCCGAACTTGTGGATAAATTACGAAATCAAACAAAAATTAAGCCTTCAGATGTTAAAAACTATCTTAAAGAAGAATTTTCAACAGCTCTGAAAAATGCCGGCAATACAGCAATTAACTATCGTGAAGGTTTAAATATTTACTTTATTTGCGGGGTTAACGGAGTAGGTAAAACCACTCTTATAGGAAAACTTGCATATAAATTTAAAAACAGCGGGAAAAAGGTACTTATAGCAGCCGGTGATACATTCCGTGCAGCTGCAGAAGAACAACTCGATATCTGGTCAAAACGTGCCGGCGCAGATATAGTACGCCGCGATAAGGCAGATCCGGCATCAGTTGTTTATGAAGCAATAGACAAAGCTAAAGCTGAAAATTATGACATAATTCTTGTTGACACGGCCGGACGTCTGCAAAATAAATTTAACCTTATGGAAGAATTAAAAAAAATAAAATCCGTAATTGACAAAAAAGCTCCGGATGCTCTGCGTGAATGTATGCTCGTACTTGATGCAAATACAGGGCAAAACGGCTTGCAGCAGGCAAAAGTTTTTTCAGAAGCAGTGAATTTAACATCAGTTGCACTCACCAAACTTGACGGTTCTGCGAAAGGTGCAATAGTTCTTGCTGTAGCAAAAGATCTGAAACTTCCGGTTAAACTTATAGGCGTCGGGGAAAAAATGGAAGATTTGAAAGAATTTAATCCCGATGAATTTATTGAAGCGCTGTTTTAATGAAAGGTGAAGCGTGAAAGGTAAAGAAAAATATACTGTTTTAAAATCAGATGTGACAAAATTGGGTAACACTATTAAATTAATCAGCGCTTCACCATTAACAGGCCACTCTACACTTATTATCGGGGTATTTCACGGGGATGAACCGCAGGGAAAATTTTTGATTGAAGAATATTTAAACAACTACCATTCCTCGAAATCAAAGATTCCAATAAACAAACTTATTTTTATTCCCTGTCTTAATCCGGACGGACTGCAGCTCGGGCAAAGAACAAACGCAAACGGAGTGGACTTAAACAGGAATTTCCCGACAAAAAACTGGGAATTAACAGAAAAAAATCAATTTTTTGGCGGTGAAAAACCGGCAAGCGAAATTGAAACACAATTTGTTATTGAAGTAATTGAAGAATATAAACCCGAATTAATATTAACACTGCATGCTCCTTACAAAGTTGTGAACTACGACGGTCCTGCCAGAAATATTGCAGAAAAAATTTCGGCAATAATTAAATATCCTGTAGAATCAAGCATAGGGTACCCGACACCCGGGAGCTTCGGAACATACGCAGGCATAGAAAGACAGATTCCGACAATAACTCTTGAGCTTGACGAAATCTGTCCTGTTGAAGATTTATTAAAACCTGTTCATGAAATTTTTGAGACTTTATAATAAGTCACTAATCAATAGATATGTTTGTGCCATGTTCATCTAAATGCTCTTTGCTGAAGTTTAGATAAGCAGAACCTTTTTGAAGCCATGCACGAGGTGTATTCGGATCTAACATATCCACAAAATAACCGTCTGGAAGATTCGGATCTTTTTCAATTTCATTTTTCAATCTCATTTCATCCTTTGAATCTTTTTCATCAATTCTGCCATCTTTATTTACATCAAAATGTTCCAGAGCAATCCCAATCATATCAAAATTCTTTTGACCTTTTTTACCTTTTATAACAAGTTCATTATTTGAACCTTTGCTCGGATCAAAAGTTTCGCCGTTTATTGAAATTTTTCTCCCGATGGGAACAAAATAAGTTTCTGTCTTTTTAGTATTTTCATCATACATTTTAATTTTGGTATATCCCTTTGGAGCATCTCCGTTACCTGTACCGTTCACTGGTGTTACCATAATCATAATCTCCTTTCTTTTCATAAAGTTATATTGCACGTATATATCTATTAAATATTTTTGACATATAAAATTGCCAAGTATTTTATTTTTATTTACATTTGTTAATATTTATTTTTTTTTGTTATAAAATTGATATAAAAGAGGGATATTAATATGAAATTGCACAATTCTTATACAAATAAGCTTGAAGAATTTACCCCTATTGACGGGAATAAAGTTAAAATGTATGTGTGCGGGCCTACTGTTTATGATTTTGCACACCTGGGTCATGCACGATGCTACATAACTTGGGATGTTTTATACAGATATTTAAAGTTTAAGGGATATGATGTTACATACTGCCGCAACGTAACTGATGTTGATGACAAAATCCTTAAAAAAGCAGAGAAAGAAGGAAAAACACCCGAAGAAGTTTCTCAGTACTGGTACAAACAGTTTGAAAATTCAATGAAAGCTTTAAACACATTAAAACCTGATATTGAACCGTTTGCCACAAAAACTCTGGGCGAAATGATAGGTATTATTAAGGATTTAATCAATAAAGGTTTTGCCTATGAAGCAAACGGAGATGTTTATTTCAGGGTTAAAAAATTTCCGCAATACGGTGCGCTTTCAAAACAGCCGATTGATCAGCTGGAAAGCGGAGCAAGAATTGAAGTTGGGGAACACAAAGAAGATCCGCTTGATTTTGCACTGTGGAAAAAAGATGAAAAATTCGGTTACAAATCTCCTTGGGGTGTAGGACGTCCCGGCTGGCACATTGAATGTTCCGCTATGAGCAGAAAATATCTTGGAAAAACTATTGATATCCATGCCGGCGGTGCTGATTTAATCTTCCCTCACCATGAAAACGAAATTGCACAATCAGAATGCGCAAATGGCTGTAAGTTCGTAAACTACTGGCTTCATAACGGTTTTGTTACCATTAATAAAGAAAAAATGTCAAAATCTTTAGGCAATTTCTTAACCATAGACGAGCTTTTGAAAAAATACGATTCCAATACAATAAGATTTTTCATTCTTACAAATCACTACAGAATGCCTGTTGAATTTTCTGATGAAGCCCTGTCATCAGCTCAGGCTGGCGTTAAGAGAATGCTTAACGCTAAGCGTACAAAAATCAATGAGGACTTGGATATTACCAAAACAGATGAATATAAAGCTTTTGTTGAGGCAATGGATGATGATTTGAATACATCAAAGGCTCTTGCCGTGCTGTTTGAACTTACAAACAAAGCAAATAAAGAGGATAAAGATGCTTTTACAATTCTCTATAAATTAGCTTCTACACTCGGTTTTACGTTTGAAAAAGCAGCTCTTTCAGAAGATGAATTGAAAAATGCCGTAAAACACGTCTCAGAAAAACTTGGCAAAGACTTCAGCTCAATGGAAGAATTAATAGCTTACAGAAAAGAAGCCAGAGATGCCAAAAACTGGGATATCGCAGACAAAATCAGAATTGCACTGGATGAAGTTAATATTGTCCTGAAAGATTCCAAAGAAGGTACAAGCTGGGAAGTTAAGTAAAATTTTCTTAACAAACAGGCAAAAAATATTTTGACGTGATTTATAGAGACTATGGTAGATATAAATATTTCAACAAATACAACAATACCGTTTATGCCTGCTGCAACAGGAAAAACTTCTGACGGCAGAATTATATATGAAACAAAAGACGCAAAAACAGGTAAAGTAACTAAATTTTCAATCCCCGAAGAAAATCAGGACAAATTTGAAAAAATTGTTCAGGAAGCTCAGAAAAAATACGGAAAATATAACATAAACCCCGAAAAAAAAGTCGCACAGGCTGCACATCTGGCAACACTGGGGGAGCTATTGCAGGCGGCGCTTTAACAGCATCGCTTATCAAAACAAAATCGAAAACAGGCAGATTTTTTAAAACCATCGGCGGTGCGTTAGGCGGTGCGGCAGTTGCAGGCATTGCTCTGGCAGGTACTATATTATATCCGATGTTAAAATACACTAAAGAATTAAAAAATTTAGGATATAAACCGCTGGATGAGCCAGCTGTTGAAATTAAACCTGAAAAAAAAGAACCTGAAACAGAAGAAAAAGAACAAGCCAAAACAGAAAAACAATAGTCTTACCATTTTTACAGGTTTGTCATATAATAATTGTATGAAAAAATTATTATCAACAGTTTCAATTTTGAGCTTTATAATGCTTTGTACACCCTCTCAAGCCCAAATAATGCCGAATATTCCTGCAGCAACGCTTGCTGCGGCACAACAGGCCGTAGTAAATCAAAATACTCCGTCCTCCGAAGTTATCAGAGTCGGCATTGGCACCCAAAATTTCGGAACTTATCAGTATAAAAACATAACAGTTTTTGGTACCGGCGATACGCAAATTTATGATAATAAACTCCTTATAGGGAATTATCAACCAAATCAGGAGATTTCAATATCTTATAAAGACGGCAAATTCAGTATATACACACCAGGAAATATTTTTCCTGAAAAAGTAGACGGCCCTGTTCAGATAACAAGCAATTTTGGACTTTTAGGCGTTTCCGGATTAAAAAGAGCCGGCAAACAGGCGCTTTATCACGGAGCCTTTGAACTTGCCCTCAACAGCAACGGAACATTTAGCCTCGTTAATATGATAGAGGTTGAAGATTATCTGAAAGGCGTTGTCCCTAACGAAATGCCTGTTCATTTCGGGCTTGAAGCACTTAAAGCGCAAACCGTTGCGGCAAGAAATTACGCTCTTTCTCCGCGTGTTAAATCATCACCGAATTACGATCTTGTAGACAGTGTCGCAAGTCAGGTTTACTTTGGGGCAAATACCGAAAAACCGCTTTCCAATCAAGCAGTTGAAGAAACAGAAGGAATTGTTGCAATATATGACTGGGATTTAATTCTTGCACAGTATTCATCAACCGCAGGCGGATATACGGAAAGTTTTTCAAACGCATTTTCAGACCCGAAGACAAAAGAATTTCCGTCTAATGACAAACCTTATCTGCATGCACGCCCCGATATAATCGGCCAGACACCGTTGAATAAAGAAGAAGATGCTGAAAATTATTACAAATCCAAACCTGATGCTTATGATATCCGCTCGCCTTATTTCAGGTGGGAGCGTGAATGGACAGCAGACGAGCTTAAAAATGCGCTTGAAACTACACTTGTTTCGCAATCCGCAACAGGATTTGTGCATCCTGCGTTTAAAAAAGGCGACAAACTTGATGACCTTGTAGAATTAAAAGTTATAAGACGCGGGGATTCAGGCAAAATAATCGAAATGGAAGTTATAACCCGTTCACAGAAATACAAAATCTTTAAGGAACTTGTTGTAAGACGTCTTTTAACTAAAGACGGCAAGGCTCTGCCGAGTGCAAATGTAGTATTTGACAATATTCAAGACGAAAACGGTAATCTTATAACGATTCATGCTTACGGCGGCGGTTTCGGGCACGGAGTCGGCATGAGCCAGTACGGTGCAGGTTTTATGGGCTCTGAAATGCATATTCCCTACGACAAAATTCTCCAACACTATTATACAGGGATAACTCTTTGTACAAAACCCGTTATCATCTCAACAGACACAGGACAGCAAAGCACAACACAGCATTTTTATTCAAAAGATAAAAAAGCAAAAATCATAATTGACAACAAATTTGGCGTAAATAATTTAACCGTTGATATTAACGGAACCAAACAAACTTATGAATTACCCAAAGAAATGCTGGGGTTCAAAAGATACTCGGAAATTGATATTTCCAAATACATAAAAAAGGGGCGTAATACAATTACATTTACATCTCCGGAATTTTTTGAAAGCTCGGCAAGGAAGGGGTTAAGATTATATGTTGAACTCGTACCGAAAAGAGAAAACGGCTGGTTTGACTAATTAAGAATACTGTCCTCTCCCTGTGGGAGAGGACAGAGTACGTTAACAAACTATCACGTACCCTGGTGAGGATAATAATGAACGAAAGTACAAAAATTAAAGGTGATGAAAAAACAACAAGTGTTTTAAAAGCTGCGTGGATAATCGCTGTGGTTACAATAATAAGCAAACTTATAGGATTTATAAGGGATATTGTTATCGCAAACTATTATGGTGCAACTTTAGTTTCGGATGCTTATTATTATGCTTATCAAATCCCATCGCTGTCTTTAATTTTACTGGGCGGCGTGGGCGGTCCATTTCACAGCGCAACTGTTGCAGTATTTTCAAAACTTATTCCTAATTTAAGAGAAAAGCCTGCAGAAGATGTTAACAAATTATATTCAACATTTATGACAGCTACCACAATCTTTTTCCTTATACTTTCTGTCATAATGTTTGTTTTTCCGCGTCAGATTATGGGATTGATTATTTCAAACGGTTCTGCTGATATGATTAGTCTTGCAGCGGAACATTTAAAAATTATGACTCCGCTTTTGATTATCGGCGGAATTGTCGGAATTTACTATGGCATTTTGATTATATATAAACAGTTTATGCTCCCGAATTTGTCGCCCATTATTATGAGTGCGGCAATTATAGGTATAGTAATGGCTGTACCTGATGACAGCAAAGGATACGCACTTGCATGGGCTACAACAATCGGTGCAATATTACAGCTTGTTATCCAGTATCCTAACGTGAGAAGGCTTGGCTTTAAATGGAAACCTGATTTTAATTTTATTAATAACCCCAATTTCAAAGAAATAACCGAACTTTTATTCCCTGCTGTATTGAGTTCAACTGTCGGACAAATCCATATTTATGTAGACATGTTTTTTACATCATCAATTTCAGAAGGCGCATGGACTGCAATCGGTTATGCAAACAGAGTTTTTCAATTTCCTGTCGGAATTCTTGTTACAGCGTTTCTCGTTCCATTATTCCCGATTTTTTCAAGACTTGTTGCGGAAAAAGATTTAGAGGGCATTAAAACATATTTCAACAAAGGTGTTGGTGTGCTATTTTTTGCAGCAATTCCGATTATTATAGGAATATTGACTGTCGGAACGGATGCTGTCAGATTAGTTTTTGAACGCGGAGCATTTGACAAAAATGCGACATTTATGGTAACTGAAGCTTTATGGTTCTTATCTGTTTCAATTCTGCCTTATGTTTTTAGAGATTCAATAACAAGAGTTTACTATTCTTTTAATGATTCCAAAACACCTTTTGTTGTAGCTTTTTCCTCGATTGTATTAAAGTATCTTCTGAACGTAATATTTATAAAACAATTGGGAATGGGAATAGGCGGAATTACTCTTTCTACCTCACTTGTAACTCTGTTCAATGCCTGTGTTTTAGGAGCTTTAATTTATAAAAAGGTTAGAATGGATTACAAATCTTTGTTTACAAATCTTTTAAAAATGTGTATTGCAGGGATAATAACAATTGCAGTATGTTTTGGCACTGCTGTATGCTTTGACAAATTCATAGAACTTCCGAAGATGTTATTTGAAATAACCAAAATTACATCAGTCGGTATAATTTGTGTTGTAATTTACACAGGACTGAATCTTCTATTAAAAATGGAATACGCTGAAGAATTAAGCTCAAGATTGATTAATAAAATAAAACGTAATACATAAAGCGTCATCCAGAATTTATTTCGGGATCTCCACAAGATTCTGAAACAAGTTCAGAATGCCATTTGCGACATAAACATTACAGGATATTATGTTTGAATTATAATTAAACCATGCTTATACAAAACACTGAAAAAATTAGAGAAGTACTTGAAAATGACGGTGTAATAGCTTATGTAACCGATACGGTCTGGGGACTTGGCTGCCTGCCGTCATCTGAAAAAGCCGTAAAAAAGATTTATGAAATAAAAAAACGCGAGGCGCAGAAACCTTTAATTTTAATGTCAAATGAGACCTATAATCTTCTTGAATACGTAAAACCAATACCAAAAATAGGCTGCCGTTTGATAAAAAAATATTTTCCCGGCGCCTTAACCCTTGTGGTTGAAAAATCTGACAAAACACCATACTATATGACATCAAATATGGAAACAGTCGGGATAAGAGTGCCTGACAATGAAGTTTTCAAGGAAATCTGCGAAATTGCACCGGGTCATGTTCTTGCAACAACAAGTGCAAATCTTTCCCACCAGCCGTCTGCAAAAACTTATGAACAGGCATTAGAAAATATGCAAGGGCTTGCAGATTTAATAATTCCGGATTACGGTCATATATGCAAAGGGCTTGAATCAACTGTATGCGGAGTATTCACAGATGAACTGAAAATTTTCCGTCAGGGTGCGATAACAATTGAACTAGATTAATTCTGAGGCTCTGTATGAACTTCTGACTAAAGGCCCGATTTGATAATGTTTTATGCCCGTTTTTTCAGCTAAAAGCTTCAGTTTTTCATACTCATCAGGATTGTAATATTTTGAAACTTCAAGATGAGCCTTGGAAGGTTGAATATACTGCCCTATTGTTACAATATCACAGCCTGCGGATTTTAAATCAACAAGAGTTTCTTCTATATCTTCAAAAGTTTCGCCCAAACCTATCATCAAACCCGATTTTGTTATAATATCGCTGTTGTCTTTCACGTATTTCAAAACATCAAGCGAGCAGTTGTAATTTCCCTGCGGTCTTGCTGATTTAAATATTTTTCTTACTGTTTCAATATTGTGGTTAAAAACATCAGGATGAGCCATAATTATTGTATCAAGAGAATTTTTATTCCCCTTAAAATCAGGAGTCAAAATTTCAATTTTTATATCAGGTGAAATTTTTCTGATTTCACAAATACAATTTGCAAAATGCTCTGCCCCGCCGTCAGGCAGATCATCACGCGTAACAGATGTTATCACCGCATATTTAAGCCCCAGATCTTTAACAGCCTGTGCAATATGCGGCGGTTCATTTTTATCAAGCGGTTCCGGCTTTGAACAGGTAATATTGCAATAACGGCAGTTACGGGTGCAGTTATTTCCCATAATCAAAAAAGTTGCCGTATTTTTCGTATAACATTCATTTTTATTCGGGCATCGCGCGTTTTCGCAAACGGTATTAAGACATTTTGTCTTTAAAATTCTACGCACAGTACGAGTTTTATCTGTATCTATAATTGGTCTTTTTAAATAATCAGGTAACCTTTTCTGCATATTATTATCATAATACCAAAATTTAATATAACAAACCTTTATTAAAAATATATTTATTGTCTAGACATATTTACCCAAAAAAGTTATTATATAAATATGGACGCCAAAGAAATTTATAAATTAATTCTAGAAAAATTTTATGATCCATCTTTACAAAATTATATTGATGTAATTGATTTATGCACAAATAATATTAATAAAAATTACAACGATGTCAATGCTCATTATGTTAAATCAATGGCTCTTTTTGGAATAGCAACTCTTATTAATAAAGCAGATGAAATATATGCTTATAACCACAATGAAGAAGTTAAACATTCAAGTAATGGCGAATTAATGAGAAAAATTGAAGATAATTTTAAATTAGCGGATAATGCTGTCGAAGAATTTAATATAGCATATAATATAGATAATAAAATAATAGAAAAACATCCGTATCTAAAAGTGATTGTAAACTATAAATTAACGGGAGTAAGATATTTATTTTCCAGACCAATACCATCAAAAGATATCATGGATTTGATGTTTCAAAATAAAAAATGGTCTTTCATATCTGTTATTGGAATTTTATTCTTTTGCGCAACAATTCTTGCATTCATATTAGCAGGAGAATTATTTGGTGTAAAAGTTCTTCTAATAGGCATGTCTTTTGTAATAATGTTAATTTTTATTTACCCTGATGAAAACAAAAAAATACTAAATAAATACAAAGAATATATTTTAAAACAACAATAAATATACTTACAAAAATATTGATTTTCATGACTTATAACGTTATAATATAATTAAGGAAGTACAATCAGGAGTAATTTGTATGAAAAATTTGATAACTTTATTTTGTTTATTATGTTTTGCCGGATATGCTTACGCAGAAATTTATGAAGTTCCGGGTTCTCAAGTTGTAACTGAAGAAGAAGTTCAGGTTCAGCAGAATGAAAACGATAAAAAACAAACCGAAACAAAAGTTGAACGAAAAAAAATATTACGCCACAGAGATTTAAACCCGACAAACACATACTGGAATTTCGGTAAAGTTCCTTTTTGGACAGGAACTATCTAGCGCGAGGCGACAGAGAGCGGAGTACATTTGCAAAGTGCTGAATGCACGAATGCAAATTACGGAGGCTCGTTTAATGTCGTCGAGCAAGAAGCGCGAGGCAGTTTAACTATTTAAACAAGCATTCAAAAATTCCTTCAGAATATGTTGGATGAGCAAAGCACACACGTTTCAAATCTTCTGTGCTTAAATTATTCTGCATAGCAATTGTTATTTGCTGAATTAAGGCTGATGCCTCTTTTGATACAATGTGCGCGCCGATTATTTTTCCGTCCTGCGACAAAATTTTTATAAAACCTTCCATACAGTTATCACAGTGAGATTTACCTAAAGCAGAAATCAAAAGATTTGCTTTTTTGTATGTTCCTTCATCTAAATCCTGCTCGCGCTTTCCTACCCACGCAATTTCAGGACAGCCGTAAACCACAGACGGTACAAGATCCTGATTAAATTCAATGCCTAAAACTTCTGCCGCAGCCTGTTTTATTGCAAAATGTGCAAGCTGAATTTTCCCGCACGCATCGCCGATGCATGTCAGATTCTCTGAAATCTTGTGCGGCACACGTCCAGCAGCTAAAAGAACAAGTTCCGGTTGAAGCACATCACCTGATGTTAAATAAACTTTTTTATTTTCAATTTTCTCTACACTGTTTGAAAGATAAGTTTTTATTTTCTTTGCTTTAAAAATACGCTCAACACGCTTTGAAACCTCGATATCTGCAACAGGTAAAAGATGTTCAGCCATTTCAACAACAGTTACATCAACATCAAACGCTGAAAAAATCCTTGCCCACTCAATACCTATCGCCCCTGAACCAATTATTACAATACTTTCAGGAAGTTTTTTTAAATTCAAAATATCATCGGAACTCAATACAAATTCATGGTCAAATCTTAAATTTTCAAAATCTCTGGGAGCAGAACCCGTTGCCGTAATAACTTTTTCGCACTCATAAATTTCACCGCCGGCAAAAATACTGCCCGTTACGTGGGGTTCAAAATTATTACAGAGAGCAGCCTCAGCATTAACTACAACAACACCTGCATTTTTCAGGGCAAGCTCAAGAGTTTTCCGCAACTTTTCTACAATTTTATCCTTGCGTTCAACAACTTTTGCATAGTCAACGGTAACATCAGAACAGTTTATTCCCGACTCACCTGCACATTTCATTTCTTCATAGAGTTCTGCCGAATGCAAAATTGCTTTTGTCGGAATACAGCCTTTATTAAGGCAGACACCCCCGATTTTATCCTTTTCAAAAAGTACAACAGACAACCCCTTCGCCCGGGCCTGAAATGCAGCCGTATAACCGGCAGGGCCGGCGCCTATAATACCTAAATCAAATTTCATAGAAATCCCTCCACCGCTTGCGCGGTCCCCCTCCCTTTGCAAGGGAGGTTATGTTTATTATTTTTAGCTTGAAATTACCTCCACCGCTTGCGCGGTCCCCCTCCCTTTGCAAGGGAGGTTATGTTTATTATTTTTAG
>CASFPN010000035.1 GCA_949296425.1 uncultured bacterium
ATCCTATCCTATCCTATGAGAATTATAGCAAGGGTTTCGGCCTTTTTAAATTCGTTTTTACATTTCGTTACATTGGGAAATAGTACCCTCTGCTTTTGTTCGTAGCAAAAGCATTTTTTATCTAGCTCATTTTTAAGATCCTGAAACAAGCAGGACAAAACCTTAATCAGCTTTAACTATTTACTTCTTGACCTCTAAAAGACTCTCACCCGAATTTCTAACGCTCAAACTTACCTTTTCACCTTGAAAAATTTTCCTCTCCCTGATAACGGGAGAGGAAAAATAAGTATCGTTTACTCTGAAATTCTTCCCGGTACTACAACTCCGCCTTTGAGGTTCTTTTTATAGTATTCTACGTGCGGCTGTAATACACTGTCAAGAACTTCCGGGAATGATTCGTTTTCGCTGATTTTTTCAACGATTTCCTGATAAACTGTTGCAAATGCTCTCAATTGAGTTAATGCGCCTGCTGCTTCAGGAGTTAAGCCCATTTGGCAAGTTTTTGCGCTTTCAAGGAAGAAAGCTCCGGTTGATGTGTAAGATTTTGTAAGGGCTTCAATATAGCTTTCGGCATTTTCTCTGCAAACTCCGTTGTCCTGAGGAACAGTTAATGCGAATGCAAATTTATTTGCAGGGTTAAAGTGAGCTTCTGCTGAGTGGTGCATTGCGTCAGGCACTTTGGCAACCTGTTTAAGTGTATCTTTAACTGATTCATTCTGCATTTGAGCGTGCCAGTATACTGTATTTTCAAAAATTGAACCCATATACTGATGAACCGTTGTTAAAATACCGCTCATTTTGGCGTTTGCCCAGAAAATACCTTCTTTTAAAGCGTCATTGATATCTAAATCCGCTGTTAATGATTCAGTTGAAATTTCTTGTGCAGAATTAAGCATTTTTACCATATCTTCTTTTTTCATGCCTGCATAAGCAAGTGTGAATAAAGCATGGTCATCAAATGCCGAAAAACGTCCGCCCACATCATCATGGATATATAAATCGCCAAGCCAGCCGTTTTCGTTTGATGTTCTTCTAAGTTCGCTCTTTTCGGAATTTTTATCGGTTACTGCAATAAAATGTTTGTTAGCGCATTTTTCAGCATCTTCCTGAGATTTGCCCTGAGATTTATATGCGTCAATCAACATATCCAAAACTCTTAAAAATCCGTCTTTTGTTTCAAATGTTGAACCTGATTTTGATGCAATAAGGTAGTTTGATGAAGTTACATCATTTCCCAATCTGTACAAAAATCTTTCCAAGCTGGCAGAATCAACATCTGAGTAAAACTCTACAACATCATAGCAAACATTCAAAGCATTAATTGATAACATGTGCTCAACAGTGTGCTTTGAACCGCCGATACCCATTACGCTGAGTTTTTTAGCACCTGTTTGTTTTTTTAATTTTTCTGCGAGTTCATAAATTTCATCAACTCTTTGAGCCTGTTTTTGAGGTAAGTCAACCCAGTTTAAAAACTGTCCCTGCTTGTTTGCTCTTGATGAAAATTCATTTACAAAATCTGAAACCCTTGATGAATAACCGCTGAAATCAATTCCTGTGAATTTAACGGTTACACTTGAATTTTTTGTCAACATATTAACCTCTTTCTTATTTTGTAACATTTTTACACTCATATTTTACTATAAAAATACTTATATTTGACAATGACTTAATCTTGGCATATTCTGTAATTTCAGGTAACAGAAAATTAAGGAGTATTTTGATGAAAACGGTTATTGTCGGCGGAGGTGCATGCGGAGCTGGCTGCGCAGCTCGTTTGAGAAGGCTGGATGAAAAAGCGGAAATAATAATTCTTGAAGCAACTGATGAAATCTCTATTGCAAATTGCGGTCTTCCTTATTATTGCTCGGGTGTAATAAGTTCACGCGATGATATGATTGTTGCAAAACCACATATTTTTTCAGGACTGCTGAATATTGATGTACGTCTTAATTCTAAAGTAACATCAATCAACCCCGCACAAAAAACTGTAACCGTAAATAATAATTACGAATTAACTTATGACAATCTTGTTCTGGCATTAGGAGCCTCGCCTGTCAAACCTCCGATTGCAGGGATTCATAACAAGAAAATATTCACTGTGCGAACGCTTTCTGACGCTGACAGAATAAAACATTACATCAAATCAACATCCGCTAAAAATGCCGTTGTAATCGGCGGCGGATTTATCGGAGTTGAAATGGCGGAAAACTTCCTTGAAATGGGACTTAATACAACTTTAGCCGAAGCGGCGCCGCAAATATTAACTCCTTTTGATTCTGATATGGTTTGTTTTGCGCAGAATGAATTGAAAGACAAGGGTTGTAAATTAATTCTCAACAACGGTGTAAAAGCTTTCAAAGAAGATACAATAGAACTTTCATCAGGCGATGCAATCCCTTATGACATTGCAATTTTAGGTATAGGCGTAAAACCCGAAACCAAAATTGCTGAAGATGCCGGTATAACACTCGGTATACACGGAAGCATAAAGGTTAATGAATATATGCAGACTTCTATTCAAAATATCTGGGCTGGCGGCGACAGTGTAGAAGTTATTGATTTTGTTAGCGGCACACCGTCTTTAATTCCTCTGGCAGGCCCTGCAAACCGTCAAGGAAGAATTATTGCAGATAATATCTGCGGCAAAAACCAAACTTACAAAGGCTCGCAAGGAACCTGTGTTATTAAAGTTTTTGACAGAACTCTTGCCTCTGTAGGCTTGAATGAAAAGCAGCTTGAAGCTCGCGGGATTAAATATTTAAAAAATATAGTTATGTGCAGCTCCCATGCCGGATATTACCCGAATGCAAAATTTATGACAATCAAACTTTTGTTTACCCCTGAAGGAAAAATTCTCGGAGCACAGTCAACAGGCTATGAAGGAGTTGAGAAACGTATTGATGTAATTTCAACTGTAATGCGATTGAATGGAAAAGTAGAGGATTTGACAGATCTGGAACTTTGTTATGCTCCGCCTTATTCAAGCGCAAAAGACCCTGTAAATCTTCTTGGCATGTCATCACAAAATATTTTGGACGGACTTTTTAAACCGGCATTTTATGAGGATTTAAAAGACGCAGTGATAATTGATGTACGTCCTTGTGCTGATTATGAAATTTCTAATGTAGAAGGTGCATTATCAATTCCCGGCGGAGAAATCAGAAAACGTCTTGATGAAATACCTAAGGATAAAAAAGTTGTTCTGCATTGCAGACGCGGGTATACAAGTTATGTTGCCTCAAGAATATTGAGCGGTTTCGGCTACATTAATGTTTACTCGTTATGCGGCGGTAAACTGCTTTATGATGAGATAACAAAGGACAGAGAGCCGCAATTTGCGGGTGTATAAATTTTAATCCTTGCGGATATATAATTTATAATGAATATGTTTCATGGTCTGTTTTTTTAAGCGATTAAAAAACAGTTTCAGTATTATATATTTGTAAACAAATGTAACATATATAAAAAATTATTAAAGTTATTGTAACATTAAGCCGTAATATCATGCGTAGGTAAAAAAACATAAAAAATATGAAGAAATGTGAAGTTAGAAAATACTTCTCAAACACAGTAAATTCAAGGATTTTTTGGCAAAAGGCATGTAAATATAATTTGTAACAGGCAATTTGCGATTAAAAAATGTTTTTACATGGATATAGAGAAGTATAAAGCTTAATTTTCATGCACAGGATTATGAAGATTAACAGAAAGGACTGAAGTATGGTCAGCAGTGTGCAACAATTAGATCCAAACTATATTAAAGCAGTCAATCCACAGATTGTTGAACAATGGGTACAAGACGGCAAGGTAAAAAAGCAAGGTAATGCTTATTATGTAGTCGGCAGTACGGGATATTTTATGGAAAGCTGTTTTGTAAAAGGAACAGATGGAAATATTAAGACTTATCAGCTTGACGGTAAAGGCACCATAGTTGAGAGAAGAACTCCGAAGGATACCGGCGAAGTTGTAGCCGTTAAAAAAGACACTACGGTTCCAATGAATGTGATCATTACCGATTCGTTAGGTACTACTCCTGACAGTGAGATTGCTCAAGATTTTATTAATTTTCTAAAAGATCCTAGCAATAATTTTAATTTACAGTTTGACGATGATGGTAATATAGTTTTTGGAGATAATATTACAAAAGAGGAAAAAGAGAGAACTCTTAATACCATTATAGAGAAATTTGGGGAGGCACACCCGGAAAAATTTACTGCTCCGCCTCAAGATACAGCAACTTTTACAACAGTAACTATAGGTGAAAATACTGAGCAAAAAATCATTGATCAGTTGATAAAAGATAAAGTTATTGAAGCGCAGGAAGACAGCGCAGAAACAAGAACCTATATTATAAAAGACAAAAATAAACTATATGAAACTTTGCCTGATAGTAAAGATGTTAAGTATGAAAAGGTAGAATCCCAACCAATCACGGTTAACGCTACGGTAACAACCACTACCACTAAAAAATCAAATATGCTTGAAGTTCCTGAAGGTGTCAAGTTAAGAGATGATAAAGATGCCAGAAAGAAACTTGAAGCAGAAGCCAGAGAAAAATACAGCAATATGTTGGCTGATGCCAATGATGGTGACCTTCAAATGCGTGACGCCATAGATTTATATATTGCTGAAAGAAAATATAATGACAAAATCGGAAAAAGAATGGCCGAATTGGAAACAAGAACCATTGGTGATGGTAAAGAAAAACGTACGAGTGGTGCAATTGTACAACTGTATTTAGATGAATATGCCAATGATGAAGAAAGAACAAAAATAAACAATTTGGTTGATACTATATTAAAATCAAAGGATCCCAATGATAAAAAGTTGTTATTACAAATAATACAATCTACCGAAGACAGTACTGCTACTGACCTAACAAAACTAAGCGATGATACTTTGCGTAAGGGTGCACTTACATTTGTTATCAAAAACATGAATATTGACTCGAATACACTTTTAAGACTAATGGCCGTTTCTGATGTAATGGGCGCAAGAAGTGATGAACAAAAAATTAAAGATGACCAGTATTTTATTAACGAACAGGCAAAAGATTATGTTCGAAATCAACAGGCCAAACAGGATATAGAAGATACAACAGTACATTTTTCAAAAAGTCAGCGGAAAAATGCACCTGATGACGGCAAAATACACACTGATATAGGTGATGCAGGCCGTAAGCTGGTTGATTATTGTCCGGAACTTCTTTGCGATAGTCTAACCGAAGAAGAGTTTAAAGGTCATGAAAATGATAAAGACAATGGTTATATTACGCGTAAGATTGATGGAGAAATTAAATATTTTAAATTTAGTCCTGAAAAATGGAAAAGTTTTATGGGTGCATTATGTGATCCTACAACCATAACTGACAAACAAATGAGTATATTATTTGGTAGTAATGAAGAGGCCAAAAAGAAGTTTATTGAAGATTTAAACATGACACTACAGGAAGGCCGTCAGGCACTTGGCAACTTACGTCTTCCGACTTCAATAGATGGCAAAAGCGATACAATAAGTCTAAACACTATTTTAGGTGGAGATTCTACCGACGGTAAGATAAGTAACCGTGATTTAAATAAATTAAGAGGTATGGTCGAATCTGCCAGTTACAGTGTTGACAAGAACACTACAGGCGGCAAGAGACTGCTGTACGTAATGAAAAATGCCGCTATCGGCTATGGTGTTGGTTTTGCAACAGGCGGTGTGGGCTCACTTCTGGGAGGTGCTCTTCAACGTGCAGGGACAACAGCTGCGGAGCTGATAACATTGACAGGTCAGGTTACAGTATCGGGAGCAACGACAGCTACTGGACAAGGTTCAATGACTGGGACAGGTACAGTGACTGGGGAAGGTTCACTAACAGGTGATGTGACTCTTGGTTACAACGATAATGTCATAACTACTGATTACTATTATGGTCCAAATGGAGTAACAACGGTTACGCATAATACTCCTGTATCCGGGACAACCACTGGCCAAGCCACTTTAACCGGCAACACGACCGTTACCGGAGAAGGTTCAATGACTGGGACAGGTACAGTGAGTGGACAAGGTACGACAACTGGTGAGGCTACATTACAGGGTATAGACGAGGGTGATCCATATGAAGTTTCTATAAATGACCATCACTTGGGACAGGCAAATCGTGCCGGTATGGCAGCCGGTGTAGCTGCAGCAATACAAAGTATGTTTACAATGGGCGGAGTTGAAGAACGCGGCAGAAATTTGGATATTATTTTTGATCCGTTTATACAGTCATCGACTGAAGAGGAAACTACCGAAAGTCTCAAATTGCACCGACTTCAGTATAACAAAGTTGAGACAAGAAGCGGAAGCTCTGAAACACACGTAGAAGTTCCTGCTCTTAAAGCTGTTAAATATCGAGGCCCGGAAGCTTATTCAATATTATATCAATATGAAAACGGTGATCCGGTAAATGGAATGGATTTTGCAAGAGCTTATAAAAGCAAGATAGGCGGAGATATGTCTAAAGGATATTTTTATGTTTATCCCGAGCTGGAAATAAACGGAAGAAAAATCATTCCCATAGAAGATTATGAAGAAAAATATAAAACAATCACGACCGGACGCTCCGGTACAAGCAATGAAGTTGAGCTGCCTGAGCAGAGTTATACAATAAGAACTAATCTGGAAGCAACAATAAGATAATACATAAAAAAGGAGTAATATCCTTTTTTTAAGAAAATATAAAAAATATTAATTTTTGTAAAAACATGCAAAAAAATAGTAAAGAATATATAAAAAAAACCGTTTATATACATGTAACGTAAGTGTTCATGTGCATAAGAAAAAGAAACAGGTAAGTCAATTATGAAAACACTAGGAATTAATAAAAAAAGAGTAATAGCATTTGTATTAAGCTTTCTGCTTATAATGCAGCAGTCACTGGCCTATCAGGCTTTGGCAGCATCTACTATTACTAATGCTGATGGTACCCCCATTAACCCAAGTGTTGGGGACAATACCTGGAATATTGGCCCCGATGCCGTTAACGGGCAAACCGGTTTTAAACAGTTTGGCAAAATTGATCTTAGCCAAGGGGATATACTCAATTTTATATACAATTATTTTAATCAAACAGAGGTTGACATTACTTGGGATCAAGATAATACTACCCATAGTGTACATCTTCGTCCTGACAATACAGGAGGAACAATAGATAATTTTGTAGCACTTGTCAACAGCGGTGTTAATATTAATGGTATTGTCAACGCTTTGCAAAGTGCGGGTGGTGCATTAAAAACAGACGGCAACTTAATGATTATATCGCCAAACGGCATGGTCGTCGGTGCATCCGGTGTTTTGAATGTAGGGAGTTTGTCTGTTATTGCTCCTACACAAAATTCTTATGATGCATTATCAGATTATTTAAAACTGCCTACAAAACAAGAAGGCCTATTAACAGATGTTTATCTTCATGAAAATAACCCTCGAAAAGAAAATGTTTATACACTAGATAAAACTTATAGCGACAGTGTTTTTGTTGCTAATAATATAAGTGAAACATTTAATCCGTCAACTTTAACTGCCGGTGACGGAAGCAAACTTGTTCTCGGCTCGGATTCCGGTAATATAACAATTAATGGCGCAAATGAGGACTATAAAGGCGGCATGATTGCTGCCCGAGGTGATGTAAATTTACAGGGCGGGCAAATTGATGTTAACGGACTTGTGGTTGCAGGTTTAGGCAACAACCACACCAATGCTCTGACAGGCCAAACTGCTGCAGATTCATTGTTTACAACTTTAGTTAATATTGATAACATGGGATCTGCAAATACTTTTGTTAATAACAATGGTAACATAACTATTCAGTCTGTTAAAGGCACTTCCGTTGCTAACGGCGCAAAAGTCAGAAACTATGGTAAAGGCGACATCACAATCACAAACACTGGTTCAAATGGTGTTAAGATACAGGGCGAAGTTTCCAATCCAAACGGAAATTTAACTGTTACAAACCAGGGCGGACACCTGCTAGTTGATACAACAGGTATTGTTGAAAATAAAGGAAATATGACTTTTACAAACAATGCTTCAGGTACAGGTATTTCACTTAACGGAGAGATTACCAACCAGGGCACACTTGTTGCGACAAACGAAGTGGGTACTAGTGGACTTTTAGTCGGCGGTACCGTCAACAACACTGGTAATGCAACTTTTGATAACAGAGACGGACAACTAAAAATTTCAGGTACCGTAAATAACTCTAATGATTTATTAGTGACAAACTCTGGCAGACCCGGACTCCTTGTTTCAGGAACAGTTACTAACTCCGGGAATGCGGAATTTACAAATACCGGCAATGTTCTTAATGTAACCGGAAATATTACAAACACTAAGAACTTGACAATGACAAACTCCGGTTCTCAGGGAATGCTTGTATCCGGAAATATTACAAACAAAACAGGTGAGGCTGTATTTACCAACAACGCAGGCGGACTGCTTGTTGATACAAGAGGACGTATTAACAGCAGCGGGACTAAATTAAATGTTATAAATAACGGCAGCAATCCTATGGATATCAAAGGCAGAGTTACTAATAGCAATGCTGCTGCAGATGTTTTATTTAGAAGTACCAAAGCTAATATTAATATAGGAAGCGAAAGCATTGATAAAAATATTACATCAAACGCCGGTGTTTTAATTCAAGCAAGTGGTGGTGATATAGTCAATAACGGCGTAACCAGTACTTTAATATCTTTGACAGGTCCAAATTCTAACTTAATAATGTCCGCAAAAGGTTCTATCGGCGAAGATATCGGACCTCATGACGGAGTTTACACAGGTATCGGATCTAACAACAGAAATCTTACCGAGTCAATTAATATTTCTGTGGACGGAACAGTTACTGCAGCAGCTTCCGGCTCCGGTGCAGTAGCAAACATCGCAAGTTTAAATAATGACTTAAGGGTTAACAAAATATCGGCCACAAACGGTAAAGTAATCCTTCTTGCTGATGAATCTTTCAATAAAGGACAAACACCTTACGATATAATCAATGCTTCATCGGATGCAAATACTCCGAACGTTGAAGGTGCAGGTATTTCAATTATCGCAAGCGGTAATATCGGCTCTGAAGGTAAAGCTTTAACTTTCAGACAAACCGGAAATACAAATATTTTCTACGGTGATGACGCAAGAAATCCTCACGTTCCGACAGAGGTTGACGAAGGCAGCTACGGCGTTGATATGCTTGCAATTAAGGATATCAACATAAAAGGACTTGATTCTGCAAGCGGTGAAAAACTCGATACAAATGTTGGCGGTTTAATTTCCCGAGAAGGTTCAATAAATGCCGAATTCTCAGGAGATGTATATGTTCGTGAAACAACAGCGGCTAACAGAATAGATCTTACAACCCGCGGTAAAAATATGTATGTTGAATACTTGGGTGAAGTTCCGACATACCAAAATGATTACTACGGAGAAAATAAAAACATTCACCCTGAAAAAGCTAAATTAACAGCACTTGATTTAGGCAGCTACTGGGATGAAGACGAAGCTCCGGAATACGAACACGCTGCAGATTCCACAATAGTTGTTAAAAACGGAACCTTAATAGGTCAAGGTAATAACGGTAACGGCAGATATGACGAAGACGGGAAAGAAGTTATGCACGAACAAGACTTAACTCTTGTTGCAGACAACGCTTATGCCGGCGGTTACTACTTCAATATGGGTAAACACCGCGGTGACAACGGCAAATCTACAGTTACTAAAGATCCGTTTACAAATAAATTAACAAACGCCTCAGATGAAAACGAATCAGAAATCTCCATACGCACGAAAGCCGTTCGTCCGGACGATGTAACAGCAATCGGTCGCAACGAAGAAGAACGTAATTATTACTACGGTGGCAGCTCACAAGGCGGCGATATGGGCTATGACGGTATCAACGGAGGAAACGATTC
>CASFPN010000036.1 GCA_949296425.1 uncultured bacterium
ATTATCTGTTATTCGTGCTGTAATACTTAATAATCGTGCCTGTGCGGCGGACATGCCCATGAATGATTCCTTTTTTTGTATACAATACTACATATTTTACGGAATTATTTATTCATCTCTTTAGGCACAACGCACAAAAAATCCTATCCTATCCTATCCTATGAGGATTATATCAAGGGTTTCAGGGGTTGTAAAATTTTGTTAAGGTTTTGTTACATGTGATATTATTCATCGCATATATTATTTTATGCATTTTTATTATCAACAATTTTTTCTGCGGGAGCAAGTCCGGGTTCTAAATCAGAACCTGTTACCCACTTTCTGAATTTGAATTGTGCTTTAGGAAGTGCATAAGCGAGTAAAAAACTGCTCAACGCTACATTTGTTATAATATTAATGTATTTTGCAATTTTTGCACTTTTTACAAAAGTTCGAAATGCATCATTTGATAATCCCTTTGCTTGCTGCGCAAACAATTTTATATCATTTGCAAATCCCTTTGCTTGCTGCGCAAACAATTTTATATCATTTGCAAATTTGCCAAGATTTTTGATATCTACATAAGCACGGGGATCCCTTACACCGTTGTCCAGCATTTTAATTTTGTTAAATTTCTTTGCAAATTTTATAAATAGTGTATCTTTATTTGAAATATTGTCAACAAACCTCAATAAATCCTCTGCATTGCCAGATTTTGGCAGGTTATTCAAAATACTGCCGTCTTTGACCTGTTTTACAAATTCTTTGTCTGCCAGTATAACAGGATCCAGTTCAACTCCAGTAACTTTATTCAAAGCCTTTTCAATCCATTTGGGTGCTACAAAATTTAAAAACATCATACCTGCCATTTTAAAAGAAATGTCATAGGCTTCATTTTTATTTCTTGCGGTGCCAATACGCCCCAAAGCATAACCTCCGTCAGTAACAGCCATTTTGTCCTGTGCGGAAAAATTTGCGGCTTTTGCAATCCAATTTCCATTAAAATTAATATCTTTGGATTTGTAAAACTTTGCTTTTTGTAAAAAAGATATCTCAGATAATGACCTTTGTTGTGCTTCTTTTTTTCGTAAATTTTCAATTTTTCTTGCCGAAGATGCAAAAATCAATTTCGGCAATATAAATCCCATGAATAAAACCGGAATTGTTGTTGAAGCCGCAAATTTACCTGCCAGAAGTTTTTCATATAATTTTTTGTTCTGTTTTGCTTTAAGTAAATCTTTTACGGCTTCAGGTGCAATATCCTTAAATTTTTTAATATTATAATCAATCCCCTGAATGCCTTTTTCTTCCTTAAATAATTTCAAATTCACATCGGGATTTAAACCTTTTGCTTTTATAAACTTATCACATATCCAGCCTACCAGAGGAATTCCGCCGAGCCAAACGGCTGAAACTGAATATTCATCCAAAAAACGTTCTCTTGCAGCAAGATAAGCTATCCCTTTTGATTCTTTTTTATTCTGGTTATAAGTAAGCACGATTTTGGTCGGAACCTCAATCCCACAGTCACGGACGATTAAAGGGTAAACGCTGTTATTATTGCCTATGGCCGAAATTATATTTGCTATTGTCATTTTATTTTTTCTCCAATTCTTTATAAAAAAATAGTCCCTCACGCATTGAAGTTCCTTGAAAGACTATTTTTTAACGGAATTGATTTTATAAAAATCCTTAAAGCGTGCACCACCAATCCCATAGCCTTTCAAGGACGCTATGATGATGTTGATGATGTAGTTTTAAAGATTGAGTATTTAAATTTGTCATTTGAATTTTATATTAACTTAAACTTGAAAATTTTGCAACATTTTTTATATGAAATTTATATCTCAGTTTACGCTAAAAACTATAATCTGTTATATTGAACTCGTTTCGATGATTAATTCTTTGAGAAATGCACAAGTTCAACATGGCAATGTCAGATAGTTCAGTGTTTATATATGCTTACACTCTGGGATTTCTTGGTAATGAAGGAATCATTTCTTCAAATGTTTTTTGTATTTTCGCATAAAATCTGTCTTGTTCTTGTTTTGCCTGTTCTCTTAAAGGTCTTGTCTTTTCATATTGATCAGAGTAGCGACTTTGCAAAACAGAATTTGCATTTCTCAGTTCATTTTCATCAATATGCATAAACGCATCTGACAAACTTTCACCGGCAACGGTAATTTTTTGTGGTTTAACAGATTTCAATCCTATAATACTTGTTATACTTTCAGTACCGTTTAAAAAGAATTCCGCAACTTTACTCTTTGCATTATAAACTGCATCTTCTATTTGAAAATACGGTTTATTTACTTTGTTGATACTTGCAATCTTTTCATATAATTCAGAGGAATTATCATTTTGACTGAGCAAACGTTTTAATCTTCCGCTGACTCCGGCCTGAAAAGACACAGATTTTTGAGGAGAAGTGTAATTTAAACTATTCTGAATTCTTTTAATTTCCATAAAAATTTCCTTTCATTTATTCTACCTGTTTTTAATAAAATCCCTAAAAATTTTTTTTGTTATTTTTTTATATATTATTTAATAAATTTAATATAAATATTTTTTTATCACTATCGGAAAGTTTTATAAAAATTGTTTTATCTTTTGAAGTTTTTCCCCTAATTATTTCAAAATTTGATTTAGGGATTTTAAACTGTTTCGATAAAAACTCCACAACAGCTTTATTTGCCTTGCCTTCAACAGGCTGAGAGGTAATTTTAATTTTTAAACCATCATTACTTTTTATTAATTCATTTTTGCTTGCATTTGGAGAAACCCGAATTTTAATTACAATTCCGTCATTAATTTCTTTTATCATTTTATGTAATCCTTATGAATGAATTTTTCTGATTTACTTGAAAAATTCAAATAAAATCTGTATTATGATTATATCATGAGCGAAAAACCTCTTTTTGATGAGATAAAAAAAGAACTAATTGCACAGAACAGAGAGCCTTCTGAAATTGAAGAAATAGAAAAGGCATATTTGTTTGCAAAACGTCTGCATGAAGGTCAATACAGAATTTCGGAAGAACCTTATATTATTCATCCTGTTGAAGTTGCAAAAATTCTTGTGGGCTTAAAAGTTGATTCACATACGCTTGAGGCTGCTTTTTTACATGATATCCTCGAGGATACAGATACACAGCCCGAAGAAATTGAAAAATTATTCGGAAAAGACGTTCTTTCTCTTGTTCAAGGAGTTACAAAGCTCGGGAAATTGCAGTTTAAGTCTAAAGAAGAACGTCAGGCTGAAAACTTCCGTCGCCTGTTTATTGCAATGGCTAAAGATATAAGAATCGTATTTTTGAAACTGGCAGACAGGCTTCATAATATGCGAACACTGAATTTTATGACAACCGTTAAGCAGCAAAAAATTGCCCGCGAAACTCTTGATATCTTTGCTCCCCTTGCTAATCGCTTAGGGATTTATAAAATTAAGGCGGAACTGGAAGATTTGTCCCTTCGCTATCTTGAACCGGACAAGTATTTTGAAATAGCAAGACTTGTATCTCAAACAAAAACAGACAGAGAAGCAACCGTTAAAATTTTAATTGATAAAATTTCCGCTGATGTAAAAAAGGCAGGCATTAATGCACAGATTACAGGCAGAGCAAAGCATTATTACAGTATTTACAGTAAAATGAAGCGTTTGAATATAGCGTTTCATGATTTATATGATATTACAGCTGTCAGGGTAATTGTTGATACGGAAAAAGAATGTTATGAAGTTCTGGGACTTATTCATTCACAGTTCAAGCCTATTCCCGGCCGTTTTAAAGATTATATCGCAATGCCGAAAGGCAACATGTATCAGTCTTTGCATACATCTGTTATCGGCCCGCGTTCCAAACCTCTTGAAGTTCAAATAAGAACCTGGGAAATGCATGAAGTTGCAGAATATGGTATTGCAGCACACTGGAGATACAAAGAAAAAGGCTCGCAAAAAGCCAATGCACCATCTGATATGCAGTTTTCATGGATGAGAAAACTTGTTGAATATGACAAGGATATGGCATCGGCTGAAGATTTCGTTAACTCTGTAAAACTTGATTTATTTTCGGATCAAGTCTTTGCATTCACTCCTAACGGAGATGTATTTGACCTTCCCGTTAACGCAACACCGGTTGATTTTGCATACAGAATTCACTCGGAAGTAGGTAACAAAACAGTCGGAGCCTTAATAAACGGAAGAATTGCACAGCTGGATACAAAACTCCATAACGGTGATATTGTAGAAATTCTGACATCAAAAACACCTGCGCCGCGTCTTGATTGGCTGAATTTCGTTGTTACGAAACAGGCATCTTCCAAAATCAAACAGTGGTTCAAGAAAAATAACAGAGAAGAACATATAGAACTCGGTAAAAACAATCTTGAACATGAATTGACAAAGTCCGTCTTTGATGAATATACAAAGTCCGGAGAGTTTGAAAAAGTCGCAAAACAAATGAATTATCTTACATCGGAAGATTTATTTGCCGCCCTGGGTTACGGCGAAACAACCGTTAACAAAATAATAAACAAACTCAAAAAACCGGAAGCACCTAAGCAGCCTGAAAGTACTTTCCATGGAATGACAAAAAGAAAATCCGAAAAAGATATTATAGGGCTGGAAGGTTTAATGTATTCAATTGCAAAATGTTGTTCACCTATTCCAGGAGAGCCCATTGTCGGAGTTGTAACACGGGCTAAAGGCGTGACAGTTCACAGGATGGACTGCCCGATGCTTGATCATATCGAGCCTGAAAGGTTAATGTCAATAAACTGGTCAGGAGAAAATGTTAACAAGACTTATAATACTACTATAAGAATTGAAACAGCCGAAAAAATGGGGCTTTTAAAAGATATTATAGCAGCGGTTTCGGATAACAACACAAATATTAACTATGCAAATGTAAAATCAAAAAGCGGTAAAGTCGGTATTATTGAACTTGGTATAGAACTCGACAATATTAATACACTGAAAAAAGTTATATTAAGTATTCAGGCAATTCCCGATGTATACAGTGTAAAAAGGATTCAAACCTCATATTCTACACCTAATATGCCAAGACGAAACAACGGAAAACAAAAACATAATAAGAATAAAAAAAGTAAATAGCAAATATTTTTTTATAGATTATAATACGTTGAGGTAGTTGAGAATAAAACCACTAGGGGCGGGTAATAACTGCAAAAGCGGCTTATGCAGAGTCGTAAGCTTAGGCGGGTGGAGCGGCACGATATATATAAAGATTAAACGTTTATGAAAAGCAAAAAGGTGCGAGGGAGAAGGCAAGAGATGCTCAAACAAGTTCTGCGCGAAATACCCGAGTGCGTTGACTAAACAAAGCGAATTTTAGAAAATAGATAAATGTTTTTGAATAACTGCAAAAGCGGCTTATGCAAAGTCGTAAGCTTGGGCGGGTGGAGCGGCACAATATATATAAAGATTAAAGGTTTATGAAAAGCAAAAAAGGTGCGAGGGAGAAGGCACGAAATGCTCAAACAAGTTCTGCACGAAATACCCGAGTGCATTGACAGAACAAAGCGGTTTTTAGAAAATAGATAAATGTTTTTGAATAACTGTAAAAGCGCCTTATGCAGAGTCGTAAGCTTGGGCGGGTGGAGCGGCACGCTCTAAAAAAAAACGACAAACTTGCGCTTGTCGTAGGAAAATCAATAGGAAAAAGGGAAAGGAAACATATAAAAATTTTTTATTAATTTCAATAAGTCAATCCTTAAATAAATTTGTTCTGATATTAGTATTTTTTATAATTCCGTTTTTCTCCTTTTTTTTGTAACTGACTTATTTACTTTTTTTAGTTATTTAATTTTATCTTACAAGAAGAGCCATTTAAGTTATTGATATGACACACTTATTTTTAGCTGAGACTTTGTGAACTTTCACAGAGTTCTATCTTCAATTATAGTGCGCTATTATTCTATCCGAACGTTTTGAATGAACTTTCCGTGTTCTTTTCAATAACTTTTTGTACAGCTTCAATTTCTGTAGAAATTGCATCTTGTTCTGTATCCAGTTGTTTTAACCTTAATTCAAGGTTTTTATCCTGGGCTTGTA
>CASFPN010000037.1 GCA_949296425.1 uncultured bacterium
ATTTAAGATTGTCAAATTATTTAACTATTTTAAATATTTTTTAATGCCTCTATACAACATCAAGTAAAAAAGCAAGATTCCTCCTGCGTAAAATAGTATATATGCAATCAATGTAAAAATAACAGTCCATATAAAAAAATAATCAATATATATATATATACAATAAATCAAAAAAGGCAAATCATAACAAAAGGCTATTGTTAGAATTTTCTTTTTATTTTGAGGGGTGTTTTGTAAAAATTTTACAAACTGGTTGAATATTGATAGCGTATATTTTTTAGCACAATTTACAATTAACTTTGGAAGGCAGAGTTTTAATGTAACATACGTAATATATAATGCTGAACCCCATAGGAATCTAATATCTGAACCTGGAGACCCCTGTATATCAAAGGTTAAATCCATACTAATATTCATACATAATATTATGAAACCTATTAATAATATATTGAAGATATTAAAAATTATATAAAACTTTGAACTACTCATTTTTATCCTCTATATTTTATACCTACATTTTACTATTGTAAAATACGGATGTAGCAATCCTGCTTTTTGTGTTGAATATCCCATTTGAACAAGCGGATTCGTTTCATTCGGATTAAAATCATATGTGTCTAATAGTATAAACTCAATATATTTTCCTTGCAACTTTGCTGATAAAATATCCATCTTACCAAATGCGTTGTGTAAATTTGCATCACTATTGAAACCTAGAAAACCGGTCACTTCTTTTCCTGATTTCAGTGCAGCTGCATTTTTATATATAAAATCATTTAGTTCTTCTGATTTAATAATAGCTTTTGCTACACTACTATTTTCATGAAATACTATTCCTGGTACATCATCTTTCTTAAATTGGTTTTTTACTTTTTCTTGAATCTGTTTTTTATATTGAGGGAAATCATTAATAACATCTTTCATATTGTTATAAAATTTCCCATTACCCTTAATATAGTCATCTGCTTGTTTTTTCCATAAATTTTGTGAAGCGATATTCCAAAAATTTACAGCATCATTTTGCTTTTGTATTCTACCAACTGTGTTAATTCCTAAATCAAGCAAATTTTTATTTAAATCCCCTATGAAAATATTTTCTATTGCTTGTGAATAATCATCAATAGTTGCTCTCAAATTTGGTTGATAATCATTATAAGTAATACCGCCTTCTAATAGTGTCGGCTGTTTAATATTAGCAGCAGCACCCGTATTAGTCCCACTATGTTCATAATTATTACTCCCAGCCCCATCAGGTTTGGAACGATAATGTGCTTTTACCTCCGTTCCGTCATCTCTGGTGTAAGCATGAACATAAACTACGTCTGAATTACTCGCAAGTTCGCTTTCTCTTGGAATACCTAAATTTGCCATTTGATAATCTATGGCTTTTTCATTTGACATAAATTCATCTCCTGACATACTGCCTATGTCTTCTGCTGTGTAGATTTTGTTGTCATTTGTGATTGCATTGATAAAATTTCTTAAACTTGCCATTTATATTTCTCCTTAGCGCGGGTGTTAAATTGTTTTATATTTGTCAATATATGTTGAATTATATTAAGTATAACATTGCTTTGTTGATTTGTCAACTGTGTTGATTTATTGTTTTGTTTTTGTTATTATTCTTTTGAGGTGGATAATGGATAAACATACACAACTAATCAAATTCGGGACTGTTTTAAAGCAAAGACGTCTGGCTTTGAAATTAAGTTTAAGAGAGTTAGAAAAACTATCAAGTGTCAGTGCAGCTTTAATAACTAAACTTGAAAACGGCAAAATGGCTAATTTCCCGAAAGCTATTACTATTAAACAGCTTAGTGATGCTTTAAAATTTAATGATGAATTGTTTGTGCTGGCGGATATTTTGTTTGAACATAAAGAACAAAATATTCCGGACAAAACATTTGAAGACGAATTAAGAGAACTGCTGGCGACTAAAACAATTCTTAATTCTGATAATATTACTCAGGTTATTTATTTTATTTCGGGACTCGAAAAATTACAAAAAATTCAAAACTTATAAATTTTCCGACTTAAATGTCAAACTCGCGATACTTTTTCTCAAAATCCCTAATACATAACAGATACATAACAAGTTTTTCATCAAACCTTACTCTCAGAAAATAAAAAACCGAATAACTAATGTCATTCGGTTTTTTATTTTGGAGGTTAGGAGATTCGAACTCCTGACCCCCTGCGTGCAAAGCAGGTGCTCTACCAGCTGAGCTAAACCCCCGCAATTTATTGCGATTTTTTATTTTATTGTCACAAGAAATATTGTACATGCTGATTTTTTTTTGTAAAGTACCTTGTTTATTTTTTTATATCCATTTATTTTCTTTTATAATTATATAAATTTCGGATAATCTTTCAGGATTTGTTAAATACCACCAACCTATTAAAGTTTCAAAGGATGTTGCTTGACGATATTCACTCTGGTTCTGGCGTCTGCCTATCGGGATTGGCAAATTTCTTCCGCGCCGCGCGAGTTCTTGTTCTTCATAAGTTAAAAAAGCTTCCAGTTTATGTAATAATTCCGCTTGAAACTCCATTTTTACTTTATCGGTTGTAATTTTGTGCAAATTGCGTGAATTATTGGTTATTTTTATAGTCTTTTCGCGAATATAAAGTTCCCAGACTGCATCTCCTATATAGGCATAATTTCGTAAGTTCATTTCTTCCATAAAATGAGTTTACTACAAAATATTGTATTTAACCTAATATTATGTAATAATTTTTTGTAAGGGAGAGAAATTAATGGCTAAATATATACCGGTACTTATTATATTATGTATTATGTTTACGCAGGCTGGATTTGCTCAAGAAATAGGGGTTATGGAAAACAATCAGCAAGCTTGCGAATGCAACCATAATACAAAATGTTTGGATTTGATTACTTCTATGTATAATGAGCGGGCAACTCTTTATAATGTTTTGAATCTTTCTAATGACCAGCAGAAATGTAAGGATGTTATTGATGAAAAGCGTTATCAGGAGTTGGGAAAACTCTTTGAGCAGTATCAGCAGGAGGAATATGTACTGTCTAAAATGTGTGAACACAGCGGAGCTTCTGATTTAGCCGTAAAAAAACAGGAAAAAGTTATTAACAATCTTAAAAAACAAATGAGAAAAACAGCAGATAAATATGATAAAGAATTTAAATCTATTTTAAATTCAGAGCAAAAGGCAAAATATAACAGTGTTACAAAGATGAAACGCAAAGAAATTAAATACTGTATGAATGACAAAGCATTTTATGAACGTGACCCCAAGTTAAGACCTTTCGGGCAGAAGATGTATTACGGTGAACAAAATAATGTACTGTGTCCGGTTCATAAAAAATGGCATTTGTTCGGTTTTAAGCATAAGCCTCAACAGGTTCCGCCAACAATGCCGGAAACTCCGATTATTGAGCCTGCTACAGGATCAGTTATTGAATAAATTTATACAAATAAATTAAACAAAGGATGATTTTTGCTCTTATATCATTATAATTATGGTATGAAAAAGTTTGCGGTTTTTTGTCTGTTTATAATATTAAGCACATCTGCATGTTTCGGTTGGGGGTTGAAAAAAGATGTTCCTGATACCGAAGGCAGGGGATATGTCGGTACATTACCTGACATTTCAAAAAGTTTCAATACAAACGAGCCCAAAAGCACAAAGCCGATGTTTGAACAATCAAAAGATTTTAATTCATCTCATGAAATTAAGCCTGTACCTCGCGACAATCCTGCATTTGTTAATATCATATTAAAAGACAATAAAATTTCTCCATACCTGAATGATATAAATGAGTTATTGCCTCAGCTTGAAAATCTGCTTATTTGTATAGAAGATAAAAGCGGTGTCCAGCTATTTAATGCAAAAGCATTTTTCTTTACAAAAACAGTGGAATATTTGCGTGCTAAATATGACGGGAAACCGGAAAGCAGCTATGTTTCTTTCCAAAAGCTTATGGAGCTTGCAACACATACACAATCTGTTGCAACATTACGTGCAGAGGCTGAAAAATACAGACCTTACATGGCTTATGCAGGTGCCGGGTATCTTTATAATGATAATGTAATCGACGAACAGCTTGAATATTTAAGAATAGAGATAGAGGATACTATTGTTGTGTTAAAGGAAGCGCATTGAACGTGTTCCTTCCATCTCTAAAGGAGAGGGAAGTAGAGTGTTTAATTTCTAAATGTAACGAAATGTAAAAACGGATTTAAAAAGGCTGAAACCCTTGCTATAATTCTCATAGGATAGGATAGGATAGGATGTCTTGCGCCTGTAGCAACTTTTTTGACATATTGTACTTTAATAAATTGTGGGTAATTAACAAACGAAGGGAAAACAATATGCCGATAGATAAAGTAGGTTTTTCAGGACTAGACCATACATTGCCGCTTTCTTCCCAATCCAAAAGGGATAAATCAGAGAAAGTAACAACAACCCCCTCTGATAATGAAATTTCCAATGCTTCAAAATATATGATAGGTGCAGCCGCATTAGCCGGCGTAGTAGCACTTGGTATCATCGGTCATAAGAATAACTGGTGGCGTAAAGCCTCCCAAGCTGCAGAAGATTTGAAACCGAAAATACCGAACGAATCGCCAGAAATACCGCACACTCCTAACACCCCACGTAAAGTAGATACGCAGGTTGATTATTCAGATATTAGTACAATCAAAGGAGATCGTATTGTGTTTGAAGATAGATCTGTTAAAATAACACAGAAAGACGAATCAGGTACTGTAGTCAGAGTATTTCATTCACGGGATGGCAGGACTGTACGTTTTGTCATTGACTACAACCCTACAACGGGTGAGACAACAAAATTGACTTACTATAAGGATGATGGCAGGACTGTAGATTTTGTCTATGACTACGACCCCAAAACGGGTAAGCCAACAAAACGAACATGAATTATAACAGCAAGAACAAATGCTTAGTTTACCGTAAAATTAGTAAGCAAGTTTTGGCGAAGGACTACTGTTGCGGATAATCTCAGAGATACATTTATACGACGGCAAAACATAGAAAAATTGTTTAAACGAATGCATAGAATCGTTTCACTTTTGCGATTGCGGCTCGGCTTCACTGTCCGCAATAACGAAGAATATACAGCGGGCAACCGGGAAAGCAGACTATTTAAAGTAAAAAGCTTATCTACTCTCTTATCTCCTTATTATAGCCTGCTCTCTTAACCTCTGAACCTCAGCTCTTACAATAGCTTTGCTTTTGCAAATTTAAACTATTCTCCTAAATTTAGCTGTGAAAATTGAACAATTTTATTTTTGCCGCGTTTTTTAGCATTATAGAGTGCATGTTCTGCGTAACGGATGATTGTGTTTGCATCTTCTTCCGTATTTTCTATGCACGGATATGTTGAAATACCTCCTGAAATGGTTATAGGGTGTCTTTCTTCTTCGCCTGCGGGAATAAATTCCATTTTTTCTATGTCGCGTCTGAACCTTTCGGCAAACAAAAATGCGTTTTCTTCGGAGGTATTGGGCAGAATTAAAAGAAATTCCTCATCGCCGTAACGTGTTAAGATATCTTCTTTTCTGATTAGCTGCTTTAACTTGTCAGCAATAGAACGTAAAAGCACATCACCCCATTCATAGCCGTAAATATCGTTTACAACTTTGAAAAAGTCAAGATCAAATAACAAGCAGGATAATTTTGTCCCGTAACGTTTTGCTCGGGAAATTTCCTGATCAAGACGTTCCTGCATATATTTTCTGTTATGAAGGCCTGTAAGCTCATCTGTTGTTGATACAACTTTTAATTTATCTCGTAATTCTTTATATTTTAATAGCGCATTGGCTCTGATTGTAAGTTCCGTATTATCTACAGGAATTTTGATAAAATCAAAATTGACTGCACGAACAGTTGTTCCTTTAAATACTTCACCGATAAAAAGTGCCGGAGCCTTGAATTTTGTTGTCATTAAAACATCTTTAATATTCGGAACACTTTCGATTACAATTAATCCCGGATTAAGCATTTCGTAATCCTTAAGATTGCCGGCACTTTCTATTCTCACATTTGTGTCATCAATTTGTGCCAGAACATCAGCAAGTTTTGATTCATTTTTATCAGTATAAACAACAATATTCTTCATTTTTTTACCCTCTTTGTCAATTATCTTGTTATTATTAATATTTTTGTCCGTCGCTGCGCTCCCGTTTTTTACCCTCTTTGTCAACTATCTTGTTATTATTAATATTTTTGTCCGTCGCTGCGCTCCCGTTTTTTACCCTCTTTGTCAACTATCTTGTTATTATTAATATTTTTGTCCGTCGCTGCGCTCCCGTTTTTTACCCTCTTTGTCAAC
>CASFPN010000038.1 GCA_949296425.1 uncultured bacterium
TAAGATACTATGTCACTAAGGCACTAAGAAGTATCGTAAAAATTTTTCCTCTCCCGGGAGAGGGGTGCTACGCACGTAGATCTGTTGCTCAGTCAACGCAAATACTCTTTACTCTTGCAAAAGGTGCTACGCACGTAGATCTGCCGGTCAGCCAACGCAAATACGTCTTTACCCTTGCAAAAGGTGCTACGCACGTAGATCTGCCGAACTGTCAATGTAAATACGGGTTCACCCTTGC
This sequence comes from uncultured bacterium, assembly GCA_949296425.1. Taxonomy (GTDB): domain Bacteria; phylum Cyanobacteriota; class Vampirovibrionia; order Gastranaerophilales; family Gastranaerophilaceae; genus Stercorousia. Next base: position 239 of record CASFPN010000038.1, read on the forward strand.
TGAAGTCTTAATCACCGTCGGCATCATAGGTGTACTTACAGCGATGACTTTGCCGGTTTTAGTGGCAAATCATAAAAAGAAAGAAATTCCTGTCAGGCTTCAAAAATTTTATTCAACTTTTAATAACGCGCTTCAAATGTCGCAGGTGTACAACGGAGATATGACAAGCTGGGAGTTTCAAAATACTGATACTGTTGGCGGAACTGCAAATGTGGGGCAGTTTAACGATAAATTTTTTAACAAATATTTGATAAGTTATATGAAAGGGATTGAAAAATGTTCTCCTAAAGATACTAAATGCAATTTTGAGCTTGATTCTGCTGTAAACGCTGAAAAAGGTGCAAATTATTCAAGATTTGTTTTTGCAGACGGTTCTTGTTTCGGTGTGCTTATCGGTTGGTCAAATCCCAATACGGCTAAGGTGCATGGGTGGTTTGATTATAATTGTAAAGCTAAACCTAATAAAGCCGGTAAAGATGAATTTTCTTTTTATATGAGTTTTGGAGTAACTTCTAACCATTACACCCCATTTCAGTATACAAATTATTACAGTAATGGTAAAAAACTTTCTGATATGTCAAGAAATGAGTTGAAACAACTCTGTATTTCGGAACCGGTTAACTGCGGCGCTTTAATACAATATGACGGCTGGCGTGTTGCGGATGATTACCCCGTTAAACTTTAACATAAGCATAATTGTAAAATACAAACCGCAGTTTAGCTAAACTGCGGTTTTAAAATCTTTTATAATAAATAAACGCGAAAAATAAAAATAACCTTCTTTAGTCAACGTAAGCCGATAGGACTTCCTGACCCAACACGGAGAATCTCATTTTTTTTAATGCTCTCATTTCTGTCTGGCGTATGCATTCTTTTGTTACTCCGTAAATATTGCCGATTTCTTCAAGAGTTTTTCTTGTGCTGTTGCCCAGACCGTAACGCATTTTGACAACTTCCTGCTCTCTTTCTTTTAATGTTGAAATAACATTTAAAATATCAGTTTTTAAATTTTCATATTCAACGTTTTTTGTTGCAGAAGCTTTTTCATCCTGAATTATATCTGCGATATTCATTTCTTTGCCGTCATTGTTTTCAAGTCCGCTTTCAATGGAAATTGTTTTAGTATAGGCAGATAAAAATGTATCAATTTTATCAGGTTCAATATTCATTCTTTTCGCTACATCTTCTGTTTTTACTTGACAATTGTTTTCGCGTTCCATCTCTCTTTTTATTTTTGAAAATCTTGATAGTGTTTCCTGAATATAAACAGGAATTTTCATGCAGTGAGATTGTTCTGAAATTGCTTTAAACATTGCCTGTTTTATCCACCAGCTTGCATAAGTGGCAAATTTGTAACCGAGTTTGTAATTAAATTTGTCTGCAGCTATCATCAAGCCAAGATTCCCCTCCTGAATCAAGTCAATAACGGGAAGATTAGACATATGTATTGCTTTTTTTGCAATCGTAACTACAAGTTTTAAATTAGCTTTTATAAGCTTTTGTTTTGCTTCTGTATCACCTTCTTTTGCCTTTTTTGCAACTTCTTTTTCTTCGGCAGGTGAAAGAGATTTGTAATCCGAAATTTCCCGGATATATTCGGATAAAACGCTGTCTCCTTCTAATGTTTCATTTTTTGCCGGATTTGAAAACCGGGGTTTCATTTTTACCTGTGAACTTTTTTTCATACCTCTTAAACTCCTTCTTATTTTATTTGACACAAGACAATCAGGGAATAAATAATACTTAGTATATACTTAGTATATACTATAGTATATAAAATTTCAAGTATTATATTAAGAATTATTAATAAATAAATTTGTGTGATTAATTTTTTTCTATTATAATTAGAGTTAAGGAGGATATTATGAAAAAGAAATTATTTATTACACTTGGTATATTTTTAGTATTGGTGTTTACTTCAGCGGTTGCTATAGCCGTTTCGGTTATTAATGCGCCGAAACATCCGTCTGACTACCATATAGGTATTACCTATGAAGAAGCGTTAAAGGCAGATGAAAAGCCTATGCTTGCGGTTTTTTATGTTGACTGGTGCGGATATTGTATGAGATTCATGCCTAAATTTAAAACTCTCAGCAGTATATATAAAAATAAATACAATTTTGTAATGATAAATGCAGAGGCTCCGGAATATGCCAAACTTGTTGAAGATGTCGGAATTGGCGGATTTCCTACTGTTTATATGCTTGACCCGAAATATGATAACAGGGTTTTGATGCCGAACGGTGTTTATCAGGATTTACCAAAATTCAGAGTTGAACTTGACAGATACCTGAGAATACGCTCGCTTCTTGATAAAGCAACTGCGGAAAAATAGGTAAAAAAAAGACCTTGATATTCAAGGCCTATCCGTTTAAATAAGAAGAGAGAGCTTTATATTTATATAAAGTATGGTGGCATGAAAAATTTGCTAATTTTTGTTTAAATATTAAGAAATATTACGATGAAGGATATTCAAAATTTAAAAGATACAAGAAATGTTGATATTCAAAAGGTTGGGATTAAACATCTGGAATTACCTTTGATAATTCAGCGGAAAAATAGTTCTAATCAGGTTGTTTGTGCCAAGGCGCGCGTAAATGTATCTTTGCCGCGAGATTATAAAGGAACGCACATGTCAAGATTTGTTGAGGTTTTGGCGGAATGGAAGAATAAAAATCTTCTTGGCGTTGATATAAAAGGCTGCCTTGAAAAAATTATAAATAATCTTGATGCGCAAAGCGGAGAATTGGAATTTGAATTTACATATTTTATAGATAAAAAATCTCCCGTTACCGGCATGTCAGCGCCAATGAGTTATAATTGTTCTTTTGAGGGGCGAATAGAAAACGGAAATTATAAATTTATTCTCAAAGTGGTGGTTCCTGTGACTACTCTTTGTCCTTGTTCAAAGGAAATATCCGATAACGGAGCACATAACCAGCGGGCATTTATAAAGGTCAATGTTTCTTATGACGAAAGTGAACAGGTCTGGCTTGAGGATTTAATTGATTTAATTGAATCTTGTTCTTCTTGCCCTGTTTATCCGCTCTTAAAAAGAGAGGATGAAAAATTTGTGACGGAAAAAGCCTGGAGTAATCCGAAGTTTGTTGAAGATGTTTTGCGTGATGCTGTGGTAAAACTTCGTAATCATCCTGTGATAAATGAGTTTGAAGTTGAATGTGAAGCTTTTGAAAGTATACATAATCATTCTGCCTGGGCATTTCAGCATGAAATAAAAGTTTGATAAAGACGCAATGAATTTTGAACAAAAAGTAAAGACCGGTTATTTCCGGTCTTTTCATATAAACTCTCGTTCTTACTAAACATAAGCACTACTTGACTGCACGCAGTCCAGTTTGAATACCGGCATCCGCATTTATAATTTTTGCGGATGTTAACGCCAATTGACGTCTTTTTCTCGCTCCTCTTAATATAAATTCCACACTGTCGCATATATTACACGAAGGTGATACAATCTTTTTTAGCATATCTTATTATCTCCACTATTTTCTGATTACATATTTTTTATCGGCTTGAATGCTTTAAATCTTTAAAATTTTATGTGAAAGTTTAATATTTTGTAACATTGATTGTATTTATAGCAAATTTTTTAGATATTTTGGTTTTATATTAAATATGGTTAACTTTTAGTGTGGAAAGGAATTTTATATGGATAAAATCAGCCCTGTTAGTACAAACTTACTTTATGCTTATAAATCACAGGCAAATACTCCTGTTGAAAGCAAAAATAATTCGGATGCAACAACTGTATCTCCTGATATAGTTAAGAAAGAAACAGCGGAAGCTGCAAAGGCTTATGCAATAGTTGCTCCTGCGCAAAAAACTGCTCCGGAAAAGAAAAGTATAGATGAATTAAAAGCTGGTTTAACCGCACAGGGAAAAGTTGAAGGTAAGGATTTTATTGTTCGTAAAGATGAAAGAGATTCTCAATTAAACATTATTGAAAACGGAAAAATCGTAAAAGTATACAGATTTATGAATAATGGAGAAAAGAAAGAGGATTTCGACGCAATTCAGGAATTTTCATATCCGTTAGACAGTGAAAAAGGCTTAAAACAGGTTGAAACAATGTATGGAGCGGACGGTGAGTTTCATTTTAGGATAAATAAATATGAAAGAGAAAAATCTCCTTACAAAAATGATATTGTAAACTTTGAAACTCATCCCTATGAATTAGAAAAAAAACTCAAAGCTGAAGGAATTAAATTTTCTCGTGATACTGCTTATGCAGATTTAGGGTATACAGTTAAAATTACGGCATTTGACCCTAAAAAAGATGAAATAACAAGATATGAATTTTCTTACCCGAATGATGGTGATAAAGCAAACTCTGTAAGTAAATGTATTATTGATAAAGATGGCTCTTTAAGCGCAGAAATTATGTTTAGAGAAGATGAAACATCCTACACTGATTTTCATGATAATTTCATATCTTAAACAAAAAAGAATAAAAAAAGAACCCTTCAAAGGGTTCTTTTTTTGTTATGTTTCTTTGTTTACACCGCGTAAACGCTAACCTGTTTTCTGTCGCGTCTGTGCGCTTCAAATTTAACCTGACCGTCAATCAATGCGTACAATGTATCATCTGAACCGATGCCTACGTTGTTGCCGGGATGAACTTTAGTCCCTCTTTGACGAACAAGGATATTTCCGGCTTTAACGATTTCGCCGCCGAATTTTTTAACGCCTAATCGCTTCGCTTCCGAATCGCGGCCGTTACGGGTTGATCCCATACCTTTCTTATGTGCCATAATTTATTTCTCCTTATGTACTACGTACGCAGCCGTAACTTACAATTAATTGAAGTATCGCCTCTGTACGATTTTTTGTATTACTTTCCCGATTGTTTTATATCGGCTTTGATTGATTAATGCATTCGAGGTATTTTACCTCTCGCATTTGTTTTATTTGTAAACCATCTCCCGTTGTGCTAGGAGAATAAAGAAGTTTATGCTTCTTCAGCTGTTTCAGCGGCTTTCTTCTGAGCTGATGTTCTGATTTTAGAAATCATTACTCTTGTGAAGCCTTGTCTGTGTCCTTGTTTTCTTCTGTAACCTTTTTTAGGTCTCTGTTTGTAAACGATGATTTTCTTTTCTTTATCATGTTTAACGATAGTTCCTTCAGCAGAAGCGCCTGCAACGTAAGGTTGTCCTACTTTGGATTTTTTACCGTTTACTATCATAACGACTTTATCAAAAACTACTTTTGAATCTTTTTCGCCGTCTAATAATTCAACATCAAGGTATCTTCCTTCTTCTACCTGATACTGTTTTCCGCCAGTTTCTACAATTGCGTACATTATACATCCTTTCTTGGGTTTCGTTTTTTCGACATAGCTTACGGGATCGCATATACTGCCTTTTAACGATTAAGGTCAAGTTTGAAACATTTTTTTATTACCGGCTTTATATTATTAATGCACTCGGGTAAATTTTTTATTTTATATGTTTCAGAATGGCTTGTCCCTCGCATCTGTTTTGCCTTATAAGCTTTCGAAAAATTGTCAACGAGTTACCGCATACTAATACATCAATTATTATCACCTGCACAAAACCACTTGTCAAGCACTATTAACATTTATTAACTTTACGTTTTTGTGTGTTTGTTTGCGGTAAAATTATTTTAGTGAGGGAGAGATGAAATTTACTGTTGAAGAATTAAAAAAAGCTACAAATGCCGAAATTACGGGATGTATCAATGGAGAATTTGAAATTTCAACTGATACAAGAACGATTAAACAAGGAGATTTGTATTTACCTTTAAAAGGTTCAAATTTTGACGGCGAAAATTTTTGCGATAAAGCAATAGAAGCAGGAGCTGCAGGTTGTTTTTGTTCAAAAGATAACTGTCCGGCTGAATTTTGTCTGAAAGTTCCTGATACATTAACAGCTTATCTGCAGATTGCAAATTTCGCAAGAAAAAAATATAATCCGTTAGTTGTCGGCATTACGGGAAGTTCCGGTAAAACTACGACAAAAGAAATGGTGTATTCTGTTTTGTCTGAAAAATTTAAAACTCACAAAACTTTTTCGAATCATAACAACGAAATTGGTTTTTGCCAGACAGTTCTTTCAATGCCAGAAGATACTAAGGTATTGATTATTGAAATGGGAATGCGCGGGGTTGGCGAAATTGAACTGATTACAAAATATGCCGAACCTGATTTTGCGATTATTACAAACGCAGGTTCTGCTCATATAGGACGTCTTGGCAGTCTTGACAATATTGCAAAAGCCAAATGTGAAATTACAAAATATTTGAAAAAAACGCTCATAGCAAATAATAATGAAAGGATTAAAAAATTTGCAAATTTCGACGGAGAAAATATTTTTTATTCAATAAACGATGCGGAAATTCTGGAAAAACGCAAAGGATATTCTAAATTCATTTATAAAAATCCCTCCACCGCTTGCGCGGTCGCAGTCCCTTTATCAAGGGAGGCATCTGAATACGAATTGAACGTTGAAGGTGATTATAATATTGAAAATTCTCTGTCTGCAATTGAGCTTGGCTTTAAGCTTGGTTTGTCTTATGAAGAAATAAAACGTGGTCTGTCAAAATACCACCAGATAGAAAAACGCTGGGAAATTCAAGAAATTAACGGCTATAAAATTATAAATGACAGCTATAATGCAAATCCTGAATCAATGAAAGCGTCTGTTTCAACATTTTTGGAATTGTATAAAAATCCTGTTGTTATTCTCGGAGATATGGGCGAGTTGGGCGATAATGAGATTGGATTTCATCGTGAAACAGGCGACTTTATCGGAAAGAAGTTTCAGGGTAAACAGGCTGTATTTCTTACTGTCGGAAAGTTAGCTAAGTGTATCGGAGATGAATTATCAAAGTATGGATTTGATGTAAAACATTTTGACAACAATTTTGAAACATCTCGTTACATTCTTGATAATTTGCATGCGGGTATTACAATATTCTTAAAGGCTTCTAGAGCGATGAAGTTTGAAGAGATAATAGAGAATTTAAAAAAATAATGAAAGGGTATAAAACGGGAGCAAGCGTATAATGAAGTATTAATGATAATTGTTAAAAAGAGTTATAGCGCAGCGACTGACAAAAATAGACAAAATCGAACGAAAGTTTACGGAAAGGGTATAAAAAATGATAATGCTTGCAGTTGCATTTTTACTTGGCATGATATTGTGTTTGCTTTTTGGCGTGCCGTATATAGATTTTTTGAAGAAGCACATGATAGGGCAGTATGTCAAAGACTGTGCGCCGGAGGCTCATGCTAAAAAACAGGGTACACCAACAACAGGCGGTATTTTTATAATTCTTGCAATAATTTTAGGTTCTATTATCAGTCTTGCAATGGCGCAAAGACTTAATACAGGGGCTTTTATTATTCTTTTAACCCTGTTATTTTATACATTTGCAGGGTTTCAGGATGATTATATAAAACTGAAAGGCAAAGGAAATGACGGACTTACCCCGCGCGGAAAGCTTCTAAGACAGATTGCAATAGCATTACTGCCTACACTTTTTTTAATGATGACAAAAACAAATGCAGGGGATGTATATTTCGGACATTATGTGTTGCATTTAGGCTGGTTTTATCCTGTTTTTGCCGTTTTTGTAATAACAGGAGCCTCAAACGCTTACAATTTGACTGACGGATTGGACGGACTAGCCGCATCTACCGGAATTTTTGCATTTGCTGCGTGCGCAATAATTTCGTTATTTTCCGGTTGTCCTGAAGGAGGAATAATTTCCGCCTGTGTAGCAGGGGCTCTTGCCGGCTTTTTGAAATATAATAGACCGAAGGCTGAAGTTTTTATGGGGGATACAGGTTCTCTTGCAATCGGAGGGTTGCTGGGTACTGTTGCTGTGATGGGAAAATTTGAAATTCTTCTTGTTTTGATTGCAGGTATTTTTGTTATGGAAACACTTTCTGTTATTATTCAGGTAACCAGTTTCAAAACAACCGGCAAAAGAGTTTTTAAAATGGCTCCTATACATCATCATTTTGAACTTTGTAACTGGAATGAGAAGAGAATTGTTGCCGTATTTGCAGCTGTTTCTGCTGTTCTTTCGGCAGCTGCTGTTGTTTTATATTTTTTCTTTAATAGAGGTATTTTATAATGAAGTCAATTTGTCCGAATTTAAAATTGTTTGATAAAAAGGTGCTTGTGCTTGGTTTGTCCAAGAGCGGAATATCGGCTGCAAGATATTTAAATAAAGCTGGTGCTATGGTCTATATAACAGAATTCAGGCAAGAAAAACCGGAAGATGCAGAAATTTTAAATGAGTTTAGAAATTCAGGAATTAAAGTTGAAATGGGCGGGCATAGCGATGAATTTATAAAAGATTCTTATATTGCTGTTACATCGCCCGGGATTCCGCCACATTCAGAGATAATGCAGAAACTTAAAGAAAATAAAATAAAAGTAATATCAGAGATTGAACTTGCATATACACAAACAGGTGTTCCGTTTATTGCGATAACCGGAACGAACGGAAAAACGACGACAACAGCTTTAACCGCACATATACTTTCAAGTGAATATAAAGCAGAACCCTGCGGGAATTACGGAGTTCCACCATGTGATTTGCTTGATAAAGATATTGATTTTATGGTGTGTGAATGCAGTTCTTTCCAATTAGAATACAGCAATTCATTTCAACCTCAAATTTCTGTTTTTACAAACTTAACGCCCGATCATATTGACTGGCATGGCGGATTGGAAAATTATTTTAAATCAAAGGCTAAAATCTTTAAAGGGCCTCAGGCTCCGCAGTTTTCGGTTTTGAATGCAAAAGATGAAAAACTGCTTGAATTTTCAAAAGAATGCGGCGGAACAGTATTTCTTTTTGACGGAGATATAGGCGAAAATTGTTCTTACATAAAAGATGGAGCAATATATTTTAAGCGTAACGGTAAAGAAGAAAAAATTATTACTCTTGATGAATGTCCTCTTATAGGTAATCACAATTATCAAAATGTTATGTGTGCTGTTATTGCCGCTAAAATTGAGGGAATTTCAAACGAAGATATAAAATCATCAATTATGTCGTTTAAAGTTCCGGAGCATAGACTTGAAAAATTTGCGCAGAACGGTAAAACAGTTTTTTATAATGACTCAAAGGCTACAAATCCTGAGGCAAGCCTTGTTGCAATAAATTCATTTAACAACAGTGATGTTGTGCTAATTGCCGGCGGAAGGGATAAAAATACTGATTTAACAGAATTTTGTGATGCAATAAAAAAACATATTAAGACTGTTATATTAATAGGAGAAGCTGCCGACAGATTTGACGAAAACCTTCGCAAGTACGGATTTGATAATATTATTAGAGAAAATACAATGCAGTCTGCAATAGATAAATCAATTGAATTAAATTCTGATGTTGTTTTGCTGTCGCCTGCTTGTGCAAGCTTTGATATGTTCAGCGGATATGAGGAAAGAGGAAAGGTGTTCAAAAATTATGTCTTATCAAAGATCAGATAGAAGAAATCCCCGTGAGGAAAGAGATGAACAGCCTATCCAGAGTGTTATTATTTCATCACCTGATAAAACGCTTTTAATTGTGGTTGCTTTTCTTGTTATAATAGGTTTTCTCGCGATATTTTCGGCTACTGCTCCAAAATGTCTTGATGAAGGCGGAAACCCTGCACAATTTTTGATAAAACAGGTAATTTGTTTTATTGTCGGATTTTTCGGGTTGAAGTTTTTTATGAACTATGATTATAAAAAACTTGCAGACTGGAATGTTATAATAATGGCCTCAATATTGATTGCTTTGTTTTTGGTTGATTTTACCCCTCTGGGCGTTACCGTAAACGGTGCAAAAAGATGGATGAATATAGCCGGATTTCAGCTTCAGCCGTCTGAATTTGCTAAACCTGCGGTTGTCCTTTTGCTTGCAAATGCGTTCAGAAAAGATGCAAACCTTTTTGACCAGAACAAGTGGGTTTGGGCATTTTTCCCCATAATTGCAATGGCAGGGTTAATTTTTATTCAGCCTAATTTATCAATGGTAATTCTGCTCGGAATGACAACTGTTGTTATGTATATGGCAGCAGGCGGTTCTTTAAAATTGTTCTTAAGCTGTGTCGGGGCGATGGTTGCAACTGTAATTATCGGATTGACAACAATTATCAAACCATATCAGCTGCAGCGTATAAAAACGTGGCGTAACCCTGATCTAGATCCGCTGGGTGCGGGGTACAATATTATTCAATCACTTATAGCATTTGCTTCAGGCGGATTTAGCGGAGTAGGATACGGCGGTTCTATACAAAAACTCTCATACTTGCCTGAGTGCCATACAGATTTTATTTTTGCAATTATAGCGGAAGAACTCGGTTTTGTCGGATGCGTGCTTGTAATCGGATTGTTTTTTACATTTATGCAAAGAGGATTTTTGATTGCGGCAAGATGTCCTGATATGTACGGAAAACTACTGGCTGCAGGTATTACTTTTTCAATTGTATTTCAGGCGTTTATGAATATGAGTGTTGCAAGTTCATTCCTGCCGACAACAGGTGTTCCGCTGCCTTTCATAAGCTATGGCGGATCTTCATTGATTGTGTCTTTGATTATGGTGGGTATACTTTTAAATATTTCAAAGAAACGAATTAAAAAAATAAGGAACAGATATTAATGAAAAGATTTTTTATAACAGGCGGCGGAACAGGCGGTCATATTTATCCTGCAATAGCTGTTGCCGATGCATTGAAAGATGATGAAATATTTTATGTCGGAAATCCGAAAAATCTTGAATTTGATATTGTAAAGCAAAAAGGGTATAAATTCTTGGGCGTAAATGTTCATGGGATGCCGAGAAGTTTGAATTTCGATTTTATTAAATGGATTTTTCAGTTAAGTTTTGCAGTTTTAAAATGCTGCTTTTATATTTTGAAATACAAGCCTGATGCCGTATTTGGAACAGGCGGTTATGTATCTGCCCCTGCTCTTTTGGCGGCGAAAGTTATGAAAGTCCCTTATATGATGCATGATTGTGATGCACAGCCGGGACTTGTAACAAGAAAAATTGCACCGTATGCTTGTTGTGTTTCTCTGGCATTTGAATGTGCAAAAAATTATGTTAATAATAAAAATTGTTATATTAACGGAAATCCTATCAGGGCAGAATTTAAAACTCTATCAAAGTCTGATGCAAGAAAAAGATTAAACCTTGAAGATAGGCTTACCCTTTGTATAATGGGGGGCTCTCAGGGCGCAAGATCTATAAATGATGCCTCTGCAGATATTTTAAAGCAGCTTTCAAAAGATTTTGATTTACAGATAATTTTTCAGACGGGCAAAAGAAATTTTGACAATGTTCTCGAACAGCTGCTCAAAATTTATCCTGAATATGAAGCTGATAAAAATATCATAGTAAAACCGTATTTTGACGATATGGTAACGGTTTTGAAAGCTTCTGATATTGCCGTATCGCGTTCGGGTTCATTGAGTATATCAGAAATTTGTGCATCCGGTATTGCTCCGATATTTGTACCTTATCCCTATGCAGCGGCTGATCATCAGAGAAAAAATGCAAAATTTATGGTTGAAAAAGGCGCAGGATTATATATTGAAGATAGTGAACTTACTGCAAACAAACTATTGGAAACAATAAAGTCTCTTATGCAGGATAAAAATAAATTATCTAAACTTCAGAAAAATTCGCTTGTTCTTGCAAAATTTGACGGAACAGAAATGATTGTAAAACAGTTGAAAGAATTGACAAATGAAAAATAGTTATGATGATGTAATTAATTTACTGACTTCTAAGGGTAAGTTTTATATAAATCTCGGGTTGGAAAGAATTTCTGCAATCCTGGATTTACTCGGTACCCCCCAGGATAAATTAAAATGTATACATGTTGCAGGAACTAATGGTAAAGGTTCTGTTTGTACAATTATTGCAGCTATTCTGAATAAAGCGGGGATGAAGGTCGGTTTATACACAAGTCCGCATATTTTTGATTATACGGAAAGGATAAAAATTAACGGTCAGGATATTTCAAAAGATGATTTTGTAAAATATGTTTTTGAAATTTGTAATTTAGCAGAGAAAAATCATATTCATCTGACGGAATTTGAAATTTTGACTGCTGTTATGTTTAAGTATTTCTCGGATAACAAGGTTGATGTTGTAGTTCTTGAAACCGGACTTGGCGGACGTTTTGATGCTACAAATGTAATTAAAAAGAATTTGTGTTCAATAATAACTCATATTGATTTGGATCATACAGAGCGTCTCGGTGATACAAAATCAAAAATTGCATTTGAAAAGGCCGGCATAATCAAACCTGAGTGTCCTGTATTTACCTGTGAAGGTTATGAAGAAATTAAGGACAAAGCCGATGAATGTAATTCTCTTTTTGTTCTGGTTACCCCACTTGAAGATACAACAAATCTGTCTTTGAAAGGCACCTGTCAGCAGGAAAATTTGTCGCTTGTGCTTGCAGCCGTCCGGTATCTGTTCCCGGAGATCTCTGAAAATACTATCCAGCAAGCCTTGATGGAAGTTAAAAATCCCTGCAGATTTCAGCTATGCCGCGAGGATTTGATTGTAGATGCTTCTCATAATCCAAACGGGGCTATGGCTCTGAGGGAAAGTCTTGATTTTTATTATCCTGATAAAAAGCGATGTTTCGTCTTTGGATGTTTGAGGAATAAAGATTATAAAAAAATGATGGAAATATTATTTTCACAAGGTGATGAAATATATTTTTATCATTTTAATAATAAGAATTCCTGTACTATTAAAGAATTAGAGAATGTATGCAAATACCCCTCTAAAACATTTGAATCTCTGGATAAGTTACCGAATGACTATTTAAAAATAGTGTGCGGATCTTTTTACATGCTTAATGAAATTATACCTGAGAATCTTGTTCGTTAGCTATTTCATCAATCATACTGCTGAAAGGAGCGGGTTCAAAATCCGTACAAGAGTTCCAAATCAATGTTGGTTTGGGGTCTTTTAGTGACGGGCTCGGATAATCACTGTGGCAAAAGCCTTTTAACATATTGGTTGTACCGTCAACATTTGATGTAAAATATTTACAGCAGCTGCAAATTTTCAGAACAAAACCGTAGTCATTTAGCTTTTCTCTCAATTCCAGAAGTGAATCAATCATCCTAAGATGTTTGGATGTCACAAATTTTCTTTTTTTATACATAAATTTGATTTTAGCAAGCCCTGAATCTGATATAAATTCAAGTTTGCATGGGAGTTCTCTGCCTGAGGTGTTCATAACAAATGCTTCTACGGTAAGTTTTTCAGTCCCTTCGGCAATTTCTTCCCGTTGTGTAATTTTATTTCGTATGCCTCTTACAGGCGGCAAGTTTTTAATTATGTGGCATAAAGAATATATCGGATATAAGCATAAAAGCACAATTTCTCGGAATCTTAATTTAGAATTAATCAAACTTATTCCGAATCCGGCGACGAGGATTAAAAATGTAAACAGAACAATTCTGAAGTCTACAAAGAAGTAATATCTGTATGAATGTTTCATTATAGCTGCATAAATAATCAGCACAAGCCAGATATTTGGATTTAAAAGTGAAAATGTATGTTCGGCAAATATAAAATTTTTGGACCAAATTTGTGAAAAGCAGTTTTTAAAAAGTTCCAGCCTTGCGGACAATCTGGGCTTTCTGAATTCATAGCCGGCAGTATCAACATAAGTTTGAATATTCGGATTAAATGTACACGGACATTTAATTTTTGACAAAAGCATACTGTATTTGAGTTCCGCATTAATATCCTTGAAGTCAACGCAGCCTATCTCATCAACAATGGATTTTTTTATGACAAATACACCTGAATCAGCGCTGGCAGCTAAGCCGAATAATGAACGTGCTTTTCTCATAAAGTTCATATGATATTTTTGATAAGCTGCTTTTATTTTATCAACAGGCCCTAAATTGTCTGTTAAAATAAGTGTTTCACCGCTTAATGCGCTGTTGTTGACGAGAGCTGAGTTAACGGTTGTAAGAAAGTTTGCCGGAATACTTCTGTCTGCATCTAAAAATATGTAAGAGTCAATACTTCCGTCTTTTGACAATCTTTCAACGAGCATTGAAACAGCCTGATCTTTACCGACTGTTCCCACATCTTTAATATTTATAAGATTTACAAATCTTTCGTTAATAAACAGATTTTCGGAACCGTCGGAGCAGTTGTCAAGTATGACGAAAACCCTAAAGTTATTAATCGGGTAATCCTGCATTTTTAATTCTTTAATTAGGTTTTCCAGAGTAATTTTGTTATTTCTTGCATAAATAACTACTGCAATATTATCTTTTTTCGCATATTGCGAATACTTTTTTTCTATTTTAAACGGTCTGTCATTGAGATTCCGGATTGCCAAGGCCAGAAAATACAGAGAGTACACCGCAACATATATATAGAGAATGTCTAAAATCAGTTCCATAATCATCCTTTCACAACAACATTCTATTTTAAACTTTAACAAAAATCCATTACATGTTAATAAATGTTATGTAGGCTTGAATTATTATAAATTTTTAAATATAATAAAGCCGTTCAGAAAAAACATCGGAGGGATTTATGGACAAAATTAAAATAATTGAAGTTTTCGGGGGGGGGGCACTCCAGAGCTAGAGATAAGTCAAGAGGTCAAGATGTCAAGCTATTTAAATCTCGTAAGATACTATGTCACTAAGGCAGTAAGAAGTATTGTAACAATTTCCCGGGAGAGGGGTGCTACGCACGTAGATCTGTTGCTCAGCCAACATAAATACGTCTTTACCCTTGTAAAGGGTGCTGCACATGCAGCCCTACCGAACAAGCAGCGCAAATGCGCGTTTACTTTAGCTGAAATTTTAATTACCCTCGGCATCATAGGTGTTGTGGCAGCTATGACGTTATCGACAGTAATATCTAAAATACAGGATAAGCAAAATATTGCCAAATGGAAAAAGGAATACTCTGTAATAAGCAACGCGTTTAATGAAGTCGTGGCTGACGGAGTGCAGATATGCGAAGCATATAGCACTGATGGCAAATGCATTAGTGTAGATAATAAGTTTATCGGCACACCGACAGAAGAATATTACAGTGCTATGATGTCAAAGTTAAAAGTAATAGACTATTGCGGAACAAATGTTTCGGATAGTAATAAACGTTGTGATTATGCAAAATACAAATGGTCCGGAGTTGCAAA